>NZ_JAEKCY010000001.1:0-745903 GCF_016405475.1 Pseudomonas sp. MF6767 | reverse complement strand
TTATTTTCAGAAGTTTTCGAAGATTTCTTCAACAACTTCAACCACTTGCGCTTGCGATCTCTCGTAAGCGGGAGGCGAATTCTACAGCGTTACACGCTGCTGTCAACACCTCTTTTTCAACTTCCTTTTGGCTTCGATGAACTGAAGCAACCCGCTGTCGAAAACCACATAACTCATTGTTTGCCAAGGAGTTTTCCGTTTCGACTGCGCCGGAAGTGGGGCGAATTATAGACAGATATAATTCGCCGTCAACTCTTAATTCCGCTTTTCTATCAATAAGTTAGCTTCGGTTAAAAAACAACCAGCCCTCCACTGGGCTTCTATCTATATAGAAGGAAAAGCTTAAATAACACCTGCTTCCTTCAATGCAGCCACATGAGCAGCTCCCAGCCCCAGAACGCCTTGCAGCACCTGAAGCGTGTGCTCGCCCAGTAGAGGAGGCGCACTCCGGTACTCTACAGGCGTCTTGGATAAGCGTATCGGGCTCGCAACCTGAGGCACCATCCCCGCCAATGCATGAGGCAACTCTACCGCCAAGCCACGCGCCTTGACCTGAGGATCGGAAAACACCTGCGCCAGATCATTAATCGGCCCACACGGCACGCCCACTCGCTCCAGCTGCGACACCCACTCAGCGGTAGTCTTGAAGACCGTCGCTTGGCGAATCAAGGGAATCAGCTCCGCGCGATTAGCCACCCGTGCGCGATTGGTGGCGAAACGCACGTCATCCGCCCATTGTGGTTGCCCCGCGACTTCAGCGAATTTACGGAACTGCCCGTCATTGCCTACGGTGAGAATGAAATCTCCATCGGCCGTAGGAAAATCCTGATAAGGCACGATATTAGGGTGAGCATTCCCTAGGCGCTTCGGCGGCGCCCCGGTTGTCAGGTAATTCATCGCCTGATTCGCCAGGCAAGCCACCTGCACATCCAGCAACGCCATGTCGATATGCTGCCCACCACCATCGTGATCGCGATGAGCTAGCGCAGCCAGGATAGCCACGGTCGAATAAAGCCCGGTCAAGATATCGGTCAAGGCTACGCCAACCTTTACCGGCCCGGCGCCTTCATCCCCTTCAGGCCGCCCCGTCAGGCTCATGAGCCCACCCAAACCCTGGATCATGAAGTCGTAACCGGCGCGCATCGCATAGGGGCCCGTCTGGCCAAACCCCGTGATGGAGCAGTAAATCAGCTCCGGGTTAACCTCTTTGAGGGATTCGTAGTCCAGCCCATACGCCGCAAGGCCACCCACCTTGAAGTTTTCGATCAGGATGTCCGACTTGGCAGCCAGGTCGCGTACCAACTTCTGCCCTTCCGGTCGCGTAAAGTCGATGGTCACCGACTCTTTATTACGGTTGGCCGATAGGTAGTACGCCGCCTCACTGGTGTTCTCGCCATCCGCATCCTTAAGGAAGGGAGGGCCCCAAGCGCGCGTGTCATCGCCGCTGCCCGGCCTTTCGACTTTGATCACCTCGGCCCCAAGGTCTGCAAGAATCTGCCCGGACCAAGGGCCCGCGAGTACTCTCGACAAATCCAGCACTCGCAGATGCGAAAGCGCGCCCATGCCCATGCTCCTATTAATAGAACGCTTGAAGACCGGTTTGCGCGCGCCCCAGGATCAAGGCATGCACGTCATGGGTCCCTTCATAGGTGTTGACCACTTCCAGGTTGACCAGGTGGCGTGCCACCCCGAACTCGTCAGAGATGCCGTTACCGCCCAGCATGTCCCGGGCCATGCGTGCGATGTCCAATGACTTGCCACACGAGTTACGCTTCATGATCGAAGTGATCTCCACCGCCGCCGTACCCTCATCCTTCATCCGCCCCAGGCGCAGGCAACCTTGCAGGGCCAAGGTAATCTCGGTCTGCATGTCTGCCAGCTTCTTCTGGATCAGCTGAGTGGCAGCCAATGGGCGACCAAACTGCTGGCGATCGAGTGTGTACTGGCGCGCGGTATGCCAGCAGAACTCAGCAGCCCCCAGCGCACCCCAGGAGATCCCGTACCGTGCCGAGTTAAGGCAGGTAAACGGCCCTTTCAAACCACGTACATCCGGGAAGATATTTTCTTCCGGCACAAATACGTTATCCATGACGATTTCACCGGTAATGGAAGCCCGCAACCCCACCTTGCCGTGGATAGCCGGAGCGCTCAGACCTTTCCAGCCTTTTTCCAGGACAAAGCCACGGATATCTCCCGCATCGTCTTTACCCCACACCACAAACACATCCGCAATCGGACTGTTGGTGATCCACATCTTCGCGCCGGTCAGGCTGTAGCCGCCATCCACTTTGCGTGCACGGGTAATCATCGCGCCCGGATCGGAACCATGGTTGGGCTCGGTCAGCCCAAAGCAACCGATCCATTCACCAGAGGCCAGTTTGGGCAAATACTTCTGTTTTTGCGCCTCGGTACCAAACTCATTGATCGGCACCATGACCAGGGAAGACTGCACACTCATCATCGAGCGATAGCCGGAGTCGACACGCTCGACCTCACGAGCAATCAAACCGTAGCTGACGTAGTTCAACCCGCTGCCGCCGTATTGCTCGGGGATCATTGCCCCCAGCAAACCGGTTTCGCCCATCTCACGGAAAATAGCGGGGTCTGTCTTTTCATGGCGGAAGGCTTCGAGCACACGAGGAGCCAGCTTGTCCTGCGCAAATTGCTCGGCGCTGTCACGCACCATGCGCTCTTCTTCGGTGAGCTGTTGATCCAGCAGCAGTGGATCGATCCAGTTGAAGCTTGCCTTGCCAGCCATGAATAAGTCCTCGCGAAAAAATCAGAAGTCGTGGATCCAGACTAGGCGCGGTCTGCGCAGAGGGCAAACGAGGTTTTTGCATAGGCCTGTGCTAATTTCTCACTTCGTAACACTCAAAAAGCCCGTAAATGCGCTTTATCTGTGAGGGCAATGTACATGCGCCGGAAAATCCCCAGTACCACCGCACTCATCAGCTTTGAGGCAGCAGCCCGCCATGAGAGCTTCACCAAGGCAGCAATGGAGCTTTCCATCACCCAAGGCGCGATTTGCCGACAGATCGCCAGCCTGGAGGAGTTTTTGAGTGTCGAGCTGTTTCGCCGCTCACGCCGCGGCGTGAAGCTGACGGAGGCGGGGCTGTCTTATAGCCGTAGGGTTGCAACACAGCTGGACGCCGTGGAGCGCGACACCTTGTCGGTAATGGGCCAGCAAGGCGCCAATGTGATCGAACTGGCGGTGGTGCCCACCTTCGGCACGCAGTGGCTGATCCCACGCCTGAAGGACTTTCAACATCAGCACCCGGAAGTCACGGTGAACCTGACGAACCGCACACGCCCCTTCCTGTTCGCCGATACCGAGTTCGATGCGGCGATCTACTTCGGAGATGCCGATTGGTCGGGTACGCAATCCCACAGGCTGATGGGCGAAAACCCAGTACCGGTCTGCAGCCCGCGCTTACTCGGCGACCGCACGCACTTCACCCCTCAACAGATCGCCGAGCTGCCACTGCTGCAGCAGACCACACGCCCCTACGCCTGGCGCCAATGGTTCAACGCCCAACAACTGAGCATCCCTCGCGACATGACAGGCCCTCGATACGAGCTATTCTCGATGCTGTCTCAAGCGGCCATACATGACATGGGCATCGCACTGATCCCTCCTTTCCTCATCCAGCAGGAGCTGAAGGAGCAACAATTGGTAATCGCCAGCACTGAAGCACTGACCAGCGAAAAGGCTTATTACCTGATGATTCCTGACAGAAAGGTCGAATCGGCCTCTCTGCATGCATTCAGGGACTGGCTGGTCGACCAGTCAAGACGCTACAACCCAAGTAAATGAAGGACAAAGCGCAATTACTGACTTTGTAGTCAAATAAATTAAGAGCCTACAGATGTACGTATATGTCGCATTTAAACAGACTGTACTTGTCAGCCAAAAATAAGGCTAAAAGCCATGTATTTCATGGCTCGTAGCGACTCTTACCGGTCAATGCACGACTATTCACACTGGCAATGGAAAAACGGACCGAAAACGCCTGAACGCCTTTAAAGACCTGTATTTAAAGAGGTTATTTCAGCCTGTTGCGACAATCAGTCACAGGGTGACTTGTAGTTAATTTTTCGTCACCCGTCATAATCCCTTGATGGCCGTAAAGTTCGCCTGCAAAATGCCGCGCCCCGCTGTCATTTCAGCGGGATCGTGCTGATCGGCCGCCCCAGTTGCGCCACTCGCGGTGCACTGGCCTTTTTACAAAAAGATCAAAAGCAAAAAGATCATGCAGGAGATTTGACGTGCACATTGGTGTTCCTCTCGAAACCCAGACCGGTGAAACGCGGGTGGCTGCCACCCCGGAAACCATCAAGAAGCTGATCGGCCAGGGCCATAAGGTCACTGTACAAAGCGGCGCAGGCATCAATGCCAGCATCGTCGACAGTGCCTATGAAACGGCAGGCGCTACCATTGGCAGCGCCAACGACGCATTTGGCGCCGAGCTGATTCTCAAAGTGGTTGCCCCCAGCGACAGCGAACTTGCGCTGATCAAAAGTGGCACCGTATTGGTGGGCATGCTCAATCCGTTCAGCAACGAAACCATCGCCAAGCTCGCCGAGCGCGGCATCACCGCCTTCGCCCTGGAAGCCGCGCCGCGCACGTCACGCGCTCAAAGCCTTGATGTGCTGTCTTCGCAAGCCAACATCGCCGGTTACAAGGCCGTGTTGCTGGCCGCTCATCACTACCCGCGCTTCATGCCGATGCTGATGACTGCTGCCGGCACTGTAAAAGCCGCACGCGTACTGATCCTTGGCGCCGGTGTGGCGGGCCTGCAAGCCATCGCCACGGCCAAGCGCCTGGGCGCGGTGATCGAAGCGTCCGACGTACGCCCGGCGGTTAAGGAGCAGATCGAATCCCTGGGCGCCAAGTTTGTCGACGTTCCCTACGAAACCGATGAAGAGCGTGAATGCGCCGTCGGTGTCGGGGGCTACGCACGCCCGATGCCCACCAGTTGGATGCAGCGCCAAACCCTGGCCGTGCACGAACGCGCCAAACAGGCCGATATCGTCATCACCACCGCCCTGATCCCGGGCCGCAAGGCTCCGACCCTGCTCAGCGCCGATACCGTAGCGCAGATGAAACCCGGCTCGGTGGTCATTGACCTCGCTGCAGCCCAAGGTGGCAACTGCCCGCTGACAGTGGCCGACCAGGTCGTGGTGGAAAACGGCGTGATCATCTGCGGCCCGACCAACCTGGCGGGCGCTGTCGCCGCCGATGCGTCGGCCTTGTATGCGCGCAACCTGCTGGACTTCCTGAAGCTGGTTTTCACCAAGGAAGGGCAGTTTGAAATCAACCTCGAAGACGACATCGTCGCCGCGTGCCTGATGTGCCGCGACGGCCAAGTCATCCGCAAAAACGCCTAAGCAGGGATTCAGACGATGGAAGAGCTTATCTCCCCCGGTATCTACAACCTGATCATCTTTGTGCTGGCGATTTATGTCGGTTATCACGTGGTCTGGAACGTAACACCCGCATTGCACACGCCGCTGATGGCCGTGACCAACGCCATTTCCGCGATTGTCATCGTCGGCGCCATGCTGGCTGCCGCGCTGACCGTCACCCCGTTGGGCAAGACCATGGGCACACTGGCCGTGGCCCTGGCGGCGGTAAATGTCTTCGGTGGCTTCCTGGTCACCCGCAGAATGCTTGAAATGTTCAAGAAGAAAGCCCCGAAAGTAAAAGAAGAGGCGCCCAAGTAATGAGCATGAATCTCGTGACGACGCTCTACCTGATCGCGTCGATCTGTTTCATCCAGGCCCTCAAAGGCCTCTCGCACCCGACCACTTCGCGGCGCGGCAACCTGTTCGGCATGCTCGGCATGGCGCTGGCGGTACTCACTACCGTCGGCCTCATCTATAAGCTGGGGGCTGAACTGGCGACTGCCGGTATCGGCTACGTCATCGTTGGCCTATTGGTTGGCGGTACCGCCGGCTCGATCATGGCCAAGCGTGTTGAAATGACCAAGATGCCCGAGCTGGTCGCCTTCATGCACAGCATGATCGGCCTGGCAGCGGTGTTCATCGCCATTGCCGCCGTGGTCGAGCCGCAGTCCCTGGGCATCGTCAAGCACTTGGGCGATTCGATACCGGCCGGTAACCGCCTGGAACTGTTCCTCGGTGCCGCTATCGGTGCAATCACCTTCTCCGGCTCGGTGATCGCATTCGGCAAGCTGTCGGGCAAGTACAAGTTCCGCCTGTTCCAGGGCGCACCGGTACAGTTCGGCGGCCAACACAAACTGAACCTGGTACTCGGCCTGGCAACCCTGGGCCTGGGCCTGGCGTTCATGTTCACCGGCAATCTCAGCGCATTTGCACTGATGCTGGCCTTGGCCTTCGTGCTGGGTGTGCTGATCATCATCCCGATTGGCGGCGCCGACATGCCCGTGGTGGTGTCGATGCTCAACAGCTATTCCGGCTGGGCAGCGGCGGGCATCGGTTTCTCGCTGAACAACTCGATGCTGATCATCGCCGGTTCCCTGGTGGGCTCCAGCGGCGCGATCCTGTCGTACATCATGTGCAAGGCGATGAACCGCTCCTTCTTTAATGTGCTGTTGGGCGGTTTCGGCAATGCGCCGGATGCTGGCGCTGCGACGGGCTCCAAAGAAGCACGCCCGGTGAAGTCCGGCTCCGCTGATGACGCCACCTTCCTGCTGACCAACGCGGACACCGTGATTATCGTCCCAGGCTACGGCCTTGCGGTCGCGCGGGCACAACACGCGCTCAAGGAGCTGACTGAGAAGCTGACCCACCACGGCGTCACCGTAAAGTACGCGATCCACCCGGTGGCGGGCCGTATGCCGGGGCACATGAACGTATTGCTGGCCGAGGCCGAAGTGCCTTACGACCAGGTGTTCGAGATGGAAGACATCAACTCCGAGTTCGGCCAGGCCGACGTGGTGCTGGTATTGGGCGCCAACGACGTGGTCAACCCGGCCGCCAAGAACGACCCGAACTCACCCATCGCCGGCATGCCGATCCTCGAGGCGTTCAAGGCCAAGACCATCATCGTCAACAAGCGCTCGATGGCCAGCGGCTATGCGGGCCTGGATAACGAGTTGTTCTACCTGGACAAGACCATGATGGTGTTCGGTGATGCCAAGAAGGTCATCGAAGACATGGTCAAAGCCGTCGAATAACACTGCGCCAGCGCAATACCCGAAACCCTGGCCTCACGTAGGCTGGGGTTTTTTTATGGTTCCCCCGTTCTGCGTGGGAACGGGATGTTCCGCGTCCCGCTTTGCACACACATGAAACCCGACCAAAGGCTCTAAATCGTGACCTGGCATTCGACCATGGTAGCGGGCCGAAACTTTTTGAAATCACTACACTGCCCACCTTGCTTTCCGTAGCCAGAGATAACAATTCATGTACCGTGATCGTATCCGCTTGCCTTCGTTGTTGAACAAGGTCATGAGCGCGGCAGACGCCGCTGCACTGATCGAGGACGGCATGACCGTCGGCATGAGCGGCTTCACCCGTGCCGGTGAAGCCAAGGCCGTCCCCCACGCCCTGGCCGAACGCGCCAAGACTTCGCCGCTCAAAATCACGCTGATGACCGGCGCCAGCCTGGGCAATGACCTGGACAAGCAGTTGACCGAAGCCGGCGTACTGTCACGACGCATGCCCTTTCAAGTCGACAGCACCCTGCGCAAGGCGATCAATGCCGGCGAGGTGATGTTTATCGACCAGCACCTGTCGGAAACCGTCGAGCAACTGCGCAACAATCAGCTCAAATTGCCCGACATCGCCGTGATCGAAGCCGTCGCGATCACTGAGCAGGGGCATATCGTGCCCACCACTTCCGTAGGCAACTCGGCCAGCTTCGCGATTTTTGCCAAACAGGTGATCGTCGAGATCAACCTGGCGCACAACCCGAACCTGGAAGGGCTGCACGACATCTACATCCCGACTTACCGGCCGACGCGCACGCCAATCCCGCTGGTGAAAGTCGACGACCGTATTGGCAGCACCGCGATTCCGATCCCGCCCGAGAAGATCGTCGCCATCGTCATCACCAACCAGGCGGACTCCGCCTCTACGGTAACGCCGCCTGACAGCGACACCCAAGGCATCGCCAATCACCTGATCAACTTCCTCAAGCAAGAAGTCGATGCCGGGCGCATGACCAACAAACTCGGCCCGCTGCAAGCCGGCATCGGCAATATTGCCAACGCAGTGATGTGCGGATTGATCGAGTCGCCGTTCGAAGACCTGACCATGTACTCGGAAGTGTTGCAGGATTCGACCTTCGACCTGATCGACGCCGGCAAGCTGAGCTTTGCCTCCGGCAGTTCGATTACCTTGTCGGAGCGACGCAATGCCGATGTGTTCGGCAACCTGGAGCACTACAAGAACAAATTGGTGCTGCGCCCGCAGGAAATTTCCAACCACCCTGAAGTGGTACGGCGCCTGGGCATCATCGGTATCAATACCGCGCTGGAGTTCGATATCTACGGCAACGTCAACTCCACCCACGTCTGCGGCACGCGGATGATGAACGGCATCGGCGGCTCCGGGGATTTCGCCCGCAATGCGCACCTGGCGATCTTCGTCACCAAGTCCATTGCCAAGGGCGGCGCAATTTCCAGCGTGGTACCGATGGTCAGCCATGTGGACCACACCGAACATGACGTGGACATTCTCGTCACCGAAGTAGGCCTTGCCGATCTGCGGGGCCTGGCGCCACGGGAGCGCGCCCGGGTCATCATCGATAACTGCGTGCATCCTGCCTATCGCGATGCGCTCAACACTTATTTCGATGCGGCCTGCGCCATCGGCGGGCATACGCCGCACATCCTGCGCGAAGCACTGAGTTGGCACATCAATCTGGAAGAAACCGGGCACATGCTCAAGGCTTGATGAGTACAGATCCGGGCTGATGCAAAGACAGTTTGATCAGCTCGGTGAACCCACACACACTTATGAAAAAACTGTACTGCTGTACCGGTCATTTCCTACCGAAATATCCCACACCCATGCTCAAAAATAGCAATTTCGCACCCTTTAAGTGCGCACAGGTACAGTTGCCCCAATTTCGTACCGTACAGCCTCGTTAAACAGTTAACTGGCCTCTCACAATACAGGTGAACTGTATCTAGAGAGTCTTGCCTCGGAAGAGGATCATTGGCATCAGTTAAACCACTACCTAATCCCGCCACAAGCGGAAGGATGTCATCATGGAACGTACACTCAGTTCCGAACTGTTCTTCGAAGAAAAAGCTGTAAACACCCAGGCTTCCCTGCCTTTGCGCGTTCTCGCCAACCTGATGTTGTGGCAGCGCCGCATCTCCAGCCGCCACCAACTGGCTCGCCTGGATTCGCGTCTGCTGGCTGACGCCGGTATCAGCGAAGCTCAACGCTACGAAGAGCTGAGCAAGCCGTTCTGGCGCTAAGTGGCGCCCGCTGGCCCTGACCTCACGGGTCCACTGCCAGCACCCTGATTTGTCAAAGCAAAGCCCGCCCCGGGTAACCGGAGGCGGGCTTTGTCGTATCGGTGATTGCGTATTGAAATGACTCAATCCAAGCACACAGGTACAGTTTTAAATTAAGAAAATATGACAGGCACAGTTTAATTGCAGGCTTCCGAATAGCCCGGCACACGCCTAATATCCACTCACCACGTGGCGAACCCTGTAGAGCGTGCGTCTGATGCTCGACAGTCCCAGTCCGTTTCATTGTGGCCGTTTCGCGCCACCTTATTATTCGTCTACAGGAGTTACCCCATGTCCCGTCTTCGCCTGCTGTGCACTGCCGCTGTGCTGACCCTGGCTGCCAATGCCAACGCGAGCAGCCTGATCATGACGACCGACTCGATCGTCGGCGCTCTGAAGGCAACCTCCGATGCCACGTCTGATGCCACTTCATCCCTGCGCGACAACAAGGTCGTACAAGCCGCCCGTGACGACGCCGCCAGCTTTGTCGCCAGCGAAGGCGCCATCCGTGGCGTGAAACTGGAAAGCGCCCTGGCCCAGATCCGCCAACAAGCGCCGCAATTGAATACCGCTACCGATGCACAGCTGGCACAGGCCATCCTGGCTATCTGATCCACGGCAACCAGACGGGAGCGCCCGCCGCTCCCGGATGGCTCGGCGCTGGCTCTCGCCCGGCCGTTGCGCTAGCCTTGGCGCTCGCTTTCAGTTGTAGAGTCCCATGGCTTTTTCATACCGTTCATTGAGTGTTCCTGTTCTGTTTTGCGCCTGCTGGTCACCCCTGGCTTCAGCGTTGGATGTGTCCACACAGAGCACTGTTGTCAGCGTGTATGCCACCAGCAAAGTGACCTCTGCGCCGTTCGACAATAAGTTGGTCCTGGCCGCTCGGGACGATGCTGCCGCTTTCATTGCCACTGACGGCCAATGGCGGGGCGCACGCCTGGAGTCCGCGCTGGACTATCTGCGCCGCACCCAGCCAAAACTTCATGCAAGCGACCTTGAACTGGCGCAAGCAATTCTCGTCCAATAATCATCATTGTATTTCTATCTTTGTCATTGGAGTCACCCCATGCGTAGCCCGCTGATCGTCGCCGCCCTCGGCCTGCTGTTTTTGGCCGATGTCGCCCAGGCGCAAACCTTGAAGGCCACCAGCAACATCGTCGTGCGAGCCTCGGCGCGCACCATTGATTTCACCTCGGACACCACCACCTCCATCCGCGACTCCAAGATCGTGCGCGAAGCCCACGATGACGCCGCCAGTTTCGTCGCTACCAATGGCGAGATCCGTGGCGCCCAACTGGAAGCCGCGTTCGATACCCTTCGCACCCGCGTGCCAGAAGCCCGTGATGCCAGCGACCAGACCCTCGCAGAAGCTATCCTCGCTCTGTGAGGCGCCTCAAAACCTGGCTCCTGGCCGGGGCCGTGCTGCTGTGCGCGAGTACGGCCCAGGCCGGCCTGCAACTGCGGCTCAAGACCGAAGGCTTGAGCCCGGCCGAACAGCAGGCCAGCCAGGCATTGCTGGATGAAGCGCTGCGCTCCTTGCCGCCGCGCTTTGTCGAGCAATTGGACCGACGTATTGATGTCGGCTGGACCGACAAGATGCCTGACAACGCCTACGGCCAGGCGTCCCTGGTGTCCGAGTTGGACCTCAACCAGAACCTGCTCGCCAGCCTGACTGACGGCAGCGCCGCCACCCAGAAAACCAATCGCCCCCACGGTACTGTGCGCCGGGAAATGCTCGCCACCGTGCTGCATGAACTGACCCACATCTATGACCGTGCGCGCCTGTGGTCCCAGGACGAGCGCACGCTGATCCAGCGCTGCAGCCGTCAGAACAACATCACCGGTTTGATCGGCTTGCCCGACCAGTGCCGTGGCCAGAACGACCGCCGCTTTACCCTCAGTGACGACCCACGCCTGTTGGATCTTGCCGGCTGGCCACAATATGTGGGTCGGCGCGGAGAGCGTGAGCAGCACAACCATCAGGTGGTGCGCAGTCCGGACATCTACGAAACCACCAGCCCGCTGGAGTTCGTGGCGGTCAACATGGAGTATTTCCTCCTGGACCCCAGCTACGCCTGTCGCCGCCCCGCGCTGTTCCGTTATTACAAGGATCACTTCGGCTGGGCCCCGCCTGAACAGGACACCTGCGCCAGTACCTATGCCTTCCTGAACGCGGGCAACGATTTCGCCAAGACGCCCCTGGGCCAGATCGATCCGGAGCGCGTGTATGAAATCGACTATCTGCTTGCCGAAGCCAACCAGAACCTGGTGAGCCGTTGGGGCCATAGCATGTTGCGCCTGGTGATTTGTGCGCCGGGCCGCCCGCGTGGCCCGGATTGCCGGCTAGATCTGGACCGGCACCTGGTCTTGTCTTACCGCGCCTTCGTCGGTGACGTCCAGCTGTCGAGCTGGGATGGCCTGGTGGGCAAATACCCGTCGCGGCTGTTCGTACTGCCGCTGGCCCAGGTCATCGATGAGTACACCAAGACCGAACTGCGTGGCCTGGCGTCGGTGCCGCTGAAGCTCAGCCGCCAGGAAATCAACGACACCGTCGAACATGCGGCTGAGATGCACTGGAGCTATGACGGCAACTACTTCTTTATCTCCAACAACTGTGCGGTCGAAAGCCTGAAACTGTTGCGCAGCGGCAGCGCCAACCCGCAATTGACCGGCCTGGACAACATCACCCCCAACGGTTTGCTGGAAGTGCTCAGCGCCCGCGGCCTGGCCGATACCAGCGTATTGAATGACAAGCGCGAGGCACTGCGGCTGGGGTATCACTTCGACTCGTTCCGCGAGCGCTACCAGGCCATGTTCGATGTGCTGCGCAAGCAACTGCCGATCAAGCAGACCCAGGTCGAAGACTGGTTGTCCCTGGATGCGCAAGCGCGTCGCCAATGGTTCAGCCAGGCCGACCTGCGCACCAGCGCCGCGCTGTTGCTGCTGGAGCAGGCCAGCTATCGCAAACAACTGATGCTCGCCCAAGATGAGGTCAAACAACGCTACCTCAATGCCCGCGAGCTGAAATACGGCGGCATGGAGAAAGCCAACAACACGCTGCAGCAAATTCTCGCCAACAGCGGCTTCCTGAGTCGCCCGGCCGAGTTGCTGGACAGTGGGGGTTATGGCCTGCCGCAACCTTCGGAAGCCAAGCGCCTGGAATCGGAGAGCGCCGAACGCCAGAAGCAGTTGCAGTCGTTGACCGGCGAGCTGGATAAAGAGGTGAGGGCGCTGCTCGATCCATCCCGCGCCGCCGAGATTGCCGCCTGTGAAGCCAACCTCAAGCAGGTGGGTGAGCATTTGCGGGCCTTGCACAAAGCCGCCGGCGGCCTGGAACTACCCTGATAGTCTGGCAGCGACCACTATCCAAATGTGGGAGCTGGCTTGCCTGCGATGGCGGTGTCACAGCCATAAGAGATGTTGGCTGATACACCGCCATCGCAGGCAAGCCAGCCCCCACATTTTGTTCTGCACCAAACTGAAGAATGATGCCTGCCCTTCATCAGCTGTTTTCTCAGCGAAAGCTGGCTGAAAGCTTCCCCGTCTAGGATCGCCCTCACTGCCGGCAACAGACCGGCTGTTAACAACAACAATGGTGATTCCCGATGTCCGCTCGTACCCGCCTGTTCGCTCCGACTCCACCCGTACGCCTCGTGCCTTTCGTTCTGCGCTGACCGCCACTCGGTCCGCCATTCCCTAGCCGCGCTACGCCTGGAGTATTCCTATGCTGACTTTCCTTGGCTTTGCCATGGTCATCACGTTCATGTTCCTGATCATGACCAAGCGCCTGTCCGCGCTGATCGCCTTGATCATCGTGCCGATCCTGTTCGCGCTGTTCGGCGGTTTCGCACCGAAGATCGGCCCGATGATGCTCGAAGGCATCACCAAGCTTGCGCCGACCGGCGTGATGCTGATGTTCGCCATCCTTTATTTTGCCTTGATGATCGACTCCGGCCTGTTCGACCCGGCCGTGCGCAAGATCCTCAAGATGGTCAAGGGCGACCCGCTCAAGGTGTCGGTCGGCACCGCCGTGCTGGCCCTGGTGGTGTCCCTGGACGGTGACGGTGCCACCACCTACATGATCTGCGTCGCGGCCATGCTGCCGCTGTACCAGCGCATCGGCATGAGCCCAAGGATCATGGCCGGCCTGATCATTCTCGCCGGTGGCGTGATGAACATGACCCCCTGGGGCGGCCCGACGGCGCGCGCCGCCAGTGCGCTGCATGTAGACCCGTCGGACATCTTCGTACCGATGATCCCGGCCATGGCCGCCGGTGTGGTGGCGATCCTGGTGATTGCCTACATGTACGGCAAGCGCGAACGTGCGCGCCTGGGTGAACTGCACCTGCAGGGCGACGAGATCGACCACAGCGAAATCAGCGTGTCGCAATTCCCCGACGCCCGCCGGCCGAAATTGATCTGGTTCAACGGCGCCCTGACCCTGGCGTTGATGTGCACCCTGATTGCCGGCCTGTTGCCGCTGCCGGTGCTGTTCATGGTGGCGTTCAGTATCGCCATGATCGTCAACTACCCGTGCCTGCAGCAGCAGAAAGACCGCGTCGCGGCTCACGCCGGTAGCGTATTGGCGGTGGTGGGCTTGATCTTCGCCGCCGGTATTTTCACAGGCATCCTGTCGGGCACCGGCATGGTCGACGCCATGTCCAAGAGCCTGTTGGCGGTCATCCCAGAAGCGATGGGCCCTTACCTGGCGGTGATCACCGCGCTGGTGAGCATGCCGTTCACCTTCTTCATGTCCAACGATGCGTTCTACTACGGCGTACTACCGGTACTGGCCGAAGCTGCCAGCCATTACGGCATCACCGCGGTGGAAATGGCGCGGGCGTCGATCGTCGGGCAACCCGTGCATTTGCTCAGCCCACTGGTACCCTCGACGTACTTGCTGGTTGCTCTGGCGGGTATCGAATTCGGCGATCACCAGCGCTTCACGCTCAAGTGGGCAGTGTTGGTGTGCCTGTGCATAATGTTCGCCGCATTGCTGATGGGGATTTTTCCGCTGTTCAGCACTCTATAATCGTACCGACTCACTCACCGCGCGGCGCTACAGCTTGCGCGGTTAACACTTGCTCAAAGGAATACACATGGAATGGCTGACCAATCCGGAAATCTGGATTGCCTTCTTCACCCTGACGGCCCTTGAGATCGTCCTGGGCATCGATAACATCATCATGATTTCGATCCTGGTCAGCCGCATGCCCAAGCATATGCAGGCACGCACTCGGATCTTCGGCCTGGCGTTGGCCATGGTCACGCGCATCCTGTTGCTGCTGTCGATCACCTGGGTCATGCAACTGACCGCCGACCTGTTCGTGGTGTTTGGCCAGGGCATCTCCGGTCGTGACCTGATCCTGTTCTTCGGTGGCCTGTTCCTGCTGTGGAAAAGCTCCCAGGAGATGTACCACGCGCTGGAAGGTGAAGATGAAACCCAAGACGAGCCCAAAGGCGCCGGTGGCAAGTTCATCTACACCATTATCCAGATCGCCATCATCGACATCGTGTTCTCCCTGGACTCGGTGATTACCGCCGTCGGCATGGTTTCCCACGTGCCGGTGATGGTTGCCGCCATCGTCGTTGCGGTATTGGTGATGATGCTGGCTGCCGGCACTATCAGCGAGTTCATCGACAAGCACCCGTCGCTGAAAATGCTGGCGCTGTCGTTCCTGCTGGTAGTGGGTACCGTGCTGATCGCTGAATCCTTCGACGTACACGTGCCAAAAGGCTACGTCTACTTCGCCATGGCGTTCTCGCTGGCGGTGGAAGCGGTGAACATCAAGATGCGTACCGCCATCGCGAAAAAGAAGAAACAGCAGGACCCGGTGAAACTGCGCAAGGACATTCCGGGTCAGTAAATTTGACCCGCGAGTGATCGTTCCCACGCTCCGCGTGGGAATGCCCTCTCGGACGCTCCGCGTCCGCAAAGTGACGCAGAGCGTCACAGGATGCGTTCCCACGCCGAGCGTGGGGAACGATCTTCATGACAGTTTTGTTTCAATCCCGAGTTTAGCTATGCGATGCTGGCGCAGAGCCCATTCGCCAACTACAGCTTAGGTACAAGACGTAGAGCGGCACGCGGTAACTTTCCTTCGCTCCTGCTGGAGCGCACCCACACGGGGGGCCGAGCATGCTGACCTTGCTCAATCTGCTTTCCGCCGTGACCCTGCTTATCTGGGGCACGCATATCGTCCGAACCGGCATCCTGCGGGTCTACGGTTCCAATTTGCGCCAAGTCATCGGGCAGAACATGTCCAAGCGCTGGCTGGCATTTGTCGCCGGTATCCTGGTGACGGCCATGGTGCAAAGCAGTAACGCCACCGCGATGCTGGTGACTTCGTTTGTCGGCCAAGGGCTGATGAGCCTCACGCCGGCCTTGGCCACCATGCTTGGCGCAGACGTCGGCACGGCCTTGATGGCGCGGGTGCTGACGTTCGATTTGTCCTGGCTGTCGCCGCTGCTGATCTTCCTCGGGGTGATTTTCTTCCTGTCGCGCAAGCAGACGCGAGCAGGGCAGCTGGGCCGGGTCGGAATCGGCCTGGGCCTGATCATCCTCGCGCTGCAGTTGATCGTCGAAGCCGCCGGGCCCATTACCCATGCCCAGGGCGTCAAAGTCATCTTCGCTTCGCTGACCGGCGATATCTTGCTGGACGCCCTGGTGGGCGCGCTGTTCGCCATGATTTCCTACTCCAGCCTTGCTGCGGTGTTGCTCACGGCCACCCTGGCCGGTGCCGGCGTGATCGGCTTGCACGTGGCCATCGGCTTGGTGATCGGCGCCAACATCGGCAGCGGTGTACTGGCTTTTCTCAGCACCAGCATGCAAAACACTGCCGGTCGTCAAGTGGCCCTGGGCAGCCTGTTGTACAAATTGATCGGTCTGTTGCTGATCATTCCGGTGCTCGACCCGCTCGTAGGCTGGATGGACGGCCTGGACTACAGCGTCCAGGGCATGGTCATCACCTTCCACCTGCTCTACAACGTCAGCCGCTGCCTGATCCTGTTACCCACCATCGGGCCCATGGCACGCCTGTGCGAATGGCTGCTGCCGGAACGCCCCGAAACCAATGGCAAGGCCAAGCCACGCCATCTGGACCTGGCCTCATTGAATACCCCAAGCCTGGCCCTGGCGAACGCCGCCCGCGAAACCCTGCGCCTGGGTGACTTGATCGACAATATGCTCACTTCGATGCAGGAAGTGCTGCGCGGCAATCAAACCGCCGTTACCCAAGAAATGCGCAGCCTGAGCGATGATGTCGAAGCGCTCTACAGCGCGATCAAACTCTACCTGGCGCAAATGCCCCGTGAAGACCTGAGTGAACAGGACAACCGCCGCTGGGCCGAAATCATCGAGCTATCGATCAACTTGAAATTGGCCGGTGACCTGATCGAACGCATGCTGCGCAAAGTCCAGCAACAGAAGACTTCGCAACGCCGGCAATTTTCCGAAGTGGGCCTGGAGGAACTCAGTGGCCTGCACAGCCAGTTGATCGCCAACCTGCGCCTGGGCCTGTCGGTGTTTCTCAGCGGCGACCCGGAAAGCGCCCGCCAATTACTGCGCGAAAAGCGCCGCTTCCGCGCCCAGGAACGCCGCCTGGCCCACGCCCATGTCAGCCGCCTGCAGCGCAAGATCGTGCAGAGCCTGGAAACCAGCTCCCTGCATCTGGAACTGATTGCCGACATGAAACGCTTGAACTCGTTGTTTTGCAGCAGTGCTTATGTAGTGTTGGAAACGTCCGACACCGGCGCGCTCTCTGCAGAAAGTATTGCCGACATCACCCATTCGCCCTGAACGTACGCCCGCGAGCGAAGTCAGTTAACAATGGACCTCATTCGCCAGGAAGCTTGTTATGCGTCGCCTGTTACTCGCCTGCCTGCTCTTGGGCTCGGTACACACCTTTGCCTTTGACCGCCTGCAAGTCGAGGGCTACACCTTGCCCAACGGCCTGCAACTGCTGCTCAAACCGGGCACCGAGCGCGGGCACGTGGCTATTCGCCTGGTGGTTGGGGTGGGCCTGGACGACTTCGGTTGCGAAGAAAAAGAACTGCCGCACTTGTTCGAGCACTTGCTGTTCAGCGGTATCGACAGCGGCGGCGAAGGCGACCTCGAAGACCGCATGCAAGCCCTGGGCGGCGAGTGGAACGCCTACACCAGCAACGCCGACACTACCTTCGTGATCGAGGCGCCCGCGCAGAACCAACGCAAAGTACTGGACCTGCTGCTGGCAATCCTCACGCGCACGCAACTGACCGACGCTCATATCAACGCCGCCAAACAGGTGGTGGAGCGCGAAGACGGCGGCCATTACTCACACTTGCAACGCCTGCTGGATCGCCAGGACCTCGGTCACAGCGCCAGTAACCAATTGGCCGTGGAGTTGGGCCTCAAGTGCGCCGAACGCGCCGAGGTCAGCCACCTCACCCGCGACCAGTTGGAGAAGCTGCGCAAAGAATGGTACGCGCCGAACAACATGACCCTGATCGTCGTCGGCGATCTCGACAAACTGCTGCCCGCCTACCTGGAACGCACCTATGGTCAACTCGACCCAGTGGAGCCGAGCGAACATCGCCCCCTCCCGGAAATCCAGCATACCGCCGCCAGCCACCGCGACCTGATCCGCGGCTGGGTGGGCGATGGCGCCAAGCTGCACTGGCTGTTCCCAGAGCCTGTGCTGGACGACCAGCACGATGAAACCTACAACCTGCTCAAGGACTACCTCGACTGGGCGCTTTACCGGCAACTGCGCCTCAAGCACGGTTTGTCCTACGGCCCGTGGGTGGAACGCGAAGTGCTCGGCGGCGTTGGGTTCCTCAGCCTGAATGCCGACCTTGAGCGAGAAAACCTCCCTGAAGCCGAGCAGGTCTTGCAAGACCTCAAGGCCCAGTTGCTCAAGGATGGCCTCGACCCAACGGTATTCACACGCCTGCAACAAGCCGCCATTGCCCGCCAAGCCTGGGCAGTGCAAGGCAACAGCGCACTGGCCGACTATTACTGGAGTGCGGCCGGCGACTATTCCAATGGACGTTTCAGCGACCCGGTCAAACGCATCAAGGCCGTGAGCCTGGCGCAAACCAACCAGGCCATGCGCGAAGCGTTCCAGCAGCCGGGCTACTGGCGCATCGAAAAACCGCTGTTGAGTTATGACGCCTTGACCTGGATCGGTGCGGGCGTACTGGGCCTGATCATCCTTGGTTTGATCGGCCTGAGGCTTTATCGCAAACCTGTTGAGTAATGAGGCGCAGAATATCGGGCCAAGGCGTTATTCTGTCTGAGATTTTTCCCACAACCAGTGAACCGCCCATGCCGAACTTGCCGCCCCTCATCCAGCGCGTTATAGAACTGATCAAGCGCTACCCAGGGGTGATCGCACTCGGCGGTTTCATCTCGGGGGTGGGCAGCTTCATCCTGGTAGACCGCCAGCAGGGCATGGCCAGCTGGATCGCGGTGATCATGCTGGTGAGCTGGTTGTGGCTGATGCTGGAGAACAGCTTTACGCAACTGTTCACCAAAGTCTTCAATCGCGAGATCCCCGAACCGCTGCTGCGCTACGCCACCCAGATGATCCACCAGGAAAGTCTGTTTTTCGTCCTGCCGTTCTTTTTCGTCACCACCGCCTGGAACAGCGGCCAATCGTTGTTCACTGGCCTGCTCGGCGCAGCGGCGCTGGTGTCGATCATCGACCCGCTGTATTACAAATGGCTGGCGCCCAAACGCTCGCTGTTCCTGGCCCTGCACACCCTGACCCTATTCGCCGCGTTGCTGACCGCACTGCCGATCATCATGCACCTGACCACCGCCCAGAGTTACAAACTGGCGTTGGGCGTGGCCATGGTCCTGTCGATCCCGAGCCTGGCCGTCAGCCTGCCGCTGCGTAGCCTCAAGGGCTGGGCGATGCTGCTGGGGGTAACGGCCGCCATCGGCTGCGCCGGCTGGTTCCTGCGCAGCTGGGTACCGCCTGCCACCCTGTGGATGACCGAAGTCGCCATCAGCACCCAACTGCAAGACCGTACGCCGGGCGACGACCTCAAGCAAGTCACCGCCGCCCAATTGCGCAGCGGTGGGCTGTATGCGTACACCGCCATCAACGCACCACGCGGGCTGGATGAGCGGATCTACCATGTGTGGAAATTCAACGGCCAGGAAGTCGACCGCATTGCCCTGGACATCCATGGTGGGCGCAAGGAGGGCTATCGCGCCTGGACCCACAAGCAGAATTTCCCGGGTGACGCCGTGGGGCGCTGGCAAGTGCAGGTGCTCACCGAAGACGGCCAGGTCATCGGCGTTCTGCGTTTCAAGGTGATAGACACAGCACAAGCGGACAACCCAAAGTAAGCCGGATCGTGCTATTACGTAGCAATTGTGGATAGCCAAACAAGCTCGGAGCTTATGACCACTCGCACGACGGCCGGCGCGGCCCATCTTGATACGTCCAGCACCCCGCCTTCGCTACGGATTACCGGCGACTGGACGCTGGCCCACTATGCCCACCTGAAGAAGCTGTCGGCCACACTCGACGGCCAATATGACGCCGGCGCCCCCATTGACCTCAACGGCCTCGGTGCGCTGGATACCGCCGGCGCCTCGCTGCTGGTGGAGCTGCTGGGCCCTGCGCGCATCGAACATTCTGCCGAACAAACTGACTGCACCCTGGCAGCCGCCGACCGTGCCCTGCTCAAGACCGTCTACCGCTCCCTGAATGACTTTTGCGTACCGATCAAAGAGCCGGAAGAGGCCGCCGGCATTCAAGTGTTGGCTCGCATCGGCCGCGCAGTAGACACGGTCTGGCAAGACGCAATGAAGCTGTTGGGCTTTATCGGCCTGATCCTCGAAACCTTCGCCCGCGGTATTTGGCGGCCCAAGCGCTGGCGCCTGACGCCCATGGTCGCCCACATCGAACAGACGGGCCTGGATGCGGCGCCTATCGTCGCACTGCTGACCTTTCTGGTCGGCGCCGTCGTGGCCTTCCTTGGCGCCACCGTGCTCAAGAGCTTCGGCGCGACGATCTTTACCGTGGACCTGGTGGCGTTCTCCTTCCTGCGTGAATTCGGCGTGTTGCTCACCGCAATCCTCATCGCCGGCCGTACCGCCAGTGCATTCACCGCGCAAATCGGCTCCATGAAAGCCAACGAAGAAATCGACGCCATCCGTACCCTGGGCCTGGACCCCATGGAGCTGTTGGTATTGCCGCGCGTGCTGGCGCTGCTGGTGGCGTTGCCGATGCTGACTTTCCTGGCGATGCTCTCGGGGATCGTCGGCGGTGGCGTGGTGTGTGCGGTGGCCCTGGATATTTCGCCGGCGATGTTTCTTTCGCTGCTGCAATCGGACATTGGCGTGCAGCACTTTCTGGTGGGCATGGTGAAGGCGCCGATCTTTGCCTTTTTGATCGCGGCCATTGGCTGCCTGGAAGGTTTCAAAGTCAGCGGCAGTGCCGAGTCAGTCGGCGCGCACACCACATCGAGCGTGGTGCAATCGATCTTTGTAGTGATCGTGCTGGATGCGGTCGCGGCGATGTTTTTCATGGAGATGGGCTGGTGAGTCGTCTACACCGTGCGCCCACTGAGGCGGTGATTGAAGTGCGTGGCTTGTGCAATCGCTTTGGCAGCCAAAGCGTGCATGAGAACCTCGACCTGGATTTGTACAAAGGCGAGATCCTGGCGGTGGTGGGGGGCTCTGGCAGCGGTAAATCCGTGTTGTTGCGCAGCATCGTTGGCCTGCGGCGCCCCAGCGAAGGCGAAGTACGGGTGTTCGGCAAAAACCTGCCGAGCCTGCCTGAACATGAACGCTCACTGGTAGAACGCCGCTTTGGCGTACTGTTCCAGAAGGGCGCGCTGTTTTCCTCGCTGACGGTGACCGAGAACGTGGCTCTGCCATTGATCGAGCACGCCGGCCTCAGCCGCGCCGATGCCGAGCACTTGGCGGCGGTCAAGCTGGCCCTGGCGGGGTTGCCGCTGTCGGCGGCCGACAAATACCCGGCCTCGTTATCCGGCGGCATGATCAAACGTGCCGCCCTGGCCCGCGCACTGGCCTTGGACCCGGACATCCTGTTCCTGGACGAACCCACCGCCGGTCTCGACCCCATTGGCGCGGCGCAATTCGACCAACTGATCCTCACCCTGCGCGATGCGTTGGGCTTGAGTGTGTTCCTGGTCACCCACGACCTCGACACGCTGTACACCATCACCGACCGTGTGGCGGTGCTGGCGCAGAAGAAAGTGCTGGTGGCCGACGCCATCGATGTCGTGTCGGAAACGGACGACGCCTGGATTCACGAATATTTCCACGGCCCCCGGGGCCGCGCGGCATTGGATGCCGCTCAATCGCTCAACGAGGTATGACATGGAAACCCGAGCCCATCATGTGATGATCGGACTGTTCAGCGTAATTGTGGTGGTCGGCGCGATGCTGTTTGGCCTGTGGCTGGCCAAGTCCAGCGTCGATACCGCCTTCCAGGATTACGAAGTGATCTTCAACGAAGCGGTCAGCGGCCTGTCCCAAGGCAGTGCGGTTCAGTACAGCGGCATCAAGGTGGGCGATGTCATCAGCCTGCGTCTGGACCCCAAAGACCCACGCCGCGTCCTGGCGCGCATCCGCCTGGCCGGGCAAACGCCAATCAAGGAAGACACCCAGGCCAAACTGGCCCTGACCGGTATCACCGGCACCTCGATCATCCAGCTCAGTGGGGGCACCCCGCAGAGCCCGGAGCTCAAGGGCAAGGACGGCAACCTGCCGGAAATCATCGCGTCGCCATCGCCTATCGCACGCCTGCTCAATAACAGCAACGACCTGATGACCAGCGTCAACCTGCTGCTGCACAACGCCAACCACCTGTTCTCGCGGGAAAACGTCGAACGCCTGAGCAACACCTTGGATAACCTGCAACAAACCACCGGCGCCATTGCCGAGCAACGCGGCGACATCAAGGTGGTGATGCAGCAATTGATGCAGGTGAGCAAACAGGCGGGCGCGGCGCTGGAGCAAACCACCGTGCTGATGCGCAGCGCCAATGGTTTGCTCAGTGAACAAGGCAAGCAAGCCTTCGGCAGCGCCGAGCAGGCGATGAAATCCCTGGAGCAAAGCACCGCCACCATCAATACCTTGCTGACCAATAACCAAGACTCGGTGAACAGCGGCATGCAGGGCCTTAACGAGCTGGCGCCAGCCGTGCGCGAGCTGCGTGAAACCCTCGGCTCGCTGCGCGCCATCTCTCGCCGCCTGGAAGCCAACCCCAGCGGTTACCTGCTGGGCAGTGACAAGAACAAGGAGTTCACGCCATGAAGCGTGCTTACCACATGATCGTCCCCATGGCCCTGGCACTGGTCAGCGCGTGCTCGATCCTGCCCAAGCCGGACCCATCGGACGTGTACCGCCTGGCGTCCGCCCAACCGGCCAGCCAAGGCACGCCGGTGAGTTGGTCGCTGCGCGTGACCAAGCCGCAGACCAGCGAGTTTCTTGATAGCCCGCGCATCGCCGTAGTGCCAGATGGCAACTTGATCAGCAACTACGCGAATTCACGCTGGAGCGACCCGGCGCCGGTGCTGCTGCGTAATCGCCTGCTGGATGGCTTCCAGCGCGACGGGCGCGTGACGCTGTTGAGTACCGACGAGACCAACCTGCAAGCCGACTATGAACTGGGCGGGCAGTTGCAGGCGTTTCAGAGTGAGTATCGAGGCAAATCGGTGGAGGTGGTGATTCGTCTCGACGCGCGATTGGTGCGTGGGCGTGATCAAAGGATTATCGCCAGCCGCCGGTTTGAAGTGAGGCAGCCGATGAGTGACGCCAAGGTGCCAGCGGTGGTGGCTGCTTTTGGCCAGGCTGGGGATCAGCTGAATAAGCAAGTGGTGGATTGGGTAGTCAGCCAGGGCAATACCGCTCTGAAACCTTGAAGGCCTCATCGCAGGCAAGCCAGCTCCCACATTTTACTGCGTTCACACATCAAACTGTGGGAGCTGGCTTGCCTGCGATAACGATTGTGGCCTTAACCAAAAAACCAGTAGCACACCGAAATAGCCGCGACCACACCAGCAAACTCCGCGAACAACGCACATCCCACCGCATGCCGCGCCCGCTGGATGCCTACCGAGCCGAAGTACACGGCCAGCACATAAAACGTGGTTTCAGTACTGCCCTGTATCGTCGCCGCCACCAACGCCGCAAAGCTGTCCACACCCTGGGTCTGCATGGTCTCGATCAGCATCGCCCGTGCCGCACTGCCGGAGAACGGCTTGACCATTGCGGTCGGCAGAGCGTCGACAAAGCGCGTATCCAGGCCAGTCCAGGCCACCACATGGCGAATCCCTTCCAGGCCGAACTCCAAGGCGCCCGAGGCACGCAACACGCCAACCGCACACAGCATCGCCACCAGATAGGGCAGTAGGTTCTTGGCTACGTCGAAGCCTTCCTTGGCGCCTTCGACGAATGCCTCGTACACCTTGACCTTGCGCAACGCGCCGATCACCAGAAACAGCATGATCAAGCCAAACAGCGTGAGGTTGCCCAGGATCGACGACAAACCGGCCAGCGCTGTGGCAGACAGGGTCGCCAGCAGCGCCATGAAGCCGCCCAGTACCAGCGCGCCGGGGATCAGATAGGCCAGCACCACCGGGTCCCACAAACGCAGGCGCTGCATCACCGCCACCGACAGCAGGCCCACCAGCGTCGAGGCGCTGGTGGCCAGCAGGATCGGCAGGAACACCAGCGTCGGGTCCGCAGCGCCTTGCTGGGCGCGGTACATGAAGATGGTCACCGGCAACAGCGTCAGCGAGGACGCGTTGAGCACCAGGAACAGGATCTGAGCGTTGGTCGCCGTATTGGGGATGGGGTTGAGCTCTTGCAGCGCCTTCATGGCTTTCAGGCCGATGGGCGTGGCGGCGTTGTCCAGGCCCAGGCCGTTGGCGGCAAAGTTGAGGGTGATCAAACCGATCGCGGGGTGCCCGGCGGGCACTTCCGGCATCAGGCGGCGAAACAGCGGGCCGAGGGCCTTGGCCAGCCAATCGACGATCCCGGCTTTTTCGGCGATCCGCAGAAAGCCCAGCCATAACGTCAGGGTACCGAACAGCAGCACCATGACTTCCACCGATAATTTGGCCATGGCGAAAATGCTTTCGACCATCGCCGCGAAGATCCCGGCGTTACCGCCCACCAGCCATTGCGCCAGCGCTGACACCATTGCCACGACAAAGAAGCCAAGCCACAGGCCATTGAGCATCAGATAAATCCCCCGAAAGATGGGGCGAATGATAACGGGGCTGGCAGAAACGACAAACCCCGGAATTCTCCGGGGTTTGTTTTCGATCAATCTGCAATCAGCTACGGGTGGCTTGTGCCGTAGGCAGGGCTTCCTTGCTGCGCCAGTGCGGCAGGGAATTCCAGTAGCGCTCGCCCTTGGCGTCGTCGTACATGCCTTCCCAACGGGAGATAACCAGTACGGCCAAGGCATTGCCGATCACGTTCAGGGCGGTACGCGCCATGTCCATCACACGGTCGACACCGGCGATAAACGCCAAGCCTTCCAGTGGGATGCCCACGCTGCCCAGCGTCGCCAACAACACCACGAAGGACACGCCCGGCACGCCGGCGATACCTTTGGAGGTCACCATCAGGGTCAGTACCAGCATCAGTTGCTGGCCGATCGACAGGTCGATGCCATACAGCTGGGCAATGAAGATGGCCGCGATGCTCTGGTACAGGGTCGAACCGTCGAGGTTGAACGAATAGCCGGTCGGCACCACGAAGCTGCAGATCGCTTTCGGCGCGCCGTAGGCTTCCATCTTCTCGATCACACGCGGCAGCACGGTTTCGGAGCTGGCGGTGGAGTAAGCCAATACCAACTCATCTTTGAAGATGCGGATCAGCTTGAGGATCGAGAAGCCAAACAGGCGTGCGATCAAACCCAGGACCGCGAAGGCGAAGAACAGGATCGCGACGTAAACCAGGATCACCAGCTTGGCCAGCGGCAGCAGCGAGGCGAAGCCGAAGTTGGCGACCGTCACCGCGATCAGCGCGAATACACCGATAGGGGCGTACTTCATGATCATGTGGGTGACTTTGAACATGCTCTCGGACACGCCCTGGAACATGGTCACCAGCGGTTCGCGCAGTTCAGGCTTGAGACTCGACAGGCCCAGGCCGAACAACACCGAGAAGAAGATGATCGGCAGCATCTCGCCACGGGCAACAGCGGCGAAAATGTTCGAGGGGATCAGGTTGAGGATGGTCTCGATGAACGCATGTTCATGCTGCACTTCGGCGGCAGTCGCCTGGTACTTGGAGATATCGACGGTACCCAGGGTACTCATGTCGATGCCAGCGCCTGGGTGGAACAGGTTGGCGAGCAACAGGCCCACCACGATGGCGATGGTGGTGACGATTTCGAAGTAGAGGATGGTTTTGACGCCGATACGACCGAGCTTTTTCGCGTCGCCTACACCGGCAATGCCGACGATCAGCGAAGAAATCACAATCGGGATCACGATCATCTTGATCAGGCGGATAAAGATATCGCCCGCCGGCTGCAACACATTGCTGATCCACCAGGCCTTTTCAGCACTGAAATGGTTGAGCACGGCACCGATTGCAATGCCCAGTACCAAACCGATGAGGATCTGCCAGGCGAGGCTTAGCTTTGCCTTCTTCATGTCATTACCCTTGCTTCAAGTGGACTTACGGCAAATGCGCCAGCTGCAACGCTCGAAAGCGAAAAAGTGTGTGCATCTGCCTCCATGGAAGGTCACCGCAGCGTGGCCGAAATGGCTTACTGGCAGGCGAAAAAAGGCGCAACTATTCCCATGCAAGGGAGCGACGTCTAATGCCGTAAACGCCTACCCTATGCCGAATCGGCATGGCTTTTTTTGAAAATATTTGTCCAAACGGTCAGTTCGTATCCGCCATTCGAGCGGGTGAATATGCCGTTAAGCAGCCAAATCAGGCTCGCGCAGAGATACTGGACGACTTCGATTGGCTGACAGAAATGTCTGAGAAATCCATCACCTAGGGCCGGAAAGATCCTATAGCGCGATTGAAAAATTCTCGATAGATGGTCACGCCGACATACCCAGTAATGGTTGGCCAGACGCAAAAAAACAAAACTGCGGCTATAGGCGGCATGAAACGCGGGAATGAGAGTCATAAGCCCGCCGCAAGTTCAGCAAGCTTGAGGTCTTGTGAACTTGCGTCGCAGCTTTTCGCCTGACCCGGCCCTTGCGCAGGTACTCCCTGTACCCGTAGGTCACGCCGATCCTGATCGATCAGAGCAACCCGGCCCCCTGGTCATGCATCACTCAAGGAGCGATGCAAACAGAAAGAAGCACAAGGGCTTCCTTCTATGGACGCCGGCTCCGTCAGACGGAACCTAGTACCAATTCGGATCTTTCTTGAGCTGTTCCATCAGCAGCTTTTGCATACCCTCGTCCGGCTTACCGAGGAAACGGTAATCGGCGTGCCGTGTCGGGGACTTGTCCGCTGGCAAACCCGCCGGGACTTCCACCAACATGGCGTAGGCATCTTCCTTGTCGAGGCTGAAGGCAACGATCAGGCGCTTGTTCAGGCAGGTGTCTGCGGTTTCACAAAGCGGCCCGACCAAGTACTTGTCGCCATCTTCCTCAACGGCATTCATTTGCTCGGCCGTGCCCGACAGGTTCATCACCCATTCGGGCAGGCGTTCCTCTTTCTTCACCACGTCTTGCCAGGTTTCACGGTACTGCGGATCCGCGCTGAGCAATTCGTTAGCCCGGGATTGGCCGTCGTTGGCGGCCATGGCCAGGCCGCTGCCGCCAAACAGCAGGGCGGCAGCAAGGGCTTTAAAAGGCAGGCTGACCATATTCAACCTCGGCCTTTGCGACCAAAGAAGAACGAAGCGATAAACATCACCAGGAAGACCACAAACAGGATCTTGGCGATGCCGGTGGCGGTGCCAGCGATACCACCGAAGCCCAGGACTGCGGCCACAATGGCGATGATCAGAAATGTGATTGCCCAACTCAACATGGTGATTCTCCTTATGCTTCTATAGGGGTAACAGCGGTGATACCGTGCAGCCGCTCAACACGAGCGACATTTTTTACCTAGAACACCCAACGGTCATGGGCCGGCAGTTCGTCCAGAGTGGAACCCTGGTCTACCAGGCTCAATTGCGGGGCAGTCACATCGGCGCTGGCGCTGCCAATGGAACGAAAATGGGTCTGGGTCATGACAGGACGTTCAAATTGCGGGGCTGGCTGCGCACGCTCCTGCCAATGCTGCAACTGCTGGCCGGCAATCAACGTGACCATCAAGGCCAGGCTGGCGAACAGGCCCTGCTGCAAGCGCAGCGGCGATACACGCAATTGGCTGAGGCTTTGGCGAGTCATGCTGCATTACTCCCGCATTCTGATTATTCGTTCATGACGCTCTTGGGGGAGATATTGCAGAGTGCATGCCAGCTTTATTGCAAAATAAAACACAATAAAATCAAGCACTTACACTTGCTCGATAGATTCGTCGCCTAGCATCCTGCACGATGCCTCCTTGCAGGCCGTGCGAAATGCACGATGACCAGTGGGCGGAACCAGACACCTGGCGCGCACATCGAAGGATCGAAGAGCAACAAGTCCTGAAAATGTCCGCAAACCACGTCTGTAGGAAGGCGCGCAGATAGCTGCACGAAGAAGCCTTTTATGAATCAGAATAAACCATGCAACTTGCCCGATTATTCCGGGACTAAACACCATCACATTTATAGTTAAGGAGTGCGGGACAGATGGATTCAGCCAAGGAACTTCAAGGCCGCATTCTTTTAGTGGATGACGAATCCGCGATCCTGCGCACCTTCCGCTATTGCCTGGAAGATGAGGGCTACACCGTCGCCACCGCGAACAGCGCCGCCCAGGCCGATGCCCTGATGCAGCGTCAGGTGTTCGACCTGTGCTTCCTCGACCTGCGCCTGGGCGAGGACAATGGCCTGGACGTGCTGGCCCAGATGCGCGTGCAGGCTCCGTGGATGCGCGTGGTGATTGTGACCGCCCATTCGGCCGTGGATACCGCCGTGGACGCCATCCAGGCTGGCGCCGCCGACTATCTGGTCAAGCCTTGCAGCCCTGACCAACTGCGCCTGGCCACGGCCAAACAGCTGGAGGTACGTCAGCTCTCTGCGCGGCTGGAAGCGCTGGAAGGCGAGGTGCGCCAGCCCAAAGACGGCCTGGACTCCCATAGCCCGGCAATGATGGTGGTGCTGGAAACCGCGCGGCAGGTGGCCGGGACGGACGCCAATATCTTGATTCTCGGCGAGTCCGGCACCGGTAAAGGTGAGTTGGCTCGGGCGATACACGGTTGGAGCAAGCGCTCGAAGAAGTCCTGCGTGACCATCAACTGCCCATCACTGACCGCCGAACTGATGGAAAGCGAACTGTTCGGCCATAGCCGCGGCGCATTCACCGGCGCCAGTGAAAGCACCCTGGGCCGAGTGAACCAGGCGGACGGCGGTACGCTGTTTCTCGACGAGATCGGCGATTTCCCGCTCACGTTGCAACCCAAGTTGCTGAGGTTTATCCAAGACAAAGAGTATGAGCGCGTGGGCGACCCAGTCACCCGCCGCGCTGACGTGCGCATCCTCGCAGCCACCAACCTGAACCTGGAAGACATGGTGCGCGATGGCCGTTTCCGTGAAGACTTGCTCTACCGCCTGAATGTCATCACCTTGCACCTGCCCCCGCTGCGCGAACGCAGTGAAGACATCCTGACCCTGGCTGACCGCTTCCTTGCCCGCTTCGTCAAGGAATACGCACGCCCGGCGCGCGGCTTCAGCGATAATGCCCGCGAAGCGCTACTGAACTACCGCTGGCCCGGCAATATTCGTGAACTGCGCAACGTAGTGGAACGCGCCAGCATCATCTGCCCCCAGGAGAAGGTTGAGATCAGCCACCTGGGGATGGCTGAGCAACCGGCCAACAATGCACCGCGTATCGGGTCGGCTTTGAGCCTTGACGAGCTGGAGAAAGCCCATATCGGCGCCGTACTTGCGACCAGCGACACACTGGACCAAGCGGCCCGCACACTCGGCATCGATGCGTCGACGCTGTACCGCAAACGCAAGCAGTACAACCTTTGAACAGGACCTTATGAAGCTCGCGATGAAACTGCGCACCCGGTTATTCCTGAGCATCTCAGCCTTGATTACCGTGGCTTTGCTGGGGTTGGTCCTGGGCTTGGTCAGCGTCATGCAAATGGCCAAGACCCAGGAATCGCTGATCCGCAGTAATTTCATCACCCTGGACCTGGGGCTCAAATTGCGTCAGAGCCTGGGCGACCAGTTGATCATGATGCTGGAGAAGCGTCCCGACCCAGACGCCCTGCAAGCCTCCAAGCAGCATTATTTCGATCTGTTGGATCAGGGCATCGCCCATGAGCAGGTCGACGGCAAAAACCATGGTTTCAGCCAGGCACGCTCGGATTACCAGAATCTGCTCAAGGCGTTTGACCAATCCCAGCAGACATCACCGCCTGCGGGCAGCAAGGAAAAGCTCACCGAGACCTTCAACATACTGCGCAACGGCTTGATCGCCGACCACAAGCGGGCCCTGGAAAATATCAGTACCAGTGAGCATAAATCCCGTGAGCGCGCCCTGTTGATAGCGGGCCTGCTCGGGCTGGTAGGGCTCGCGGTGCTGATCATCGGTTTCGTCACGGCCCATGGCATCGCCCGGCGTTTCGGTGGTCCCATCGAGGCCCTGGCCAAGGCCGCCGACAAGATCGGGCAGGGCGACTTTGAAGTCACGCTGCCGATCTCCTCCGCAGCGGAAATGAACCTGCTGACCCGCCGTTTCGGCATCATGGCCGAAGCGTTGCGCCAACATCAGGCCACTAACATCGATGAACTGCTGGCCGGCCAACAGCGCCTGCAAGCGGTGCTCGACAGTATCGATGACGGCCTGTTGATGATTGATCGCCAAGGCTGCCTGGAGCACCTCAACCCTGTAGCGCAGCGCCAATTGGGCTGGGATGAGGAGCGGCTGGGTCAAGGCCTTGGTGAAGCCATGGGTCGTGCGGAAATGGATGAACAGCTGCAACTGGTGCTGCGCGGCGGCAACCTGGAGCGGGCCCCGGACGATCTGGAGGTGGAAGTCGAGGGTGAGTTGCGCCTGCTGACCTACAGCCTGACCCCGGTCAGCCATACACAGGGGCACATTCTCGGGGCCGTGATGGTGCTGCATGATGTGACTGAACAGCGCGCCTTCGAACGGGTGCGCAGCGAGTTCGTATTGCGCGCCTCCCATGAGCTGCGCACGCCGGTTACCGGCATGCACATGGCCTTCGGCTTGTTCCGTGAGCGGGCCAAGTTCCCACCGGACTCCCGCGAGGCGGACCTGCTGGATACGGTGAATGAAGAAATGCAGCGCCTGATGCAGTTGATCAACGACCTGCTCAACTTTTCGCGCTACCAGAACGGCCTGCAGAAACTCACCCTGGGCACGTGCGATGTCACCGACTTGCTGGAGCACGCACGGGCTCGGTTTGCTGAGCCTGCGAACGCCCAGCACATTGAGTTGCTGGTAGAAGCTCAACCTGAGTTGCCAAGGCTGTATGCCGACCAAGTGCAACTGGAGCGGGTGCTCGACAACCTGTTGGGCAATGCCCTGCGCCACACCGCCGAAGGCGGGCAGATTCGCCTGCAGGCACGACGGCATGGCGAGCGGGTGATTATCAGCGTCGAGGACAACGGCGAAGGCATTGCCTACGGCCAGCAAGGGCGGATCTTCGAACCCTTTGTACAGGTGGGCCGCAAGAAGGGCGGTGCGGGCCTGGGCTTGGCACTGTGCAAGGAAATCGTGCAATTGCACGGCGGCCGCATGGGTGTGTACTCGCGGCCAGGGCAGGGTACGCAGTTCTATATGGCATTGCCCCTGTAGGAGCGAGCTTGCTCGCTCCTACCTGTACACCATCAGCGGTGATTCAAGGCCTTCAGGATCGCGGCGCTTTCAGCGTCTGGGGTGCCGTCAAACAATGACGGGCGAAAGCGCATCTGGAACGCAGCGATGACGTGCCTTGTGGCCACATCCAGCTCACCGGTCTGCGGCGTCTGGTAGCCCAGGCGCGCCAGCTCTTCCTGGAACCAGGTAATGCTCGGCAACTGCGCGGCGTACTGCACCTGGAACCGGGCCACTGCCTGGGCATCCGGCCACACGGCCAGACCTTCTGCCGCCAAGCGTTTCCAAGGGAACAACGGGCCTGGGTCCAGCTTACGCAGTGGGGCAATGTCGCTGTGCCCGATGATGTTCTTGGGGTCGATGCCATTGCGCTTGCTGATGTCCTTGAGCAGCACGATCAGCGACTGCACCTGCGCTTCGGAATACGGGTACCACACACGCCCCGTCGGCGTATCACTGAACCCTGGGTTGACGATCTCGATGCCGATGGAGCTGGAATTGAGCCAGGTGCGCCCCATCCACTCGCTTTGCCCGGCGTGCCAGGCGCGCTGGCTTTCATCCACCAGCTTGTAGATGGTGCCGGAGGCGTCGTCGCCGATCAGGTAATGACTGCTGACCTGGCCATGGGTCAACAGCGCCAGGGAACGTTCAAGGTTGGTCGAGGTGTAATGCACCACAACGAACTGCACGCGGTTGTCGTGGTTAACCGAAGGATGGCTGGTGTTCAGACGCGGGCCGCTGGCGCAGCCGGCAAGCAGAAGAAACGCTAAAGCGATATACAAGGATTTCATGGCGAGAGGTATTACACTGAAAGACGATAATGCAACAGTGTAACGTAAGGTTCATGGCTAGGCGGTCAAATCACAAAATGGAACATCTTTTATGCCGCCTGCACCTGATTACGTCCCGCAGCCTTTGCCCTGTAGAGCGCCTGGTCGGCACGCTTGAGCGCCAGGTCACTGCGCTCGCCGGCCTGAAACTGCGCCACGCCCATGGACACCGTGATCGTTACCGGCTCACCTTTGAAGTGGAACGGGCACGCTGCAATGGCCTCACGCAATAGTTCACCCACGGCCAACGCATCCGCCAAAGCTGAGTCGGGCATTAGCAGCACAAACTCTTCACCCCCGAAACGCGCGATGAAGTCAGTCGGCCGCAGGCGTTTGCTCAGCACGTTGGCGATGATCTTCAAGACCTTGTCCCCTGCCAGGTGACCGTAACCGTCGTTGATGCGCTTGAAGTGGTCCAGGTCGAGCATGGCCAGCGACAGGCTGTTACCGCGCTGATGCCAGGCGTTGACCTCGTAATCGAGGCGTTCGCTCCACGCCGCACGGTTGGGCAGCCCGGTGAGCGGATCGATCAAGGCCTTCTGGCGCTGCACCTCCAGGTGCTCGCGGTATCCCTGGGCCTCCTGCTCCATATGGGCCACGCGTTCAGCCAGGCCTTTGAGGCGTGCGGCCACTTCCTGTTCCCGCAGGTCACGCTGTTGCTGGTGTTCATCCATGGTGCCGAGCAAGCCTTCAAGGTGGCTTTCGAGCACCTGCTTGAGGCTGTCCAGGTCGGCGGCGTCCTGCACGCTGCTTTGCAGGCCGTCCACCTGCTCGCGAATCTGTGTGTCCAACTCCCGCGCGGCCAGGCTGCTGTCGGCGTGGCCGTCGCTGGCGACCTGCAAATGCCCTTGGAATGCCTCGAGACGCTCGTTGAGCTGCTTGAGATAAGCCTCGAACTCATGCTGGCCACTGTCGGTGACCGCCAGCATCAGCACGGCCAGGTCATCCAGGATCGGCAGCAGTTCGTACCAATTCAAACCATGGGCGAGACGCTCACGCATCGCCTCGGCCTGGGGCTGGTGACGTTCGGGCAGGGAAAGGTCTTCCAGCAGGCCGAGCAAAGTGCCTTCAATGTGCTTGGCCACCGAGCTGTAGGACGGTTCAGGCGAATCGGGCAGGGCGTAGGTGCCGTCCGGTTGCAGCTCGTCAGGCTCGGGGCTTTCCAGCACGGGGGGCAGCGACAGGCTGCCGATGGTGGTCTCATCCGGCGTTTCGACTGGAGCCGGCGGCGGTTCGATAAAGGCAGCGAGTGCGCTTTCGTGAGCAGGCTCCGCAACCGGTGGCGCCTGCACGTCGGGCTCCGGTAATTGCGCAGGCGCAATCGACGGCAGCTCTGGAGCGTCGAATACCGGCGTTTCTCTGGCGACCTCTTGCCCTTCGGCCGCGGCAACAGGCGCAGCCTTCAAGGCCACGGGTGTGGGTGACAGCGGTGCAAAGGCACGCAAGGCTTGGGTCAGCTCTTCCGATTGCGCAGGTTCTTCCGGTTCGGGTGCGGGTTTGGGCGCTGCAGGCTTTGGCGCTGCCAATTGCATTGCCGGCAGTGGCTCAGCGTCAACCGGCAATGCTTCACTGGCGGCCTCCTTACTACCGAACAGGCGTTGCAACAGGCCCGGGCCTGGGCGTGCGGTATCGCCTTCAGGCTCCAGATTATTCAGCGCCTGCCCCTGCAGGCTGCTCAGCTCACTGAGTAGCAGGGGTATCTCCCGCGCTTGTGCCACGCGACCATCGAGTTGCTTGGCGAAGGTTTTCAGCGGGCGAGCCACCTCGCGGGGCAACGGCAGCTTTTGCAACTGGGTGACCAAGGCGGTGAGCGCGGTGCTGATCTGGTCGACACGGGTTTCGCGGCGCTGCTCCGAATCCAGCACGGCCTTTTCCAGGCGTGGCAGTAAAGCGGCGAGGGCAGCGTCCATGTCGTCCGTGCGCACGACATCGCGCATTTCCTTCATGCATTGATCGACGGCGCGGTCGGTGCCTTCAGCGGCCAGCGTGCTGCGCACCAGCCCGCGGCGCAGCAAATCGAGGCGGGCAGCCCAGCGGCGTTCGAGTTTGTCTTGTTGCTCGATGCTCTGGAGGTATTTCTCTTTCCAGCGCTGGGCGTCGTCGCTCATGCAAGGGGTCCGCGAGGGCCTGGGCTCAACGCGGGTAATGCATCAGCCGTGAGCGAACCCGGCAGACGAATCTCTACCGCGACCGGCAGGTGATCGGAAATGGGCTGCGCTAGCACCTGCACACTTTCCAGTGTGAGGCTTGGGCTGAGCAGGATATGGTCAAGACAGCGCTGCGGGCGCCAGCTGGGAAACGTGGCTTCGACTTGCGGGGCCAGTAACCCCAGGTCGCGCAGCGGAGAATTCTGCAGCAGGTCGTTGGCATGGGTGTTCATGTCACCCATGAGCACCTGGTGCTTGTAGTTACCAATCAATTCACGCACGTAGGCCAGTTGCAGGTTGCGCGTACGCCCCCCGAGGGCCAGGTGCATCATCACCACCACCAAGGCTTCCGGGCCTTCGCCAAAACGCACAAGGATCGCCCCGCGCCCTTTGGGGCCTGGCAAGGGATGATCTTCAATAGCCGTGGGTTTGAGGCGGCTGAGTACGCCATTGCTGTGCTGCGCCAGGCGCCCCAGGTTGCGGTTGAGTTGCTGATACCAGTACGGGAAGGCGCCCAGCTGAGCCAGGTGTTCCACCTGGTTGATATAGCCGGAGCGCAGGCTGCCGCCGTCGGCTTCCTGCAGGGCGACCAAGTCGAAGTCGCTGAGCAGGTCGCCGATTTTCTGCAGGTTACCGGTACGCCCCTTGTGGGGCAGCAGGTGCTGCCAGCCACGCGTAAGATAGTGCCGATACTTCTCGGTACTGTTGCCCACCTGGATATTGAAGCTGAGCAGGCGCAAGCGGCTGTCTGCCGGCAGGCCTGTGGACTCCAGGTGATGCTCGTTGACCTGCGGTTCATGCAGGCCAACGACACGCTCGGTACCCCAGCGGCGCATGGCGAGCCCCTTACTTGGCAGCGCGTTCTTTGGCAATCAGTTGGTCGGCAACGTTCAGGGTCGCTTCAGGACCACCGGTGCTGCCCAGGTCGAAACGGTATTTGCCGTTGACGATCAGAGTTGGAACGCCTTGCACGCCGTACTTCTGCGCGAGTTCCTTGGCCTGTTTGATTTGGCCCTGGATAGCGAAGGAGTTAAAGGTCGCCAGGAACTTGTCCTTGTCGACACCTTGAGTAGCAACGAAGTCAGCCATTTCGTCCGGTTTGGTCAGGCGCTTGCCTTGTTTCTGGATCGCTTCGAAGACAGCGTTGTGGACCTTGTGCTCAACACCCATGGCTTCCAGCGTCAGGAACAGTTGGCCGTGGGCGTCCCATGGGCCACCGAACATGGCAGGAATGCGACGGAAGTTAACATCCTTGGGCAGCTTTTCAGCCCATGGGTTGATAGTCGGCTCGAAGGCGTAGCAATGCGGGCAGCCGTACCAGAACAGCTCCACCACCTCGATCTTGCCGGGTACCGCAACCGGAACCGGGTTAGCCAGTTCAACATAGGTTTTACCGGCTTCAAGCGGCACATCGGCAGCTTGAGCGGTCATGCCGAAGAGGCTGGCAGTGACGAGAGCGGCGCTGAGGATCAGATTACGCATGCTTTACTCCTGGACAAATAAAGTCGCCTCACGCGACCTTTGTTGTGACAGGTCTACGCGGACATGAGTTCGTTAGTGTAACGGCAGCGGCCACAAAAAAGGGCGGCCTGAGCCACCCTTTTTATGCTTGCATCGCGGGATTAATCGAGCGTTAACGCCCAGCCCCGTCAGTGCAGGCCCTGGATATAACTGGAGAGGGCTGCGATGTCTTCGTCGCTCAGCTTGCGAGCGATGGTGCGCATGGTCATGGCGTCCCCATCGTTGGCCCGGCCGGCTTCTTCTTTGCGGAAGTCGGTCAACTGTTTGGCGATGTAGGTGGCATGCTGGCCGCTCAGGTGCGGGAAGCCTGCGGCAGCGTTGCCTGCGCCATTGGGCGAGTGGCAACCGGTGCAGGCGGGCAAGCCTTTTTCCAGGTTACCGCCACGGAACAACTGCTCTCCGCGGGCGACCAATTTAGGATCGGCAGCTCCCACGCTACCCTTCTGGCTGGCAAAATACGCCGCGAGGTCCGCCAGGTCCTGATCGTTGAGATTGGTCAGCAGGCCGGTCATTTCCAGCACCGTGCGCTTGCCGTCCTTGATGTCGTGCATCTGCTTGCTCAGGTAGCGTTCACCCTGGCCGGCCAGTTTGGGGAAGTTCGGCGCCGGGCTGTTACCATCCGGGCCGTGGCAGGCACCACACACGGCGGCCTTCGCTTGACCGGCAGTGGCATCACCTTTGACGGGGCCCTCTGCAGCGACGGCAGCGCCTGTGATGCCCAAGGTCAACAGCAGACTCACGATCAGTTTGTTCATCAGCTAATCCAACTACGGCTAAGGGTTTAAGAGTTATCTACCGGGTTTACTCACCATCAAATCAATGACGGCCTGGTAATCCTCAGTACTGCAGTCCATGCACAAACCACGCGGCGGCATTGCCTTGAAACCCTGGGTCACGCACTGCGTCAGCCTGACCATGCAAACTCGGTTGATCCTGTGTAGCCTGAGCGCCGTAAAGCGGAATCAGGGCAGCAGAAGCGAGCAACCGTCGGTCCATACATCGACCTATTCAGGGTTTGAGAGCGTTTTGCGTTCTAATGCGCAATAAAGGTCTTTCGCTCCCGTGAACCTCATCCTTCGCTGGGACAAAGCACACACAAAATCTGCGGCATTATATACTGGCGCTACTGAAACGGAAACGACACCGCTTGCCGCACCCTTTCTCGGCACCGCCCACATCGGAAATCTCATGCAACTCAAGAACCCCATCCTCGGCCTGTGCCAACAGTCCACCTTCATGCTCAGCGCCGCCAAAGTGGACCAATGCCCCGATGACGAGGGCTTTGAAGTCGCCTTTGCCGGCCGTTCCAACGCCGGTAAATCCAGCGCACTGAACACCCTGACTCACGCCAGCCTGGCGCGCACCTCGAAAACCCCGGGCCGCACGCAACTACTCAATTTCTTCAAGCTAGACGATGATCGGCGTCTGGTCGACCTGCCGGGCTACGGTTATGCAAAAGTACCTATCCCGCTGAAGCTGCACTGGCAGCGTCACCTTGAGGCTTACCTGGGCGGTCGCGAGAGTTTGAAGGGTTTGATCCTGATGATGGACATCCGCCATCCAATGACCGACTTCGACTTGCTGATGCTCGACTGGGCTGTCGCCAGCGGCATGCCGATGCACATTTTGCTGACCAAGGCCGACAAGCTCACCTACGGCGCAGCCAAGAACACCCTGCTCAAAGTGCAGTCCGAAATCCGTAAGGGCTGGGGCGATACCATCACGATTCAGCTGTTCTCCGCCCCCAAGCGCATGGGCCTTGAAGAGGCCTACACCGTACTGGCCGGCTGGATGGAATTGGCGGACAAGGGCGCAGAAATCGCCGAGTAACTTTTCTACGGGCAAAAAAAACCCCGGACTTCTTTTGGGGAGGGGAAGTTCGGGGTTCAAGTTCCGGACCGCTAGGGCGGGGTCTGGAATTATCTGCCAACACTTAACACAACATAGGAGCATTGAAGGGCTTCACCACCCATTCAGTAACTCTGAGTGGCAGTTCACAGGTTAAGTTCCGACAGGCTCAAAAAACTATTGGAAATAACTGACGACGGTTTCCGATCTAAACCGCTTCGCCACCACTAACGGTGATGGCAAAGCCGCGGAATCAGTGCGCCTCGTCCCAGTTATCGCCTACGCCTACGTCCACCACCAAAGGCACGTCCAACTGAGCCGCCGCGCTCATATGCTCGCGAATCTTCTCGCTGACCTGCGCGACCAGGTCTTCACGCACCTCCAGCACCAATTCGTCGTGCACTTGAAGGATGACCTTGGCATCCAGGCCCGACTCGGTCAGCCAGTTATCCACCTGCACCATGGCTTTCTTGATGATGTCCGCCGCCGTACCCTGCATCGGCGCGTTGATCGCTGTGCGCTCGGCCGCCGCGCGCTCCTGGGGCTTGTTGGAGTTGATATCCGGCAAGTACAGGCGCCGCCCGAAGAAGGTTTCGACATACCCCTGATCCGCAGCCTGGGCGCGGGTTCGCTCCATATATTCGCGCACCCCTGGATAGCGAGCGAAGTACACATCGATGTAAGCCTTGGCGGTCTTGGTATCGACGCCGATGTCCTTGCCCAGCTTCTGGGCGCCCATGCCGTAAATCAGGCCAAAGTTGATCGCCTTGGCGCTGCGGCGCTGGTTGGACGTGACCTCATTCAACTCGACCTTGAACACTTCGGCCGCCGTGGCCGTGTGCACGTCCAGGTCATTGCGGAAGGCGTTCATCAGGCCTTCGTCCTTGGACAAATGCGCCATGATCCGCAGCTCGATCTGCGAATAGTCCGCCGCCAGCAGTTTGTAGCCCTTGGGCGCGACAAACGCCTGGCGAATGCGCCGCCCCTCGGCGGTGCGCACCGGGATGTTCTGCAGGTTCGGATCGCTGGAGGACAAGCGCCCGGTCGCCGCGACGGCCTGATGGTAAGACGTATGAATACGCCCGGTACGCGGGTTGATCTGTTCCGGCAGGCGGTCGGTATAGGTACTTTTGAGCTTGCTCATGCTGCGGTACTGCATCAATACCTTGGGCAACGGAAAATCATCTTCGGCCAGTTTGGCCAACACTTCCTCAGCGGTGGATGCCTGGCCCTTGCCGGTTTTTTTCAGCACCGGCATGCCGAGCTTCTCGTACAGGATCGCCCCGAGCTGCTTGGGCGAACCCAGGTTGAATTCTTCACCGGCGATCTCGTACGCCTGGCGCTCCAGCTCGACCATCTTGTTACCCAGCTCGATGCTCTGAATGCCGAGCAGGTCCTTGTCTACCAGTGCGCCCTGGCGCTCGATGCGTGCCAGCACCGGCACCAGCGGCATCTCGATGTCCGTCAGCACACTGGCCAGGCTCGGGATCGCCGCCAGTTGCGCGTACAAGTGCTGATGCAGGCGCAAGGTCACGTCGGCATCTTCGGCCGCGTAGGGGCCGGCTTGCTCAAGGGCGATCTGATCGAACGTGAGTTGCTTGGCCCCTTTGCCGGCGATGTCCTGGAAGCTGACCGTGTCGTGATCCAGGTACTTCTTCGCCAGACTGTCCATATCGTGCCGGGTCGCGGTGGAATTGAGCACGTAGGATTCGAGCATAGTGTCGAAGGCGATGCCGCGCACGGTAATGCCCTGTGCAGGGTCGCCGCCAATGGCGCAGTTGGCCAGAATGTTCATGTCGAACTTGGCGTGCTGGCCCACCTTGAGTTTGGTCGGGTCTTCCAGCAGCGGTTTCAGGGCCAGCAGCACGGTGTCGCGGTCCAATTGATCCGGCGCGCCGATATAGGAATGGGTCAGCGGGATGTAGGCGGCTTCATGGGGCTGCACAGCAAACGAGACCCCGACCAATTGCGCCTGCTGGGCGTCGATGCCGGTGGTTTCGGTGTCGAAAGCAAACAACGGCGCATCGTGGAGTTTTTTCAGCCACACGTCGAAGGTGGCCTGATCCAGAATAGTGGTGTAAACCGCCTCGACCGGTACCGATATAACAGCCTCGACCGGCATTTCGGCGGCCGGCGCAACCTCGCTCGCCGATTTGAGCTCGACACGCTTGGCATCGCGCTGAATCTCGTCGTACCAGCTCTTGAACTCAAGCAGCGTGTACAGCTCCAGCAGCTTTTCGCGATCCGGTTCGATCAGGTGCAAATCATCCAACCCGATATCCAGCGGCACATCGATCTTGATCGTCGCCAACTGATAGGACAGGAATGCCATCTCCTTGTGCTCCTCCAGCTTGGCCGGCAGGGTCTTGGCCCCACGGATAGGCAGGGTCGGCACAATATCCAGCTGCTCATAAAGCTCTTTGAGGCCGCCATTGACTCCCACCAGCAAGCCGGAGGCGGTCTTGGGGCCAATGCCCGGAACGCCGGGAATGTTGTCGGACGAATCCCCCATCAACGCCAGATAGTCGATGATCTGCTCCGGAGCGACGCCGAATTTCTCCTTAACGCCCTCGATGTCCATCGAGCTACCGGTCATGGTGTTGACCAAGGTAATGTGGCCGTCCACCAGCTGCGCCATGTCTTTGTCACCGGTCGAGATCACCACCGGGCGGCTGGCGGCCGCGCTGCTGCGAGCCAGGGTGCCGATCACGTCATCGGCCTCGACGCCCTCGACGCACAGCAACGGGAAGCCAAGAGCGATCACGCTTTGATGCAGCGGCTCGATCTGCAGGCGCATGTCATCAGGCATGCTCGGGCGGTTGGCTTTGTATTCGGCGTACATCTCATCGCGAAACGTCCCACCCTTGGCGTCGAAAACCACCGCAAATGGGCTGTCCGGGTACTGCTTCCGCAGGCTTTTGAGCATGTTCAACACGCCCTTCACCGCACCGGTGGGCAGGCCTTTGGAGGTGGTCAGCGGTGGCAGCGCGTGGAAGGCGCGGTACAGATAAGAAGAACCGTCCACCAGGACGAGGGGCGCTTGGCTCATGAGCAGGATCAACCTTTTCGGCGGGTCAGGCGCTAGAATAGCCGGACCAATGAAAACAAAGGGACAAGGTTATCATGCGTACATTCAATCGCCTGCTGTTGACCGGTTTGATTGCACTCGCTCCGATGGCTGCCATGGCGGCAGACAGTGCCCCTGGAGGTGATCCGGAAGTTACCATTCGCACGGAAGGCGACAAAACCATCCAGGAATACCGCCAAAACGGCTTTCTGTATGCGATCAAGGTCACCCCGAAGGGCGCACCACCGTACTTTCTGGTACGTGCGGACGGCACCGACGCGAACTTCATCCGCTCTGACCAGCCGGATATGCTGATCCCGTCATGGAAGATCTTCGAATGGAAATGATTTCTTAATTTTAACCGGCGCTGCCCACCGCAGCGCCCGTAACGGCAGTTTTAACCATGTCTGTGTTCACCCCCCTGGCTCGGCCCGAGCTGGAAACCTTTCTCGCCCCTTATGGGCTCGGCCGCCTGCTTGATTTCCAGGGGATTGCCGCCGGCAGCGAAAACACCAATTTCTTTATCAGCCTGGAACAGGGTGAATTCGTCCTGACCCTGGTTGAGCGTGGCCCGGTGGCAGAAATGCCGTTCTTCATCGAACTGCTTGACGTGCTCCACGACGCCGACCTGCCTGTGCCGTACGCCCTGCGTACCACCGACGGCATCGCTTTGCGCGAACTCAAGGGCAAACCGGCCTTGCTGCAACCGCGCCTGGCGGGCAAGCACATCAAGGAGGCCAATGCACAGCATTGCACCCAGGTTGGCGAACTGCTCGGCCACCTGCACTTGGCCACCCAGGGCGAAAAGGTACTTGAACGCAAGACCGACCGCGGCCTGGATTGGATGCTCTGCGAGGGCGCGCAACTCCTTTCGCACCTCAACGAGGCCCAGCAACGCCTGTTGCGCGATGCGCTGGCCGAGATAGACGCCCACAAGGCCGACATCCTCGGCCTGCCGCGGGCGAATGTGCACGCCGATCTGTTTCGCGATAACGCGATGTTTGAAGGCACGCACCTGACAGGCCTGATCGACTTCTACAACGCCTGTTCGGGGCCGATGCTCTACGACGTGGCCATCGCCTTGAATGATTGGTGCTCGGATGCCGATGGCGTGATTGACGGTCACCGTGCCCGGGCGCTGCTGGGCGCTTACGCGGGGCTACGGGCGTTTACCGCGAAGGAAGCCGAGCTATGGCCGACCATGCTGCGCGTGGCGTGCGTACGGTTCTGGCTGTCCCGGCTGATCGCGGCCGAATCATTTGCAGGGCAGGATGTGTTGATTCATGACCCGGCTGAGTTCGAGCACCGCTTGGCGCAGCGTCAACAGGTCACGGTCCACCTGCCGTTCGCACTTTAAAAGACCGACTCGGCCAATGTGGGAGCTGGCTTGCCTGCAATAGCAGTATCGACTGATACTGCGCTATCGCGGGCAAGCCCACTCCCACAGGGGTTTTGTGTTGCGTGTTAGAGCGACTCCAGGCAACCGGCCAAGTCATTGCCGAGCCTTTCCAGTACCTGCTCATAACCCTGCGCGGTAGCTGGCGTATAGCCACCCAACGCATCCAATTCCGCCAACTTCACCGGCAACCCGGCCACCAGGGTTTCGGCCAAGCGAGGTCGCAACGGCGGCTCGCTGAACACGCAAGTCTTGCCCACTTCCTGCAAACGCGCGCGCATCGCCGCTACGTGCTGCGCGCCCGGCTGCACTTCGGCGGCCACGCTGAACACGCCAGCATGCTTCAAACCGTACGCCTCTTCGAAGTAATCAAAGGCTTCGTGGAACACGAAATAAGGTTTGCCATCAACGCCCGCCAAACGCTGGTTCAGGCGCGCATCCAGCGCGTTCAGGCGTTCTTCGAAGGCCTTCGCATTGCTCTGATAACGCTCGGCATTGGCTGGGTCGGCAGCGCTCAGATCGGCCGCCATCCGAGCGGCGATCACACGTGCATTGACCGTGGACAGCCACAGGTGCGCATCCACACTGCCTGGGCGGTGATCGTGATCATGTTCGTCGGCTTCATCGGCATGAGAGTGGCTATCTTCGCCGAAGACGCGCAGTTTCATGCCTGGCAGGTCCTGCACGGCCACCGTTGGCGCCGTACGGCCTTTGAGCACACGCGGCAAAAACGTTTCCATGTCCGGCCCGATCCAGTACAGCAGGTCCACCGACTGCACACGCCGTACGTCGGATGGGCGCAAAGCGAAGTTGTGCGGCGACGCCCCCGGCGGCAGCAACACCTCTGGAACGGCCACGCCGTCCTGCACGGCAGCTGCAATCAGCTGCAACGGCTTGATGCTTGTCAGCACCTTGACCTCGGCCTGAGCGGCACCGGCAACGAACAAACTGGTGACAAATACGACAAAAACGGGAAAAAGTCGGGACACGATGACCACTCGATGGCGTAGGAACGGGTAACATAATAACGTCTCTATCAAATATCTGTCGCCGCTCATGCCTAAAACACCGCTTGCCAGCCGTCCCCACGACCACTCTCACTGCGTGCACACCGCATTGTCAGAGGCCGACACCCTGTGCGCAAAGAAAGGCTTGCGCCTGACCGCCTTGCGTCGCCGGGTGCTGGAGCTGGTGTGGCAGAGCCACAAGCCTTTGGGCGCGTACGACATTCTTGGCGTCCTCAGCGAGCAGGACGGCCGCCGCGCCGCGCCACCCACCGTTTACCGTGCGCTGGATTTCCTGCTGGAAAACGGCTTGGTGCACCGTATTGCCTCGCTCAATGCCTTTGTCGGTTGCAACCACCCGGAGCACACGCATCAGGGCCAGTTCCTGATCTGCCGCGAGTGCCACGCCGCCATTGAGCTTGAACAAAAAAGCATCAGCGACGCCATTATCAAAAGCTCTGCCGACGTCGGCTTCAAGGTCGAAGGGCAAACGGTCGAAGTGGTCGGCCTGTGCGCAGGCTGCCAGGGGGTTTGATGAGCAATGCGTTAATCCGCCTGGAGCAGGTCGGGGTCACGTTCGCCGGGCAAAACGTGCTGGAGAACATCGCACTGAGCGTGGAACCGGGGCAAATCGTCACCCTGATCGGCCCCAACGGCGCTGGCAAAACCACCTTGGTGCGCGCCGTGCTCGGGCTGCTCAAGCCCCACAGCGGCACGGTTTGGCGCAAGCCCAAGCTGCGCGTGGGCTATATGCCGCAAAAGCTGCACGTGGACCCGACATTGCCGCTCTCCGTATTGCGCTTCCTGCGCCTGGTGCCTGGCGTAGACCGCGCCCGCGCCCAGGCTGCGCTTAAGGAAGTCGGCGCCGAACACGTCATCGACAACCCGGTGCAAAGTATTTCCGGCGGCGAAATGCAGCGCGTGCTGCTGGCCCGCGCCTTGCTGCGCGAGCCCGAGCTGCTGGTACTCGATGAACCCGTGCAAGGTGTCGATGTCGCCGGCCAGGCCGAGCTGTACAGCCTGATCACCCGTCTGCGCGACCGCCATGGTTGCGGCGTACTGATGGTCTCCCACGACTTGCACCTGGTCATGAGCACCACCGACCAAGTGGTCTGCCTCAACCGCCACGTGTGCTGCTCCGGCCACCCGGAACAGGTCAGTGGCGACCCGGCGTTCGTGGAGCTGTTCGGCAAGAACGCCCAGAGCCTGGCGATCTACCATCACCACCATGACCACGCCCATGACCTGCATGGCGCCGTCGTCGATACCCCCCACGTTCATGGAGATAGCTGCAAGCATGGCTGATTTTCTGCTCTACGCCCTGCTGGCAGGCTTGGCTTTGGCACTGGTGGCGGGCCCATTGGGCTCGTTCGTGGTCTGGCGACGCATGGCCTATTTCGGCGACACCTTGTCCCATGCCGCCTTGCTGGGCGTGGCCATGGGCTTTCTGCTGGATGTAAGCCCGGCCATCGCCGTGACCGTCGGCTGCCTGCTGCTAGCCGTGCTGCTGGTGACCCTGCAGCAACGCCAGCCACTGGCCTCCGACACCCTGCTGGGCATCCTCGCACCCAGCACCTTGTCCCTGGGCCTGGTGGTGCTGAGCTTCATGCATGAAGTGCGCATCGACCTGATGGCCTACCTGTTCGGTGACCTGCTGGCGATCAGCCCGACCGACCTGGCCTGGATCCTCGGCGGCAGCGCTGCGGTGCTGGTGTTGCTGGTGGCCCTGTGGCGCCCGTTGCTGGCGATCACCGTGCATGAAGAACTGGCCAAGGTAGAAGGCTTGCCCGTCGCAGGCCTGCGTATGGCCTTGATGTTGCTCATCGCCGTGGTGATTGCTGTCGCGATGAAGATTGTCGGCGTATTGTTGATCACGTCGCTGCTGATCATTCCAGCCGCCGCTGCCCAGCGCCACGCTCGCTCTCCGGAGCAGATGGCAATTGGCGCCAGCCTCCTGGGGATGCTTGCAGTGTGTGGTGGCCTGGCGCTGTCCTGGTTCAAGGACACACCGGCCGGGCCGTCGATTGTGGTTACGGCGGCCGCCCTGTTTCTGCTGAGTTTTGTCCTGCCCCGTCGAGGGGTGTAGACTTGCTCGCTTTTTGCGCAAATAGAGAGTCGCAGGAATGAAGCCGTTCACCTCCCGTTATCTGCTCCTTGCCGCATTTTCACTGCTGCTGGGCGCCTGCCAAAGTACGCCGCCCGCTGCCCCCCAGGCTCCGGATCCGCGGGCTGCGGCCATCGCGCAGCTGGAACAAAACCTGGCCAGCAGCGAATTGGCCACCGCCGAAGACCAACTGGCTGCATTGCAGGCCCAATCGCCCAACGACCCGGCACTTGAGGCCTACCAGCGTCAATTGGCCGAAGCCTACCTGCAGCGCAGCCAGATCGTGCTGCAAAAAGGCGACGTCAACGCGGCCGCCACGGCCCTGAGCCGTGCCCGCGCTTTGATGCCCAAGGCCCCTGCGCTGACCGGTGGCGTCAACAGCGCCATCAGCCATGCGCGCAAAGCCGAATTGGACCAGGCAGAAGCTGCGTTGAAAGCCGCTGAGGCCAAGCCTGCCGCCAAGGTCATCGACCCGGCAGCGCCGAGCACCACCGTGGCGCTGAACCTTGCGGATGTTGAAGACATGCGCCATCAGTTGGACGCCATCGCCACCGATGTGGTGAATTACCAGTGCGACGTCAGCATCCAGGTGCCACGCACCCAGGATTACCCGTGGCTGGCCACGTTATTGACCAAGCGGGTGAAGCGAATTGATTCGGGGTATGACCTGAAAATTCACCGGCAAATCCTGAAACATATTCCGGCGCAGGTTGTGCTGATTCCGCGCAAGGCGGATTAAAAGCATCGCAGGCAAGCCAGCTCGCACATTTGAACAGTGTGGGAGCTGGCTTGCCTGCGATGACGATCTAACAAACAACCGATAAGTTAAGCCGGAATCGCCTTGGATTTCGGCTCACGCGCCCACACTCGATGCTGGGCAATCGCCGCAAAGAAGGCCTTGAACGCCTTGGCATCCGCGCCCACGATCAACCCCGCATCCTCCTCCAGTTTCAGCAGGTCCAGCAACGGCTTCACATCGCTGGCTACCGCAATCGCCTTCAGGTGTTTGTAGGCTTCCAGTACGTAATGCAACGCCACGCCATCACCGCTCAGCGCCTTCACGGACTCTTTGCCACCCGGGATAAACACTGCGTCGAAGGCAATGGACGGCATGCCTTCCATCGAGGCGTCGACCGGCAGCGTCTTGCCCTGCGCGGTGGTCACCGGCGCCGAAGTAGGCCCCAGCAACTTGGCATGGGCGCCTTCAGCTTCAAGCGCGGCTTTTAACGCGTCAATGGCCGCACCATCAACGCCGTTGGCTGCCAGAATCGCCACTTTGCGCGTTTTGATATCGCCCGACAGCAAGTTCACCTGGCTCAAGGCTGGCGATTCTTTCAACGACGTTTCACGGGCAGGCACGGTGCCCTTGGTCGGCGCCGGCAAGCCCAGGTTCTGCGCAACGCGCTTGGCCAGCTCCAGGTCGATATTGGCCAGGATCTCGTTGACCTGGCGCGCACGGATGAACTCGCGCTCCACCTTGCCCAGCTCAAAACTGTAGGCCGCGATAATATGCTCTTTCTCGTGGTGGCTCATGCTGTTGTAGAACAGCGTCGCCTGGGAGAAATGGTCACCGAAGGATTCGCTGCGCTCACGTACTTTGTTGGCATCGACGCGCTCGTAGTAGGACTCAAAGCCACCATCGGTAGGACCAGCAGGGGTTTCTTTCGGCCAACCACCATCAATAGAGTTTGGCTCGTAGGACGCACGACCCTTATCAATCACGGTGCGATGCTGAGCGTCGCGCTGGCCGTTATGAAAAGGCACGACAGGCCGGTTGATTGGAATCTCATGAAAGTTCGGCCCGCCCAGTCGGCTGATCTGGGTATCGGTGTAGGAAAACAGACGGCCCTGCAGCAATGGGTCGTTGGTGAAGTCGATGCCCGGCACGATGTGACCCGGGCAGAACGCAACCTGCTCGACTTCAGCGAAGAAGTTGTCCGGGTTACGGTTGAGCACCATTTTGCCCAGCGGCGTGATCGGTACCAGTTCTTCTGGAATGATCTTGGTCGGGTCGAGCAAGTCGAAATCAAACTTGTGCTCGTCTTCTTCGGCCACGATCTGTACGCCCAGCTCCCACTCAGGGTAATCGCCGCTTTCAATCGCTTCCCACAGGTCACGACGGTGGTAGTCCGTATCTTTACCGGCCAGCTTTTGCGCCTCATCCCATACCAGCGAGCAGGTGCCGACTGTTGGACGCCAGTGGAACTTCACGAAGCTGGACTTACCTTCGGTATTGATCAAACGGAAGGTGTGTACCCCAAAGCCCTGCATGGCGCGCAGGCTTTTTGGAATGGCGCGGTCGGACATGGCCCAGATCACCATGTGCGCGGATTCCGGTTGCAGCGAAACAAAGTCCCAGAACGTATCGTGGGCCGAACCGCCGGTAGGAATCTCGTTATGAGGCTCGGGTTTCACCGCGTGGACGAAGTCAGGAAATTTGATCGCATCCTGGATGAAGAACACCGGCATGTTGTTGCCCACCAGGTCGAAGTTGCCTTCGTCGGTGAAGAACTTCACGGCAAAACCGCGCACGTCACGCACGGTGTCGCCGGAACCACGCGGGCCCTGCACCGTGGAAAAACGTGCGAACACTGGGGTTTTGTGTTCAGGCGTGCGCAGGAAACCGGCCTTGGTCAGTGCCGAGTGGTCGCCATAGCTCTGGAAGTAACCATGGGCGCCGGTACCACGGGCATGCACGATGCGCTCGGGGATACGCTCATGGTCAAAGTGCGTGATCTTTTCACGCATGATGAAGTCTTCCAGCAGCGAAGGGCCGCGGGCGCCGACTTTCAGGCTGTTTTGGTTGTCGGAAATCTTCACGCCCTGGTTGGTGCGCAGGGCCTGGCCGGTCGCGTCGGAACGGAATTCTTCCAATGCCTGCAGTTTGGCGTTGGTATTCCCTCGGTCCAGGGTATCAGTGCCCGCGAGTTCACTCTTGGGCGGGGTGGCTGGCTTCTTGGTACTCATCAGTCAAAACTCCTTAGTCAAAGTGGCCAGAGCGGTCCCCGGCTCGTTTGAGCGAAACCCCAGGCACGGCACCCGGGACATCGAATTGCTTATGTAGTGACTGATGGGGTTTTGTGCCGTTCCTTTTTTATGACCTTTGGTCTCGTTATTGCCAAATCGCTGGATGGATACGAAATAAATGCTAAGAAACACTAGATGGACAGGCTAAAATGCGCGCCCGGCTAACCGCTGATCCCTTTTCAATGCGCCCCACAAGGTTCGCTACGTGATCGAGTTTCAAAACGTCCATAAAACCTACCGCGTCGCCGGTAAGGATATCCCCGCCCTGCACCCCACCAGCCTGCGCGTCGAGAACGGCCAGGTGTTTGGCCTGATTGGCCATTCGGGTGCCGGTAAAAGCACCCTGTTGCGCCTGATCAACCGTCTGGAAGAGCCCAGTGGCGGCCAGATCAAGGTGGATGGCGAAGAAGTCACTGCGCTGGACGCCAACGGCCTGCGGCGCTTTCGCCAGCAGGTCGGGATGATCTTCCAGCACTTCAACTTGCTGGCGTCCAAGACCGTGGCCGACAACGTCGCGCTGCCGCTGACGCTCGCCGGTGAACTGTCGCGCAAGGAAATCGACCAGCGTGTGGCTGAGCTGCTCGCCCGCGTCGGCTTGTCGGACCACGCCAAGAAGTACCCGGCGCAGTTGTCCGGCGGCCAGAAGCAGCGCGTCGGCATCGCCCGAGCCCTGGCGACCAAGCCAAAAATCCTGCTTTGTGACGAAGCCACCAGCGCCCTCGACCCGCAAACCACGGCGTCGGTCCTGCAACTGCTGGCCGAGATCAACCGCGAGTTGAACCTGACCATCGTGTTGATCACCCATGAAATGGACGTGATCCGCCGCGTATGCGACCAGGTCGCCGTCATGGACGCCGGGGTAATCGTCGAGCAAGGCTCGGTGGCCGACGTGTTCCTGCACCCCAAGCACCCGACCACCAAGCGCTTCGTACAAGAAGCCGAACAGGTGGACGAAGGCGAGCAGCGCGACGACTTTGCCCATGTGCCAGGCCGTATCGTGCGCCTGACGTTCCAAGGGGACGCGACCTACGCGCCGCTGCTGGGTACCGTCGCACGGGAAACCGGTGTGGACTACAGCATTCTTGCCGGTCGTATCGACCGCATCAAAGACATCCCTTACGGGCAACTGACCCTCGCCGTCACCGGCGGTGACATGGAAGCCGCGTTCGCACGCTTCACCGCCGCCGACGTTCACATGGAGGTCCTGCGCTGATGGACGTTTTCCTGAGTTTCTTCGCCAATATCGACTGGTCTGAAATCTGGCTCGCCACCGGCGACACCATGACCATGCTGTTCGGCTCGCTGTTCTTCACCGTGCTACTGGGGCTGCCCCTGGGCGTGCTGTTGTTCCTGACCAGCCCGCGCCAGCTATTCGAACAAAAAGGCCTGTACGCGCTGTTGTCGCTGATCGTGAATATCTTGCGCTCGCTGCCGTTCATCATCCTGTTGATCGTGATGATTCCGTTCACGGTACTGATCACCGGCACGTCGCTGGGTGTCGCCGGCGCGATCCCACCACTGGTCGTCGGTGCCACGCCATTCTTTGCTCGCCTGGTGGAAACCGCCCTGCGCGAAGTGGACCGTGGCATCATCGAAGCCACCCAGGCCATGGGCGCCACCACCCGCCAGATCATCACCAATGCCCTATTGCCCGAGGCCCGCCCTGGCATCTTCGCGGCGATTACGGTGACGGCGATTACACTGGTTTCCTACACCGCGATGGCTGGTGTGGTCGGGGCTGGCGGCCTGGGCGACCTGGCAATCCGTTTTGGCTACCAGCGTTTCCAGACCGATGTGATGGTGGTCACTGTGGTGATGCTGTTGATTCTGGTGCAAATTCTGCAAACCGTCGGCGACCGGCTGGTGGTGCACTTTTCTCGTAAATAACGGCCATTGCCGGCACATAGCCGGCAGATGCCCGAACAAGGAGCTTGCTGGATGAAAAAACTACTGGTTGCTTTCGCCGCCGTGGCTGCGTTTTCCGCCCACGCCGAGACCATTACGGTCGCTGCTTCGCCGGTGCCTCACGCCGAAATCCTCGAATTCGTGAAGCCTGCCCTGGCCAAAGAAGGCGTGGATCTGAAGGTCAAAGTCTTCACTGACTACGTGCAGCCGAACGTACAGGTGGCTGAAAAGCGCCTGGATGCCAACTTCTTCCAGCACCAGCCGTACCTGGATGAATTCAACAAGGCCAAAGGCACTCACCTGGTGAGCGTCGGCGCTGTGCACCTCGAACCTCTGGGCGCTTACTCCAGCAAGTACAAAAAACTGGCCGACCTGCCTGACGGCGCCAACGTGGTGATCCCGAACGACGCCACCAACGGCGGCCGTGCGCTGTTGCTGCTGGCCAAGAACGGCCTGATCACCCTGAAGGACCCGACCAACATCCTGTCGACCATCAAGGACATCACCGGCAACGATAAAAACTTGAAATTCCGCGAACTGGAAGCCGCCACCCTGCCGCGCGTGCTGACCCAGGTCGACCTGGCGCTGATCAACACCAACTACGCCCTGGAAGCCAAGCTGGACCCATCCAAGGATGCCCTGGTGATCGAAGGCAGCGATTCGCCTTACGTGAACATCCTGGTGACCCGCGAAGACAACAAAGATGCGGACGCGGTGAAGAAGCTGGTCGCAGCTCTGCACACGCCTGAAGTGAAGAAATTCATCGAAGAGAAGTACAAAGGCGCGATCAAACCGGCGTTCTGATTTCTCCTGATCTGATCGTTCCCACGCTCCGCGTGGGAACGCCTCTCGTGACGCTCTGCGTCACGCTTGGGGACGCAGAGCGTCCCTAACTGCATTCCCACGCAGAGCGTGGGAACGATCATCAGGTGCTCACTTGCGCTGTAGCAACCCCGGCAACTGCGCCACCAGTTTCTGGTTGTTCAACGGCGCACGAATAAACCCACGCTGAGTACCATCCGGGCCGATCAGTGCCAGGTTACCGCTGTGGTCGACTGTATAGTTCGGCTTGCTGGTATCCGCCGGAATGAAGGGAATGCTCACCGCATTCGAGACCTTCTGCACATCCTCCACGTTAGCGCCAGTCAGGCCTTGGAACTGTGGGTCGAAGTAACCCAGGTACTGCTTGAGCTGCGCCGGGGTATCGCGGTGTGGATCGACGCTGACCAGGATCACCTGCAACTTGTCCACAGCCTCTTTGGGCAGCTCACTCTTGATCTGGCGAAGCTGGGCGAGGGTGGTCGGGCAGATATCCGGGCAGAAGGTGTAACCGAAAAACAGCAGGCTCCACTTGCCCTTCAACTCATTGACCACCACCGGCTGGCCTTCCTGGTCGGTCATGGTCACCGTTGGCAACTGGCGGCTTTGCGGCAGCAGAATGATGCCAGCGTCGATCAGCGCAGTGGGATCGCCCTGGCCTTTGCCCGAGAGCACTTTGTTGACGGTCAGGCCCATGATCAACGCCACCAGGGCCACGAGGATGAAGACGGTTTTTTGAGTTCGAGTCATAGGTTCAACAATAAGTAGTGGTCTACGAGCAGGGCGATAAACAGCAGCAGCAAGTACCAGATAGAGTACTTGAACGTGTTGATCGCCGCGTGCGGCTGGCTGCCACGGTACAACACCCAAGCCCATTGCAGAAAGCGCGCACCCAATACCAGCGCACAGCCCAGGTAGAGCAGCCCGCTCATGTGGATAACGTAGGGCATCAGGCTCACCGCCAGCAGGGCGAAGGTGTACAGCAGGATATGCACCTTGGTGTAGTGTTCGCCATGGGTGACCGGCAGCATCGGGATGTCGGCCTTGGCGTATTCCTCTTTGCGGTGAATGGCCAGGGCCCAGAAATGTGGCGGAGTCCAGGCGAAGATGATCAGCACCAGCAGCAAGGGTTCGGCACTCACATGCCCAGTAACAGCCACCCAACCCAACAGCGGCGGCGCCGCACCGGCCAGACCGCCGATGACGATATTCTGCGGCGTTGCTCGCTTGAGAAAGCCGGTATAGATCACCGCATAACCCAGCAGCGAAGCCAAGGTCAGCCAGGCCGCCAGCGGGTTGGTGAACGCCAGCAGCAGGGCCAATCCTGCAATACTCAGGAACAACGCAAACGCTAACGCCGCCATCGGCGAGACACGCCCCTCAGCCATCGGCCGCTTGTGAGTGCGCGCCATCACGGCATCAATCCGTCGATCGACCACATGGTTCACCGCCGCCGCGCCGCCGGCACACAGGGCAATGCCGAGGTTGCCGAACACCAGCACTGTCCAGGGCACCCCGGCGCGGGTGGCAAGGAACATGCCCACCAGCGAAGTAATCAGCATCAGCACCACTACTTTGGGCTTGGTCAGCTCCAAATAGTCACGCCAGATCGCCCGGTCGCGACGTGCGCCGATCACGGTCGCCATGGCAGCTCTCCTTTAAGGGTGATAAGGCCCGACACCTGTTTGCGCGGGATAAAACGCCAGCCGAACAGGCGCGGGTGACGCACCCGAACCAGGCTGGTGCGCGCGTGATAATTGACCAGCACCAGCGTCAACAACAACGCTGCCCCGCCGGCGTTGTGTGCGACCGCCACCGGCAGGGGCAAGCCGAACGCCACATTGCTCACCCCCAGGCAGATCTGCGCAGCCAGGGCGATCAACAGCAGGCCGGCCAGGCGCGTCATCCCTACTGCTCGCAGTTGCCAGGCCAAACCGAGCAGCACGAGCGTGACCAGCACGGCGCCGATGCGATGCGTCAGGTGGATAGCAGTGCGCGCCTCGCTGTCGAGCTGCCCGCCCAGGTAATTGGGGCCGATGTGCTGGGTCAGGTGAAAACCATTGGCGAAGTCTGCCGTCGGCCACCATTGGCCATGACAGGTGGGCAAATCGATACAGGCCACCGCCGCGTAGTTGGAACTGACCCAGCCGCCCAGGGCGATCTGCCCGATCACCAGCACCAGGCCCGCCGTCGCCCAATATTGCAGGCGCTTGGGCACGACCAGCGCCGGTAGTACGCCGGACAGCCGCAGGGTCAGCAGAAACAGCAGGCTCAAGGTCGCAAAGCCGCCCAAAAGGTGCCCTGTGACCACTTGCGGCCAGAGCTTCAAGGTCACGGTCCACATGCCAAACGCCGCTTGGGCGAACACCACCGCCAGCAGGAACAGCGGAAGCTTCACGGGCTGGCCCGGATCACGTCGATGACGCCACGAACGCGCCGCCAGCAGCGCGATCAACAGGCCCAGGCTGCCCGCGAAGTAGCGATGGGTCATCTCGGCCCAGCCTTTGTCGGCCTCCACCGGCGTGTCGGGAAAGTGCAACTCGGCATGGGCCAGTTGGGCTTCGCTTTGCGGCACGCTGATAAAGCCATAGCAGCCCGGCCAGTCCGGACAGCCGAGGCCGGCGTGGGTCAGGCGGGTATAGGCACCGAGCAGCACGACAAACAACGCCAGTAACGTGGCAAACAGCGCGAGGCGAAATCCAGGCTTGGCCATGAGGGTGCCCTTATCCGATGTTCGACAGTTTCAGCAGCAAGCGCAGATCGTTGAGCAAGTCCTTGCCCTTGACCTTGGCGTCGTAGCGCAGCACCAAATTGCCGTGGGGGTCGACGATCCACAGTTGCGCATCGCCGGGCGCGGCAGCGTTCCTGGTAAAGGACGACACATCCAGCGGGTAGCGCTGCAGCTGTGGATATTCGGCTTTGAGCTTGGCCTCGTATTCGCCGCTCAACGGTTGCGCACCCGCCAGGGCATGGCTGGCACGGGATGCATCACGGCCAAGGCTGATCTGCAGCTGGCGCGCCAGGTACACCAGTTGCTGGCAATCAGCGGCACAGGCGGCGGGGGCGGTGACCAGCAGTTGCCAGCGCTGTTCATCGGCCTGCACGCCAATGTCGGCGCGGGTCTGGCCGTTGCCGATCAGTTCGCCGTGATAGCTGCGGCTGTCCGGCACCCAGAACTGCAATTTGTACATGAAGGTGGCCAGCGCCATCGGGCCGATCACCATCATCAAGATCAAAATCAGCTGCCAGCGCCCCTTGCGCCGATCAGGCGTGTCAGATGTGCTGGGTGGATTCATGGCCGCTCCCATGGGGCTTCTCCTTTTTGTTATGCCATCCGAGGTAGAGGTAAAGCGCCAGCAACGCCATGGCCATGGCGAACCATTGCACAGCGTAGGCCAGGTGTTTTTCCGGGCCCATGGCGACGACGGGCCAGGTGGTTTCGTAGGTACCGGGGCCCGCTTCGGCACGCAGTTCATAGTCAAAACCGCTGCGCCCCAGTTCGTCCCACAGCGCGGCGGGGTGCAGTGCGGTAAGCAGGCGCGGCCATTGCGTGCTGGCCGGGTCGGCATGCAGTTGGAAGGTCTCGCCGGGGGCGACGTACACCCAGGCGTCGAGGTTCAGCGTCTGTTCAGGAGTAGTAAAGGCGGGCGCGATACGCCGGTCCGGCCAGGGCAGCCAGCCGCGATTGAGCAACAGCCACAGGCCGCTGGCCTGGTCATGAAAAGGTTGCAGCAACTCGACACCGGCCTTGCCGTCACGCATGCGGTTATCCAGCAATACGCTGTGTTCACCATCCAGTTGCCCGCGAAGGTGAACACGACGGAAGGCTGGATCAGCCATGTCATTGAGCTGCGCACTGCTGACCGGCTCGGCGGCGCGGCGCTCGGCATAACGGTCTACCAACAGTTGCTTTTCGTGCCCGCGGGACAATTGCCAAAACCCCAGGCCCACCATCAATGGCAGCAACACCAGTACCACCAGCGTCGGCGCGATGCCCGGACGAAAGCGTTGCATGGCACTGGCTATACTCGATCTCATCGCCCCTCCCCAATTAGCCCGGAGCCAGACCATGCTCAAAGCCGCCATTGCCCTGATGCTGATCGCGACCGTCGTGAGCCTGTTCAGTGGCTTGTTCTTCCTGGTCAAGGACGAGGGCAACTCCAACCGCCTCGTCACTGCCTTGACCGTGCGTGTCACGCTGGCCGTGATCACCGTGGGCTTGATCGCCTGGGGCTTTTTCAGCGGCCAATTGGTCTCTCATGCGCCGTGGTAAGCGGCGTCACAGCACATAGACAAAGAAAAACAGCCCGATCCACACCACGTCCACAAAGTGCCAATACCAACTGGCCGCCTCGAAACCGAACTGGTGCTCGGCATTGAAATGCCCGCGCAGGATGCGCATCAGCATCACAAACAGAATGATGGTGCCGATGGTCACGTGGGCGCCGTGAAAGCCCGTGAGCATGAAGAACGTCGCGCCGTACACGCCTGAACCCAGGGTTAGGCCCAACTCTTTGTAGGCGTGGATGTATTCCTCGGCCTGGAATCCAAGAAACGCCAAGCCCAGCAGCACGGTGATCGCCAGCCAGAGTTTCAGTGCACCACGATGGCCTTTGCGCAGGGCATGGTGGGCAATGGTGATGGTCACGCTGGAACTCACCAGCAGGATGGTATTGACCAATGGTAGGCCCCAGGGGCTGATGGTGCCTTTGGGCGCAGGGTAGAGCTTGGGGTCGGGGTTGTTCAGCAGGGGCCAGGCAAACTCAAAGTTCGGCCACAGCATATGGGCAATGCCCTTGGGCCCTTCGCCCGCCAACCAAGGCCCAGCCCAGACGCGCACGTAGAACAGCGCACCAAAAAAGGCGATGAAGAACATCACCTCCGAAAAGATGAACCAGGTCATGCCCCAGCGGAACGAGCGGTCCATCTGGGCGCTGTACAGCCCAGCACGACTTTCCTTGATCACCGCGCCAAACCAGCCAAACAGCATGTAGGCCAGCAGCAAACCGCCGACGAAAAAGATCCACGGCCCGTGGGATTCAGGGCGCGCGGCCTTCAAGTCGTTGAACCACACGGCCAGGCCATACACGGTGACCAGCAGGCCAATCGTGGCAATTATTGGCCATTTGCTTTGCGCTGGTACGTAGTACGTATCATGAGTCGACATGTATTCGCTCTCCTGATTGAGGGGGCAAACAGTAGCTAGCCCCCGGTCCTGACGGCCACGGGCGGCTGGCGCGCAGTGATATCGAACAGCGTGTACGCCAGGGTCAAATGCTTCACATCCGTGGGCATCGCTCGGTCGACGATGAAACGTACGGGCATCTCAATGCGCTCACCGGGCTGCAACACTTGCTGGGTGAAGCAAAAGCATTCGGTCTTGTGGAAGTACATCGCCGCTTCGGCCGGGGAAATACTGGGTATCGCCTGGGCGGTCATCGGCTTATCAGTGGGGTTGTAGGCCACGAACAGCATCTCGTTGACTGCTCCGGGGTTGACCACAATCTCATCGGCCTTGGAGTGAAATTCCCAGACCATGTCGATGGCGTTGGTGGACAGAAACTGCACCCGCACTTGGCGCGAGGGGTCAACCATTTGCTCACCCTCGTACTGCCCGGCGGTCTTGCCGTTGATGCCGAACGCCTTGCACATCACGTCGTAGATCGGCACGAGGGCGAAGCCGAAGGCGAACATTGCCAGCACCAGGATCAGCAGGCGGGTGACCAGGCGCTTGAGCGGTACGGACTCAGCCATGGCGCCCACCTGGCTTTGGACTTTCTGTGGGAGCTGGCTTGCCTGCGATGAGGGCCTGAGGGCTGGTAGATTCAGTGCCTGACCTACCGCCATCGCGGGCAAGCCCGCTCCCACAGGGGGAGTATAGGGAGGGCTTCATTTGACCTCCGGCGGCGTGGTGAAGGTGTGATACGGCGCCGGCGAGGGCACGCTCCACTCCAGGCCTTCGGCGCCATCCCACGGTTTGGCCGGCGCAGGCGGGCCGCCACGGATGCACTTGATGACAATGAACAGGAAGAAGATCTGCGTGGCGCCGAACATGAAGGCACCAATGGACGAGACCATATTGAAGTCAGCGAACTGCAGGTTGTAGTCCGGCACTCGGCGCGGCATACCGGCCAGCCCCACAAAGTGCATGGGGAAGAACGCCATGTTCATGCCCACGAAAGACAACCAGAAGTGCAGCTTGCCCAAGGTTTCGTCGTACATGTGGCCGGTCCATTTAGGCAGCCAGTAGTAGGCCGAAGCGAAGATCCCGAAGATCGCGCCGGGCACCAGTACGTAATGGAAATGCGCCACCACAAAGTAGGTGTCGTGGTACTGGAAGTCCGCCGGGGCAATCGCCAGCATCAGCCCGGAGAAGCCGCCGATGGTGAACAGGATCACAAAGGCCACCGCAAACAACATCGGCGTCTCGAACGTCAGTGAGCCTTGCCACATGGTGCTGACCCAGTTGAACACCTTCACGCCCGTAGGCACGGCGATCAGCAAGGTGGCGTACATGAAGAACAGCTCACCCACCAGCGGAATGCCCACCACAAACATGTGGTGCGCCCACACGATGAACGACAGGAACGCGATGCTCGCGGTGGCGTAGACCATCGAGGTGTAGCCGAACAGCGGCTTGCGCGAGAAGGTGGGGATGATCGAGCTGACCGCGCCAAAGGCCGGCAGGATCATGATGTACACCTCGGGATGCCCGAAGAACCAGAACACATGCTGGAACAGCACGGGATCGCCACCACCGGCCGCGCTGAAGAAGCTGGTGCCGAAGTGGATATCCATCAGCATCATGGTCACGCAGCCCGCCAGTACCGGCATCACCGCGATCAGCAGGAACGCGGTGATCAGCCAGGTCCACACGAACAGCGGCATTTTCATCAGGGTCATGCCCGGCGCACGCAGGTTAAGGATGGTGGCGACCACGTTGATCGCGCCCATGATCGAACTGATGCCCATCAGGTGGATGGCAAAGATAAAGAACGTCACGCTTTCCGGGGCATAGGTGGTCGAGAGCGGGGCGTAGAAGGTCCAACCGAAATTCGGCCCGCCGCCGGGCGTGAACAAGGTGGACACCAGCAGCAGGAACGCCGCCGGCAGCAGCCAGAAGCTGAAATTGTTCATGCGCGGCAGGGCCATGTCCGGCGCGCCGATCATCAACGGGATCATCCAATTGGCCAGGCCGACAAACGCCGGCATCACCGCGCCGAATACCATGATCAGGCCGTGCATGGTGGTCATCTGGTTGAAGAACGCCGGCTGCACGATCTGCAGGCCCGGCTGGAACAACTCGGCGCGGATCACCATGGCGAACGAGCCGCCGAGCAGGAACATGGTGAAGGCGAACCACAGGTACATGGTGCCGATGTCTTTGTGGTTGGTGGTCAGCACCCAGCGCATCAGGCCCTTGGCGGGGCCGTGTGCGTGGTCGGCATGACCATGGTCGATCACGGTGCTCATGGCCGTTCTCCTGCAAGCGAGTGAGCGGGACGATTCAGGGCATTGGCAATGAAAGTCGTCATTTGCTTTCCGCCTGTTTCAGAGCCAGCACGTCTTTGGGCGTGACCATGTCGCCTTTGTTATTGCCCCAGGCGTTACGCTCATAGGTCACCACAGCGGCGATATCCACTTCCGAGAGCTGCTTGCCGAAAGCTGCCATCGCGGTGCCGGGCTTGCCGTGATACACGATGCTCAGATGGTCTTTGGCCGGCCCGGTGGCGATTTTCGAACCCTTGAGCGCCGGGAACATCGGTGGCAAGCCTTGGCCCTCAGCCTGGTGACAGGCCACGCAAGTGGTGTGATAGACCTTGTCGCCACGCGCCACCAGTTCGTCCAGCGTCCACTCCTTGGAGGTCAACTCCTTGAGCTTAGCGGCCTCCTCCTTGCGCTCGCCCAGCCAGGTGTCGTAGTCGGCCTTGGACTTGACCTCCACCACGATGGGCATGAAGCCATGGTCCTTGCCACACAGTTCGGCGCACTGACCACGGTAGATGCCGGGCTTCTCGACGCGGGTCCAGGCTTCGTTGACGAAGCCAGGGATAGCATCGCGCTTGACCGCAAAGGCCGGCACCCACCAGGAGTGGATCACATCGGCGGCGGTCACCAGAAAGCGCACCTTGGCGCCCACCGGCAATACCAGCGGCTGGTCGACTTCCAACAGGTAGTGCTCGCCCTTGGTGGCCTGGTTATGGATCTGCTCGGCGGGTGTGGCCAGGTTGCTGAAGAACTCCACATCCTGGCCCAGGTATTTGTAGTGCCACTTCCACTGATAGCCGGTGACCTGGATATCGATATCCGACTCACTGCTGTCGTAGATGTTGATCAGGGTCTTGGTGGCCGGAATGGCCATGGCCACCAGGATCAGCAAGGGCACCACGGTCCAGAGGATTTCCACGGTGGTACTTTCGTGGAACTTCGCCGCTACCTGGCCCGTAGACCGGCGGTGCAGGATCATCGACCAGAACATCGCGCCAAACACGACGATGCCGATCACCACACAGATCCAGAAAATGGTCATGTGCAGGTCAAACACAGCGTGGCTGACTTCAGTAGCCCCTGGCGCCATATTCGTAGTCCAGGCGGCGTGCGCCTGGCCGAATACCGACCACAACAGGAGGCCCATCCAAACGTGTGGATGTCGCGTCATTGCGGGTTCCCCTTTATGTTTCTTGTTATCCCGCCGGTTTGCACCTGCGGCGAAGGGAGCGGCTTCCATACTGCTTACAACCGCCAAGCCTTGCCTGCGTCATGCAGTTGGGCGTCATCAGCTAATTGCGTACAAAACCGAGTATAGACAGCCGTAGCAACCCCGCAATGTGTGGGGGCAAATCAATAGAAACAGACAGACGGAGCCCGTAAAATGGGCGGCGGAATCGTTTATCCGACGAACGATGGCATTTCGATATAACCCCTGCCTATAACCATGAAATAATTATGACAAATGCGTCTTAGGCGCTCGTATAAACGAACTACCTTATCTTCTCCCTTTTCCTACGCCTGCTTCACTGGAGCCTTCATGAACACCGCCGCATTGCGCGAGCAGATTTCCCGTGCCCATCAACACGAAGCCAGCACCGGCCAGCTCGTCAGCCAGCTGAAGAAACAAGTGCCGCACCTGCATTCGTCCATCGCCTTGGCTGACGGTGATCGCAATATGGTCATGACCCGTTTTGTGACCGCTTACATCGATCTGGTTCCTGATTTGCTCGACGCCGCCAATGACGTGGCCCGTGAGGCCGGGATTGAAAGCCAGATCAAACCGGTACTGAAAATCGCTGAACATTTTTTCCTGCAGCCGCCAGCGATTCTGGCCGGACACGACGGCCTTGATGGCCTGCTGGATGAGGCCTACCTGGCGCATCGCCTGGTCGAAGAAGTGAACGATCTGTATATCAAGCATTTTGGCCAGCCGCTGATTCCAGCGGATACCACCGTGGCCAACGTGATCGCCCATCAACTGATCGGTGAAGACTTCGCCAACCAATTGGATGAAGCCGTGCACCTGGCGGTGGATGAGATGCTTAACGAGGAAAGCTTTGCGCTGGAATCGGTCGAGGCCTATCGCGAACAGCTCAAGAGCCCGCAGACCGAAGCGTCCTGGAAGCGCTGGCCATGCCTGTCGCGCCAGCTTGGGGTTGAGCTGTCGCTGGATCAGCCGGCATAAATCGCAGATCCAACAGGGGAGCTGGACAAGCTTTTTGTAGGAGCGAGCTTGCTCGCGAAAAACTCACAGACGCCGCGTTTATTCAGCAAGCACGCGTTATCGTTAGCGTTTCTCGCGAGCAAGCTCGCTCCTACAAAGAACAGTGACACCCAGAGTTTGGGGGGGTGTTCAGGCAGGCGCTGAGCCGATCCCCACTGTCGTTCTCACCCGACCTTCCAGCCGACGCTTCAAACCGCGAGCCTCGATCACCAACGTCGAGCCCTTGGCCGCATTGGCCCGGCCCCATTCTTCCAGCAACTCCAGGCAAGAGTGGTCGATGTAACTCAAGTTGCTCAACGGCACATGCAGGGTGGTCCCCGCAGGTACCGCCGACAACACTTGAGTCAACGCCGGCACCTTCAGAAAGGTCGCCGCCCCCGTCAAACGCAGCTCCATCTCACCTTCCTGGGGCAGGTCGATCAGACTGACTTTCAGGCGCGACGCCTTGAACGCCAGCTTCACCAATGTAAGCCCAAACCCCACCAGCACACCGGTCAGCAAATCGGTGAAGATGATTGCCAGTGCCGTGGCCGCATAGGTGAACATCGGCATCCGCCCATAGCGGCCCAGCGCCTTGAACGCCTTGATGTCTACCAACTTGATGCCGGTGTACACCAGCACACCCGCCAGGCTCGCGACCGGAATGCTCTGCAGCACGCTCGACAGCAAGAGCACGAAACCCAGCAGCCACAGGCCATGGAACATCGCCGACAGACGCGTGGTTGCCCCGGCCTGGACGTTAGCCGAGCTGCGCACGATCACGCCGGTCATGGGCAAAGCGCCAACCAGACCGCAGAGCATGTTGCCCACCCCTTGGGCCGACAATTCCTTATCGAAATCCGAACGTTGACCACTGTGCATGCGGTCCACTGCTGCAGCAGACAGCAGGGTTTCGGCACTGGCAATAAACGCCACGGCGAATGCCGCGATCAGCAACTGTGGATCCGCCAGGTTCAGCAAGTCGCTGGGGCGCAGCCAGTCGATAGCGTCCGCAAGGTTTTCCGGGACTTCCACGCGCTTGACCTGCAACGCCAGCACCAGGCTGGCAACAGTCGCCAGGCCCACGCCAAGCAACGCGCCAGGCACAAACCGCAGTTGTTGCGGACGGAATTTGTCCCACAGGTACATCACCAACATCGTCGACAAACCAAGTACGCCAGCCTGCCAGCCGAGCCCGCCGCCGAAGGTAGGAATTGCTGCAGCCAGCGCTGCCGGGAATCCTGCGAGGTTATCCAGCCCTGAAGGCTTGGGCGCGCCGTCGAGCATCACATGAACCTGCGACAGCACGATCAACACGCCAATCCCGGCCAACATGCCGTAGACCACCGCCGGCGCGGTGACGCGAAACCAGCAGCCCAGGCGCAAACGCCCGGCAACCAATTGCAGGAAGCCGGCCAGCAACAGGATCGGCCCCAGCATCAGCATGCCGTGCTGGCGCACCAGCTCGAACACCAGCACCGCCAGACCCGCCGCCGGGCCGCTGACTTGCAGCGGCGAGCCGGCCAACCAGCCCACCACCAGGCCGCCGATGATGCCAGTGATCAGGCCCTTGGCCGGCGGCATGCCGGACGCAATCGCGATGCCCATGCACAGTGGCAAGGCGACCAGAAAAACAACCACCGAGGCGAGCAGCTCCCGTGGCAATACAGCTTTCAATTGAGCAGCACGCATGATGACTCTCCCGAGGCATTCGCCGGGCGCGGTAAAGCCTGGCTGCATCCATGGCAGCCACCGCATTACCCGGCAGGGAAGTGTTTTAGAAGCGCGCTTTAGGCGTCGCTGAAGGGATCGGCTCGGTGCCGTTCAGCGGTCGGAACGCCGCTTTGTCCGCATCGTAGGCCCGAATTTCGCTGGTCTCGATGTTGTAGATCCAACCATGGATAAACAAATGACCATTGGCCATGCGCGAAGCCACGGAAGGGTGGGTACGCAAATGTTGCAGTTGGGCGATGACGTTTTCTTCGGTCAGCACCGCCATGCTCTCGCCTTCGTTGGCGCAGTCGCAGTTGTCATGGACCATGGTCTTGGCGACCTCGGCGTGACGCAACCAGGCCTTGACCGTCGGCATCTTTTCCAGACTGTCGGGGTTGAGCACGGCACGCATGGCGCCGCAGTCCGAATGCCCGCACACGATGATGTGCTGTACGCCAAGGGCGAGCACAGCGTATTCGATAGCCGTGGAAACACCGCCGTTCATCTGGCCGTAGGGCGGCACCACGTTACCGACGTTACGGGTCACGAACAGGTCGCCTGGGGAGCTCTGGGTGATCAGCTCGGGCACGATGCGCGAGTCGGCGCAGGTGATGAACATCGCCCGTGGGCTCTGGGCGGTGGCGAGTTTCTTGAAGAGTTCTTCCTGCTGGGGGAAGACGTCGTGATGGAAATGCAAAAAGCCGTCAACGATATGCTGCAGCGCTGCATCGGCGGATTCCGCCACCTGAGGGGCTGAAGCCGACGCAGCCAACGGCTGTTTATCCTTGTCACTCATGATTCATCCTCTTGATCAATGCAGGGGAGGGTTCAGGTCAGTTCGACGCCATGGCGGTGAAATAGTTGTAAAACAAGCACCGGCCAGGCTGCCGACTCATCAGTCACTCGCTGAACAAGGTAAACGTCGAAACTTAACTCAAACTGAATGAACCGCTCTAGAACGCGGGTTTCAGTGATGTCAAAACGCGACTATTCCTACAGCAAAGGTGCACGTCTCTCCCTCAGTCTACAACAAAGCCATCTGCCTGCCCGGTGGGCAAAACGCCGTGCAATCAAGGTTGAACCCTTCCCGCCGATTCAGCCCCAGACGCTTGATCGCCTTGCTGAAACGCTGCGCCAGCAAATCGGCAAACGGCCCTTCACCGCGCATACGCACGCCAAACCGGCTGTCATACACCTCACCCCCGCGTACTTGACGCACCAGGCTCATCACATGGGTTGCTCGCTGGGGGTAATGGGCCGCCAGCCACTCCTCGAACAACGGCGCCACCTCCAACGGCAGGCGCAGCATCATATACGCCGCGCTTTGTGCGCCGGCCGCGTGAGCTTCGGTAAGCAGGCTCTCCAGCTCGCTGTCGTTGATCATCGGGATCATTGGCGAACAAAGCACGCCCACCGGGATGCCTGCGTCACGCATTACCCGAATCGCCCGCAGCCGTGCCTTGGGGGCCGCCGTGCGCGGTTCCAGGATGCGCTTGAGCTCGTCGTCCAGGCTGGTGAGGCTGATCATCACCGCCACCAGCCGCTGGCGGGCCAACTCGGTCAGCAGGTCGAGGTCGCGCAGGATCAGCGAGCCCTTGGTGATGATCGTCACTGGGTGGCGGTAGCGCAGCAGTACTTCAAGGGTTTGCCGGGTGATCCGGTATTCGCGCTCGATTGGCTGGTACGGATCGGTATTGGAACCCAGGTTGATCGGCGCACACACGTAGCCCGGCTTGGACAGCTGCTGTTCCAGCACATCGGCCGCGTTGCTCTTGGCAATCAATCTGGTTTCAAAGTCCAGCCCGGGCGACATGTCCCAATAGGCATGGCTGGGCCGCGCATAGCAGTAGATGCAACCATGTTCACAACCACGATACGGGTTGATCGACCGATCAAACGGCAAGTCCGGCGAGTTGTTGCGGGTGATGATGGTCTTGGCCGTTTCGATACGCACTTCGGTGCCTTGGGTCGGCGGCACTTCCTGGTACCAACCGTCGTCCTCGGTCACGCTGACGGTGGGTGCAAAGCGATTATGCAGATTGGTGGCCGTACCCCGGCCACGGGGCGGCAGCGCAGTAGACATGAAAACGCCTCGATACTGTTTTTATATACAGTATCGAGGCGCGAGGTTTCTGACCAGTGCCGTTGGGCGGCCAGCGAACTTATCAGTGCTTTTGCGTCACCTGCCCCAGGTCATCGCCCGAGGTGGTGTGCAGATCGTTTTTGCGCAGGTCCGCCACATCGCTCGCCTTGACCGGCGCGCCCTGGTTGCCCCAGCTGCCACGGATAAAACTGACCACATCCGCCACTTCCTGGTCCGACAGACGCCAGGCGAACGCCGGCATAGTGAAGGTTGATGGCGCCGCATGGGTGGCCGGCAAGGTGCCGCCGTTCAACACAATGTTGATCAACGACGTGGCATCTGCCGTCTGCAACACCGGGTTGCCAGCCAGCGCCGGGAATACCCGCGTATAGCCATGGCCGTCGGTACGGTGGCAGGCCGCGCAGTTGTCGATATACACCGAGGCGCCCGGCTTGCTGTCATCACCTTTCCAGAGCGCTTCGGCTACCTGCTTGTCGTACTGGTGCGGCTGGTCCTTCGGATCGACTGCCGGCAGGCTCTTGAGGTATCGCGCGATAGCGGTCAGGTCATCTTCCGACATGTACTGCATGCTATGGACGACAACATCGCTCATACCGCCGAACACCGCACTGCGGTCACTGCGACCGGTCTTTAGGAACTGCACCAGCTGCTCTTCGCTCCAGCTGCCGAGGCCGTCCTTGTGGTCGCCGCGCAGGCTTTTGGCAATCCAGCCTTCCAACGGCGCACTGCCAGAGAGGAAGGCGCTGCCGTCCGTGGCACTCAGGGCTTTTTCCTGCATGGTCAGGGCACGCGGCGTATGGCAGGCGCCGCAATGTCCGAGACCTTCCACCAGGTAGGCACCGCGATCGATCACCGGGTCGGCAGCGGCTTGCGGCTGCTGCGCCTCGACTGCCGGGGCAAACATCCAGCGCCAGGCCGCCAACGGCCAGCGCATGCTCAAGGGCCAGGGAATATCGCTGTCCTTGTTTTCCTGGGCAACCGGTTCGACCCCCTTCATAAAGTACGCATACAGCGCTTGCATATCGCTGTCGCTGACACGTGCATAAGACGGGTAGGGCATCGCCGGGTAAAGCGTACTACCGTTCTTGGCGACGCCATGGCGCACGGCCTTGTCGAAATCCTCGAAGCTGTAGTCGCCCAGACCGGTCTTGTCCGGGGTGATGTTGGTGGAGTAGATCACGCCAATGGGCGTTTCCATCGGCAGGCCGCCAGCGAAGGGCTTTCCACCCTTGGCGGTGTGGCAGGCGACGCAGTCGCCGGCGCGCGCCAGGTATTCACCCTGCTTGATCAGATCGGTTTCGGCGGCGCTGATCGAGCAGCTGCTGAACAGCGCCAGGGAGGCGATAACGAGTGCTTTCATGGTCATCGCTCCTTATGCCTGAACCAGCGGGCCGGGGTTTTTGAGGTACTGCTCGCGAATCGCTCGTGCCGACCAATAGGTCAACGCTGCCACCAGGCCGGTAGGGTTGTAGCCCAAGCCTTGTGGGAAAGCGGAAGCACCAGGGACAAAGACGTTGTGCACATCCCAGCTCTGCAAGTAGCGGTTCAACGCACTGGTTTTCGGGTCGGTGCCCATGATCGCGCCACCGTTGAGGTGGGTGGTCTGGTAGGAGGCGGTATTGAAATGCTCACCGACCTTTTTACCCAGCACGGCGATGGCCTTGGGGTTCATGGCCTGGGCCACTTTGCCCATTTTTTCCATCATGAAGCGGTTCATCTTGATGTCGTTTTCTTGCCAGTCGAAGGTCATGCGCAGCAGCGGCAGGCCGTAGGCATCGCGGTAAACCGGGTCCAGATCCAGGTAGTTGCTCCGGTAGGACTGATGGGCACCGTGGGAATCCATTGAGACTTGATGGGTGTAGTAATCGGCGGTGGCGCGCTTCCAGGCACTGCCCCACGCCGGCGTGCCCGGCGGGTTGGACGTACCGGCAATCGGCCGGCTGCCCGCCTGGTTGACCCACATCGGCGACCCCCCCACAAAGCCATGGGGGCCATGGTCAAAGTTGTCGGCGTTGAAGTCGTCGATGGCCACGCCATTGCCGCCCGCGCCGATAAAGTTGTTGGTGTGGGTGTCCTTGTCGAAGAACGCCTTGATGGTGCCCATGTTCTGGTAGGCGAAGTTGCGGCCTACCACACCCTCGTTGGTAATCGGGTCGTAGGGCTTGCCGATGCCCGACAGCAGCATCAGGCGCACGTTATGGAACTGGAATGCGCCAAGAATCACCAGGTCGGCCGGTTGTTCACATTCGCGGCCCTGGGCGTCGATGTAGGTCACGCCGGTGGCTTTCTTCTTGGTGCTGTCGAGGTTGACCTTGAGCACGTGGGAATTGGGCCGCAGCTCGAAGTTGGGCACCTGGCGCAAGGCCGGCAGGATGTTCACGTTCGGCGAAGCCTTGGAGTACATGTAGCACACGTAGCCACTGCAAAACCCGCAGAAGTTGCACGGGCCCATCTGCGCACCGTAGGGGTTGGTGTACGGCCCCGACGTATTGGCCGAAGGCAGGTTGTAAGGTTTGTAACCTACGTCGGTCGCCGCTTTCTGAAACAGCTGGGCGGAGACGGTATTTTTCTGCGCCTCCAGCGGGAACGGGTTGGAGCGATCCGGCGCGTAGGGGTTGCCGCCACGGCCTTCACCGACCAGTTGGCCCTTGACCGTCCAGGCTTGGCCGGAGGTGCCAAAGACTTTTTCCGCATAGTCGAAAAACGGCTCCAGCTCTTCGTAGCTGACGCCGAAGTCCTGGATGGTCATGTCCTTGGGAATGAAGTTCTTCCCGTAGCGCTCTTCGTAATGGCTGCGCATGCGCAGCTCAATTGGATCAACTCGAAAATGCACGCCCGACCAGTGCAGCCCCGCACCACCAACGCCATTGCCCGGCAAGAACGCGCCCAACTGACGATTGGGCAGGGCGACGTCATTCACGCTGTGGCGAATGGTCACCGTTTCTTTGGAGATGTCCTGGAACAGCTTCTTACGCACGCTGTAGGTCAATTCGTCGATGACCTGGGGATAGTTGCCGTCTGGATAAGTGTCCTGCATCGGGCCGCGCTCCAGCGCTACCACGTTGAGGCCCGCTTCTGTCAGCTCTTTGGCCATGATCGCGCCCGTCCAGCCGAAGCCCACAATCACTGCATCCACTTTCTTCATGATGGTCGCCACGTTTACGCCCTCTCGCCGCGAATGGAAACAGCCGGGAAGGGGTATTGCTCGTTGCGTTCCACCCAATCCATGAAATCGGCGCGGGCGCCGGGAAAGCCGATCATGGTCCAGCCGACCATGCCTTTATTACCGCCGTGGATAGGGTCGCAGAAGAAGCCTTCCTTGGTGTTTTGCAGCAAAAGGTTGAAGAACATCTTGGGCGGCACCGCGTCGAAGTGCGCAGCGACTTCACTGCCGCCAGCCTCCAGGCGTCGCAGCATATCGTCTCGGGTAGCGCTGTCTTGCGCAGCAAAAGCCTTACCGTTGAACGCTTTCGACCACGCATCCGTACAAGCAATGCCGAGGCGATAGATCTCCTTGGGTACCAATTTGCTTTGCCAGCCCATCTCCGGCGCCGCATCAGCGTTGAACGGGCCTTGCATGAACCACAGGGCGCCACTGGCGTAAGGGGTGTTCATCTGGCGGTCGATGTATTCCGGCGCGCCAGCTTCCAAGGCACCTGGGCCTTGGGCGTCAGCGGGAATCAAGCGCTCGACGGCGGCGTTGATAAACGCCCATTCCTCGGCCGTGAAATAACTTGGCTCGTAGGCTTTGTCGCTGACCGCGGGTTTGGCCGGCTCGGCCTGGGCCGGTTCCGGAGTGGCCATTAACATCGAACCGCCAAGGCCGGTGCTGGCAACCGTGACCACCGGGATCAAGGTCAAGGATTTGCGTAAAAAGTCACGCCGGGGGTTGTCTTGATCTTGATCAGACATAGGTACACCTCATCATGTGGTCACGGGTTTATCCGCCGCTTCTGGGAGCAGCGTGAAGGCTTTGCCGCTAATTGGATCCAAGCAGACACAGCACAATGGCAAACATTAGTTACAAATGATAGCAGGCTAAGAATTCAGAGGCGTCGATTCGGTGACAAAAACACCGGATCAGATCCCAGGCATCACGATTCTTTGACACGGACCTCACGCCGTATTGACCCGCTTTGAGTGAATCTGCGGCCCATCAGCCACTTCCTAGCTCGGTCACAACGTTCATGTTCAACACACGCTTACTCCTCGTTCTCGGCCTGGCGCTCACGAGCCTGTTCAGCACCGTACAAGCCGATGAGACTGCGTCGATCCGCTCGCCGGAGTGGGCCCAGCCGGTGGGTAACCAATACAACCTGCACCAGATGACACCCACGCTCTATCGCAGCGCATTGCCGGATGGACATGCGCTGCCGTTATTGCAAAAACTCAAGATCGTTACGGTCATCAACTTCTTGCCAGAATCTGATACGCAGTGGCTCCAGTCCTCTGATATCAAACAGGTGCAGTTGAGCTATCGAACCAACCACGTCGACGATGCCGACGTGCTGGCGGCAATCAGAGCGATTCAGGCAGCAGAGGCCGATGGCCCTGTGTTGATGCATTGCAAGCACGGCGCCGACCGCACCGGCCTGATGGCAGCGATGTATCGGGTGGTGGTTCAAGGGTGGAGCAAGGAGGACGCGCTGAACGAAATGACCTTGGGCGGCTTTGGCAGCAGCAATGGTTTCAAGGATGGCGTTCGCTACATGATGAAAGCCGATGTCGACAAGTTGCGCACAGCTTTGGCGAATGGGGATTGCAGCACCAGCGCCTTTGCGTTGTGCTCAATGAAAGGCTGGATCACCACAACGGGTAAGGAAGAAAAAAAATTGTAGGAGCGAGCTTGCTCGCGAAGAACGTTAACAATAACGCGCGTTTTCCTGGATAAACGCCGCGCTGTTGAGTTCTTCGCGAGCAAGCTCGCTCCTACAGTGAGTGCCGGCTTAGTCTTTTTTCAGCTTCGGGTTCGGGAAGAACTGCACTGCCTGCACCTTAGGATCGGCCGGCGCTTTCAACGCGGTGGTATTGACCCTAGTGCCCAATTCCTTGGGCACCGACAGGCCTTGATCATTCAGCGTATCGGTATACCCGCAGGCCACGCATTCGCGGTGCGGCACGCTGTCTTCGGTCCACATCTTCAACTTGTCCGGCTCGCTGCACGCCGGGCAGACCGCCCCGGCGATAAATTGCTTTTTGGTAATCACAGGCCCTTCACTCATGCTGCCGCGTCCTCACTCAAGCCGCTGTGGCGCAAGAGTGCGTCAATCGACGGCGCGCGTCCGCGGAAATCGACGAACAGCACCATCGGCGCCTGGGAGCCGCCACGGGCCAGGATGGCTTCACGGAAGGCACGCCCGGTCTGGGCGTTGAGCACGCCGTCTTCCTCAAACTTGGAGAACGCGTCCGCCGACAGCACTTCCGCCCATTTGTAGCTGTAGTAACCCGCCGCATAACCGCCGGCGAAGATGTGAGCGAAGCTGTTGGGGAAGCGGTTGTAGGCCGGTGGGCGCATGACCGAGACTTCATCGCGCACGCCTTCAAGTACCTGGGCCACGCTGCGACCATCGCCATGGGTGGCGTGCAGTTCAAAGTCGAACAGCGAGAACTCCAGCTGACGCACCATCATCAGGCCGGACTGGAAGTTTTTCGCCGCGAGCATTTTTTCCAGCAGGTCCTGGGGCAGGGGCTCGCCGGTTTCGTAGTGGCCGGAGATCAGCGCCAGGCCTTCAGGCTCCCAGCACCAGTTCTCCATGAATTGGCTCGGCAGTTCCACCGCGTCCCACGCCACACCGTTGATACCGGATACGCCGGCGTGCTCCACGCGGGTGAGCAGGTGATGCAGGCCGTGGCCGAATTCGTGGAACAGGGTGGTGACTTCATCGTGGGTCAGCAGTGCAGGCTTGCCACTGTCGGCCGGGGTGAAGTTGCACACCAGGTTGGCCACGGGGCTTTGCAGCACGCCATCAAGGGTACGGCGGCGGTCACGGGCACCATCCATCCAGGCACCGCCACGCTTGTTGGCGCGGGCATACAGGTCGAAGAAGAAGCGTCCGACGTGCTCGCCGTTCTCCTTGATCTCGAATAAGCGCACATCCGGGTGCCAGGTGTCGAAGCCTTTAAGCTCAGCGATCTCGATGCCGTACAGGCGCTGCACAATGGCAAACAGGCCGCCCAGCACTTTGTCGATGGGGAAGTAGGCGCGCAGCGCTTCCTGGGACACGCTGTAGCGCTGCTCACGCAGTTTTTCGCCGTAGAAACCGCTGTCCCAGCTCTGCAGATCAGCGCAGCCTTGCTCGGCGGCGTAGGCCTTGAGTTGCTGCAGGTCCTGGGCGGCGAACGGCTTGCTGCGCTTGGCCAGGTCGCGCAGGAAGCTCAGCACCTGGTCGCTGGATTCGGCCATCTTGGTGGCCAGGCTCAGCTCGGAGAACGACGCATAACCCAACAATTGGGCCAGTTCCTGACGCAGGTCGAGGATCTGCTCCATCACCGGGCCGTTATCGTTCTGACCGGCATTCGGGCCCTGGTCCGACGCACGGGTGCAGTAGGCGGCATAAACCTCTTCACGCAGGGCGCGGTCCTGGGCGTAGGTCATGACGGCGTAGTAGCTGGGGAATTCCAACGTGATCAGCCAGCCGTCGAGGCCCTTGGCCTGGGCGGCGGCAGCCATTTGCGCCTTGGCCGAATCGGTCAGGCCGGCAAGTGTCGCCTCATCAGTGACGTGCTTGGTCCAGGCCTGGGTGGCGTCCAGCAACTGGTTGGAGAATTTGCTGCCCAATTCGGACAGCTTGCTCTGCACCTCGGCGTAGCGTTTTTGCTGCTCCGGCGGCAAATCAATACCCGACAGGCGGAAGTCACGCAGGGAGTGTTCCAGAATGGTTTTTTGCGCCACATCGAAACCGGCAGCTTCCGGGCTGTTGGCCAGGGCTTCGAAGGCCTGGAACAGCTCACGGTTCTGGCCCATTTCGGTGGAGTAGGCGCTCAATGCCGGCAGGCACGCCTCGTAGGCTTCGCGCAGTTCGGCGCTGTTGCACACGGCATTGAGGTGGCTGACCGGGCTCCAGGCCGCGCCAAGGCGATCATTGAGTTCATCCATGGCCAGGACCAGGCCTGCCCACGTCGGATTTTTACCCTGGCTTTGCAGGATCTCTGCGATTGCCACGCGGTTGTCGGCGAGGATCTGTTCGATGGCCGGCTGCACGTGCTCGGCACGGATCGCCGAGAACGGCGGCAGGTCGTAGGACTGCAAAAGAGGGTTGTTCGCGCTCACGGTGGGCACCTTGGCTGAAGAAACATGTAGAACAAAGATGGGGCCATCTTAATTACAATCAACACCCACCGCAGCTATCAGCAGAAGAGAGAGAGGCTATCGTGACCCTTCGCACCTATCAGAACCACACGCCAACCCTCGGCGCCGGGGCGTTTGTCGATATTTCGGCGGTGGTGATCGGCGATGTCGAAATCGGCACTGACAGCTCGGTTTGGCCGCTGACGGTGATTCGCGGCGATATGCACCGCATCCGCATCGGTGCGCGCACCAGCGTGCAAGACGGCTGCGTGCTGCACATTACCCATGCCGGGCCGTTCAATCCGCAGGGTTACCCGTTGCTGATCGGCGACGATGTGACCATCGCCCACAAAGTCATGCTGCATGGCTGCACCGTGGGTAACCGCGTCCTGATCGGCATGGGCAGTATCGTGATGGATGGCGCCGTGGTCGAAGACGACGTGATCATCGGCGCCGGAAGCCTGGTGCCGCCAGGCAAGAAACTCGACAGTGGTTTTTTGTATGTGGGCAGCCCGGTCAAACAGGTTCGCGCATTGACTGACAAAGAACGCGCCTTTTTCACCTACAGCGCTGCGAACTACGTGAAGCTCAAAGACCTGCACCTGGCTGAAGGATTCGATCAATGACCCTGCATCACCCCACCGTCCTGTTCGACCTGGACGGCACCCTCACCGACCCACGGGAGGGCATTACCCGTTCGATCCAGTACGCCCTGGCCGAACTGGGCATTGATGAGCCCGACCTGACCAAACTCGAACACTTCATCGGCCCGCCCTTGCTGCAGGCGTTCATGCAGTTTTACGCCTTCGACGAGGCCAAGGCATGGGAGGCGGTGAATTTCTACCGTGAGCGCTTCAAGGTCACCGGCCTGTACGAAAACCGCGTGTTCGACGGCGTCATGCCGTTATTGGAAGAACTGAACAGCCAAGGGCGCCAGCTGTACGTAGCCACCTCCAAACCGTGGGAATTTGCCCGCGAGATTGCGCGGCATTTCGACTTTGCCAAGTACTTCAAGGTGATCTACGGCAGCGAACTGGACGGCACGCGTACCAACAAGGTCGAGTTGATCGCGCATTTGATGCGTGAGGAACGGCTGGACCCGGCCACCACCTTGATGATCGGTGATCGCAAGCATGACCTGATCGGCGCACGCAGTAATGGGCTGGATTCGGCCGCCGTGGGGTATGGGTTTGGTAGTTTTGAAGAGCTGAGTGCCGAGGCACCGACCTGGCATTTCGAGACGTTGGACCAGATGCATCAGGCGTTTTTGCAGCGTCCTTGAGACCGCTTTCGCAGGCAAGCCAGCTCCCACAGTTGACCGCATGCTCATGTTGAAAATCGGTCAACTGTGGGAGCTGGCTTGCCTGCGAAGAGGCCCTAACGGCCAACCTTCTCCAACTGCCTCAACGCCGCTTTACGCTGCTCCACCGGCAACCCACCCAACCGCTCCACCGCCGCATAAAACCTAACCCAATCCCCGCCTTCCCGCGCAAACAACGCCGCAAACGCCGGCACCCATTGGTCATACAACCCAAACGGCAAAAGCCGCGCGTTATTCATCGGCTGGTTAATCCAGGCGTCATAACGCTTGTCTCCACCCCATTGGCTATCACGCAGGTGCCGGTATTCACTGCGCAACTGCTCGAATTGCGCCGCTTTGGCCCGGCGCATCGCGTCCGCTGCCAACGGCTGCGCGTACAACGCCTCCAGACGTTTGCGGGCATCGAGAATCAGCCGGATAAATTGATCGCGTTGCTTCAACGCCGCATCGCTGACAGGCGCCAAGCCCCGCGCCGCACGCCATTGGCGCGTGCCCTCCTGCTCGACAAAACTGGCATAGGACTCGTTGAACTCGGTGTCATCCTTCACGTAGAAACGCTGGTGGGCCAGCTCATGGAAGATCAGCGTGGCGAGGCGCTCATCGCCCCAGCTCATCATCGAACTCATGATCGGGTCGTTGAACCAGCCCAGGGTGGAATAGGCCTCCACGCCGCCGATCGACACATCCATGCCCCGTTGCCGCAACAGCGCCGCCTCGCCCCGGGCCGCACCTTGGTTGTAGTAGCCGCGATAGGCGACGCAACCGGCGATGGGAAAGCAATGGTTCTGGGGTGACAGAGAAAATTCCTGCGTGGCGAAGACATTCCAGACCACATAGGGTCGGCCGATATCGGCATAGAGCCGGTAACTTTGATTGTCCGGCAGATGCAGGTGTTCACTGGCAAAGGTTCGAGCTTTCTGCGATTGAGCCAAATGCTCGCGCAGCAGTGGCGGGCGAGCAGGGTCGGCGATGACCTCGGCAACCGGCTCCCGGGCCCGCAACAGGTGCCACTGGCCACTCGCCAACTGGCTGTAATAACTGACACTGGAGCAGCCGCTGAGCAGCAAAACCATCAGTCCTGGAAGAAAACGCCTGATCATGCACTGACTGCTCCTGGGTGATGGGTTCGCCAGACTATCGCGCTTGCAGGGGATTTTTCCACGGCGTGGCGTGTTTATACTCAAGCCTCTTCTCGTGTTGAGTACTTGCCATGCGCCCGCTCTTGCTTCCCGTCGCCGCTGTATTCCTCAGCGCTTGCGCCTCGACCCCCATGCCCCCCGTGGACCCGCAGCAGGCCTGGGTCGATTTCACCACGCCCACCCCGGGTTCCAAGTTGGTAATGGCTCAGCGCCTGGACGGGAAAAACCTCGACGACGGGCGCTTTTTTCAAATGCCTCCCGGCCCTCACGAGCTGATGGTGCGCTTTGACTTTGAAGTGCCCGCTGGCGGCGGCCTGGGTGGCCTCAGCCAGATGATGTATCGCACCTGCTTCATGACGCTGCAGTACGACCACTTTCAGGCCGGCCAGCGCTATGTGCTGGAAGGGCGCTCACTGGCGTTCACGCCCAACATCCGGCTGTACGACTCAACCCGCCAACTATTGGCCGAAGAGCGCAGCGTGAACTGCATCTGAGTCAGTCGTTGTTCTTTTGATAGATGATGCGCTTGGTGCCGTTTTCGCATGAGCCGACAATCATGGCTTCGTCATGGTTCTTGGCTTCTTCGGCGGTGATGATTTCCAGGGTGTAGGACGGAATCGCCTTGGCCTGGATCTTCACTTCGATTTCTTTCCTGAGCTCTTCACAATCTTTTGGCGCGGCCACGGCCGAAGTGGCCAATACACCGCAGATGATTGCCAAGGCAAAACGTTTCATGTGTGGAGCTCCCTGAATGCGCTGCGCACGAGTGTGCGCCTAGGCTGCATGGGCTATTCGACCACATTTTGCAAACACGAGTTCTAATTTAACGCAGCACCAAAAATGTGAGAGCGGGCTTGCTCGCGAATACGCAGTATCAGTCACCGAAGATATCGGCTGATCCACCGCATTCGCGAGCAAGCCCGCTCCCACATAAGATGACTGCTGTGTCAGTTGACCAGCGTGGCATCCAAGGTGATGGTTGCATTCAGTACCTTGGAGACCGGGCACCCTTCCTTGGCTTTTTTGCTCAGTTCATCGAACTGTGCCTGGCTCGCGCCTGGGATTTTGGCCTTCAGGATCAGGTGCACTGCTGTAATCGCAAAGCCGCCCTCAACCTGGTCCAGAGTCACTTCGGCCTGGGTGTCGATGCTTTCAGCCTTGAGCCCGGCGTCGCCGAGAATCATGGAAAACGCCATGGAGAAACAGCCGGCGTGAGCCGCGCCGATCAATTCTTCAGGGTTGGTACCCTTGCCGCCCTCGAAGCGGGCCTTGAAGCCGTAGGGCGCTTCGCGCAGCACGCCGGTTTCCGTGGAAATGGAGCCCAGGCCAGTCTTCAGGTCGCCTTCCCAATGCGCGGATGCCTTTTTAACGATACTCATAGCTTTCTCCTCGAACGGTGGTTTTGCGTCGGTAAGGGTTCTGAGGATAGACGTCAAAACAAAGTTCATTCGTAAGAGAAACCTAGCAATCTAGTAGGAAATTTCAGAGCTACCTATTGAATCTCGGGTATATGCCCTCATTGCATAGAGCATGCACATGAAGCGGCAGGTTTTGGTTCGTCTAGAAAGCCTGCGCCCCCATTGGAGAAGCAGGCTTATGAAATCGCTGTCCGACGTAAAGTTCTCGACCCTCGACCTGGTGCCCGTACGCGCCAACGGCAGCCCGGCGCAGTCGCTGCGCAATTCCCTGGACCTGGCCCAGCATGTGGAGAAGTTCGGCTACCACCGTTTCTGGGTAGCTGAGCACCACAATATGGACGGCATCGCCAGTTCGGCCACCTCGGTACTGCTCGGTTACCTGGCAGGCGGCACCTCGACCATTCGCGTGGGGTCTGGCGGGGTGATGTTGCCAAACCACGCGCCACTGGTGATCGCCGAGCAGTTCGGTACGCTGGAAAGCCTCTACCCCGGTCGTATTGACCTGGGCCTGGGGCGCGCGCCCGGTTCCGACCAGATGACCGCCCGCGCCCTGCGCCGTGAACGCTCCGGCAGTGCCGATGACTTCCCCGAAGATGTGGCCGAGCTGATGGCCTACCTCGGCCCGCGTACGCCCGACCAACGGGTTATCGCGGTACCGGGCACCGGCACCAATGTGCCGGTGTGGCTGCTGGGTTCAAGCCTGTTCAGCGCACAATTGGCCGGTGAGCGTGGCTTGCCTTACGCCTTCGCCTCCCATTTCGCACCGCGCTTGATGCATGAGGCAATTCGCGTGTATCGCAATCACTTCAAGCCTTCAGCCGTACTGGACAAGCCCTACGTGATGCTCGGCATTCCGCTGGTGGCGGCCGACACCGATGAGCAGGCCGATTACCTGGCCACCTCGGTGTACCAGCGCATCCTCGCTTTGATGCGCGGCCAGAGCCTGGTGCAGCGCCCTCCAGTAAAAACCATGGACGGCCTGTGGTTGCCCCATGAAAAAGATGCGGTCGGTAGCTTCCTCGGCTTGGCCATGGTGGGCAGCCCGGCGAAGATTCGCGGCAAGTTGGAGGTGTTGATCGAGCAGACCGGTGCTGATGAGCTGATTTTTACCAGTGACCTGTATGAGCACGCCGACCGGATTCATTCCTACGAGCTGCTTGCACAAGTAATGAAGGGCTGAATGGTCAAACGATATACCTGTGGCGAGGGAGCTTGCTCCCGCTGGAGTGCGCAGCGCTCCCATTTTTTTGGGGCCGCTACGCAGCCCAGCGGGAGCAAGCTCCCTCGCCACAGGTGCGTCGCTTATACAGCACGAGGTTAGCCGCGCTTGTAGGCAATTTCCTTGGTGCCACCTTCGCAGGTGCCAACTACTTTCTGGTCACTTGGCGTAGCACCTTTGTCCACCACTTCCAGCGAATACCCCGAAGCACCCTTGGCGTCGATTTTCGCTGCGATTTCGCTTTTCAGCTCTTCACAAGGCTTGCCCGCCGCCATAGCGGTACCCGCAATGCTCAACAACCCTACCGCTAACAGAAACTTCTTCATCCGTTACTTTCCTTGCGCTGATCAAAAAGAGCGTGCCGACGCTCATCGCGTCGGCACCCGTTGTTTGTAGCGCAGGTTATGGCAATCGGCCAGCGGGCAAAGTTCAACTCTGCCGATCAACTACTGGCAATGCGGAATCCCACTTTGAGCGTGACCTGGAAGTGCGCAGCCTTGCCATCTTTGATGTGACCACGGGTTTCGGTCACCTCAAACCACTCCAGATGCTTGATGCTTTTGTTGGCTTCAGCCAGGGCATTGTTGATCGCGTCTTCGATGCTGGTGGTGGAAGAGCCAACCAGTTCGACTTTCTTGTACGTGTGATGATCACTCATGGCGTTTCTCCTTTAGGTCGTCAATCAAGACTAGCAGCGAATGTGCGTACTGCTTCAGGCGACCGTTGGGAGGCGAAAGTTCAGAATTACTGCACTTTCTGAAAGCGGCGCAGTCGGTATCTACACACGCCACTCAATCACTTCAGGAGATGTCCACATGGCCAACACTTCTTTACGCAAAGCGTCGCTGGAAAGCATGGAAGCCGAGATTTCGAGCCTGCTCAAATCGCTGGAGAGCCTCAAAGACGACGCGTCCGATGAGTCGCGCAAAACGCTGAAGGCCTTGAAAAGCAATGCCGAGAACGCCCTCAAGCACTCTCGCCACCTGATCAGCGACGCCTACGAAGAAAGCAAAGTCAAAATCCGCGAAACCAGCGCTGCCACCCGTGACTACGCACAAGAGCACCCCTGGACGACCGCCGGTGTCGCCGTTGGCGCGCTGGGCCTGCTGGCGGCTTATCTGCTGTGCAAACGCGGTGACTGATTGACCGGTTACATCGGTTGACGCAACAGCTCAGCCTTGAGCCATTGCGCCAACTGCCCGGCGCGCCCGTCTGCGGCGCGCTTGGGTAGCCACAACGCCAGGTGCGCCGGGGTTTCACTGAACCCCCACGGCGCCACCAGGCGACCCGCTCGCAGGTCCTCTGCCACCAGCGGTTCTGGCGCAATTGCCACTCCCAAGCCGGCAACCGCCGCTTCCAGCAAATAATACAAATGCTCAAACCCCTGGCCGAGTTTCAGCGCGCCGGGCTCTAGGCCGTGTTGCCGTGCCCAACTGGGCCAGGCTTGCGGACGTGAGGTGGTGTGAAGCAAGGGTTGCTCCAGCAGATCCGACGCTGGGGCCTGACGCAGTTGTTCAAAACCGGCGAAGCGGGGGCTCAAGACCGGGCCGATGCGCTCGCTGGCCAGCTCATACACCTGCATATCCGCCGGCCACGGCGGCTCAGCGAATACCAGCAAGGCATCCAGCCCCGGGCGGCGCGGGTCCAGATCGCCTTCGCCTGCCGACAGGTGCAAGCGTAAATCCGGCAAGTCAGCATTCAACCGCCCCAGCCGAGGGATAAACCAACGCGCCAGCAAACTGCCTGAACAACCAAGAACGAAGGGCGCGTCAGCGCCGCGTTGGGTGAGTTCGGCGCACACGTCGCGCAACCGCTCGAAAGCCTCGCTGCTGGCATCTCGTAGCCTGACGCCAGCATCTGTGAGTTTAAGGCCGCGCCCATCCTTGATGAACAGGCTCACGCCCAAGTGCTCCTCCAGCACTTTCAACTGGCGGCTGACCGCGCCATGGGTCACGTGCAATAGCTCCGCAGCCTGGCTGACGCTGTTAAGGCGAGCGGTGGCTTCAAAAGCGCGCAGGGCATTGAGGGGAGGGAGGTCGCGGCTCATCTGTGAGTTTTCCTGACAGGTTGCGGCGATCTTATCGGTTTTCAGACCAGAGCGTCACGAGTAGAGTGACCGTCATTGCCTTTAAACACATTTTTCCTGGAGCGTCCCATGACTCAGTCCCAGACCGATCTACGCAACGGCCCTGACGCCAACGGCCTGTTTGGTGCGTTCGGCGGCCGCTACGTCGCTGAAACCCTGATGCCGTTGATTCTCGACCTGGCCCGTGAATACGAAGCGGCGAAGGTAGATCCGGCGTTTAACGAAGAATTGGCCTACTTTCAGCGCGATTATGTCGGGCGCCCAAGCCCGCTGTATTTTGCCGAACGCCTGACCGAGTTCTGCGGCGGCGCCAAGATCTACCTCAAGCGCGAAGAGCTCAACCACACCGGCGCGCACAAGATCAACAACTGCATCGGCCAGATCCTGCTGGCCCGGCGCATGGGCAAGAAACGCATCATCGCCGAGACCGGCGCCGGCATGCACGGCGTGGCCACCGCAACCGTGGCGGCGCGCTTTGGCCTGCAATGCGTGATCTACATGGGCACCACCGACATCGAGCGCCAGCAGGCCAACGTGTTCCGCATGAAGCTGCTGGGCGCCGAGGTCATCCCCGTGGTCGCCGGCACCGGCACCCTCAAAGACGCCATGAACGAAGCCCTGCGCGACTGGGTAACCAATGTCGACAGCACCTTCTACCTGATCGGTACCGTGGCCGGGCCACACCCATACCCGGCGATGGTGCGCGACTTCCAGGCCGTGATCGGCAAGGAGACCCGCACCCAGTTGCAGGCCCAGGAAGGCCGCCTGCCGGACAGCCTGGTGGCGTGCATCGGCGGCGGTTCCAACGCCATGGGCCTGTTCCACCCATTCCTGGATGACACCAGCGTCGAGATCATCGGTGTTGAAGCCGCAGGCCATGGCATCGAAACCGGCAAGCACGCTGCCAGCCTCAACGGCGGCGTACCGGGCGTGCTGCACGGCAACCGCACCTTCCTGCTGCAGGACGACGACGGCCAGATCATCGACGCCCACTCGATTTCCGCAGGCCTGGACTACCCCGGCATCGGCCCGGAACACGCCTGGTTGCATGACATCGGCCGCGTCCAGTACACCTCGGTGACTGACGATGAGGCCCTGCAAGCCTTCCACAAATGCTGCCGCCTGGAAGGGATCATTCCGGCACTGGAAAGCGCCCACGCCCTGGCTGAAGTATTCAAGCGCGCGCCAAACTTGCCCAAAGATCACCTGATGGTGGTCAACCTCTCGGGCCGTGGCGACAAAGACATGCAGACCGTGATGCACCATATGGAACAGTCCAAGCAGGAGAAACACTGATGAGCCGCCTGCAAACCCGCTTTGCGCAACTTAAAGAACAAAATCGCGCCGCCCTGGTGACCTTCGTCACCGCTGGCGACCCCGGCTATAACACCTCGCTGGCGATCCTCAAGGGCTTGCCGGCCGCCGGCGCCGATGTGATCGAGCTGGGCATGCCCTTCACCGACCCGATGGCCGATGGCCCGGCCATCCAGCTGGCCAATATCCGCGCACTGGGCGCCAAGCAGAACCTGTTGAAAACCCTGCAGATGGTTCGCGAGTTCCGCCAGGACAACGACGACACGCCGCTGGTGTTGATGGGCTATTTCAACCCGATCCACAAATACGGCGTGTCGCAGTTCATTGCCGATGCCAAGGCAGCTGGCGTCGACGGCCTGATCGTGGTGGACATGCCCCCCGAGCACAACGGCGAGCTATGCGACCCGGCCCAGGCCGCAGGTATCGACTTTATCCGCCTGACCACGCCGACTACCGATGACGTGCGCCTGCCTACTGTGCTCAATGGCAGCTCCGGGTTTGTGTATTACGTGTCGGTCGCCGGTGTCACCGGGGCGGGTGCCGCCACCCTGGAACACGTCGAAGAAGCCGTGGCCCGCCTGCGCCGCCATACCGACCTGCCGATCAGCATCGGCTTTGGTATCCGCACACCCGACCAGGCAGCGGCCATCGCACGCTTGGCGGACGGGGTGGTAGTGGGTTCGGCGCTGATCGATCACATCGCCACGGCCAAGAACGACCAGCAAGCCATTGATGGCGTGCTGACCCTGTGCGCAGCGCTGTCAGAAGGTGTGCGCAACGCACGCAAGTAAGTTGCACGGCGCAACGACCGCAGCTTATACGCTAGGCTTCAAAAGAGGTGGGCATGTCGCCCACCTCCTTTTTTAATGCACTTCGTGCCCTTTGCCGTCTAACCACCTTCGCAAGCCCCGCAGTCCTTGCCCCTCGGTCGTTAAGTTAGCCGCATCAGAAGTCATTCTTGGCTCTTAGGAGTACATCATGGCATTTGATCTCGTCACCGTTTCAGACCGTCGTCACTCAACCCTGCAAAAGGGTTTCAATCTGCGCTGGCCCTTGGGCAATGTGCAGGGCCAGTCTTCGCCCAATGGCGCCAACCTGATTTACCTTTGCCGCAGCCCGCAAGACATCATGGACGCCGCCGCCCAGGCATTGGCCCTGCCCAATGGACGCATCACCGTACGCAGCGGCGGTCATTGCTACGAAGGGTTTGTCGCCAACAAGATGCCCGACAGCCCGAATGAGGTGCTGTCGATCCTGGATATCAGCGCGCTGAACCGAGTGATCTACGATGCCAGCGGCCAGATCGGTTCCGAGCTGCGCCCCACGCAGCCCTTTCGCTACCGCTTTCGCCTGGAGGCCGGCGGCCAGAACTGGGACGCCTATGGCGCGTTGTACAAGCTGGCCAACAAAACCTTGCCCGGCGGCTCATGCTATAGCGTGGGCCTGGGCGGACACATTTGCGGTGGCGGCTATGGGCTGCTGTCGCGCAAGTATGGACTGGTGTGTGACTGGCTCAGCGGGGTCGATATCCTGGTGCCTGACAGCCAAGGCAAAGGGCTAGAACCGCGCCATGTCAGCAGGGACAGCACCCAACAGGACGAGTTGGACCTGTTCGCCGCGTGCTGCGGTGCGGGGGGTGGTCAATTCGGCATTATCACCAGCTATTACTTCAAGGACCTGCCACCGGCCCCCAAAGAAGTACTGTGGCTGGTGTTGGAATGGGATTGGTCAGCGCTGACCCAGGATGCACTTAGCAATCTGCTGGTGGCTTACCAGCGATGGTTCGCCAGTCATCAGAGCAACCCGGACACCTGGGGCCTGGCGACCAAACTGGAAATGCGCCACGAGCACACAGGCAATATCACCTTGGGTATCCATTATGTGGACAAGGAGGGTGAGCTGAACGACCGTGCGCCCTTCGATGATTTTGTCGACAAGATGCTCACGGCCATCGGCTTACCTGCCACCGAGTCGCTGGTGCCGTTTCATGTGGTCCATTTGCCGCCCGGCACAGCCGGCGGGCGCCCCATCGACTCAGTCTCATCCGCCCAGGCTGCGGCGCGGCGCCTGGACTGGCTGGTGTGCCAGCAAACATTGAATGGTTCGGGAGACAATCAGCGTGGGCGCTATAAATCGGCCTATCAGAAAGGTGAGTTCAGCCCCCAAGTGCTACAGGCCATCTGGACTACCCTGACCTGGCCGGACCCTGACAACCACCTGACACAAAGCCTGATCCAGATTCAGTCCTTCGGCGGCCAGATCAACGCCGCCAGCGCGCCCGTACGCAAGGAGTCGTCGGCCGCCCAGCGTTCGTCCCTCCTCAAGTGGCAACCCCAGTGTTACTGGCACGGCGACAGCGCGGCCGCGGATCAAGCCCATGCCGACTGGATCCGAGGGCTGTACGTCAATGCGTTTGCCGATGCGCAAGGCGTACCGCTCAACAATGCGTTCGAAGGCTGCTACATCAATTACCCCGACCTCGACATGACCTACACAGGCGGTAATCCGGCCAACGGCAAAAACCCCCAGTGGTACAAAATCTTCTTTCCCGATCTGATGATCGAAAGCCGCTTGCGCCGTACCAAGCAGCGCTGGGACCCGCACAATATATTTCGCAACGAGATGTCGGTGCCGTAGAACGAAAAAAGGGCGACCCGAAGGTCGCCCTTTTTACAGCTCGATCCGCTCGACTTTGCCGACCAGCAATATGTAGGAAAGCGCGCCGAGCAGCGCCAGGACCGCAATGTAGGTAATGGCCGGCGCAAATGACGAGCCACTGGCCAGAAAGCCAATCACGATAGGCAATTGCCGCCAGGTTGCCGATGAAGTTGAACACCCCGCCGGTCAGCCCCAACAGACGGGCAGGCGCCAAGGTCGACACCAGCGACCAGGTGATCGACGCCAGGCCATTGCCGAAAAACGCCACCGCCAGAAACGCGATGACCCACCCCGTCGAGTCCACATAGTTGGCCCCGATGATCGCCGTGGAAATCAGCAGCCCACTGATGATCGGCAACTTGCGCGCAAAGCCCACCGATGCCCCACGGCGAATCAGCCAATCGGAAAACACCCCCGAACACAGCACGCCCACAAACGCGGCCAGGAACGGCAAGGAGGCCAGCAAGCCAGACTGGATAAAGTCCATGCCGCGATATTTCACCAGGTACGTCGGGAACCAGGTCAGGAAGAACCACAGCGTGGAGTTCAGGCAAAACTGGCCCAGGTAGATGCCCCACAGCTTGCGTTTGCTCAGCACGATGCCGAGGTCGGTCCAGCTGAAGGGTGCCTTGACGGTTTTAGCCTGCATGTCCACCAGCCCGCCACCGTCGCGGATCAGTTGGATTTCGGCTTCGTTGGCGCCTTTGAAATCTTTGGGCTCGCGGTACACCGCGTACCAGATCGCGGCCCACAGGATGCCGACGCCCCCGGTCACCACAAACACCATGTGCCAGCCGTACTGGTGCTGCAGCCACGCCAGCACCGGGGTGAGGAACGCCAGGCCGACGAATTGCCCGGAGGTATAGACGCCGATAGCCGTGGCGCGCTCGCGCTCGGGAAACCAGGTGGTGACCACACGGCTGTTGATGGGATAGGCCGGCGCCTCCAACGCGCCCACGGCCATGCGCAGCACGAACAGCGCGATAAAGCTGGCGGCGAAACCGAGCATCACGGTGGCAATCGACCACAGCAGCAGGGCCGCCGTGTAGAGAATGCGCGGCGGCACCCGGTCTACCAGCCAGCCACCCGGGATTTGCATGGCGGCGTAGGTCCAGCCGAAGGCAGAAAAAATCAGCCCGACTTGCACCGGATCGATCCCCAGCTCGCTGGTCAGCGCGGGCGCGGCAATCGACAGGTTGCTACGGTCGAGGTAGTTGATGACCACGGTGATGAACAGCAGCACCATGATGAAAAAGCGCTTTCTGCTAGGCGTGACTAAAGAAGCCTGCCCGGTGAGGGATTCAGGGTGCATGGGGGTGCCTCTTTTTATATTTGTTGAGGAAGGAACGCGCTCAATGTGGGAACTGGCTTGCCTGCTCCCATATTTTTTTGCGCGTTTCAATCAGGTGGAAATCACCACTCGGCAAAACTGCCATCGGCATGGCGCCAGATCGGATTGCGCCAGCGATGGCCGATGGCCGCGCGCTCAACCACATACTCCTCGTTGATCTCAATGCCCAGACCTGGGCCGTTGGGGATCTTCACAAAGCCCTGGTCATAGTCGAATACGCCTGGATCACGCACATAGTCGAGCAGATCGTTGCTTTCGTTGTAGTGAATACCCAGGCTCTGCTCCTGGATAAACGCGTTGTAGCAAACCGCATCCAGCTGCAGGCATGCCGCCAAGGCAATCGGGCCCAGCGGACAGTGCAGGGCCAGGGCCACGTCGTAGGCTTCGGCCATGTTGGCGATCTTGCGGGTTTCGGTGATACCACCTGCGTGGGAGGCGTCCGGCTGGATGATGTCGACGTAGCCTTCGCTGAGCACCCGTTTGAAATCCCAGCGCGAGAACAGGCGCTCACCCAAGGCGATCGGCGTACTGGTCAGCGGGGCCAGTTCTTTCAGCGCTTCGTAGTTTTCGCTGAGCACCGGCTCTTCAATGAACATCAGTTTGTACGGGTCGAGCTCTTTCATCAGCACCTTGGCCATCGGCTTGTGCACGCGGCCATGGAAGTCGACGCCAATACCCACGTTAGGGCCGACCGCATCGCGCACAGCAGCGACGTTGGCCAGGGCCAGGTCGACTTTTTCGAAGCTGTCGACAAACTGCAATTCTTCGGTGCCATTCATTTTCACGGCTGTGAAGCCACGGGCCACCGCCTCTTTGGCGGCACGGGCAGTATCGGCGGGGCGGTCACCGCCGATCCATGAGTACACACGGATCTTGTCACGCACCTGGCCGCCCAGCAGATCGCTGACCGATACACCGAGGGCCTTGCCCTTGATGTCCCACAACGCCTGGTCGATGCCGGCGAGGGCGCTCATATGCACCGCGCCGCCTCGGTAGAAGCCGCCGCGATAGAGCACGGTCCAGATATCTTCGATATTGCGAGGGTCTTTGCCGATCAGGTAGTCGGACAGTTCTTCGACGGCGGCGGCCACCGTGTGAGCGCGGCCCTCGACCACAGGCTCACCCCAGCCGGTCACACCCTGGTCGGTTTCGACCTTGAGGAAGCACCAGCGCGGCGGAACGATAAAGGTCGTCAGTTTGGTGATTTTCATCTCTTGTCTCTCTTATAGATGCAGCGCCTGTGGGCGCGGAATATGCTCTCAGCTCAGGGCTTTCCAGGCGGCGACATAAGCCTGGGCACGGCTCGCAACCTGATCCACTGTCATGCCCGGCTTGAACAGCCCGGAACCCAATCCGAAGCCCTTGGCGCCGGCGTCGGTAAACACCTGCATGTTGTCCGGGGTAATGCCGCCCACCGGCAGCAGCAACGTGCCCGCCGGCAATACCGCCAGCCATGCCTTGATCACTGAAGGGCCCATCTGCTCGGCCGGGAACAGCTTCAACACATCGGCGCCTTCGGCCAGTGCGGCAAAGGCTTCGGTAGGCGTGGCTACCCCAGGCGACAAGTACAGGCCCGCCGCTTTGGCGGCACGCAGCACCTTGGCATCGCTGTGGGGCATGACGATCACCTGGCCTCCGGCCGCCTTGACCTGTTCGACCTGCTCAGGCGTCAACACCGTGCCGGCACCGATCAGGCAATCGGCGGGCAAGCTGTCGCGCAGGGTGCGAATGCTGGCGTAAGGGTCTGGCGAGTTGAGCGGCACTTCGATCACGCGAAAACCCGCGTCGTACAGCACCTGGCCGACCGCCTGGGCTTCGTCGGGGCGTAGGCCGCGCAGGATGGCGATCAAACCGTTTTGTGCGAGTGCTTGCTTGAGCATGTCAGGCCTCCAGTACAGGTCGAATGAGCCCGGCGGCTTGCGCCAGTTGCCACAGGCCACGCTCGGTGGCTTCTTGCGCCAGGCTGACGTGGGCAAATCCGCAAAGGGCGAGGGCGCGTTGATAGCGGGCGCAAAGTGCAGCAGCGCCGACCAGGATGATCGGCTGATGTTTGGCCGAATCTGGCAAGCCGGCGAGCTCATGGCCGATGAGCAGGCCAGAGAGGTAATCGGGTTGCTGGTCGGGCGCCAGCTGCGCGGTGAGCCCAAGGGTACGGGCACTGAACAGGGTCGAAAGCACGCCACGCTGGCCATCGTTGGACAGCGCCACGCGCACGCCTTGATCAAACGCCTCGGCCTGGAACTGCTCGCTTGCTTGTTGGGTACGCCCCAGGATGCTGTGCTTGCTCAACACCGCAAACACTTCGCCAGTCATGAAGGTATCGAAATGGGTAATGCGGCCTTCCACCACCTCGACCCACTTGGAATGGCTGCCGGGCAGGCCGATCAACACCTGGGGCCCAAGCCCTTGCAGTACGCCGAGTACTTGGGTTTCTTCGCCACGCATGACATTGGGCAGACCCACTTGCTCGATCACCCCCGGCACGATATGCACCTGCACCCCACGCAGGCTGCGTATGCCATGCAACGCCTGGCCGAGACTGGCGACATCCACCGGCGTGCTGCGATAGGCCGCCTCGCTCCAACCCTGTGCGCTGCCGACCATGCCGCAAGCGATTACCGGCAGCCCGGGCTGGGCATCAAGCCAATCGCCGCAGGCGCTATCGAACGCCAGTTCAAAGCCGTCAGTGCATAGCACACCGGCTATTTCCCGGGGCTCTGTGGGCAAATGCATGATGCCCCAGGCTTGAGAGCGCTGTTCCAGCACAACGCCCGCGGGGCCGAGTTTGTAAGCACGAAGGGAGCTGGTCCCCCAATCGAGCGCGATCAATTGCGCCTGCATCGCTTCACCTGAAATGAGTGGGTGCTGAAAAAAGCAGATGGGCGAATATAAACCTAGGGAGCGGAATATCTCAATATATAAATATCAATCCCATATAATGAGACAATACAAGATAAATCCTACAAACATTCTTGTTTTTACTTAGGGAAGGCCGCGGATTTATCGGGTAAGGAAGGTTAAAAAATCGACAAGTCCAGCTCGCGCATCGCGCCCATCCAGATGGCGTAATCGGTGTGGTCCTTGAGGTCGTCACCGGTTTCAGGGTGCAGGAACACCACCAGACCATTGCGATGCAGCGCCAGCCACGGCAACACCACACCGATATATTCCGGCTCGAACGCCAGCTGGCAACTCCAATCCGGGTGCGGGCCCACGGGCCGCTCGTGCACACGGCCCATGCGCAGCGGGAACAACTTGGCGGCGTCCTCACAGAGCGTGCGCGCCTGCTCAATCGTGCTGGCGTCGAAATAGATATGGGCGTGGTAGCCCTTGATACGTTGCATGACTGACTCCGGTTCCACTGTGGGCCGATCCTAGACCGCAATCGACGGCAGGGCCAGCCCGGTCAACGAGTGCGCACTGTTGGCCTGTTCCGCCACAAGCCACTCGACAAAGCGGTCCACCAACTGTCCGCGGCGTTTGCGCTGGGGTTGCACCACGTAATAGCCCAAGCGCGAGATCACCGTGGAGCTGATCGGCCGGCACAGCCAATTCTGCTCCAGCAGGTTATCCACCAGGTGGCGCCAGCCGATGGCGACGCCCTGGCCGGCAATCGCGGCCTGGATCAGCAAGGTGTAGTTGTCGAAGCGCAATTGCCCCGGGGTCGGCGCAGCCGTGATACCCAGTTCGCGGAACACGCCGTTCCAGTCAAACCATTGGCTGTTGTTTTCCTGGCGCAGGTGCAGCAACGGGCAGTCTTGCAAGGTCTGCACCGTCAGGGGCGCGACCTGCTCCTTGAGCCACTGTGGGCTGCACACCGGGAACACTTCCTCATTGAACAACCACAGGCTCTCGCCCTGCTTGAAACGGCCATCGCCGAACAGCACCGCCACATCAATATCGCTGCGCAGGGTGGCCGGGTTGCGCTCACTGGTGACCAGGCTGACATCCACCTGCGGGTTGGCCTGGTGAAAACGATGCAGGCGTGGCATCAGCCAATAGGCGGCGAAGGCAAAGTCGGTGGCGACTTGCAGCACTTCATGCTGGCTTTGTTGAGTGATGGCGCCGAGCCCCTGGTTGATGTTCTGCAGGCCGCCTTGCACATGCTCGAACAGCAGGGCACCGGCGTCAGTCAGTTCGATGCCGCGGTAAATGCGATCAAACAGGCGGATCGCCAGTTGCTCTTCAAGGCGTTTGATTTGCTGGCTGACCGCCGGTTGGGTGGTGCCCAGCTCCATCGCGGCCGCGGTGAAACTGCGATGACGCGCCGCTGCCTCAAAGGCGCGCAGCAAATCGAGAGAGAGGTCACCCAGCGCTTCATACATAAGCTCAACTTATCCTAGTCATTGCTGCTCATGGGCTTTACCCCATAATTCATGGGCCGCATGCTCATTGGCATAAACACTGCCTATGGAATGCCGAGAAACCATGAAGCGCAAGAACATTCTTTTCATCATGGCCGATCAGATGGCCGCGCCGATGCTGCCGTTCTACGGGCCTTCCCCGATCAAGCTGCCCAACCTCAGCCGCCTGGCGGCACAAGGCGTGGTGTTCGACGCCGCCTATTGCAACAGCCCGCTGTGCGCACCGTCGCGCTTCACCTTGGTCAGCGGCCAGTTGCCGAGCAAGATCGGCGCCTACGACAACGCCGCCGATTTCCCCGCCGATGTGCCGACCTATGCCCACTACTTGCGCCGCCTGGGCTACCGCACCGCACTGTCGGGCAAGATGCACTTCTGCGGCCCCGACCAGTTACACGGCTATGAGGAGCGCCTGACCAGCGACATCTATCCCGCCGACTACGGCTGGGCAGTGAACTGGGATGAGCCAGACGTACGACCTACCTGGTATCACAACATGTCCTCGGTGCTGCAAGCCGGACCGTGCGTGCGCACCAACCAGCTGGATTTCGACGAAGAGGTGGTGTTCAAGGCCCAGCAATATCTGTTCGACCATATCCGTGAGGAAGGTGACCAGCCATTTTGCCTGACGGTGTCGATGACCCATCCCCACGACCCTTACACCATTCCCAAGCCGTTCTGGGACTTGTACGCAGACACCGACATCCCAATGCCCGCGACGCCGCCCCAGGCGGACCTCGACCCGCATTCCCAGCGGCTGCTCAAGGTTTATGACTTGTGGGACAAACCGCTGCCTGTGGATAAGATCCGCGACGCCCGCCGCGCCTACTTCGGTGCGTGCAGCTACATCGACAGCAACGTCGGCAAGCTGCTGCAGACCCTGGAAGACACCGGCCTGGCCGACGACACCCTGATCATTTTCTCTGGCGACCACGGCGACATGCTTGGCGAGCGCGGCCTCTGGTACAAAATGCACTGGTTTGAAATGGCCGCCCGCGTGCCGCTGCTGATCAGTGCGCCGGGGCAGTTCGCCGCTGGCCGCGTCACCCAGGCCGTGTCGACCGCCGACTTGTTGCCGACCCTGGTGGAATTGGCCGGCGGCAAGCTGGACCCGGACTTGCCGCTGGACGGCCGCTCACTGGTCCCGCACTTGCAGGGGCAGGGCGGGCATGACGAAGTGTTTGGCGAATACATGGCCGAAGGCACCGTCAGCCCATTGATGATGATTCGCCGGGGCGCCTACAAATTCATCTACAGCGAGGACGATCCTTGCCTATTGTTCGATGTGCACAACGACCCGAGCGAGCAGGAAAACCTCAGCCAGTCAGCTGAACATCGGCCATTGTTCGAGGCGTTCTTGCGTGAAGCGCGGGCTAAATGGGACATCCCGGCGATCCATCAACAGGTGCTCGCCAGCCAACGCCGTCGCCGCCTGGTGTTTGATGCGCTGACCCATGGCAAGCTCAAGAGCTGGGATCACCAGCCACTGGTAGACGCCAGTCAGCAGTACATGCGCAACCATATCGACCTTGATGACCTGGAGCGCAAAGCACGTTTTCCACAACCCTGCCAAAACCAATAAGTAGACAGAGGGAAGGCCATGCAAAAGTTGACCGTGGTACTGAGTTTGGTGATGCTCAGCAGCGCCCAGGTGTACGCAGACACGCGCTGCGAAACGGTAAAGATGGCCGACCCAGGCTGGAGCGATATTGCCGCCACCAACGCTATCACCAGTTTCCTGCTGACGGGCATGGGCTATCAACCCAAGGTCGACACCCTGGCGGTGCCGATTACCTTCGGCGGGCTCAAGGACGGCCAGGTGGATGTCTTCCTCGGCAACTGGATGCCGGCGCAGCAAGGCTTCTACGACAAGTTCGTGGCCAACGGCGATGTGGTGCAACTGGCGAAGAACCTGGAGGGCACCGAGTTCACCCTCGCCGTGCCGGACTACGTGTGGGACGCCGGGGTGCATGACTTTGCCGACCTGAATAAATTTGCCGACAAGTTCGACAAGAAAATCTACGGCATTGGCTCCGGCGCGCCAGCCAATATCTCGCTGCAGGAGATCATCAAGAAGAATGATTTCGACCTTGGGCAGTGGAAGCTGATCGAGTCCAGCGAACAGGCGATGCTCGCAGAGGTCTCGCGAGCGGTGAAGAAACAGCGTTTTATCACCTTTCTCGGCTGGACCCCGCACCCGATGAACGTGCAACTGAAAATGCGCTACCTCAAGGGCGGCGAGCAGTACTTTGGTGCCACCGGCAGCGTCTATACCTTGACTCGCAAGGGTTACGCACAAGCGTGCCCCAATGTCGGCAAACTGCTGACCAACCTGAGTTTTACCCAGGCCATGGAGAACAGCATCATGGCTGACGTGGCCAACAACAAGGTCAGCAATGCGCAGGCGGCGAAGGCGTGGATCAAGGCCAACCCGGCAGTGTTGGACCAATGGTTGGAGGGCGTGAAAACCCTGGATGGCCAGGAGGCGTTGCCAGCGGTAAAAGCCAAGCTCTGACGTTAAAATCGGACTCAGAGCGTCCCGAGCAGCATTCCCACGCAGAGCGTGGGAACGATCACTCTGACGCTTGCCGGCGACCCTGTGGGAGCTGGCTTGCCTGCGATAGCATCACCCCGGTATGCCTGTCACACCGAGGCGCCAGCATCGCAGGCAAGCCAGCTCCCACAAGTACCCATGCATTGATACTCTTGCCAAAACCCTTTACCCGAGCCTGCGATGCCCCGGCCCAACCGCCATACACTTTTGCCCTTCCTGCGCTGGCTGCCGCGCCAAACCCGCGCCAGCGTCGGCCGGGATGCCATCGTCGGCCTCAGCGGCGCGGTGCTTGCGCTGCCGCAGTCGATTGCCTACGCACTGATCGCCGGTCTCCCACCCGAATACGGGCTCTACGCCGCCATCATCCCGGTATTGATCGCTTGCCTGTGGGGCTCATCCTGGCACCTGATCTGCGGGCCAACGGCCGCCATCTCCATTGTGCTTTACGCCAGCATCAGCCCACTGGCCGTGCCAGGCTCCCAGGACTACATCACCCTCATCCTGTTGCTGACCTTCCTTGCCGGGGTATTCCAGTGGTTGCTCGGCCTGCTGCGCTTCGGCGCGTTGGTGAACTTTGTCTCCCATTCGGTGGTGCTGGGATTCACCCTGGGCGCCGCCGTAGTGATCGCCTTGGGGCAACTGCCCAACCTGCTCGGCTTGGATTTACCGAGCCAGGCCACGGCTATCAATGGCCTGCTGGCGCTGATCGACCACCGTGGCGAGTGGGACCACGCGTCCCTGGCCCTGGGGCTGGGTACGTTGCTGGCAGGTATGCTGCTCAAGTACCTGGTGCCACGCTGGCCGACACTGTTGATCGCCTTGGTGTCGGGCAGCGTGGCGGCATGGCTGTGGCCGGCGATGTTCGGGCATGTGGCACGGGTCAGTTCGTTTATTGGCAAACTGCCGCCGTTCAGCCCGTTGCCGATGGATCTGGATCTGGTGCTGCGCCTGCTGCCCAGTGCCGTGGCGGTGGGGATGTTGGGGTTGGTGACCAGCCTGTCGATTGCCCGTTCGCTGTCCGCCCGCTCGCAACAACTGCTCGACGCCAACCAGGAAGTACGCGCCCAGGGTTTATCCAACATCGTGGGCGGATTTTTTTCCGGCTACCTGTCAGCCGGATCGTTCACCCGCTCGGGCCTCAGTTATGAGGCGGGTGCCTGTTCGCCATTGGCGGGGGTGTTTTCGGCCCTGTGGGTGGCGTTATTCGCGTTATTTGGCGCAGCGTTGATTGCGCATATTCCGATCCCGAGCATGGCGGCGAGTATCCTGCTGATCTGCTGGGGCCTGGTGGACCACCGCGGCATTCGTGCGCTGTTCCGGGTCAGCCGCGCCGAATTTGTGGTGATGAGCCTGACCTGTGTCGCCACCTTGTTGTTGGAGCTGCAAACGGCGATCTATGCCGGGGTACTGGCGTCGCTGTTTTTCTACCTCAAGCGCACCTCGCAGCCACGGGTGCAACACTGGCGCGACGGTGAAGCGGATGTGTTGCGGGTGGGCGGCTCGATCTTTTTTGGCGCCAGCCATTACCTGCAAGTGCGCCTGCAACGTCTGCAGGGTGAGCGGGTGGTGATCGAGGCGCAGCAGATCAACTTTATCGACTATTCCGGGGTGGAGATGCTGCACCAGGAGGCGCGGCGGTTGGCGGGGTTGGGCCGTAGCTTGACGTTGCGTGGGGCCAGGCCGCAGGTGGTCGAGGAATTGATGAAGCTGGAGGGGCCGGATAACTGCCCCCTCCATTTCGAAGACTAAACCCGATCAACTGTGGGAGCTGGCTTGCCTGCGATAGCGGTGGATCAGCCAGCACATGGGTAACTGACCTATTGCTATCGCAGGCAAGCCAGCTCCCACATTAAGTGTGCCCACATCAGCGTGTGGGATCAGGCCAATTGCCGGCGCAGTTCGGCCAGTACGGGCGCCGAATCCGGACGCACACCGCGCCACAGCAAGAAGGCTTCCGCCGCTTGTTCCACCAGCATGCCCAGGCCATCCATCGCCACCGCCGCGCCTTGCTCGCTCGCCCAGCGGCAGAATGCGGTGGGTTCCTTGGCGTACATCATGTCGTAGCAGAAGGTCTTGCCCGGCTCGATCAGGCTGCCGGCAATCGGCGGTACATCGCCTGACAGGCTGGCCGACGTGGCATTGATGATCACATCCACCGGCTCACGCAACCAGTCGAAACCACTGGCAGACACCGGGCCCAGGTCATCGAACAACTCAGCCAGTCGCTCGGCCTTTTCCACGGTGCGGTTGGCGATGATCAACGACGAGGGTTGCTGCGCCAGCAACGGCTCCAGCGCACCGCGTACCGCGCCACCGGCGCCCAACAACAGGATGCGTTTGCCTTGCAGGCTCAGCCCGGCATTGACCGTCAAGTCGCGCACCAGTCCCGCGCCGTCGGTGTTGTCGCCCAACAACGTGCCGTCAGCCAATTTGCTCAAAGTGTTTACGGCGCCGGCGCGCTGCGCCCGTTCGGTCAGGGTATTGGCCAAGCGATAGGCCTCTTCCTTGAACGGCACGGTCACGTTGGCGCCACGGCCGTGTTGGAAGAACTCACGGGCACAGGCGGTGAAGTCCTCCAACGGCGCGAGCATCGTGCTGTAGTCCAGTTGTTCGCCGGTCTGGGCAGCGAACAGACGGTGAATCAGCGGCGATTTGCTATGGCCGATGGGGTTGCCGAACACAACATAACGGTCCATCACACCGCCGCCTTGGGCGCGGCAACGCCGAGCCAGTCACGGTCTTGCAGGAAGTAGTCGGTGAGGCGCGCCTCTTCGCTGCCGGCTTCGGCCTTCCAGTCGTAGCTCCAGCGTACCTGAGGTGGCAGCGACATCAGGATCGACTCCGTACGCCCGCCCGATTGCAGGCCGAACAGGGTGCCACGGTCATAGACCAGGTTGAACTCAACGTAGCGGCCCCGGCGGAACTCCTGGAACTGGCGTTGTTGCTCGGTGTACGCCATGGCCTTGCGACGCTGCACAATCGGCAGGTAGGCATCGATGTAGGCATCGCCGATGGCGCGGATGAAGGCGAAGCAGGTGTCAAAGCCCCACTCGTTCAAGTCATCGAAGAACAGGCCACCGATGCCACGGGGCTCGTTGCGGTGCTTGATGTGGAAGTAGGTGTCACACCAGGCCTTGTAGCGTGAGTACACGTCCGGGCCAAACGGTGCACAGGCCTTCTCGGCCACGCGGTGCCAATGAATGCAGTCTTCTTCATTGCCGTAATACGGGGTGAGATCGAAGCCACCACCGAACCACCACACCGGTTCTTCGCCTTCTTTTTCAGCGATGAAAAACCGCACATTGGCGTGGGAAGTCGGTACATGCGGGTTATGCGGATGGATCACCAGCGACACACCCAGGGCCTCAAACCCACGGCCCGCCAGTTCAGGGCGATGGGCACTGGCAGACGGTGGCAGACCGCTGCCAAACACGTGGGAAAAGTTGACACCGCCTTTTTCGATCACCGAACCGTTTTCCATCACACGGGTACGACCGCCACCGCCGGCTGGCCGGGTCCAGGCGTCTTCGATAAAGCGAGTGTCCGTCTCGAAGGTTTCCAGGGCGCTGCAAATGCGGTCTTGCAGGTCAAGCAGGTAGGCTTTAACGGCCTCGGTGCGGGTAGTCATGGCATCACCTTGAATCGGGCAAAGCTACGCGAGGCCCATGGGGCGTCGGCGGCAAATGGGCGCACAGGATACCACTGCGCCTACATGCCACTGCACTTAGGTGCGCAGCAGTTGACGAGGATCAAGCTTAGGAGTCCGATAGGGGGCTACGCAGATTCGAACCCAAGGAGAAGTGCAGATGGCCAAACGTATCCAGTTCAGCGCCCATGGCGGCCCCGAAGTACTTGAATATGTGGACTACACGCCAGCGGAGCCTGGCCCACAGCAGGTTCGGGTGCGCAACGAGGCCATCGGCCTGAACTTCATCGACACCTACTTCCGCAGTGGCCTCTACGCGCCGCCCGCGCTGCCATCGGGCCTGGGTGCGGAAGGCGCTGGCGTGGTGGACGCGGTGGGCAGTGAAGTCAGCCAATTCAAAGTTGGCGACCGCGTGGCCTACGGCAGCGGCCCGCTGGGTGCCTACAGCGAGCTGCATGTGTTGCCTGCCGCCAACCTGGTGCACTTGCCGGATGAGATCAGCTTTGAACAGGCCGCCGGCGCCATGCTCAAAGGCCTGACCGTGCAATACCTGTTGCGCCAGACCTATGAGCTCAAAGGCGGTGAAACCATTTTGTTCCACGCCGCTGCGGGTGGCGTGGGTTCCCTGGCCTGCCAATGGGCCAAGGCCCTGGGGGTGAAGTTGATCGGCACGGTCAGCTCCCCGGAAAAAGCCGCCCTGGCCAAATCGCTCGGCGCCTGGGAAACCATCGACTACAGCAAGGAAGATGTCGCACAACGCGTACTGGAATTGACTGACGGCAAGAAGTGCCCGGTGGTGTACGACGGCGTCGGTAAGGACACCTGGCTGACCTCACTGGACAGCGTGGCGCCGCGGGGTTTGGTGGTGAGCTTCGGCAACGCGTCGGGTGCGGTGGATGGGGTGAACCTGGGGATTCTGTCGGCGAAGGGTTCGCTGTACGTAACCCGGCCGACTTTGGCGACCTACGCCAACAGTGCGGCAAACTTGCAGGCGATGGCGGACGATCTGTTTTCGATGATCAAGAGCGGCAAGGTGCGCATTGATATCAACCAGCGCTACCCGCTGGCGGAGGCGGCCAAAGCGCAGACGGAGTTGTCGGCGCGGCGCACGACTGGCTCAACCATTCTGCTGCCTTAAGATCGTTCCCACGCTCTGCGTGGGAATGCATACCGTGACGCTCTGCGTCACAAGCGGACGCAGAGCGTCCAATGCGGCGTTCCCACGCAGAGCGTGGGAACGAGCTGCACCTTACGAGGGGCGCACCACATCACCCGTCACCAGGTCCCGAATCAGGCTCGGGTTCTTGCGCCCACCCAGGGCGCCGCCCAACACCAAGTCCACTTGCCCGCGAAAATACTGCTCTACGCGAAGCCGCGTGCGGGCCGCCGGGCGGCCCTGAGGGTTGGCCGAGGTGGAAATCAACGGGCCGACCTGGGCGCACAAATCTCTCACCAACGGATGATCACTGACCCGCAGCGCTACGGTGTCATGCACACCCGTGACCCATTCAGGCAGCAAGTCTTGATGGGGCACCAGCCAGGTATTCGGCCCTGGCCAAGTGCTGGCCATGCGTTCGATCCACGTTTGCGGGAAATCTTCAAACAGAAAGTCGAACTGACGAATATTATCCGCCACCAGGATCAGGCCTTTGTCGACCGAGCGGTTCTTGATCGCCAACAGTCGATCCACTGCTTCTTCGTTCCACGGGTCGCAGCCCAGGCCCCAAACCGCTTCGGTCGGATAGGCGATCACTGCGCCTGCGCGAATTTCCCGTGCGGCTTCCAGCACACGCCACCTGTTGACCATTGTTTACTCTCCGGACTAAAGCTCTGGGCAGTTTACCGATCTTCGTTACAAAACCTAGCGCCAAAAACGGGCCATTACAAAAGCGGGCACCGCGCCAGCCAGCGCCCGCTTTCGCAAATCACTTGGCCCTCCAACTCCAGTTCCGTCAGGGTGGCCAGTACTTGGGACAACGGCCGACCGCTGGCAATCGCCAAGGCTTCGCTGCTAAGCGGTGCCGCGTGCAGCAGCGCCACCAACGGATGGATCACGGGCACCGGCGCAGCATGGGACAACCGCTGCCAACCGCGCAGGCTTTCAAGAATGTGCTCGATGGTTTCCACAAGCACCGCGCCATCACGGATCAGCTGATGACAGCCCTTGGCGGCGGGGTGGTGGATGGAACCCGGAATCGCGTACACCTCGCGCCCTTGCTCCGCCGCCAGGCGTGCGGTGATCAGCGAGCCGCTGGCCATACTGGCCTCCACCACCAGCACGCCTAACGACAGCCCGCTGATAATCCGGTTGCGCCTTGGGAAATTACCGGCCTGGGGCGCTGCATCCAGCGGAAATTCGGAAACCACGGCGCTGCCTTGGGCAATCATCGCCGCGGCGAGCCTGCGATGGCGCTGTGGATAAAAATTTTCCAGGCCAGTGCCGAGCACGCCGATGGTATGGCCGCCTACGTCCAATGCCGCCTGGTGCGCCGCGCCGTCAATGCCCACCGCCAGCCCACTGGTGATGACAAAACCGGCGCTCGCCAGGCTACGGGAAAAGGCCGCTGCCGTGTCCATGCCCGGGCGAGAGGCACGCCGACTTCCCACCATGGCCAACTGTGGTTTTTCCAGAATACCGGGGTCGCCCGCCACGAATAACAACGGCGGCGCATCGTCGATCTGCGCGAGCAACGCCGGGTAATCAGGTTGGTCCCACATCAGCAAATGCTGGGCCGGGCGCCCCAGCCAGGCCAACGCTTCACTGGCACCGTCACGGACTTTGGGGCTACGTCGGGCCTCGGCACTGACGGCGGGCAAACCGAGGGAATGCCAGGCGCTGGCGGGAGCACTCAGGGCCTTGGAAGCGCAACCAAAGGCTTCGATCAATACGTGAAAACGCTTGGGCCCCAGTTCTGGCAGCCTGTGCAAGCGTAGCCGGGCTTCCAGCTCTGCCGGGGAAATATCGCTACTGTTTATCGGATTCATATGATCATCCTTGACCGGAACAAGCTGTGGATAACTCTGTTGGTAACTTATTTAGCAGGCTATTTATTGCGCTTGATCAGCCGTCTCGAAACGGTCTTGCACGGCTAGCGACCGTGAAGCACTGAGCACCAGGGCATAGCTGAGCTTTTCATAGGTACGAAACACCAGAAGGGTGCCGGCTCGCTCATCCGGGAGTGGCGTGGGCGTGCCGGTGAGGGCGTCTCGCACGGTGGCGCCAGCCTTGATCACCGTCAGCAGTTGGCCCTCCACCAGGCCATCGCGGCGGCCCTTGTTCAGGGTCACAGCGTCGAGCACGCCAATCTGCGTGACGCCCTTGGGGATGTCGATGATATGCCCTGTAATCAAGGGTGCAGGTTTGCACGGCTCCAGGTTCGCCAAAGCAACGGGAGGCTCGGCGCGCAACAAGCGGTCGCCTGGGCGGATTTCCTGGGTCACCCGTTGCACTGCGAGGGTGGTGAGGCTGTCGGCAAGCACAAAGCGCGCAGTGCCGATGTCGTCGGCATTGATGCCGAGTAACTCCTGGGTAACGGGGTCGGTGTAGGCCTTGCCTCGCCGAAAGATCCCGTAGCTCGGCTGGGCCGGGTCCAGACGCCCGCGCGCATGCACACGCTCGTCGTTGGCACCCAGCACGCGCCCGCCTTGCGCCGCAATAATATAAGGCGCGTTATCCAGGTCCTCGGGCGAGTCAAAAATACGGTTGTGCAGTAAAAAATGCTGGATGGCCTGTTGCGCTGCCTGATCCAGGCGCTCAGTGGGTTGCGCAATCAACGCCGTGGCGAACGGGGCCCACAGCAGCAAGACGAGTAGCGATTTCCTCATGGGGTGAATCTCCTTTATTATGTGCGTTCGCGTGAAATGCCATGGCCTTCGCGGCTTCCGAGCGTTTCACACCGGCCGTATGGGTCCATCCCACCGCCGATTTGTCTCTTCCTCACATGTGCAGCAATTACGCTTATGGCTATTTTGAACATCCTCGAATTTCCCGACTCGCGCCTGCGCACGATCGCCAAGCCGGTGGCCGTAGTGGACGACAAGGTTCGTCAGTTGGTCGATGACATGTTTGAAACAATGTATGAAGCCCCGGGCATCGGCCTCGCCGCTACCCAGGTCAACGTGCATCTGCGTGTCGTGGTCATGGACCTGTCGGAAGATCGCAGCGAACCTCGGGTGTACATCAACCCTGAGTTCGAACCGCTGACCGAAGAGATGGGCGAATACCAGGAAGGCTGCCTGTCGGTACCGGAGTTCTACGAAAATGTGGAACGCCCGCTGCGCGTGAAGATCAAGGCGCTGGACCGTGACGGCAAGCCTTTCGAACTGGTTGCCGAAGGCCTGCTGGCGGTGTGTATCCAGCATGAATGCGACCACCTCAACGGCAAGCTGTTTGTCGATTACCTGTCCACGCTCAAGCGTGACCGCATCAAGAAGAAGCTGGAAAAAAAGCATCGCCAGCAAGCCTGATGCCCTTCTTCCAAAGGCTTGCTGCGGCAAGCCTTTTTCTTTTGTGACTGTTTTTAACCGAGAACTCCCATGACCGAGCCATTGCGCATTGTTTTTGCCGGCACTCCTGAATTTGCCGCCGAACACCTCAAGGCGCTGCTTGCCAGCCCTTATGACATCGTCGCGGTGTACACCCAGCCGGATCGCCCGGCCGGTCGGGGGCAAAAACTGATGCCGAGCCCAGTCAAGCAATTAGCACTGGAGCACAACATTCCCGTGCTGCAGCCGCCGACCCTGCGTAACGCCGACGCCCAGGCCGAACTAGCCGCGCTGAAGCCGGACCTGCTGGTGGTGGTGGCTTACGGCTTGATCCTGCCTCAGGCTGTGCTGGATATCCCGCGCCTGGGTTGCATCAACAGTCATGCTTCACTGCTGCCACGCTGGCGCGGTGCGGCGCCGATTCAGCGCGCCGTTGAAGCAGGCGACAGCGAAAGCGGCGTGACCGTGATGCGCATGGAGGCCGGCCTGGATACCGGGCCGATGCTGCTCAAAGTCACCACCCGGATCTCCGCCCAAGACACCGGCGGCAGCCTGCACGACCGCTTGGCTGAGCTGGGGCCGCCCGCCGTGATCCAGGCCATCGCTGGCCTGGCTGCCGGCACCCTGCAAGGTGAAATCCAAGACGACAGCCTGGCCACCTACGCCCACAAGCTGAACAAGGACGAAGCGCGCATCGACTGGAGCCGCCCAGCCGTGGAGCTGGAGCGCCTGGTACGTGCCTTCAACCCATGGCCGATCTGCCACAGCACCCTGAACGGCGAAGCCTTGAAAGTGTTGGCCGCGACCCTGGCCGATGGCGCAGGGGCTCCCGGCGAGATCATCGGCGCCAGCAAAGACGGCCTGTTGGTGGCTTGCGGTGAACAGGCGCTGTGCCTGACGCGTCTGCAATTGCCCGGCGGCAAGGCGCTGAACTTCAGCGATCTGTTCAACAGTCGTCGTGAGAAATTCGCCCTGGGCACCACGCTTGGAGTGGTCAATCAATGAACCCACGTCTGGCCGCCGCCAAGGCTCTCGCCGCTGTGCTCAATGGCAAGGCTTCGCTGAACAGTTCTCTGCCGACGCAGTTGGATAAGGTTGAAGACCGCGACCGCGGGTTTACCCAGGACCTGGCCTTTGGCACCGCCCGTTGGCAGCCACGGTTGTCTGCGTTGGCCGCCAAGCTGCTGCAAAAACCGTTCAAAGCGGCGGACGCGGATGTCGAGGCGCTGTTGCTGGTGGGCCTCTACCAGTTGCTCTACACCCGCGTGCCGGCCCACGCCGCTATCGGTGAAACCGTCGGTTGCGCCGACAAGCTGAAAAAGCCCTGGGCCAAGGCCCTGCTCAATGCCGTGCTGCGCCGCGCCCAGCGTGAAAGCGAAACGCTGTTGGCCGAGCTGGAACATGATCCGGTGGTGCGCACCGCCCACCCGCGCTGGCTGCAAAAATCCCTGAAGGCCTTTTGGCCCGAGCAATGGGAGGCTATCTGCGCGGCCAACAACGCGCACCCGCCGATGATCCTGCGGGTCAACCGTCGCCACCACAGCCGGGATGCATACCTGCAATTACTAGCCGACGCGGCCATCAACGCCACCCCGTGCGTGTACAGCACGGACGGTATCGTGCTGGAAGTCGCCGCCGATGTACGCAGCCTGCCGGGCTTTGCCGAAGGCTGGATCAGCGTGCAGGACGAGGCCGCGCAATTGGCTGCCGATCTGCTCGATTTGGCCCCAGGCCAGCGCGTACTCGACGCCTGCTGCGCGCCAGGCGGTAAGACGTGTCACATCCTTGAGGTTGAAAAAGACCTGGCCGGTGTGGTGGCTGTGGACCTTGAGGCCAAGCGCCTGGTGCGCGTGCGGGAAAACCTTGCACGCCTGGGCCTCAACGCCGACCTGATCGCCGCCGACGGCCGCGACACCGCCACCTGGTGGGACGGCAAGCCATTCCAGCGCATCCTGCTGGACGCTCCTTGCTCCGCCACCGGCGTGATCCGACGTCATCCGGACATCAAGCTGACCCGCCAGCCCGACGACATCGCCGCCCTGGCGGTGTTGCAAGGCGAACTGCTCGACGCGCTGTGGCCAACCCTGGAAGTCGGCGGCATCCTGCTTTACGCCACCTGCTCCACGCTGCCCACCGAAAATACCGAGGTCATCCAAGCTTTCCTCGCCCGCACCAGCGGCGCGCGCGAACTGGACCTCGCCACTAGCGCCGGTATCAAGCAGCCCCACGGTCGCCAACTGCTCGCGCAGGAAGGCGGGCACGATGGCTTCTACTACGCCAAACTGATCAAGATCGCTGCCCCGCGCGGCTGAATGGTTTTAAGGGAGTGACCGGATGAAAATCATCATCCTTGGAGCAGGGCAGGTTGGTGGCACGCTGGCCGAACATTTGGCCGGTGAAGCCAACGACATCACCGTGGTCGACACCGATGCCGAGCGCCTGCGCAACCTGGGCGACCGCCTGGACATTCGTACGGTGCAAGGTCGCGCGTCGTTTCCGACGGTGCTGCGTCAGGCCGGTGCCGACGATGCCGACATGCTGGTGGCTGTGACCAACAGCGACGAGACCAACATGGTCGCCTGCCAGGTCGCCCACACCCTGTTCCATACCCCGACCAAGATCGCTCGGGTGCGGGAAGCGGCTTACCTGACCCGCGCCGGGTTGTTCGACAACGACGCCATTCCGGTGGACGTACTGATCAGCCCGGAACAGGTGGTGACCCACTACATCAAGCGCCTGATCGAAATTCCTGGCGCTTTGCAGGTGATCGATTTCGCCGAGGGCAAGGCGCAACTGGTGGCGGTAAAGGCGTACTACGGCGGGCCGTTGGTGGGCCAGCAACTGCGCCAGCTGCGTGAGCACATGCCAAACGTGGAAACCCGCGTCGCCGCGATTTTCCGCCGTGACCGGCCGATCCTGCCCCAGGGCGACACGGTGATCGAGGCTGACGACGAAGTGTTTTTCATCGCCGCCAAGGCGAACATTCGTGCGGTCATGAGCGAAATGCGCAGGCTCGACGAGAGCTACAAACGCATCGTCATCGCCGGCGGTGGGCAGATTGGCGAGCGTTTGGCCGAAGCCATCGAAAGCCGCTATCAGGTGAAGATTATCGAGATGAGCCCGACGCGGTGTCGGCATTTGTCCGACACCCTCGACAGCACTGTCGTACTGCAAGGCAGCGCCTCGGACCGTGATCTCCTGATGGAAGAGAACATCGCCGACGCGGATATCTTCCTGGCCCTGACCAACGATGACGAAGCCAATATCATGTCGTCCTTGCTGGCCAAGCGGCTGGGGGCGAAGAAGGTGATGACCATCATCAACAACCCGGCCTATGTGGACCTGATCCAGGGCGGCGATATCGACATTGCCATCAGCCCGCAGTTGGCGACCATCGGTACCTTGCTCGCCCACGTGCGCCGTGGCGACATTGTCAGCGTGCACTCGTTGCGCCGTGGCGCAGCGGAAGCCATCGAGGCGATTGCCCACGGTGACTCCAAGTCCAGCAAAGTGATTGGCAAGGCGATCCGCGATATCGGCCTGCCGCCCGGTACCACCATTGGCGCGATCATTCGCGATGAAGAAGTGATCATTGCCCATGACGATACGGTGATCGCCACCGGAGACCACGTGATTTTGTTCCTTGTGGATAAAAAATATATTCGCGATGTTGAGAAGCTGTTCCACGTGGGGCTGAGTTTTTTCTGATTAAAAAATTGTGTGAGCCTGCCGCCGCCATCGCGGGCAAGCCCGCTCCCACATGTGATCGCGCTCCAAGTGTGGGAGCGGGCTTGCCCGCGATGACGATATCGAAACCGCTATGTAGCTAAAGGATGCACAGCCATGCTCGAATCCCTGGAAAAAATGCTCGCCAAGGGTGTGGATAATTCATTGCTGCGCTTTGGCCTGGGCAAGGGTTATCTGGACCTGAAGGACAACGCAAAGGCGGCCGAGCATTTGCAGCGATGCGTCGAGTTCGATCCGAAGTATTCGGCGGCGTGGAAGTTGTTGGGCAAGGCGCACCAGGCTCAGGGTGACAGTGCCTCAGCACGACAGGCGTGGGAAAAAGGCATTGAAGCGGCCCAGGCCCACGGCGACAAGCAGGCCGAAAAAGAGATGGCAGTGTTCCTGAAGAAACTCGACCGCCAGGCTTGATTGGAAGGGGGCTTGCCTACTACCTGTAGGAGCGAGCGTGCTCGCGAAAAACCAATAGGCGCCGCGTTTATTCAGGAAACACGCGTTATCGCTGAAGTTTTTCGCGAGCAAGCTCGCTCCTACAGGCATTAGGGCTTGCCCGCTCCCACATTGGTTTCGCAGCGAATTTAAGTCAGTAGTGAATCAATACCACCGCGCCTCACCCGGCGGGCGTTTCTTGAAGCGCTTCATGCTCCACATGTACTGGCTTGGGTAAGCACCTACATAGCGCTCAACTACCTTGCTCATCGCCGCACAGGACGTCGCGGTGTCGGTGCTGTACATGTCCTCCGGCGCCGCTTCCAGGATCACCTTGTAGCCCGAGCCGTCCGGCAGGCGCAGGGCGTGCAGGAATACGCCAACGGCCTTGTGGCCCGCGAGCATGTTCGGCACGAATTTACTGGTGAGCGCCTGGGTGGCAAAAAACGGTACGAAGATCCCGGCGGACTCAGCCGGCTCCGGGTCGGCAGGAATACCCACCTGGCCGCCTTTGCGCACTTCCTTGATCACACTGAGAATGCCTTCCTTGGTGGAAGCCGCCACGCGGTTGCCCAACTGCACGCGCTGCTTGCGCAGCAACTCGTCCACGGCCTTGAGCTTGGGCGGGCGATAGAAAATGATCGGTTTGCACTGGCTGCAGTAGAAGTGGTTCAACACTTCCCAATTGCCTAGATGGCTGGTGATGCCCACCACGCCTTTGCCAGAAGCCAGGGCCTCGTGCAGCACTTCCAGGCCCTCGACTTCGCGGACCAGGTCGATGGAGCGCTGCGCCGGCCAGATCCACGCGCAGGCGCTTTCGGTGAGGGACTTGCCGATGTCCATCAGGCTGCGGCCCACCAGGCGCTCGCGCTCTGCCGGGTCCATGTCCGGGAAGCATTTGGAGAGGTTGATCCGCACCGTATCGCGGGAACGGTTGGGGGTTTTCCACATGATCCAGCCGATCCCTGTGCCGACGGCTTGTACAGCGCGCCAGGGCAGCAGGGCAAACAACCGAAGAGCGCCTACCAGCAAGGCGCCTTTAAACTTTTCCACAGTTCACTCCTGATCGTGTGTGGTGCGCAAAGCCGGCATTCTAACCGGCGTTGACCAAGTCCGCGTAACGGTCGCAGTCCTGGGTGTGGTCCATGACCATGCCCGAGGCCTGCATGAAGGCGTAGCAGATGGTCGGCCCGACGAAAGTGAAGCCGGCCTTTTTCAAGGCTTTGCTCATGGCTTCGGCTTCGGGCGTGATCGCCGGGACGTCGCTGCGATCCTTGAAGTGATTGACCTTGGGTTTGCCGCCGACAAACGACCACAGCAACCCCACCGGGTCTTCCAGCGCCAGCCAAGCCGCGGCGTTGCGCCGGGTAGCGTTGAGCTTCAAGCGATTGCGCACGATGCCCGGGTCCTGCATCAGCACCTCGATTTCTTCATCGCTCAATTGCGCCAGACGCTGCGCGTCAAAGCCGAACAACACCTTTCGATAATGCTCGCGTTTGCGTAAAACGGTGATCCAGGACAGGCCTGCCTGGAACCCTTCGAGCAAAAGCAACTCGAACAAACCCTGCGCATCGCGCAGCGGCGTTCCCCACTCTTGATCGTGATAAGCCATGTACAGCGGATCTTCAGAACACCAAAAGCAGCGTGGCATAAGGCTCCAGGGAGTGGTGGCGGGGCCGAATCGGGTATACTCCCGCTCTTTAAATCGCAGCCCAAGTAACAGGTGAATTTCGTGAGCCAGCCTACGCCAGCCGTGCGTACCTTCCAAGACTTGATCCTCGCCCTCCAGCAATACTGGGCCGAGCAAGGTTGTGTGGTACTTCAGCCCTACGATATGGAAGTAGGCGCCGGCACTTTCCACACCGCTACATTCCTGCGGGCCATCGGCCCGGAAACCTGGAACGCCGCTTATGTGCAGCCCAGTCGCCGCCCGACTGACGGCCGCTACGGCGAAAACCCGAACCGTCTGCAGCACTACTACCAGTTCCAGGTGGTATTGAAGCCCAACCCGGACAACTTCCAGGAACTGTACCTGGGCTCGCTCAAGCATGTGGGCCTGGACCCACTGGTGCACGACATTCGTTTCGTCGAAGACAACTGGGAATCGCCAACCCTGGGCGCGTGGGGCCTGGGCTGGGAAGTCTGGCTCAATGGCATGGAAGTGACGCAGTTCACCTATTTCCAGCAAGCCGGCGGCATCGAGTGCTACCCGGTCACTGGCGAGATCACCTATGGCCTTGAGCGCCTGGCCATGTACCTGCAAGGCGTGGACTCGGTCTACGACCTGGTATGGGCTGACGGCCCGTTCGGCAAGGTGACCTACGGCGATGTGTTCCATCAGAACGAGGTGGAGCAGTCCACCTACAACTTCGAACACGCCAACGTCGACAAGCTGTTCGAACTGTTCGACTTCTATGAAAGCGAAGCCAAGCGCCTGATCGAACTCGACCAGCCGCTGCCGTTGCCAAGCTATGAAATGGTGTTGAAGGCGTCCCATACCTTCAACCTGCTGGACGCGCGCCGTGCCATCTCGGTAACCGCACGCCAGCAATACATCCTGCGTGTACGCACTCTGGCGCGTTCCGTCGCTCAAGCCTACCTGCTGGCTCGCGCCAAGCTGGGCTTCCCGATGGCCACCCCGGATTTGCGTGATGAAGTGTTGGCTAAGCTGGAGGCTGCACAATGAGTGCTCAAGATTTCCTGGTTGAACTGGGCACCGAAGAGCTGCCACCCAAGGCCCTCAATACCCTGGCCGATGCATTCCTGGCCGGTATCGAAAAAGGCCTGCAGACCGCAGGCCTGAAGTTTCAAGCCAAGAAGGTCTATGCCGCGCCGCGCCGTCTGGCTGTGCTGCTGACCGCGCTGGAAACCCAGCAGCCGGACCGCAACATCAACCTGGACGGCCCACCGCGTCAGGCAGCTTTCGATGCCGACGGCAACCCGACCCAGGCCGCCCTTGGCTTTGCCAAGAAGTGTGGCGTAGAGCTGAGCGAGATCGACCAAAGTGGCCCGAAACTGCGTTTCAGCCAGGTCATCACCGGCAAGCCGACCGCCAGCCTGTTGCCGACCATCGTTGAAGACTCCCTGAACGACCTGCCTATCCCCAAGCGCATGCGCTGGGGTGCGCGCAAGGAAGAGTTCGTGCGTCCGACCCAATGGCTGGTGATGCTGCTCGGTGACCAGGTCATCGATTGCACCATCCTCGCCCAGAAGGCCGGTCGTGAGTCCCGTGGTCACCGCTTCCATCATCCAGAAAGCGTGCGTATCACTTCGCCGGCCAACTACCTCAACGACCTGCGCGCTGCTTATGTGCTGGCCGACGCCAATGAGCGTCGCGAGCTGATCAGCAAGCGCACCGAAGAATTGGCCCGCCTGCAGGAAGGCACCGCCATCGTGCCGCCAAGCCTGCTGGACGAAGTGACCGCCCTGGTGGAATGGCCGGTGCCGCTGGTGTGCTCGTTCGAAGAGCGTTTCCTCGATGTGCCGCAAGAAGCCTTGATCACCACCATGCAGGACAACCAGAAATACTTCTGCCTGCTGGATGTGGACGGTAAGTTGTTGCCGCGTTTTATCACCGTCGCCAACATCGAAAGCAAAGACCCGCAGCAGATCATCGCCGGTAACGAAAAAGTCGTGCGCCCGCGCCTGACCGACGCCGAGTTCTTCTTCAAGCAAGACAAGAAGCAGAAGCTGGAAGACTTCAACCTGCGCCTGCAAAACGTGGTGTTCCAGGAAAAACTCGGCAGCGTCTACGACAAGGCCGTGCGTGTGTCCAAGCTGGCGGCCTACATTGCCCCACGTATTGGCGGTGATGCCGCATGGGCTGCGCGTGCCGGCTTGCTGTCCAAGTGCGATCTGGCCACCGAAATGGTCGGCGAGTTCCCTGAGATGCAAGGTGTTGCCGGTTACTACTACGCCCTCAACGACGGCGAGCCGGACGATGTCGCCCTGGCCCTGAACGAGCAGTACATGCCACGCGGTGCCGGTGCAGAACTGCCGACCACCCTGACGGGTGCGGCTGTGGCGATTGCCGACAAGCTCGATACGCTGGTGGGTATCTTCGGTATCGGCATGCTGCCCACCGGCAGCAAAGACCCGTATGCCCTGCGCCGTGCGGCATTGGGCGTGCTGCGTATCCTGATCGACAAGAAGCTGGACCTCGACCTGACCCAGGCCGTGGTATTCGCCGTCGGCCAGTTCGGCACCAAGGTCAAGCAAGCCGGCCTGGCCGAGCAAGTGCTGGAGTTCGTGTTCGACCGCCTGCGTGCGCGTTACGAAGACGAAGGCGTGGACGTTTCCGTCTACCTGTCGGTACGTGCCCTGCAACCGGGTTCGGCACTGGACTTCGACCAGCGTGTACAAGCCGTGCAAGCGTTCCGCAAGCTGCCGGAAGCCGATGCCCTGGCCGCCGTGAACAAGCGCGTGTCGAACCTGCTGAGCAAGGCCGATAACCTCGGCAGTGCCGAAGTCGACCCTGGCCTGTTTGCCGACGCCAAGGAGTTCTCGCTGAACTCGGCCATCGCCAAGGCAGAGAACGCGGTGAAGCCGCTGATCGCCGAGCGTGACTACGCGCAAGCGTTGGCACGCCTGGCGTCTCTGCGTGAACCGGTAGACGCGTTCTTCGAAGCGGTGATGATCAATGCCGACGATGCCGGCGTACGGAAAAACCGCTACGCGATGCTCGCGCGCCTGCGTGGTTTGTTCATCAATATCGCCGACATCTCCGTACTGGGCTGACCATGTTGAAACTGCTGATTCTCGATCGGGACGGGGTGATCAACTACGACTCCGACGCTTACATCAAGTCGGTGGAGGAGTGGATCCCGCTGCCCGGTTCGATCGAGGCCATCGCGCAGTTGAGCAAAGCCGGCTGGACAGTGGCCATCGCCACCAACCAGTCCGGCATCGCCCGCGGTTACTACGACATCGCCACCCTGGACGCCATGCACGCGCGGTTGCGCACGTTAGTGGCCGAACAGGGCGGTGAGGTGGGGCTGGTGGTCTACTGCCCCCACGGGCCGGACGAGGGCTGCGATTGCCGCAAGCCCAAGCCTGGCATGTTGAAAATTATTGCAGAACATTACAAGGTGCCCTTGGCTGGGATATGGTTCGTCGGGGACAGCCTCGGTGACCTGGAGGCGGCCAAAGCCGTCGACTCTCAGCCAGTTTTGGTTAAAACCGGAAAAGGCGAAAAGACCCAGGCTAAAAACCTGCCGGTAGGCACCTTGATTTTTGACGATCTGGCGGCCGTTGCCGCAGAACTTATCAACAACTAGCCGCCCTCGACTTCCTGACCAAGGACTGTTCGGGAGTGCGCTTTTAACAGGCGGGCCGTGTCCCGCAACGGTAAATGCCGCCATGTCGATCTTGCAGGCCATCAGAACCTTTTTCTTTTACCTGCTGCTGGGCACCAGTTCGTTTCTCTGGTGCACCCTGAGCTTTTTTATTGCACCCTTCCTGCCCTTCAAGGCGCGCTATCGCTTTATCAACGTCTACTGGTGCCGCTGCGCGTTGTGGCTGAGCAAGGTGTTCCTGAATATTCGTTTCGAGGTCAAGGGCGCTGAAAACGTTCCTGATCAGCCGTGCGTGATTCTCTCGAACCACCAGAGCACTTGGGAGACGTTCTTCCTCTCTGCGTATTTCTCGCCGTTGAGCCAGGTGCTCAAGCGCGAGTTGCTGTATGTGCCATTCTTCGGCTGGGCCATGGCCATGTTGCGTCCGATCGCCATCGACCGGGACAACCCCAAGGCAGCGCTCAAGCATGTCGCCAAGAAGGGCGATGAGTTGCTCAAGGACGGCGTCTGGGTGCTGATCTTCCCTGAGGGCACGCGGGTCCCCTACGGCACAGTGGGCAAGTTCTCACGCGGTGGTACCGCCCTGGCGGTCAACGCCAACCTGCCTGTGCTGCCGATTGCGCATAACGCTGGCAAGTTCTGGCCCAAGACTGGCTGGGCTAAACGCCCAGGCACTATCACTGTAGTGATCGGCGAACCGATGTACGCAGAAGGCGAAGGACCACGTGCCATCGCCGCCCTGAACGACCGGGCTGCGGCGTGGAATGAGGCGCAGCAACGGGCCATGGGCTCCCTGCCTCCGGAACCGGTGGTGGTGGAGACGCCGGCCGTTTGAGCATCTGTGGATAACCTGTGTACGCTTTGTTGGCGAATTGGCTTTTTTGCTTCATAACAAGCTGATTTACTTACATATTTCTGAAGCTCATAAAATTCAGAAAAACGTGCATAAGTTTTTTCTTCATAAAAAAACCGGTCCTTGTGACCGGTTTTTTATGCACAGCAAAAAAGCCGCTTTTTCAGTCCTCCAATAGAGGCAGCAGCAGGATAAACGTCGAGCCCTTGCCTAGCTCACTTTCGCACACGATCCGCCCTCCATGCCGTTCTACTACCGCCTTGACCATGGTCAGGCCCAACCCAAGACCTTCACTGCCCTGGGCCGAATCGAAACGTCGGTATTGGTTGAACAACTCCGGTAGATCCTTCGGCGCAATCCCCGGTCCCTGATCACTTATCCCGCATTCCAACCAGCCTTGCGCACTGCCATGCCTTAACCTGACGGTGGTGCCAGATGGGGAGTATTTGATCGCATTCTCCAGCACGTTGAACAATGCCCGGGTGAGCAGCGATTGGTCGGCATAGACCATGGCTTCATCCGCCTCATCCAGGTCGTGGACCAAATGGATGCCCTTCAACTGCGCAATCACCGCCACTTGATCAAAAGCGTCCATCACCAGCATGGCAAACAGGGTGGGCTGGAACTGGTAACCGTCCGCTTCAGCCTTGGCCAATTGCACAAAGGATTCGGTCAGACTCAAGGCTCGCCGTACCTGCTGTTCGATCTGAGTAAACACCGGGGACTCCCCGTTGTGCACGTCCAGCAGGGCGAGGATCGCTGAATGCGGCGCACGCAGGTCGTGGGAAAGGAAACGCAGCATGGTCTCGCGATGCTGCTGGGCTTCACGCTCCTTGCTCAGGTCCGTCAGGCTCAACAACCAGCCGAGGGCGAAATCCCCTTCGGCAGGCAGCAAAGGGGCCAGTTCCATGCGCAAACTGCGTTGGTGGATATCGCGAAACTCGACCAGCTCCAGCGCCGAGAGGGCAGGGCGTACACCATTATGCAGCGGGGGATAACCCAGATCGGCGAGCTGTTCGACGAGGTTTTCGCCGACCAGGTCATTGCCGAATACTTCACGGGCCACGCGGTTGGCCAACAGGATACTGCCCTGGGGATCGGTAATCAGGGTCGCTACCGGCAGGCACTCCAAGCCATCAGCCATAAAGCGCCGCGTATCGCGGGTACGGCTGACGGCTTGTTCAAGGGCAAAGATCCGCCCTTGCAGCACATCGCCCTTACTGGCGGGCGCGCGACGACGTTCCGGAAGCACCTTGGGCTCGTTATCCAGGCGTGCCAGTTCCCAGCCAAAGTAGGCGAGGATCACGCTCAGACGTCGCCAATTCCAGATCAGGTAACTCAGCAACAAACCGATCAGGCACGCTGCGGGGCTCCACCAGTGGCCCAGGCGCAATAAGGCCCATGAGCCCAGCAAAGCCACGGCCATGCCTGCCAAGGTCATCCACAGGGCGTAGCGTGGGCGCACAAGCAGAAGGCCCAACAGCAGGGCCACCAGGGACGTTGCCAGCAACGCCGCCAGCCAGCCGGGCAAATCGACGATGCTGCGGCCCTGCAATAAACCATTCAGTACGTCCGCCTGGATCTCAACGCCCGCTGTAGTACCTACGGTGGAAGAGAGCGGCGTCACGAAACGATCGGCCATGCCATAGGCTGAGGCGCCGATCAGAACCAGGCGACCACGCAGCGACTCGGGAGGTACCTCGCCGCGCAATACGCTGACGTAGGACACACTGGGAAAATGGTCTGGTTCCGAAGTGAACGGCACACGGATTTCATGTTCCTGGTGCCAGTGACCTCCAGTCGGCTCTTGCGGCAGGCCCGGCATCGTCTCGGCGTGCTCGTTCATGGCGAATGCGAGCCACGCCAACTGAGGAAGTGTGCTTCCCGGAGGGCCTTCACGTAGATACACGCTGCGCACCACTCCGTCGTTATCCGCTTCGACGTTGATGTGCCCTACGCCCTTGGCGCACTTGAGCAGTGGCGACAACGGCGTTACCTGGGCCTTGGGGCTGACGCTGCTGTCCCCGGCGATGGGCAGCAATACATTGCCGGCTTTGCAGACGGCATCGGCCAGTTGTGGGTCGTCATTATTGTCGCCGGGATCACTGAAGATCACGTCAAACAAAATGCCCGCTGGCTGTGCGGCGTTCAGGCGTTCAATCAGCTCGGCATGCACGCTGCGCGGCCAGGGCCACGGGCCTAACGCTTCCAGGCTGGGCGTATCAATGGTCACCAGAACGATCCGTGGATCTGCCGGTAACGGCGTCAGGCGGCGCAGGCTGTCATAGAGCGGATTGTTGAGTGCCAGCCCCGCACTCAAGGATAAGTACGCGGTGAAGGGCAGGAGCACCAAACCGATCAACAGCCATTCACGAACCAGCCCATGAAACAAAAGCTGCGCCTGGGTAGGTTGGCGTTTCTCGGCTTTGCGCCATAGGTTCACAGGGCTACCGCCAAAAGGGTGCCAAGGAGTCGATGGTCATTGAGTAAAGATTTCATAAGCCCAGGATCCCTCTCCATGGGGTTGCGATGAAGTGCATACGGTGTTCTGAAACCAGTGAAGCTTATTTGGGTCTCATTGGAGGAGTTCCCGCGGCCGCGCAATGAACGATACCGCACATTCAAGCAGGCATTACGCACCAGCGAGGCGATCGGCACCGACCCTTTTCCTGACCGACTGGAGCCGGTATCTTTCTTTGAGGACGTAGTGGGTGGCGTTTACGGCGCTTTCAGCGTATCGAGAGATACGAGCACCGTAAAATCCGCCCATAATTATTCAGATTCAGAGGCCGGCATTTGTACAGCATGTGCCCCTATCCAAGCTCTCGTTTTTTGTAGGAAGGACCCCACCCATGCGTGTCGCAATACTGGATGACGAACCCGCGGAGTTGCGACGGGTGGAACAGACACTGCGACAGATTCCCGGCCCGACTGAACAGCCTTGGTCGCTGCATTTTTTCGAACGTGGTGAAGACCTGCTGCGCCAGCTACGCCGGGAAACCTTTGACCTGCTGATTCTTGACTGGCAACTGCCGGACATCTCCGGGATCGCGTTATTGCGCTGGACTCGCGAGCACATGGAATCGCCCCCTGCCGTGATCATGCTCACCAGTCGCGATGCCGAGAGTGACATCGTAACGGCGTTGAATAGCGGGGCGGATGATTATGTCAGCAAGCCGTTTCGGCCCAACGAACTCAAAGCCCGAGTCAGCGCCGTGCTGCGGCGCCACGGTTTGCAAAAGTCGGCTACCCAGGAAGTGCAGAGCTTTAACGATCTGACGTTCGACGATGCCGAACTGACCGTCACCCGAGCGGGCAAACCCATCAACCTCACAGAACGAGAATACCGTTTGGCAAGTTGTCTATTTGCCAACCTGGCCCGACCGTTGTCTCGCGAGTACCTGTATGAGCGGTTCTGGAGCCACGAAGAAATGGTGTCGTCGCGGCCGTTGGACACGCATATCTACCGCCTGCGTAACAAGCTAGGGCTGACAGCTGATCGCGGTTGGCAGCTGTTGACGATCTATGGGTACGGGTATCGGTTGGAGAGTGTGACACCCGCCGCGCAAAATTGAGTACGCCGATGTTCCACGTGGAGCATTTAAGAATTCGAGTCTACAGACCAATAAAAAAGGCCAACGCTAAGCGTTGGCCTTTTGTTTTTAGCTGATGTGCCTGATCAGAAGTCCAGGTTAGACACCGCCAAGGCATTGCTCTCAATGAAATCACGACGAGGCTCGACCGCATCACCCATCAGGGTGTTGAAGATCTGGTCTGCGCCAATGGCGTCTTCGATAGTCACGCGCAGCATGCGACGTTGAGCAGGGTCCATGGTGGTTTCCCACAGCTGATCAGGGTTCATCTCGCCCAGACCTTTATAGCGCTGGATGGTATGACGCTTGGTGCTTTCCGCCATCAACCAGTCCAAGGCTTCCTTGAACTCCTTGACCTGCTTCTTGCGTTCGCCACGCTGAATGTAAGCACCGTCGTCCAGCAGGGTGCTCAGTTGAGCACCGAGGGTGACTACGGTCTTGTAGTCGTTGCTGCCGAAGAAGTCGCGGTTGAAGGTGACGTAGTTGGACAGGCCGTGGGAGATCAGTTCGACCTCTGGCAGCCATACGTTACGTTCACGGTCTTCACGCAGGCTGGCTTTGTATACCAGGCCGGACTTCTCCACAGTACGCAGGCGTACTTCGTACTGGGCCAGCCAATCTTGCATGGCGGCGTGATCGCCCAACTGCTCCAGGCTCACGGCTGGCAGGTAGATGAAGTGCTCGGTCAGCTCCTGAGGGTACAGGCGCGACAAACGCTTGAGCGTCTTCATGACCATACGGAAGTCGTTGACCAGGCGCTCCAGCGACTCACCCGAGATGCCCGGCGCTTCGTCATTCAGGTGCAGGCTCGCATCTTCAAGGGCCGATTGCGTCATGTACTCTTCCATGGCGTCGTCGTCTTTGATGTATTGCTCTTGCTTGCCCTTTTTCACTTTGTACAACGGCGGCTGGGCGATGTAGATATAGCCACGCTCAATCAGCTCCGGCAACTGACGGAAGAAGAAGGTCAGCAGCAGGGTACGGATGTGCGAACCGTCGACGTCAGCATCGGTCATGATGATGATGTTGTGGTAACGCAGCTTGTCGATGTTGTACTCATCGCGGCCAATACCGCAGCCCAATGCCGTGATCAAGGTGCCGACTTCCTGGGAAGAAATCATCTTGTCAAAGCGGGCCTTCTCAACGTTGAGGATCTTGCCCTTCAACGGCAGGATGGCCTGGGTGCGACGGTTACGACCCTGCTTGGCGGAACCGCCTGCAGAGTCACCTTCCACCAGATACAGTTCGGAGAGGGCAGGGTCTTTCTCTTGGCAGTCAGCCAGTTTGCCTGGCAGCCCGGCGATATCCAGCGCACCTTTACGGCGGGTCATCTCACGGGCCTTACGCGCGGCTTCACGAGCGCGGGCAGCATCGATCATCTTGCCGACGACCAGCTTGGCTTCGTTCGGGTTTTCCAACAGGAAGTCGGAGAAGTATTTACCCATTTCCTGTTCAACCGCGGTCTTCACTTCGGAAGACACCAGCTTGTCTTTGGTCTGGGAGCTGAACTTCGGATCCGGTACCTTGACCGAGATAATCGCCGTCAGGCCTTCACGGGCATCGTCACCGGTGGTGGCGACTTTATGTTTCTTCGCCAAGCCTTCCGCTTCGATGTAGGTGTTCAGGTTACGCGTCAGCGCGGAACGGAAACCCACCAAGTGAGTACCGCCATCGCGTTGTGGAATGTTGTTGGTGAAGCACAACAGGTTCTCGTTGAAGCTGTCGTTCCACTGCAGGGCGATTTCCACGCCGATGCCGTCTTCGCGCTGAATGTTGAAGTGGAACACCTGGTTGACCGCGGTCTTGTTGGTGTTCAGGTATTCAACGAACGCTCGCAGGCCACCCTCGTACTTGAACAGCTCTTCCTTGCCGCTGCGCTCATCCTTGAGGACGATGCCGACACCGGAGTTAAGGAAGGACAGTTCGCGAATCCGCTTGGCCAGGATGTCCCAGCTGAAGTGGATGTTCTTGAAGGTTTCTTCCGATGGCTTGAAGTGGATCTGGGTACCGGTGGTTTCACTATCACCGACGATTTTCATCGGTTCCTGTGGTACGCCGTGGACGTAGGTCTGCTCCCAAATCTTGCCGCTACGGCGGACAGTGAGGATCAGTTCTTCGGACAGAGCGTTCACTACCGACACGCCTACACCGTGCAAACCACCGGATACTTTGTAGGAGTTGTCGTCGAACTTACCGCCAGCGTGGAGCACGGTCATGATGACCTCTGCCGCCGAAACGCCTTCTTCTTTGTGCACGTCTACCGGGATGCCACGACCGTTGTCACGCACGGTGATGGATTCATCCGGGTGGATGATAATGCTGATGTCGTCGCAGTGACCGGCCAGAGCTTCGTCGATGGAGTTATCGACCACCTCGAACACCATGTGGTGCAGACCGCTACCATCATCGGTGTCGCCAATGTACATACCGGGACGTTTGCGTACGGCATCCAAACCTTTCAGCACTTTAATGCTGGTCGAGTCGTACGTGTTTTCTTCGCTCATGCCTTCACTCCCGATGGTCGTGGGTCTGGGTGATACGGCCTTGTTCCACGTGGAACAAAGCGACTGGCGTTTCCGTCTGCCAGCCTTCCCTCAATAATTCGTGGTCTACACAGGTGATAAACACCTGGCAGCGTAAGTCTTCCAACAAGCGGCATAGCGAGCGGCGGTGCTGCTCGTCGAGCTCAGACGGCAAGTCATCCACCAAATAAATACACTGACCGCGTCGAGCCTGGCTAACCAAATGGCCCTGCGCGATACGCAATGCACAGACCACCAACTTCTGCTGGCCGCGGGACAAGATATCCGCAGCATTGTGTGCACCTAATCTAAGGCGCAAATCAGCGCGCTGGGGGCCGGCCTGGGTGTGTCCGATTTGCTGATCCCGTTGCAAGGACGTTGCGAGCACTGCATTCAGCTCACGCTCTTTGTCCCAACCCCGGTAATAACTCAGCGTCAGCCCCTCGATATCCAATAACTCGCTCAAGGTCTGCTCAAAGACTGGTTTCAAGGCTTTGATATAGGCGCGGCGGTATTCATCTATTTCGTCGCTGGCCAGGCACAGTTCACGGTCCCAGGCTGCTTGCGAAGCGGCGTCAAGTGTACCATGCCGCAGCCATGAGTTCCGCTGCCGCAGGGCCTTCTGCAGGCGCTGCCAAGTGGCCATGAAGCGTGGTTCCACGTGGAACACGCCCCAGTCGAGAAACTGCCGACGGATTTTCGGGGCCCCCTCCAACAATCGAAAGCTGTCGGGGTTGATCAGTTGCAACGGCAGGATCTCGGCCAGTTGCGCTGCGCTGCGCGCATTTTGCCCGTCGATTCGGATCTGAAATTCGCCACCGCGATCACGCGATATCCCCAGGCTGCTATGTCCGCCCTCAGCCAGTTCCACTTGGCCAAATACGGTACAGGCCAATTGTTCGTACTGAATCACGGGTAACAAACGGGCACTGCGGAAGGAACGCGCAAGCCCCAGCAGGTGGATGGCTTCCAGCACGCTGGTTTTACCACTGCCGTTGGCGCCATGGAGGATGTTGATGCGGGGGGAAGGGGAGAAGGTCACCGGGTGCAGATTGCGCACCGCGGTGACCGAGACGCGACTAAGGGACATCTAGCTTCTGCTGAGCATGATTACAGGCGCATCGGCATGACAACGTAAGCCGAGTCGTCGTTGTCAGATTCTTGCACCAGGGCGCTGCTGTTGGAGTCCGACAGGATCAGACGAACCTGTTCGGTGGTCATGACACCCAGCACGTCCAACAGGTAGCTCACGTTAAAGCCGATTTCCAGCGATGCGCCGTTGTAGTCGACACCCACTTCTTCTTCCGCCTCTTCCTGTTCCGGGTTGTTGGCCTGGATTTTCAGTTGGCCGTTGGCCAGTTGCAGGCGAATACCACGGTACTTTTCGTTGGAAAGAATCGCAGTACGGCTGAAGGCTTCACGCAGGGCCTGACGATCACCGACCACCAGCTTGTCGCCACCTTTAGGCAACACACGCTCGTAGTCCGGGAACTTGCCGTCGACCAGCTTGGAGGTGAAGGTGAACTCGCCGGTGGTGGCACGAATGTGGTGCTGGCCCAACACGATGCTGACGTTGCCGTCCGGCTCGGTGAGCAAACGCGCCAGTTCAAGGATACCTTTGCGTGGAACAATCACCTGGTGACGATCCGGCTGACCGATATCGGCACGCATCGAGCACATTGCCAGACGGTGGCCGTCGGTGGCCACGGCGCGGATGATGCCTTCCGATACTTCCAGCAGCATACCGTTGAGGTAGTAACGCACGTCCTGCTGAGCCATAGCGAAGCTGGTGCGCTCGATCAAACGACGCAGCTTGCTTTGCTCCAGGCTGCACGTCAGCGAGCCCGGGCCTTCTTCTACGGTTGGAAAGTCATTGGCCGGCAAGGTCGACAGGGTGAAACGGCTACGGCCTGCCTTGACCACCAACTTCTGCTCATCCACCTTGATGTCGATCAGCGCATCGTTGGGCAGGCTTTTGCAGATATCCATCAGCTTGCGCGCCGGCACGGTGATCTCGCCCGGTTCGGCGGGCTCTTCGAGCTGGACGCGACCCACCAGTTCGACTTCCAGGTCGGTACCGGTCAAGGACAACTGCTGCCCCTCGACCACCAGTAATACGTTGGAAAGCACCGGCAAGGTCTGTCGGCGCTCGACGACGCCTGCGACCAGTTGCAGGGGTTTCAACAGGGCTTCGCGTTGAATGGTGAAATGCATGGTCTAGTCCCTTGCCTTAATAAGCTGCGCTGGTGTCATCACGTAGTCAGTGTACGCAGCAGGTTCTTGTAGTCCTCGCGAATATCCGCGTCGGATTCCTTAAGTTCATTGATCTTGCGGCATGCATGCAAGACCGTGGTGTGGTCGCGTCCGCCGAACACATCACCGATTTCCGGCAGGCTGTGGTTGGTCAACTCCTTGGAGAGGGCCATGGCAACCTGGCGTGGACGTGCGACCGAGCGCGAACGGCGCTTGGACAGCAGGTCGGAAATCTTGATCTTGTAGTACTCGGCCACGGTGCGCTGGATGTTATCCACACTCACCAGCTTGTCCTGCAAGGCCAACAAGTCTTTCAAGGACTCGCGAATCAGCTCGATGGTGATATCGCGGCCCATGAAGTGCGAGTGAGCGATGACCCGCTTGAGCGCGCCTTCCAGCTCACGCACGTTGGAACGTATGCGTTGGGCGATGAAGAACGCAGCATCGTGTGGCAGATCGACTTTAGCCTGGTCGGCCTTCTTCATCAGGATGGCAACACGGGTTTCCAGCTCCGGTGGCTCGACTGCAACCGTCAGGCCCCAGCCGAAACGCGACTTCAGACGTTCTTCCAGGCCTTCGATTTCCTTCGGATAACGGTCACTGGTCAAGATGACCTGCTGGCCACCTTCGAGCAGGGCGTTGAAGGTGTGGAAGAACTCCTCTTGGGAACGTTCCTTGCGGGCGAAGAACTGAATGTCATCGATCAACAGGGCATCAACGGAGCGGTAGAAACGTTTGAACTCGTTGATTGCGTTGAGCTGCAAGGCCTTGACCATGTCGGCCACGAAGCGCTCCGAATGCAGGTAAACCACCTTGGCATTCGGGTTCTTCTTTAATAGGTGGTTACCGACGGCGTGCATCAAGTGCGTCTTACCCAAGCCCACGCCGCCATAAAGGAAGAGCGGGTTGTAACCATGCTTGGGATTATCGGCGACCTGCCAGGCGGCCGCTCGGGCCAGTTGGTTGGACTTGCCTTCGACAAAGTTCTCGAAGGTAAAGGTGCGGTTCAGGTAACTGGTGTGCTTGAGCGCGCCTTCTACCTGCACAGTACGTTGCTCGGAGCGCACAGGCGCCTGTTGGGAGCTGGCACCAGCCATCGGGTCGAAGCTGTCGCGGGACGGCTCCTCATTCTCTGGCGCATTTTTGCGCGAGGACGGCTTGGACGGCGCAGCTGTCGGTGCAGGTGCTGCGGCGACAGGCGCCACTGCGGCCTGGGCTTGCGACGCAGCGGCGGCCAATGGCGCATTCGGCGCGGCGCGGGGAGCCGAGCTGCGCTTGCTGCCTATTAATAAGGAGAGAGCAGGCGCCAGACCGTTGCCATGTTCATCGAGCAATTCGAGAACGCGGCCCAGGTACTTCTCGTTGACCCAGTCGAGGACAAAACGATTGGGCGCATAGACACGCAACTCGTCGCCTTCGGCTTCGACCTGTAGCGGACGGATCCAGGTGTTGAATTGCTGGGCAGGCAGCTCATCGCGCAAAAGCTCCACGCACTGCTGCCAAAGTTCCACTGACACGGATATCCCCTAAGTTGAAAGCCGGTGAGGCAAAAACAGCCGCCATTGTAGCGACCAGCCGTCCACTTATCCACATGTAGGTTGCTCACAGGCCACCCAAAATCAATGCTTTAACCGCTAAAAAGGCGACCAGTGGTCTGTGCATAAGCTCTGTGGATAAACCCACCTGAGCTCGTTGCACAAGCGGGGTCAAAAGTCTGTGGGTAACTGGCCTGTGGATAACTGCCCGTTCCACACACAGCTTATCCGATAGCGCAGCACAGGCAGAGCACTGCTTCTCCCCCGTGTTGTCATTCTCTGTACACCACGCGGAACAAGGTCTAAAGGCAGTTATCCACAGATGATCGCGCTCCTAGCTTTTATAAGCTTTACAGAAAAGCTTTAAATAACTTCCTTCTTTATTTTTATATCTATCGCATGCCGGATGGAAGCCAAGCGGGGAGAAGGGCGTCAGGACCCCGTCGACATCTAATTAAAGGAAAAGCTGGTTGGAAATTGACCTAGAGGCTTGCTTTCTCTAGAATCGCCGGTCTCTTAAAACGGGGGCCATTCCGGCCCGTTGTGGACGAACCAGGTAACAACGCCATGAAACGTACTTTCCAACCAAGCACCATCAAACGCGCCCGTACTCACGGCTTCCGTGCTCGCATGGCTACCAAGAACGGCCGTGCTGTCCTGTCGCGTCGCCGCGCCAAAGGTCGTGCGCGTCTGGCAGTTTGATAATCCGGTACTGGTGGTGAGTCAGGACTTCAGTCGGGAAAAGCGTCTGCTAACCCCCCGGCATTTCAAGGCAGTCTTTGACTCCCCCACCGGCAAGGTTCCGGGGAAAAATCTCCTGCTCCTTGCGCGTAACAACGATCTTGATCACCCCCGTCTCGGGTTGGTGATCGGCAAGAAGAGCGTAAAGCTCTCCGTTGAGCGCAATCGCCTCAAGCGTCTGATGCGCGAATCGTTTCGCCTCCACCAGGACACTCTGGTTGGTTGGGATATTGTTATCGTCGCGCGCAAAGGCTTGGGTGATGTAGAAAACCCCGAATTGATTCAGCATTTCGGCAAGCTCTGGAAACGTTTGGCGCGTACCCACAAGCCAGCACCAGCAGTCAGCACCGAAACTGTAGGGGTAGACAGCCTTGATGCGTAAACTGGCAATCGTTCCGATCCAGTTTTATCGCTATGCCATTAGTCCTCTGATGGCCAGTCACTGTCGTTTCTACCCCAGTTGTTCCTGCTACGCGTTAGAGGCCATAGAAAATCATGGTCTTCTGCGCGGTGGCTGGCTGACCTTTCGTCGTTTAGGTCGCTGTCATCCGTGGAATCCCGGTGGTTATGACCCGGTTCCACCTATCCCTACCTCCCGTTCTTCTTCGATGGCCGAGTAATCATGGATATTAAACGCACAATCCTGATCGTCGCCCTGGCAATCGTGTCCTATGTCATGGTCCTTAAATGGAACCAGGACTACGGTCAGGCTGCCCTGCCGACTCAGAATGTTGCTACCAATCAGGCTGCGCCGGCTATTCCGGACACCCCGCTGGGTAACAATGCGTCCGCGAGTGCCGATGTACCCAGCGCGAATGGCGAGACAAGTGCCCCGTTAGAAACGCCAGTGGTCACCAACAAAGACCTCATCCACGTGAAAACGGATGTGCTCGAGTTGGCTATCGACCCACAGGGTGGTGATATCGCACAGCTGAAGCTGCCGCTGTATCCACGTCGCCAAGACCATCCGGATGTGCCGTTCCAACTGTTCGATAACGGCGGTGAACGTACTTATCTGGCACAAAGCGGCCTGACTGGTACCAATGGTCCGGATGCACGTGCTACCGGTCGTCCGGTTTATTCGACCGAACAAAAGACTTATCAACTGGCAGACGGCCAGAACCAGTTGAACGTCGACCTGAAATTCAGCCTCGACGGTGTCAACTACATCAAGCGTTTCAGCTTTACCCGCGGTTTGTACGATTTGAAGGTCACTTACCTGATCGACAACACCAGCGACAAAGCCTGGAGTGGCAACCTGTTTGCCCAGCTCAAGCGTGACGCCAGCTCCGATCCGTCTTCCAGCACCGCCACCGGCACCGCCACTTACCTGGGCGCCGCCCTGTGGACAAGTAACGAGCCGTACAAAAAAGTGTCGATGAAAGATATCGACAAGGGCACGCTGAAAGAAACCGTCCAAGGTGGCTGGGTAGCGTGGCTGCAGCACTATTTCGTGACCGCCTGGATTCCGAACAAGGGTGACGCGAACCTGGTTCAAACCCGCAAGGACAGCCAGGGCAATTACATCATTGGCTTCACTGGCCCGGCGTTGACCGTTGCTCCAGGTGCCAAGGCTGAAACCAGCGCTACCCTGTACGCCGGTCCTAAAAGCCAGGCGGTACTGAAAGAGTTGTCCCCAGGCCTGGAATTGACTGTGGACTACGGCTTCCTGTGGTTCATTGCCCAGCCGATCTTCTGGCTGTTGCAACATATCCACAGCATCGTGGGTAACTGGGGCTGGTCGATCATCTTCCTGACCATGCTGATCAAAGGGCTTTTCTTCCCTCTGTCGGCAGCCAGCTACAAGTCGATGGCGCGTATGCGTGCCGTGGCCCCGAAACTGGCCGCGCTGAAAGAACAACATGGTGATGACCGGCAGAAAATGTCGCAGGCTATGATGGAGTTGTACAAGAAAGAGAAGATCAACCCGCTGGGTGGATGCTTGCCGATTCTGGTACAGATGCCGGTGTTCCTGTCGCTTTACTGGGTATTGCTGGAAAGCGTTGAAATGCGCCAGGCGCCGTTCATGCTGTGGATAACTGACCTGTCGATCAAAGACCCGTTCTTTATCCTGCCGATCATCATGGGCGCGACCATGTTTATCCAGCAGCGTCTGAACCCAACCCCGCCGGATCCGATGCAGGCCAAGGTAATGAAAATGATGCCAATCATCTTCACCTTCTTCTTCCTGTGGTTCCCTGCTGGCTTGGTACTGTACTGGGTGGTCAACAACGTGTTGTCGATCTCTCAACAGTGGTACATCACACGTAAAATCGAAGCGGCTACCAAAAAAGCCGAGGCGTAATTTACTCTGTGGATAACCACTCAAGACGCCCCCTAGTGGGGCGTTTTGCTTTCCGTCACTTTTGTTCTGGAACCCGCTGATGAGCGCTCCTCGTGAAACCATTGCTGCTGTCGCTACCGCTCAAGGTCGGGGCGGTGTCGGCATCGTTCGAATTTCCGGGCCATTGGCGGGCGTGGCAGCCAAGGCTATCAGCGGCCGGGAGCTGAAACCCCGTTATGCCCATTACGGTCAGTTCCTGGATGCCGACCACAGCGTATTGGACGAGGGGCTGGCCATCTATTTTCCAGGGCCAAACTCGTTCACTGGTGAAGATGTCCTCGAACTACAAGGGCACGGTGGTCCTGTGGTGTTGGACATGCTGCTGCAGCGCTGCTTGCAATTGGGTTGCCGCCTGGCCAGACCAGGGGAATTCAGCGAACGCGCATTCTTGAACGATAAGCTCGACCTGGCCCAGGCCGAAGCCATCGCCGATTTGATCGAAGCCAGTTCTGCACAGGCTGCACGTAACGCATTGCGTTCATTGCAGGGGGCTTTTTCCCTGCGTGTGCATAACTTGACCGAGCAACTGATCAGCCTGCGCATCTACGTCGAAGCCGCGATTGATTTTCCGGAAGAAGAAATAGACTTCCTGGCGGATGGCCATGTATTGGCGATGCTGGATAAAGTCCGCGATGAGTTATCCACAGTGCTGCGCGAAGCCGGGCAGGGCGCCTTGCTGCGCGATGGTATGACGGTGGTGATTGCCGGCCGGCCCAATGCCGGCAAATCCAGCCTACTCAATGCTCTGGCAGGGCGCGAGGCGGCCATCGTCACCGAGATCGCCGGCACTACCCGGGATATCTTGCGTGAACATATCCACATCGACGGTATGCCGCTGCACGTGGTCGACACCGCAGGTCTGCGCGATACCGACGACCAGGTGGAAAAGATCGGCGTGGAACGTGCGCTCAAGGCGATCAGCGAAGCCGATCGTGTGTTGCTGGTGGTGGATGCCACTGCACCTGAAGCTGTGGATCCTTTTGCCTTGTGGCCGGAATTTCTTGAACAACGGCCAGACCCGGCCAAAGTCACCTTGATTCGTAACAAGGCCGACCTTACGGGTGAAGCCATCGCCCTGGAAACCAGTGAAGATGGCCACGTCACTATCAGCTTGAGCGCGAAATCGGCCGGCGAGGGTCTGGAATTGCTGCGCGAGCACCTTAAAGCATGCATGGGCTACGAACAGACCTCGGAAAGCAGCTTCAGTGCGCGGCGCAGGCACCTGGAAGCGCTGCGTCATGCCAGCGCGGCCCTGGAGCACGGGCGGGCCCAGCTGACCTTGGCGGGGGCTGGGGAGCTGCTGGCTGAAGATTTGCGTCAGGCGCAGCAGCTGCTGGGTGAAATCACCGGCGCTTTCAGCTCGGATGATTTGCTGGGGCGGATTTTCTCCAGCTTTTGCATTGGCAAATAGCCGAGTTATCCACCTCGTCTACCAGTTGTAAGACACCGTACCGAGCAAGGTACGGCTGTCACCCCAATAGCAACGCCCCGCATCGTTGCAACCGGATACATATTCCTTGTCGAACAGGTTCTTGGCGTTCAGGTCCACCGACCAGTGTGGGTTGATCTGATAACCCAGTGCCGCATCCACCAAGGTGACGCTTCCTGCGTCCAGCTTCCCGTAGAGCGTAGGCGGGGTGTAGGAAAAGGTACTGTCGAAATAGCGCACCCCGCCGCCCAGGGAGAAACCCTTGAGTTGGCCGTCGAGAAAGCGATATTTGCCCCACACCGAAGCCTGGTTACGCGGCACGCCTGTCATCTGACGGCCTTCTACCAGCGAAGTGGCCGAATCCTTGGTTATCCGGGCGTCAGTGTAGGTATAGGCCGCCGTCACGTTGAAGTTGGAGCTGATGTTGCTGTTGACCTCGACTTCCACGCCCTTGGCGCGACTTTCACCGACTTGGCGATAGCTGTTGGTGGTGGCATCGAGGTAGGTATCGTCCTGCTTGCGCAGGTCATACACCGACACGGTCATCGCCGTATCCCAGCCGATCGGTTCGTACTTAACGCCCACTTCATATTGGCTGCTGGTGATCGGTTTCAACGGCGAGCCGGCGTTGGAGATCTGCTGCACGGGGACAAACGCGGTGGAATAGCTGACATACGGCGTAAGGCCGTTGTCGAACTGGTACATCACCCCGCCCTGGTAAGTGAATTTACGATCCTGTGAGTTGATATTGCTCGATGGCTTGACCTTGTCTCGGTAATTGCTGTCGACCCAATCCTGGCGGCCTCCGAGCAGAAAGAGCCAATGGTCGTATTTGCTTTGGATCTGTGCATAAACCCCTTTCATCTGCTGTTCAAGCAAAGTGTTTTGCACTGCCAGGGGAGTGAGCGGGTCGCGCAGGTACACCGGGTTATACACATCGATGGTGCCGGCGAAACCCGCATCCCAGTCTTGATTGAACGAGGTTCGGTCATAGCTGGCGCCCAATAGCACTGTGTTTTCCACACTGCCCAACTGGAACTTGCCTTCGAGCTGGTTATCCAGGGAATAGACCATCGATTTGTTGTAGCGGTCATAGGCGTTCATGTTCAGCCGGGTGCCGAAGCCACCGTTATTCAATGAGCCAGGCCAGGTTTCGTGCCGGTTGATGCGTGACTGCATATAGCGCGAGTTCTGACGGAACTGCCAGTCATCATTGAAGCTGTGGCTGAACTCATAGCTGGTGCTCCACGCTTCGCGTTCAAATGTGTTCCAGTCCGGATTGCCCAGTAGGGTGTGTTTGGACAGCTTCCCGTTGGGATTTGTAAGCAGCGTACCGGCGGCGGGTAGGCCAAGTTCCAGGTTGGTATGGTCTTTCTGGTAGTTGGCCAGCAGCGTCAGGGTGTTGTAGTCGTCGAAGTTCAGGGTCAGGGATGGCGCGATATATAGACGATCGTCCGGGACGTGATCGGTCTGTGTGTCGGATTTACGCCCCAGCATCACCACCCGGCCCAGAATATTGTCACTGTCGTTGAGCGGGCCCGAGATATCCACACCCAACTGGCGTCGATTATTCGAACCATAATTCACCTGCACCTCGCCTTGCGGGGTTGCAGTCGGGTGTTTACTCACCAGATTAACCAAACCACCGGGTGCGTTTTCACCGTAGAGCAGGGAAGACGGGCCGCGGAAAATCTCGACCCGTTCCAGGCCGTAGGGTTCGCTGGTGGTGTCGTATCGATTGCCTTGAACTCGCAGGCCATCTCGCAGCAGGCCGTAGCCGTAATCCGTGGCATTGAAACCGCGAATGAAAAACAGATCGCCTGCCAAGCCGTCGCCCGCAGCGAACGGTGGGGCGAAGATTCCCGGTACGTAGCCCAACACGTCTGTCAGGGTTTGAGATTTCTGGTCCTTGATACGCTGGCCAGTGACAACGGACACCGAACGCGGAGTCTCGGACAGCGGTGTGCTGGTCTTCGTGCCGATCCGGCTGTTCTGCGCCTTGTAGCCTACATCCCCGGCGATCTCTTGATTGAAGCCGCCCTGTTGATAAGTGCTCACAGTGGTGGGTGCCAACGTGAGTCGGCCAGCAGGGGCCGCCTGTAATACATAGCTGCCGGGAGCTTGTGCGACCGCCTGCAGGTCCGAGTTCTGCAGCAGCAGCGCAAAGCCCTGGTCCACCGAATAGTCACCTTGCAGCCCCGGCGTATTCAAACGCGCGGTTTGCTGGGGGGAGAAGGACAGAATCACATTGGCCCTGGCAGCAAACTGGCTCAACGCATTGTCCAGCGGGCCAGCGGCAATTGCATAGTATTGCGTTGCGCTGGCGGCCGTGACGGCGGTGGCTAACAACACACCGGTGGTAGCGGTGATGAACTGCAGACCGTAGGTCATGCTGTGGCAGGAAAGTCGTTTGCGGAGCGGGGTGGGAAGGCGCATAGGTGAGTAAGCCCTGAAGGTAGCGTCGTGATTACCTGTAGGGCCGCACCAGGTCAAAAAAAGATAACCCTCTGTGGATTATTTTTTCGATCAGCCGATTCGGGTGACCGACACCCAATAGCGCGTAAAGTATTTCACTTGAATCGGCAGGCTCGCTTGCAGGTTAGTGAGGACGGCATCGGTTGAGTCCAGACGGAAGGTCCCGGAAACGCGTAGGCCTGCAGAGGCTGGGTCGCAGTGCAATACGCCCGGCCGATAGCGCGCCAACTCATCGATAACTTCTTCCAGCCGAGCATCGAGCACGATCAGTTGGCCATCGACCCAGGCGGCCTGTACTCCGCCATATCGCTGGGCAGCGCGCACATTGCGCCGATCAAACTCTGCGCTCTCACCCGCGCCAATAGTGCGGCGAAGTTCGGGTTGGTCGCCGGGGGATATCTCAACCCGTTCTTCCAAGACACCAACCCGCGTGGCGTCCGGCAGTTGGCGCACAGTAAACCGAGTGCCCAGCGCCTGGACCCGGCCTTGGCGAGTTTCGACATAAAACGGTAAGTGCCCACCCCGTGTGCCGGTGTGGATAAGCACTTCACCCTCGCGCAGACGGATCAAACGTTGTCGCCCATCAAATGCCACATCGATAGCGGTATGAGTATTGAGATTGATCTGCGTGCCATCCGCCAGCTCGATGCGTCGCCTCTGGCCCACCGACGTGCGGTAATCAGCCCATATGTTGCCCAGCGACGTATGTTGCTGGACGTTCCACCCCAGATAGCCACTGCCGCCGAGCACCAGCATCCACTTGAGGACCTGGCGCCGCTGTTGCGTGGTGGACAACGCGCGGCGTGTGAGGTCAGGGGACAGGGCTCCAAGGCTGCGCTGCAACTGCTCCATCTGGTTCCAAGCCGCCTGGTGGGATGGGTCACGATTAAGCCACTGCTGCCAGGCTTGATGTTGTGCGGGCGTCGGTGGTTGCGACTGAAATTGCACGTACCAACTGGCAGCGGCCTCGAACGTCTTGCGGTCGGGGCTGACCATTACCGGCTGGCCATGATCAGGGAGCATTCGGTGAGGGCGCGGATCATGTGTTTCTTCACCGTGGTCAGCGATACCTGCAGTTGATCGGCGATCTTTTGATAAGTCAGCCCTTCAATCTGTGCGAGCACGAAAATTCGCCGTGCCCGCTCACCCAGGCCAGACAGCGCTTTATCCACAGCCACTAGGGTTTCGATGATGATTGCCTTGTCTTCTTCACTGATAGCTGTGGTTTCGGGACGCTCTGCCAGGGTTTGCCTGTAGGCCTGCTCGATGGCGTGCCGCCGATAGCGGTCAATCACCAGACCCCTGGCGATGGTCGTCAGATAGTCCCGTGGTTCACGGATCTGCGCTGCGTGACATCCACCGAGCATGCGCACGAACGTATCGTGGGCCACATCGGCTGCATCGCTGGCGTTATGCAATTTTCCCTTGAGCCATCCGCGCAACCACGAATGGTGCTGTTCATAGATGTGCTGGACCGCTGCGGTATGTGAGGAGGAAGGCATAGGCGCGACAAGGTAGGTTAATGATAATCGCTATTATTAACTGGCCCAGTGTTTTCCCACAATAGATCTGTTTTTGTCCCACCCGGGATTAATTCCCAGCTTTGCCGTGGACGAAATCGGCCGTTTCTGTGGATTAAGCCCTGTGAATAACCGCGGTTGTGCCCAGTTGATAACAGGGCCTGAAACCTGAGTAAAAACCCACCTGTGGATAACCAGTCGTTTAATCCACAGGCTTAAAGCACTTATCCAAGGGCCTCATCGACAGATGACCACAACGTTTTGAATCGCTGTACACATTGAAAATAAAGGCCTGCAGAGATCTATCCACAGAAATTTTGCTCAGTATAAATAAACATAAAAACAAAGATTTAATAAATTTCTCTCTTTTAATTTCTATTGTCTGTGATTCATCCACAGCTGGTTAAGTTTTGTGCAAAGGGTTCTTTAGGAAGGGCGAAGTCCCTATACTTGCCGCCAAAGCTGTAGAACCCTTTCAACAAACAATTCCTGATTACCTACATAAGCAGGCACGAGGTGCGTGGTGGATTTCCCTTCCCGTTTTGAAGTGATCGTCATCGGCGGCGGTCATGCCGGTACCGAGGCAGCACTGGCGTCAGCACGCATGGGCGTAAAAACCCTGTTGCTGACGCATAACGTGGAAACCCTCGGTGCCATGAGTTGCAACCCCGCAATTGGCGGGATTGGCAAAAGCCATCTGGTCAAGGAAATCGATGCCCTTGGCGGGGTAATGGCGATGGCCACCGACAAGGGTGGTATTCAATTTCGCGTGCTCAACAGCCGCAAAGGCCCGGCCGTACGTGCTACCCGGGCTCAGGCCGACCGCATCCTGTACAAGGCAGCGGTACGCGAAACCCTGGAAAACCAGCCGAACCTGTGGATATTTCAGCAGGCCGCCGATGACTTGATCGTCGAGCAGGACCAGGTACGCGGTGTCGTTACGCAAATGGGTCTGCGTTTTCATGCAGATTCGGTCGTACTGACCACGGGCACGTTCCTCGGCGGACTTATCCACATCGGTATGCAAAATTATTCCGGTGGTCGTGCCGGTGACCCGCCGTCGATTGCCTTGGCAAAACGTCTGCGTGAACTACCGCTGCGCGTCGGCCGTTTGAAAACCGGAACCCCGCCACGCATTGATGGGCGTTCTGTGGATTTCTCGATGATGACCGAGCAAGCCGGCGACACGCCGATCCCGGTCATGTCGTTCATGGGTTCCAAAGAACTGCACCCGAAACAGGTCAGCTGCTGGATTACCCACACCAACGCCCGAACCCACGAAATCATTGCCGCGAACCTTGATCGTTCGCCGATGTATTCCGGGGTGATCGAAGGCATTGGCCCGCGTTATTGCCCGTCGATCGAAGACAAGATCCACCGCTTTGCCGACAAGGAAAGCCACCAGGTCTTTATCGAACCCGAAGGCTTGACCACCCACGAGCTGTACCCCAACGGAATTTCCACTTCGCTGCCGTTCGATGTGCAAATCCAGATCGTGCAGTCGATTCGCGGTATGGAAAACGCGCACATCGTGCGTCCGGGCTACGCCATCGAGTACGACTACTTCGACCCGCGCGACCTGAAATACAGCCTGGAAACCAAAGTGATCGGCGGCCTGTTCTTCGCCGGCCAAATCAACGGCACTACCGGTTATGAAGAAGCCGGGGCCCAAGGTTTGCTGGCCGGGACCAACGCAGCATTGCGTGCACAAGGCAAAGACAGCTGGTGCCCGCGTCGCGATGAAGCCTACATCGGCGTATTGGTCGACGACCTGATTACCCTGGGTACCCAGGAACCGTACCGGATGTTCACATCTCGGGCGGAATACCGTCTGATCCTGCGCGAAGACAACGCCGACCTGCGCTTGACCGAAAAAGGTCGCGAGCTGGGCCTGGTCGATGACGCCCGCTGGGCGGCCTTCTGCAAAAAACGCGAAAGCATTGCGCTCGAAGAACAGCGTCTGAAAAGTACCTGGGTTCGCCCGGGCACGGAGCAAGGCGACGCCATTGCAGAAAAATTCGGCACGCCGTTGACCCATGAGTACAACTTGCTCAACCTGCTTTCCCGCCCGGAAATCGACTACGCTGGTCTGGTTGAAGTGACTGGCCAGGGCGCAGAAGACCCACAGGTTGCTGAACAGGTTGAAATCAAGACCAAATACGCAGGCTACATTGATCGCCAGCAGGACGAGATCGCCCGGCTGCGAGCCAGTGAAGACACCAAACTGCCTGTGGATATCGACTACAGCGGGATTTCCGGGTTGTCGAAGGAAATTCAAAGCAAGTTGGGGATAACTCGGCCGGAAACCCTCGGGCAGGCTTCACGTATCCCTGGCGTCACTCCGGCAGCCATCTCGCTGTTGATGATTCATTTGAAAAAACGCGGCGCGGGCCGTCAGTTGGAGCAAAGCGCTTGAGTTCGTTGGTCACCTCGCAACACGCCGAAGAGTTATCCACAGGAGCGCGTCAGTTGGGCGTAGCCCTGACCGAAGCCCAGCATGAGCTACTGCTGGGCTACCTGGCCCTGTTGATCAAATGGAACAAGGCTTACAACCTGACAGCAGTGCGTGACCCAGACGAGATGGTGTCGCGGCATTTGCTCGACAGCCTCAGCGTGATGCCGTTTATCGAAAATGGCCGTTGGCTCGATGTGGGCAGCGGCGGCGGCATGCCTGGCATCCCGTTGGCGATCCTGTTTCCCGAGTCCCACGTGACCTGCCTGGACAGCAACGGCAAGAAAACCCGCTTCCTGACCCAGGTCAAACTCGAACTCAAGCTGGATAACCTGCAAGTTATCCACAGTCGTGTCGAAGCATTCACGCCTGAACTGCCTTTCAACGGGATCGTGTCTCGGGCGTTCAGCAGCATGGAGAACTTCAGCAACTGGACACGCCACCTGGGCGACCGTGATACCCGCTGGTTGGCAATGAAGGGCGTTCATCCAAGCGACGAGCTGTTAGCATTGCCGGCAGACTTCCACCTCGATAGCGAACACGCCTTGGCCGTACCTGGTTGCCAAGGCCAACGCCATCTGCTGATACTGCGCCGCACGGCATGATTGGGAACACAAGCAAGAATGGCTAAGGTATTCGCGATAGCGAACCAGAAAGGTGGCGTGGGTAAAACCACCACCTGTATCAACCTCGCAGCATCCCTGGTCGCGACCAAGCGTCGGGTGCTGTTGATCGATCTCGATCCACAGGGCAACGCCACCATGGGTAGCGGTGTGGATAAACACGGCCTGGAAAACTCGGTCTACGATTTGCTGATTGGCGAATGCGACCTGGCCCAGGCCATGCACTATTCCGAGCACGGCGGTTACCAACTGCTGCCGGCCAACCGCGATCTGACCGCGGCGGAAGTGGTGCTGCTGGAAATGCAGATGAAAGAAAGCCGTCTGCGCAGCGCCCTGGCGCCCATTCGCGAAAACTACGATTACATTTTGATCGACTGTCCACCGTCGCTGTCGATGCTCACGCTTAACGCGCTGGTTGCCGCCGATGGGGTAATTATCCCCATGCAGTGCGAGTACTTCGCTCTCGAAGGCTTGAGCGACCTTGTGGATAACATCAAGCGAATTGCCGAGTTGCTCAACCCGAACCTGAAAGTCGAAGGCCTGCTGCGTACGATGTATGACCCGCGCCTGAGCCTGATGAACGATGTGTCGGCGCAGCTCAAGGAACACTTTGGCGATCAGTTGTACGACACCGTGATTCCACGCAACATCCGCCTGGCCGAAGCGCCAAGCTATGGCATGCCCGCGCTGGCGTACGACAAATCCTCGCGTGGTGCCATTGCCTACCTGGCATTGGCTGGCGAGATGGTTCGCCGCCAACGCCGTAATTCACGCACCGCTGCAGCCCAGCCAAATTAAGGAATCCCCATGGCCGTCAAGAAACGAGGTCTCGGACGTGGACTGGATGCACTGTTGAGTGGTCCGACCGTCACATCGCTTGAAGAACAAGCGGTGCAGGCCGACGAGCGCGAGCTGCAGCACTTGCCGCTGGACCTGATCCAGCGGGGCAAATACCAGCCACGTCGGGACATGGACCCCCAGGCCCTGGAAGAACTGTCCAACTCGATCAAGGCCCAGGGCGTGATGCAGCCCATCGTGGTGCGCCCCATTGGCGGTGGCCGCTTTGAGATCATCGCCGGGGAGCGCCGCTGGCGTGCCAGCCAGCAGGCCGGCAAGGAAACCATCCCGGCGATGGTGCGCGATGTGCCGGATGAAACCGCGATCGCCATGGCGTTGATCGAGAATATCCAGCGTGAAGACCTCAACCCGATCGAAGAAGCGATTGCGTTGCAGCGTTTGCAGCAGGAATTCCAGCTCACCCAGCAACAAGTGGCCGAGGCAGTGGGCAAGTCCCGCGTCACCGTGTCCAACTTGTTGCGTTTGATCGCGCTGCCGGAAGTGATCAAGACCATGTTGTCCCACGGCGACCTGGAAATGGGCCATGCCCGTGCGTTGCTCGGTTTGCCGGAAAATCAACAGGTTGAAGGGGCGCGACACGTTGTCGCACGAGGCCTGACCGTGCGTCAGACTGAAGCGCTGGTGCGCCAGTGGCTCAGCGGCAAACCTGCACCGGTCGAAACCGCCAAACCTGATCCCGATATCGCACGACTCGAGCAGCGCCTGGCCGAGCGCCTGGGCTCTGCGGTGCAAATTCGTCACGGCAAGAAGGGCAAAGGGCAATTGGTCATCGGATATAACTCCCTTGACGAGCTTCAAGGTGTCCTTGCCCACATCCGCTGAAACATTTGCTTATGTAGCGCGTGATCGGAAATCACTACCCGACAGTTGAATAGGGGCTGAACCGCCCCTATACTCTGCGCGCATTTTGTCGGCACAAATTATGCCAAGTTATTGATTTCCGGCAGCCGACCATTGAGGAGCAAGAGTGATGGAAACCCGCACGCCAAACACGTTGCCGTTCCATCGCTTGGCTGTTTTTCCGGTTCTACTGGCTCAATTTGTCATTTTGCTGATCGCCGCATTGGCGCTTTGGTATTGGCATGGAGTCGTAGCCGGGTATTCAGGACTCTGCGGAGGCCTGATAGCCTTGCTGCCCAATATGTATTTTGCTCACAGGGCCTTTCGGTTTTCCGGCGCCCGAGCAGCCCAGGCTATCGTCCGGTCTTTTTATGCCGGCGAGGCGGGGAAACTGATTTTGACGGCAGTGCTGTTTGCACTGACCTTTGCAGGTGTGAAGCCATTGGCGCCGCTGGCTGTATTCGGCGTCTTCGTGTTGACCCAACTGGTCAGCTGGTTCGCTCCCCTGCTAATGAAAACAAGACTTTCGAAACCTTAGGGCGTTTGAGGCAACCATGGCAGAAACAACCGCTTCGGGCTATATCCAGCACCACTTGCAGAACCTGACCTTCGGTCAGCTTCCTAATGGCGGCTGGGGCTTTGCCCACACCGCAGCAGAAGCCAAAGAAATGGGTTTCTGGGCTTTCCACCTGGATACTCTGGGTTGGTCGGTCGCATTGGGCCTGATCTTCGTTCTGATTTTCCGCATGGCGGCAAAGAAGGCGACTTCCGGTCAGCCAGGTGCTTTGCAGAACTTCGTTGAAGTATTGGTCGAATTCGTCGATGGCAGCGTGAAAGACAGCTTCCATGGCCGTAGCCCGGTGATTGCACCGCTGGCACTGACCATCTTCGTCTGGGTGTTCCTGATGAACGCCGTCGACCTGATTCCGGTGGACTGGATTCCTCAGTTGGCCATGGCGATCTCCGGCGACCCGCACATTCCATTCCGCGCCGTATCCACCACTGACCCGAACGCCACACTGGGCATGGCTCTGTCGGTATTCGCGCTGATCATTTTCTACAGCATCAAGGTCAAGGGCATCGGCGGCTTCATCGGCGAACTGACCCTGCACCCGTTCGGCAGCAAGAACATCTTCGTTCAAGCCCTGCTGATCCCGGTGAACTTCCTGCTGGAATTCGTCACCCTGATCGCCAAGCCGATTTCCCTGGCTCTGCGACTGTTCGGCAACATGTATGCCGGCGAGCTGGTGTTCATTCTGATCGCTGTGATGTTCGGCAGCGGTCTGCTCTGGCTTAGCGGCCTGGGCGTAGTTCTGCAGTGGGCGTGGGCTGTGTTCCACATCCTGATCATTACCCTGCAGGCCTTCATCTTCATGATGCTGACCATCGTCTACCTGTCGATGGCGCACGAAGAGAACCATTAAGACCAGTCTCGACTAGTCTGATGTCCTTCCCGGTCAAACGGGAAGGTGGCCCAACAGGGCTATGAAACGATTTGTTTTACCGCTTTAAAATCTAAAAAACCTAAACCATACGACGTAAAAGTCGGGAGGAAAGATGGAAACTGTAGTTGGTCTAACCGCTATCGCTGTTGCACTGTTGATCGGCCTGGGCGCCCTGGGTACTGCCATTGGTTTCGGCCTGCTGGGCGGCAAATTCCTGGAAGGCGCAGCGCGTCAGCCAGAAATGGTCCCAATGCTGCAAGTTAAAATGTTCATCGTCGCCGGCCTGCTCGACGCCGTGACCATGATCGGCGTTGGTATCGCACTGTTCTTCACCTTCGCGAACCCCTTCGTTGGTCAACTCGCTGGCTAATCACTCGACTTTTCGAGTGATTGGGGTGATGGACAACGAATGAGCGAGGTGTTGGCGTGAACATTAATGCAACCCTGATTGGCCAATCCGTTGCGTTCTTCATTTTTGTAGTGTTTTGCATGAAGTTCGTGTGGCCTCCGGTCATCGCGGCTTTGCACGAACGTCAGAAGAAGATCGCGGATGGTTTGGACGCTGCCAGCCGTGCAGCTCGCGACCTGGAGTTGGCCCACGAGAAAGTGGGTCAGCAACTGCGCGAAGCTAAAGCACAGGCAGCCGAGATCATTGAGCAAGCCAAGAAACGCGGTAACCAGATCGTCGAAGAGGCTGTTGAAAAAGCCCGCGTCGAAGCTGACCGTGTGAAGGCTTCGGCTCATGCCGAGATCGAACAGGAACTGAACGGTGTCAAAGACGCGCTGCGTGCCCAACTGGGTGCTCTGGCCGTTGGCGGTGCTGAGAAGATCCTCGGTGCCACAATCGATCAAAACGCGCACGCGGAGCTGGTTAACAAACTGGCTGCTGAAATTTAAGCGAGGGCGATCATGGCAGAACTGACCACGTTGGCCCGACCTTACGCTAAGGCAGCCTTCGAGCACGCCCAGGCCCACCAGCAGCTGGCCTCTTGGTCAGCCATGCTCGGCCTGGCTGCAGCAGTGTCGCAAGACGACACCATGCAGCGCGTGCTCAAGGCCCCGCGCCTGACGAGCGCAGACAAGGCCGCCACTTTTATTGAAGTGTGCGGCGACAAGTTTGATGTGAAGGTGCAGAACTTCATCCACGTCATTGCCGAAAACGACCGTCTCCCGCTATTGCCGGAGATCGCCGCTCTGTTCGACCTGTACAAGGCCGAAGCAGAGAAATCGGTAGACGTTGAAGTGACCAGTGCTTTCGCATTGAACCAAGAACAGCAAGACAAACTCGCCAAGGTTCTCAGTGCACGACTCAATCGGGAAGTGCGCCTGCAAGCTTCGGAGGACGCATCGCTTATTGGTGGTGTTGTTATCCGTGCCGGCGACCTGGTTATCGATGGCTCGATTCGCGGCAAAATCGCGAAACTTGCCGAAGCATTGAAATCTTGAGTTTGAAGGGGCAGCAGAGCAATGCAGCAACTCAATCCTTCCGAAATAAGTGAAATTATCAAGGGCCGCATCGACAAGCTCGATGTGACCTCCCAAGCCCGTAACGAAGGCACTGTCGTCAGCGTATCTGACGGCATCGTGCGGATTCACGGTCTGGCCGACGTAATGTACGGCGAGATGATCGAGTTTCCGGGCGGCGTCTACGGTATGGCCCTCAACCTGGAGCAAGACTCCGTAGGTGCCGTTGTATTGGGCGCGTACACCAGTCTGGCTGAAGGCATGAGCGCCAAGTGCACAGGCCGCATCCTGGAAGTTCCGGTTGGTAAGGAACTGCTGGGTCGCGTAGTCGACGCACTGGGTAACCCTGTTGACGGTAAAGGTCCACTGGGCAACACCGAGACCGACGCGGTCGAGAAAGTTGCTCCAGGCGTGATCTGGCGTAAGTCGGTAGACCAGCCTGTACAGACTGGCTACAAGGCTGTCGATGCCATGATCCCAGTCGGCCGTGGCCAGCGTGAGCTGATCATCGGTGACCGTCAGATCGGTAAAACCGCTCTGGCGATCGACGCGATCATCAACCAGAAAGACAGCGGCATTTTCTGCGTCTACGTAGCCATCGGTCAGAAGCAATCGACCATCGCCAACGTAGTTCGCAAGCTGGAAGAAAACGGCGCCCTGGCCAACACGATCATCGTGGCTGCCAGTGCTTCGGAATCTCCTGCGCTGCAATTCTTGGCACCGTACTCCGGCTGCACCATGGGTGAATTCTTCCGCGACCGCGGTGAAGACGCGCTGATCGTTTATGACGATCTGTCCAAGCAAGCAGTGGCCTATCGCCAGATTTCCCTGCTGCTGCGCCGTCCACCAGGCCGTGAAGCTTACCCAGGCGACGTGTTCTATCTCCACTCCCGTCTGCTGGAGCGCGCATCCCGCGTTTCCGAAGAGTACGTAGAGAAGTTCACCAACGGCGCAGTGACCGGCAAAACCGGTTCCCTGACCGCACTGCCGATCATCGAAACCCAGGCTGGCGACGTTTCCGCGTTCGTTCCGACCAACGTGATTTCCATCACTGACGGTCAGATCTTCCTGGAATCGGCCATGTTCAACTCGGGCATCCGCCCTGCAGTGAACGCCGGTGTTTCGGTATCCCGTGTGGGTGGTGCCGCTCAGACCAAGATCATCAAGAAGCTCTCCGGTGGTATCCGTACCGCTCTGGCTCAGTATCGTGAACTGGCGGCATTCGCCCAGTTCGCTTCTGACCTGGACGAAGCGACCCGTAAGCAACTTGAGCATGGTCAGCGCGTTACCGAGTTGATGAAGCAGAAGCAATACGCCCCAATGTCGATCGCTGACATGGCGTTGTCGCTGTATGCCGCTGAGCGTGGGTTCCTGACCGACGTTGAAATCGCCAAGGTCGGCAGCTTTGAACAAGCGCTGATTGCTTACTTCAACCGCGATCACGCCGAATTGATGGCGAAGATCAACGTGAAGGGTGACTTCAATGACGATATCGACGCTGGCATGAAAGCCGGTATCGAGAAGTTCAAGGCCACCCAAACCTGGTAAGCCGCAGCGGGAGCCGCAAGGCTCCCGCTTGCTAACCTGATAGGTGTTACATGGCAGGCGCAAAAGAGATTCGCAGTAAGATTGCGAGCATCAAAAGCACGCAAAAAATTACCAGCGCCATGGAAAAAGTGGCGGTCAGCAAAATGCGCAAGGCACAAATGCGCATGGCTGCTAGCCGTCCTTATGCGGAGCGTATCCGCCAGGTAATTGGGCATCTGGCCAACGCCAACCCGGAATACCGCCACCCGTTCATGATCGACCGCGCCGTCAAGCGTGTGGGTTATGTGGTAGTGAGCAGTGACCGTGGTTTGTGCGGTGGTCTGAATACCAACCTGTTCAAGGCCCTGGTCAAGGACATGGCGGTAAACCGCGAAAACGGCGTCGAGATTGATCTGTGTGTTGTTGGTAGCAAGGGTGCGGCCTTTTTCCGCAACTTCGGCGGTAACGTCGTTGCAGCTATCAGCCACCTGGGTGAAGAGCCGTCGATCAATGATTTGATCGGCAGTGTGAAGGTGATGCTGGATGCGTACCTGGAAGGCCGTATTGACCGCCTCTCCGTGGTATCCAACAAGTTCATCAACACCATGACCCAGCAGCCAACCGTGGAGCAATTGATTCCACTGGTGGCGACTCCGGATCAGGAACTCAAGCACCACTGGGACTACCTCTACGAACCAGACGCCAAAGAGCTGCTTGACGGCTTGATGGTGCGCTACGTGGAGTCGCAGGTGTACCAGGCGGTGGTCGAGAACAACGCAGCTGAACAAGCGGCGCGGATGATCGCGATGAAAAACGCTACCGATAACGCCGGTGATCTGATCAGCGATTTGCAGCTGATCTACAACAAGGCGCGTCAGGCTGCGATCACCCAAGAGATCTCGGAAATCGTCGGCGGCGCTGCCGCGGTTTAACGGTTCAAATATTCAGAGGATCCAGCTATGAGTAGCGGACGTATCGTTCAAATCATCGGCGCCGTTATCGACGTGGAATTTCCACGCGACAGCGTACCGAGCATCTACAACGCGCTGAAAGTACAAGGCGCGGAAACTACCCTGGAAGTTCAGCAGCAGCTGGGCGACGGCGTAGTTCGTACCATTGCGATGGGTTCCACCGAAGGCTTGAAGCGCGGTCTGGACGTTGTCGACACTGGCGCTGCCATCTCCGTACCGGTCGGTAAAGCGACTCTGGGCCGGATCATGGACGTACTGGGCAACCCTATCGACGAAGCTGGCCCGATTGCCACCGAAGAGCGCTGGGGCATTCACCGCGCAGCACCTTCGTTCGCAGAACAAGCGGGCGGCAACGACCTGCTGGAAACCGGCATCAAGGTCATCGACTTGGTTTGCCCGTTCGCCAAAGGCGGTAAAGTCGGTCTGTTCGGTGGTGCCGGTGTTGGCAAGACCGTAAACATGATGGAACTGATCCGTAACATCGCCATCGAGCACAGCGGTTATTCCGTGTTCGCAGGTGTTGGTGAGCGTACTCGTGAGGGTAACGACTTCTACCACGAGATGAAGGACTCCAACGTTCTGGACAAAGTGGCACTGGTTTACGGTCAGATGAACGAGCCGCCGGGAAACCGTCTGCGCGTAGCCCTGACTGGCCTGACCATGGCCGAGAAGTTCCGTGACGAAGGTAACGACGTTCTGCTGTTCGTCGACAACATCTACCGTTACACCCTGGCCGGTACTGAAGTATCCGCACTGCTGGGCCGTATGCCTTCGGCAGTAGGTTACCAGCCGACCCTGGCTGAAGAGATGGGCGTTCTGCAAGAGCGTATCACTTCGACCAAGGAAGGTTCGATCACCTCGATCCAAGCGGTATACGTACCTGCGGATGACTTGACCGACCCGTCGCCAGCCACCACCTTCGCCCACTTGGACGCCACCGTTGTTCTGTCCCGTGACATCGCTTCCCTGGGTATCTACCCAGCGGTCGATCCACTCGACTCGACTTCGCGCCAGCTGGACCCGAACGTGATCGGCCAGGAGCACTACGACACCGCTCGCGGTGTTCAGTACGTGCTGCAGCGTTACAAAGAACTGAAGGACATCATTGCGATCCTGGGTATGGACGAGCTGTCGGAAGCCGACAAGCAGTTGGTAAACCGTGCTCGTAAGATCCAGCGTTTCTTGTCGCAGCCGTTCTTCGTGGCTGAAGTCTTCACCGGTGCCTCGGGTAAATACGTTTCCCTGAAAGACACCATTGCTGGCTTCAAAGGCATCCTCAACGGTGACTACGACCACCTGCCAGAACAAGCGTTCTACATGGTCGGCGGCATCGAAGAAGCGATCGAGAAAGCCAAGAAACTGTAATCCTGGCGCCCGGAAACGGGCGCTCATCAGGTTGAGGCAATCAGATGGCTATGACAGTCCATTGCGATATCGTCAGCGCGGAAGGAGAAATTTTCTCCGGTCTGGTCGAGTTTGTAACAGCGCACGGTGACCTGGGTGATCTTGGTATCGCCATGGGTCACGCCCCGCTGATCACAAGCTTGAAGCCAGGTCCGATCACTCTGACCAAGCAAGGCGGGGAACGTGAGGTGTTTTACATCTCCGGTGGTTTCCTCGAGGTTCAGCCGAACATGGTCAAGGTACTTGCCGACACCGTGCAACGTGCTGGCGACCTGGATGAAGCCTCCGCTCAGGAAGCCGTCAAGGCTGCCGAGAAGGCGCTGAACGAAAAAGGCGCAGACTTCGACTACAGCGCTGCTGCAGTCCGTCTGGCCGAGGCCGCAGCCCAGCTGCGTACTCTCCAGCAGATCCGCAAGAAGTAAGCGGCGTCGCCGTTTTGTTTCATGCGTGATTGATTAAAAAGGGTAGCCTCGGCTACCCTTTTTCTTTTTTTGCAAAACACTTCTTTGGTCTGAACCCGGACCGCCCAGGATTGGTAGCCATTCATGTCTCTTGAAATCGTCATTCTCGCCGCAGGCCAGGGCACCCGCATGCGTTCAGCCCTGCCCAAGGTACTGCATCCGGTTGCCGGCAACTCCATGCTGGGCCATGTTATCCACAGTGCCCGCCAGTTGGACCCACAACGTATTCATGTGGTGATTGGCCACGGTGCCGACGTGGTCCGTGAGCGTCTGGCTGCGGACGATCTGAATTTCGTATTGCAAGACAAGCAACTGGGCACCGGCCACGCGACCGCGCAGGCTGTGCCTTTCATCACTGCGGACACGGTATTGATCCTCTACGGCGATGTCCCGCTGATTGAAGTGGAAACCTTGCAACGCCTGCTCAAGCACGTGGTGCCTGGCCAGATGGGCCTGCTGACCGTTGAGCTGGATGACCCTACGGGCTACGGCCGCATTGTGCGCAACGCCGACGGCAAGGTGGCTGCCATCGTTGAACACAAAGATGCCAGCGAAGCCCAGCGCGCGATTACTGAAGGCAATACCGGCATTCTCGCCGTGCCTGCCAACAAGCTCGCCGACTGGATGAGCCGCCTGTCCAACAACAACGCTCAGGGCGAGTACTACCTCACCGACGTCATCGAGATGGCCGTCAGCGATGGCCTGCTGGTCGCCACCGAGCAGCCCCACCATCCGATGGAAGTGCAGGGCGCCAACGACCGCAAACAACTGGCAGAGCTGGAACGTCACTATCAACTGCGCGAAGGCCTGCGCCTGATGGCCCAGGGCGTGACCCTGCGAGACCCGGCGCGTTTCGATGTACGTGGCGAAGTCACGGTGGGCCGCGACGTCCTGATCGATATCAATGTGATCCTCGAAGGCCGCGTGATCATTGAAGACGGTGTGGTCATCGGTCCGAACTGCGTGATCAAGGACAGCACCTTGCGCAAAGGCGTGGTGGTCAAGGCCAACAGCCATATCGACGGTGCCGTGATGGGTGAGGGCAGCGATGCCGGGCCGTTTGCGCGCTTGCGTCCGGGTAGTGAGCTGGGGGCCCAGGCCCATGTGGGTAACTTTGTCGAACTGAAAAACGCTCACCTCGGCGAAGGCGCCAAAGTCGGCCACCTGACTTATCTGGGGGATGCCGTCATCGGCGCACGCACCAACATCGGCGCTGGCACCATCACCTGCAACTATGACGGTGCCAACAAGTACCAGACCACCATTGGTGAAGACGTGTTCATCGGGTCCAATAACTCGCTGGTTGCTCCCGTGACCATCGGTGATGGTTCCAACACCGCAGCGGGCTCGACCATCAACCAGGATGTGGATAAGTCCCAACTGGCCGTTGCCCGCGCCCGCCAACGCAACATCGACGGCTGGAAACGCCCGGTCAAGATCAAAAAGAGCTGAGTTATCCACAACTCGATAGGTTGAGACTCACTCCTGTGGAAGCTGGCTTGCCTGCGATAGCGGTCTGACATTCATCATGATGTCGCCTGACACGCAGCTATCGCAGGCAAGCCAGCTCCCACAGTTGTTTAGTGGCATGTCCGAAAGCTCTACAAAAATGCCTTCCGCCTCTTGACGATCTTTCCCCAATAGGTTTTGATTGCCTTCGTTATCTTTCGAAACGAAACTTATCACTACCATGTCGAAACGAAACACCCCCCAGCGACGCCACAATATCCTCACCTTGCTCAACGAGCAGGGCGAAGTCAGCGTGGACGAGTTGGCCAAACATTTCGAAACTTCGGAAGTGACCATCCGCAAGGACCTTGCTGCCCTCGAAAGTAACGGCTTGCTCCTGCGTCGCTACGGCGGTGCAATCACTATGCCCCAAGAGCTGGTGGGCGACGCTGCCCAGCCCATCTCGGCCTACAAGCGCGCCATCGCCCGTGCGGCCGTGAAGCGTTTGCGTGAACATGCGCGCATCATCATCGACAGCGGCAGCACTACCGCCGCGATGATCCCCGAACTGGGCCATCAGCCGGGCCTGGTGGTGATGACCAACTCCCTGAACGTGGCCCGCGCCTTGAGCGAATTGGAACACGAGCCGGTGCTGTTGATGACCGGGGGTACCTGGGACCCACATTCGGATTCGTTCCAGGGCCAGGTCGCTGAGCAGGTGCTGCGTTCCTATGACTTTGACCAGCTGTTCATCGGTGCCGATGGCATCGACCTGCAGCGCGGTACCACTACCTTCAACGAACTGCTGGGCTTGAGCCGTGTGATGGCCGAGGTCGCCCGTGAAGTGGTGGTGATGGTCGAATCCGACAAGATCGGCCGCAAGATTCCCAACCTGGAACTGCCCTGGAGCAGCGTCCATACCCTTATTACCGATGATCGCCTGCCGCTCGAGGCCCGCGACCAGATCCAAGCCCGCGGCATTACGCTGATATGCGCGGCAATCATCTAGGAGAAACACCATGTGTGGAATTGTTGGCGCAGTCGCCGAACGTAACGTTACTGCCATCCTGATCGAAGGCCTCAAGCGCCTCGAATACCGCGGCTACGATAGCGCCGGTGTGGCCGTCTTCACCAACGCCGGCAAGCTGGAGCGCATGCGCCGCCCGGGTAAGGTCAGCGAACTGGACCAAGCCCTGGCCGGTGAGCCGCTGGCAGGCCGCCTGGGCATTGCCCACACCCGTTGGGCCACCCACGGTGCACCGTGCGAGCGTAACGCTCACCCGCACTTCTCCGGCGACCTGGCCGTGGTGCACAACGGCATTATCGAAAACCATGAAGTGCTGCGTGAACAACTCAAGGGCCTGGGCTACGTCTTCACCTCGGACACCGACACCGAAGTGATCGCCCACCTGCTCAACCACAAGCTCAAGGATCAAAGCGACCTGACCACCGCCCTCAAGGCCACGGTCAAGGAACTGCATGGCGCCTACGGCCTGGCCGTGATCAGCGCCAGCCAGCCTGACCGCCTGGTTGCCGCACGCAGTGGCAGCCCATTGGTGATCGGCCTGGGCCTGGGCGAGAACTTCCTTGCCTCCGACCAACTGGCCCTGCGCCAAGTGACCGACCGCTTCATGTATCTGGAAGAAGGCGACATTGCCGACATCCGCCGTGAAAGCGTGCAGATCTGGGATGTGAATGGTCAGTCCGTCGAGCGCGAAGCCGTGCAATACCGCGACGGTGCCGAAGCCGCCGACAAAGGCGAGTTCCGCCACTTCATGCTCAAGGAAATCCACGAGCAGCCGTCCGTGGTACAGCGCACCCTGGAAGGTCGCCTGAGCCAGAACCAAGTATTGGTGAACGCTTTCGGCCCGCAAGCCGCCGAACTGTTCGCCAAAGTGCGCAATGTGCAAATCGTCGCCTGTGGCACCAGCTACCACGCCGGTATGGTGGCGCGTTACTGGTTGGAAGAACTGGCCGGCATCCCCTGCCAGGTCGAAGTCGCCAGCGAGTTCCGCTACCGCAAGGTGGTGGTGCAGCCCGACACCCTGTTCGTGACCATCTCCCAGTCCGGTGAAACCGCCGACACCCTGGCTGCCTTGCGCAACGCCAAGGAGCTGGGCTTCCTCGGCAGTCTGGCGATCTGCAACGTCAGCATCAGCTCCCTGGTGCGTGAATCCGACCTGACCCTGCTGACCCAGGCCGGTCGCGAAATCGGCGTGGCCTCCACCAAAGCCTTCACCACCCAACTGGTGGGCCTGTTGCTGCTGACCCTGTCCTTGGGCCAAGTGCGCGGCACCCTCGCCGAAGGTGTCGAAGCCACCCTGGTGGAAGAACTGCGTCGCCTGCCGACCCGCCTGGGTGAAGCCTTGGCCATGGACAGCACCGTGGAAAAAGTCGCCGAGCTGTTCGCTGACAAGAACCACACCCTGTTCCTGGGCCGTGGCGCGCAATACCCGGTGGCGATGGAAGGCTCGCTGAAACTCAAGGAAATCTCGTACATCCACGCCGAAGCCTACCCGGCCGGCGAGCTGAAGCACGGCCCGTTGGCCCTGGTGGACGACGACATGCCGGTGGTTACCGTGGCGCCGAACAACGAACTGCTGGAGAAGCTCAAATCCAACCTGCAGGAAGTACGCGCCCGTGGCGGCCAACTGATCGTTTTCGCAGATGAAAAAGCCGGCATGACCAACGGTGAAGGCACCCACGTCATCAACATGCCGCATATCCACGACACGCTGTCGCCGATCCTCTACACCATCCCGCTGCAGTTGCTGTCGTACTACGTGGCCGTGCTCAAAGGCACCGACGTTGACCAGCCGCGTAATCTGGCGAAGTCGGTGACGGTGGAATAAGCCTTACTGACGTACCCAATAGGGGCTGTTTTAAACAGCCCCTTTTTTTCGTTCTGGATTCGCTCAATTCAAGGATGCGTATTGATGCAAAGCCCTTCTGCTACCGTCCACGCACGTCTGCACAATCGTCGGTTTGTGGTCGCGAATAACGCGCAAGGCTTGTCCGGTACCGGCACCGTGTTTCATTACAAAGTCGAAGACGGGGTGATTTCGAGCATTTATCAGGGTGGCCGAATTCGCCTGGGAACGCAGGTCGGGCGGGTCACCGGCCCAGATACTATCGAGCTGCTTTATCAGTGCGTCACCCTGGACGGGGAGCTGCTCGCAGGGTGGTCACGAGGCACGGTAGGTGTTGATCACGCAGGGCGCACTACCCTGAGTTTCGTTTGGGGCTGGCTATCGGGTGCGACCGGAGGCGGAGAGTCTAGCTATATCGAGATCACTGGCTAGAGGCATTGAAAGCACCATAAAACCTACAGGCAGGCGCATATCCCCTGTGGGAGCGGGCTTGCCCGCGAAGGCGGCGTGTCAGTCGCTGCATCTGTTACTGCACTACCGCTTTCGCAGGCAAGCCAGCTGCCACATTTTGATCTCCATCGGGTTTGAGAAAGGTGTGGGTCAGGTCCACCAGTAGCGCACGAGATGAAAGAAGATCGGCGCCGCAAAGCACACCGAATCCAGCCGATCCAACATCCCGCCGTGTCCTTCGATCATGTGCCCCCAGTCCTTCACACCGCGGTCACGCTTGATCGCCGACATCACAATCCCTCCCGCAAACCCCAGCAAGTTGATCAGCAGCGCGATCAGAAACGACTGCCAGGGATTGAACGGTGTGGTCCACCACAGCGCCGCGCCGATCAAGGAGGACAGCAGAATTCCGCCCACAAACCCTTCCACGGTTTTCGATGGCGACAGGTTGGGCGCGATCTTGCGTTTGCCGAACAGCTTGCCGCACACGTACTGCAATACGTCCGACAGTTGCACCACGATCACCAGATAGGCGATCAGCAGCAGGTTGCGGCCTTCGTAGCCCGGTATGTCCAAGGTCAGTAGTGCCGGGACGAAAGACACGCAGAACACGGCGATCATCAGCCCCCATTGCACCTTCGATGCCCGTTCCAGAAAGTGCGTACTGTCGCCGCCCAGGGAGGCGAGGATCGGCAGCAGCAGGAACACGTACACCGGGATGAAGATCGAGAACAGCCCGTACCAGTCGGCGTAGATCAGCAGGTATTGCAGCGGCAGGGCCAGGTAGAACGCGGCCACCAGGGCCGGGTAGTCGCTGCGTCGGGTGGGCGTGAGGGTGAGGAACTCGCGCAGGGCGTAGAACGACACCGCGTAGAACAGCAGGATCACCGCGCCGGTGCCGAGCCAGAACGCGATGCCGATCACCACCACCATCACCCACCAGGCGTTGATGCGGGCGTTGAGGTTGTCGATCACGGCATTCGGGCTGCCACGGGTGCGCAGCTTGAGGATCAGGCCGATCAGCGAGGCGATGACCAGGATCGCGCCGATGCCGCCAAATAACATCAGGGTTTGGCTATCCATCTCAGGAATGCTCCGGGGCAAGGGCGAGCAGGGCGTCGCGGCTGCGGGCAAGGAAGTCGGCTTTGTCTTCGCCTTCTTCCAGTTGCAGGGGGGCACCGAAGCTGGTGGTGCATAACAAGGGCAGTGGCAATACGCGGCCCTTGGGCATAACCCGGTTCAGGTTGGCTATCCACACCGGGACCAGCTCGGCCTGTGGGTAACTCTTTGCCAGGTGGTACAAACCGCTTTTGAACGGCAGCAAGCCATCCTCCAGATTGCGCGTGCCTTCGGGAAAAATGATCAGCGAATCGCCGCCCTCCAACGCCGCAAGCATGGGCTGCAATGGGTTGTCCACAGGGTCCTTGCGCTCACGGTCGATCAGCACGCCATTGAACACTCGATTGATGATGTAGCGGCGCAGCGCACTCTTGTTCCAGTAATCACTGCCAGCCACCGGGCGTGTGAATTTGCGCAGGTTCTGCGGCAGTGATGCCCACACCAGGACGAAGTCGCCGTGGCTGCTGTGGTTGGCGAAGTAGATCCGCTGCACCGGGACCGGCGCGCACCCCAGCCACAGGCTGCGGGCGCCAGTGACGGTGCGGGCCATGGAAGTAATCAGCGTGGCGACCACGGGTTCGAACATGGGAATTCCTTATCCGGCGAAAGGTAGCCAAGGGCTGGCGAGAATGACGCCCAGGGTCAACAGCGCTTGCGCGCCCAGCAGCCAGGCTTGTTTACGCAGCAGTTTGAGGGCGCCGCGACGGCGTTCAGTCCATGGCCGACCGGCTCGCTTGGGCGATTGCAGGCCAAGGGTTTGCAGGGCCTGGTCCAGGTCTGGCGTGCGGGTGGTGTCGCGAGCGAGCAGGGCGAACAGGTCGGCGTCGAAGGCCACCCGCAGCGCCCAATACTTTTGCAGCAGGCCCAGCACGATCATCCACAGGGCCAACAGCAGACAAATGGTGGAAATGCTGGCCAACAGCAGCTGGGCGAGGCCAAACAGCACGCCTAGCAACGTCAGGCCTGTGGATAACTGATCCAGGGAGCGGCCGCGGCGCAACAGGCTGGCGACGACCTGGAGTTCCATATCAGCAGGCATTTGGCAAACCCTCCAATGCTTGACGGTGTTCGGGGTGCAGGACCACATCGGCCCGCGCTGTACGAATAATAGCCAGCGCTTGCTCAACCGTGGTGGCTCGCCCCGTGTTCAACAGCCAGGCGGCGACGGCGGTGGCGCTGCGTGAGTAACCTAGGGCACAGCACACCAACAGGGGGCCGCTCGCTTGCAGGCGTTCAATGGTGTGGGCCGCTTTCAAGCATTCGTCGTGGGTTGGGGCGATCAGGTCCAACACGGGCACGCAGGCGTAAGCACGGCCTTGTGGATTAATCGGCAGTTCGGCGCATAAGTCGACAATGGCCTTGAATGAACCCAGCTCGCGGGTGGCAGGAATACGCCCGAGCCAGACGTTATCCACAATCGGATCGGCCTGAGGATGTTTGCGCGTCCACAGCCGCGAATTGATCCAGGCGCCCGCTAGATAAGGTGCATATAACCAGCGTGCCGCAGGCGTAAGGTGGCCATCCTCACGTTTTTGAAAGCCCGACGCGCCGAGTACGAGGTAGTTGGCCGTGATCAACCCCAGAGAAACCGCAGGCCATAGCAGCCACAGCCAAGCGCCACCGCATACGCAGGCCAGCACTGTCAGTATCACTGCGCCCAGCCCATAGCGTATCCCTAGCCGCCATCGTTGGTTATCCCGCGTCAGCCGTGCATTCAGTAAGGGGCTCGGGTGCTCCACCGGCCATAACCACACGCACAACCACCCCGCGAGGGCGCCTGTGGGTAAGTCGATAAAGTGATGTTGATAAGTGGTCAGCACCGAAACCCCGATTAGCGCGAACCAGCCGTGCACCACCCAACGCCAGAATCCTTGAGTATGCCGTTGGTACATCACCCACAGGATCACCAGCAGAGCGATATGCAGCGAAGGCGCCTGGTTGAAGGGTTTGTCAAAACCGGCCAGCACCGCAAACAACCAACCGAACACACCGTCCAGTTCCGGCCGCTCAAACGTGAAGCGCAGTGGCCAGATCAGGAAGCAACTCACGGCTATCACCTGCGCACTCAGCAGGCGCAGCGCATGCTGTTTGAGCTCATGACGCGTGTTGGGTAGCAGCAACGAGAAGCCGTAAAGCAGGTCGATGGACCAGTAGGGCACGATTGTCCATGCCCAGAACGGCATGTGTGTTTCCCAGCCGAACACCAGGGTGCCGACGTCGCTGCGCTGGCTGGTGACCCAGGTGGCGAAGCCGTAGGTGCTGAAAAACAGCGGCGCCAACAGCAGCAGCCAAAGCACCGCAGGTTTCAATAAACCGGTTTCGCGCATGTTCAGATCTTCTGTGCCAGGGACACGGTGAAAATGCCCCACTCATCCACGCGCTGGGTGATCTTGCGAAAGCCCGCTGCTTCGACGAGTTGGTCCATTTCCGGCTGGCTGCGCCGGCGCATCACCCAAGCCTGACCCTGACGGTGGCTGGTAAGCGCACGGGCAATCAGCTCCAACTGCGGGTGCCAAGGTTGGCCGGTGTAGACCAGGTAACCACCTGGCTCCACGGCTTCGGCCAGGCCCGCCAGTGAACCGCCGACCATGGCGTTATCGGCGAACAATTCGTACAGGCCAGACACCACGGCCAGGGACGGCTTGGGGTCGAGGGCGGCCAGGTCGGCGCGGTCGAACGCGTCGCCTTTGACGAACTGGGCGATGTCCCCCAAACCCTTTTCGCGAATCAGCGCGCCACCGTCGCGCACATTGATATCGCTGTAGTCGCGCAGCAGGATCGACTCCGGCAACGGCGAGACGCCCTGCAAGGCTTCAAGAATGTAACGGCCGTGGCCGGCGGCGATATCGACGATACGGACTTCGCGGTGATCATCACGCAGCTTGGCCATGGCCAGGCGCAGCAGCTCTTCGACGTTCAGCTTGCGCTGGCGAATACCACGCCAGCCGATGGAGTTGAGGTAGTTGGTATCGATCATCCGCCCCAGCCCGCCCTTGCCGGTAGGCTTATTGCGATACACGTAGTCCAGGGTGCTGCCGGAATCGAAGCCGGTGTCGAAGCCCAGCTTCACCCCATCCGACAGGTTCTTGCCCAGGCCCATGCTGGCGCGGGTCATGCGCCAGTACAGGTCGCGCAGTGAATTGCGTGGCAACGGCGCGGCGAGGGATTCGGATTCGGCGCACGTGGCGCCAAGTTTGTCTGCATCCAGTAAAGAAGCGCGGTCCAGCGGGTGGGCGAAGTTCTGCAAGATAAAGCGCTTGGCGCTGGTCACCGCCACGACGCGATCACGTTCGCCGAGGGTGTCGTGAAAAAAGCCGGGGAGGATATGCAGCTCTTTTTTAAGGCTGCCGAGGCGGTCGAAGAACTGCTGCTGGGGTTTACGGTGCACCACAAAGTCGGAGCCCGAAATAAGCAGTTGGGTCGGCACCTGGATCGCCTGGGCGTCGGCGACAACCCGGTCGGCCGCTTCGTAAAGGCCCAGCAGCACATTCACCGAAATGGCCTTGGTGATCAGTGGATCGCTGTCGTAGGACGCCACGCGTTCGGGGTCATGGCTGAGGAACTTGGCCTTGACGTAGCTGTTGACGAAAAAGTTGCCACGAAACTTGCGCATCAGTGCCAGGCCGGGGCGGGCGAAGGGCACGTACAGCTTGACCTTGAAGGCTGGCGAGGCGAGCACCAGGGCGCGGATTTTTGGCGCGTAATCATGAACCCAGGTGGCCGCGATCACCGCGCCGACGCTTTGGGCGATGACGGCGATGCCTTCCTCCTCGATGCCGTAGGTGGCATTGATGTGGTCACAGAAAGTCTGCACATCGCGGGCGCTGGTGGCAAAGCTGGGGCTGTCGCCGCGCTCGCCTGGGGATTGGCCGTGGCCACGGGCGTCCCAGGCGAAGAAGTCGAATTCAGGCAGGCCCAGTTCATCCACCAGGTGGGCAATACGCCCCGAGTGCTCATGGCCGCGATGGAACAACAGGATCGCCTTGCGCGGCCCGACACCTGCCGTGGCCGGCCAGTGCCGATAGAAAAGCTCGACGCCATCATGGGTACTGAAGGTGTGCTGTTGCTGTTCGCGCATCGCAAAATCCTTATGCAGAAGGGAGAGATTGTTGTTCTTTGAGGCCCTGACGCACCCGGTTGACCAAGGTATAGGCGAGCAGGGCGGCGACCAGCCACATCACCGCCTCCACCCAACCGGCGCCGAGCCAGCCCAGCGCCACGCCCGTGGCCAGCACCCCGAGCACGAACGCCCGATCACTCTTGCCCATGGGCCCGTCATAACGGCGCGACGCGCCCACCATCGGCCCCAGCACTCCGGCGTATTCGCTGAATACCGCAAGCAGCGTCACCAGCAGCACCGGCGCCAGGCTCACATCGGGGATCAATGCAAAGGGCAGGATCAGCGCACTGTCGGCGATCACATCGCACAATTCATTGAGGTAAGCACCGAGGCGCGACTGTTGGCCGAATTCCCGGGCCAGCATGCCATCGATGGCATTGAGCGCCATGCGCACAATCATCCACAGCGGGATCAGTGCAAACAGCCAGAGGTGTTGGGCAAAGCCCGCGATCAACAGCCCCACCAGCAGGGAAACAACCCCGGCCAGCACGGTGATCTGGTTGGCGGTGGTGCCGTTGTCATAAAGGCGCTGCACGAGAGGCCGCAGCAGGTTTTGAAAACGCGGCTTGAGTTGGTAGATGGAAATCATGGGGGGGCGCTTCCTTGTCCGTGAACCCGCGAAAAACTGTCTGAAGTGTGCCGACTAATCGCAGCCGACACCAGTGATGGCTCGTGTTTATAGGGGATTAGTCACGCTCTTGAGCATAATCAATCACCGCTTGTGGGAGCGTCCTATGGGCCTCAACAGCAGGTGATCGAGTTCGTGTCTATAGTTACATCTCTACACACGCAGAGGGTCGCAAATGTCTTCGACTTTGCACCGACAGACACCGACTCTGAGGGTGACAGACGCGCGTAGGTTGCAAGTAGCGGTCGTTGCGTATCACCGACAGACATTAGACGAGGCACTGCAGGCACGTACCGAAAGGTATTCGCGCGATGTCCTTGGTCGAGTGCATGCACAATGGGACACGCGATTGTGGGCAACGGGTGGTGAAACAGGGGAGCCCAACCAAGTTATGACCCATAGTCTGTCGGGCCAGCTGTTGCGTGTTGAAAGCGTAGATGCGGGCTGGCGTGTCAACCTTGTGGGCGACGCAGCTCAAACGCTGCATAGTTGGGATGGGCGGGGTACTGTCCGGCGGGTGTGCTATGACTCCCAAATACGTCAGGTTAGTGTGAGCGAAGAGTCAGCGACCACTCTCCAGACCTTCGTCGAGCGGCTGACGTACGGATCATCGACTGAAATGGGCAATCGTTGCGGTCGGCTGGTTCGGCATGACGATGGGGTCGGCAGCCAGGTTTTTGTCGATTACGGTTTGCTGGGGCACGTTGCAGGCCAGACTCAACAGTTTCTCAAGGCATTGGTACCCGCGGATTGGCCTGAGTCTTTGGATGAGCGCGACGCGTTATTGGAGACAGATCACCAAGGCGCGGCAATGCGGTATCTCACGCAATGGCATCACGATGCGTTGAATCAGTTGCTCCGCCAAACCGATGCGTTGGCGAATGTGCAGAGCCATTGCTACAACGTGGCGGGTGAACTGGTTCAATCCAGTCTGACTGAGGATGGAAAACCGGAGCAATTGCTGCTCAGCGCGGTCCGCTATAACGCTTGTGGTCAAGTCGAATCCCAGCTGGCGGGTAATGGTGTCATTTCCCGGCCCGGCTACGACGCCCGCAGTGGGCGACTATTACGACTGAACACAATCCGGCAGGATAAAGTACTCCAGGACCTACATTATCAGTGGGACCCCGTGGGTAACCTGCAATGCTTGGAGGACCGGGCACAACCAACCCAATGGTTTGATTCTCAACGAATTGTCCCCGTTAGCACTTATCGCTACGACACGCTTTACCATTTGATTGAGGCCACCGGACGGGAAAGCGTCCTGGCCGGCATTCAGCCTGGCCTGCCCGGTGTTGTACTACCAGGAGGAGGTGACGCGAGTCGGTTGCGTAACTACACGCAGGTTTACACCTATGACCTCGGCGGAAATCTAATCACGCTCAAGCATGGCAGCGAACCCTTGCGCATGATGAAGACAGCCGAGCGTAGTAATCGAAGCATGTACATGGCCGATGAGATGAATCCACCGGATTTAGCCAATGGGTTTGATGCAAACGGCAATTTGTTGATGTTGGACGGCGCGCAGAGGATGACATGGGACGCCCGTAATCAATTGCACCAAGTCACCCAGGTGCTGCGCAAGGCGGGGCCTGCGGATAACGAACGGTATTTCTACCATGGCACTGGGCAGCGTGGACGCAAGGTACGAGTGTGGCAGGCAAAGTCTGTTGAGCATGTGGCCCAGGTCATGTATCTGCCGGGTTTGGAGATACACAGCGATACGGCGACGGGAGAAGTCCTGCATGTCATCAGCGTGGCGTTAGGGCGCAGTCAAGTTCGACGGTTAAACTGGCGAGCGAACGGTCGCAAGAGACTACCTGTCCCACAGTGGCGCTACAACGTTGATGACCATCTGGGCAGCGTTGCGTTGGAACTCGATGAATATGGTGACGTGATCAGTCATGAGGGGTATTACCCCTTCGGTGGTACAGCGTGGTGGGCGGCCAGAAGTCAGACTCATGTTAATGGCAAGACCATCCGTTATTCAGGCCAAGAGCGGGATGCGACCGGATTGTACTATTACGGTTCGCGTTACTATGCGCCATGGCTGATGCGCTGGATCAACCCGGATCCCTCGGGCGAAATCGATGGGCTGAATCTGTATCGAATGGTCCGAAATAATCCGCTCCGGTATCGAGACCACGATGGCAGGGCTCCGGAAGTCGCCGACGACTATTCGGATAATTCCTCCAGTGCCCATGTTCCGGCTTATCGACAGAATCCAGAGACATTCCGGCGTCGTGACGTGGATGCTCACGTCGCCGCCGAGCGCCGGGACGCCGTGGAGAGGAGCATGACTCACCGTATGTATGGCGAGCACCGCGTTGAGTCTACTTACACGTCTGCTTCAATCCCAGGCAGGTATCGGTTCAGAAACGAATTCTTGCCCGGCCGCTGGCGCTTGATGGAAAACTACCGTGCGCCAGTAGAGGGGCCCAATGCTACCGACGTTACCTGGCATCAGTATGAAATGATTTCAAGGCATAACAATTTTTACGGTGTTTTACCGCAAGCCATTGTGCGCTGGAACGTTCAAAACAATGAGGCTCTGCTTGCTACGCAGCAGCAGGAAGGCATGCTGGAGCGGTTTTTGGCCAGTGAGGGCAATGGCCGTTCAACTCAGAGAATCATGACTGCTTTCGGCCTGCGTGCTACGGGTATCACGCGACAGGAAGTTTACGATTATCAACTGGGGGCGGACGTTGACATCATAGAGGTTCATGTCGAGCCTCAGCCTGTTCTCGAACCCGCTCCGATGGTTAGGAGCCCGTCCCTGGAGGCTTTGACTCGAGCAGTAGAGCGAGACTTGCGCCGTGCGGCGCGCAACCCTGTCTCACGGGTTGCCCATCGTGTTTGGCGAAACATGCGTAGAGTCATTCAAGGTAGCAGTGCCCGACGTGCCCTGAGGTAACTCTGTGAAGGCCGGACAGCCGACGGATATTTTGCGAGTGCTCCTCGACCTAAATGTGCGAACGGGGTTGAGAACAAAAATTTCACGCTTCGTGTTATATCGTAACGAATTGTGTACAAGTGGGCGTTGAGCAGATGCAAGTGGATCTAGAGGCTGACGGGGCTTCGGTTGAAGGCCTCGCGCGTTTTCAGCAGGGGCTGTTCCACGCCCGTCGATTGCGCCAGGCCGGTATCGGCCTGACAACCCTGGCCCTCAGTGGTTGGATATTGGCGCTGTTCGTAGCGTTGTTTGCACCCGTGTCGATCTGGCCGGTGGTATTGATCAACTGCGCGTCGGCCTTGCTGCTGCTGGTGGCCGGCTTGCAGTCGGCCTGGTGGGTGGCCGATTGGCGTGCCCAGGCGCTGGAAGTGCCGCGCGGCGAAGCGGTCGAACAATCCATCGAGCCCACACCCTGGCATAAGGGCCTGATCAACCGGTTCGGCAACGGCCTGTTGGCGCAGATTGGCGCACCGGTGCTGTGGTTGGGCGGCTGGTCGTTGCTGGCACTGGTCAGCATCCTGCAGTTCTGGAACCTGGGCTTGCCCGCTGCTGCCATCGGGCAATCGGCAAGTATTGGCGCAGCGCTCGCATTGGCCCTGGCGTTTGGCCTGCTGGTATTCGAACGCCGCCTGGCCCAGGAAACTGCCGCCCAATGGCCGGAAGCCTCGCAACTGGCGCAGTTGAGCCGGATGGCAATTATCTGCCTGGTGCTCAGCGCGATCTGCCTGCTGTTTGCCAATGCGGAGTCGGTCTGGCCGCTGCGCCTGGCCACCTTCATCGGGCTCCTGCCGGCGCTGGTCGCGCTGGAATTCCTGCTCAGGGGCGTGCTCTCGCTGTTCAGCCCGCGCCAGCCGCGTCTCGAACCGCGCCTGATGGCGCAGAGTTTTATCGCCGGCCTGCTGCGTTGGCCGCCGCAACCCTTGCTGGCGTTGCAGCATGAACTGCACAACCGTTTTGGCATCGACCTGCGCCAGATCTGGGCCTTCACTTACATGCGCCGAGCGTTTTTCCCGGTGTTGCTGGTGGTGCTGGCGGTAGGTTGGGCGCTGACCGGTGTGCATGAAGTGCCCCTGCAAGGCCGTGGGATTTATGAGCGTTTTGGTAAACCGGTTGAGGTGTTCGGCCCCGGGCTGCATGCGGGTTTGCCGTGGCCGTTGGGCCGCGTACTGAACGTGGAAAACGGCGTGGTGCATGAGCTGGCGACCAGCGTCAGTGACGCCGCCACACCGCAGTTGGCCGCAGCCGAAGGCCCGGCGCCGTTGATCGCCAACCGCCTGTGGGACGCCAGCCATGTGAATGACAAATCCCAGGTTATTGCCAGCAGCAGCGGCGACAAGCAGGGCTTCCAGATAGTCAATATGGACGTGCGCTTTGTCTACCGCATCGGCCTCACCGATCAGGCTGCGCTTGCCGCCACCTACAACAGCGCGGATATCCCGACCCTGATCCGCAGCACCGCCAGCCGCATCCTGGTGCACGATTTTGCCTCGCGCACCCTGGATGAACTACTCGGGGAGGAGCGCACCAGCCTCGCCGACGAGATTGGTCGCAGCGTGCAAGCCGACCTGCAAACCCTCGACAGCGGTGTGGAAATCCTCGCCACGGTGGTCGAGGCGATCCATCCGCCGGCCGGGGCCGCCAACGCTTATCACGGTGTGCAAGCCGCGCAGATTGGCGCCCAGGCTTTGATCGCCCGTGAACGCGGTGCCGCCAGCGAACAGACCAACCAGGCGCTGCTTCAAGCCAGTACCGCCCGCGATCAGGCCCAGGCCAGTGCCCGCGAAGTGAATGCCGGCGCCCAAGCAGCGAACCTGCGCTTTGCCGCCGAACAAAAAGCCTACGCCGCTGCGGGCCAAGCCTTCGTGCTGGAACAGTACCTGGGCCAACTGAGCCAGGGCCTGGCCCAGGCCAAGCTGCTTATTCTGGATCATCGTTTGGGTGCCGACAGTGCGCCGACGATCGATCTACGTTCTTTTACCTTGCCCGCCGACCCGTCGGCGCCGCGCAAAGCCGTTCAATAAGGAGTTCGTCTGTTGAGCGCTCATTCCCACGATCATGATCACGGTCATCACCACCATCACGGCCACCACCATCACCATCACGGCGATGAGCAGGCGACCGGGCCTTTTCCCTGGCGGCGCATGGCGTGGGCGGTGTTGCTGGTGCTGTTTGCCGTGGCAGCGGCGAGCCTGGTGCAAGTGCGTTCCGGCGAGGCCACGGTGATTACCCGCTTCGGCAACCCTGCGCGCGTGCTGCTGGAGCCGGGCCTGGGCTGGCGCTGGCCGGCACCGTTCGAAGCAGCGATCCCGGTGGACCTGCGCCTGCGCACCACGTCCAGCGGCTTGCAGGATGTGGGCACCCGCGATGGCTTGCGGATTATTGTGCAGGCCTATGTGGCGTGGCAGGTGCAGGGCGATGCCGACAACGTGCAGCGTTTTATGCGTGCGGTGCAGAACCAGCCGGATGAGGCGGCGCGGCAGATTCGTACCTTCGTCGGCTCGGCGTTGGAAACCACGGCGGCCAGTTTTGACCTCTCCAGCTTGATCAATACCGACGCCAGCCAAGTGCGCATTGCCGATTTTGAAGCGCAGTTGCGCCAGCAGATTGATCAACAATTGCTCACCACCTATGGTGTGCGCGTGGCGCAGGTCGGTATCGAGCGCTTGACGTTGCCGTCGGTGACCCTCACCGCCACGGTTGACCGCATGCGCGCCGAGCGTGAAACCATCGCCACCGAACGCACCGCCGTGGGCAAGCGCGAAGCGGCGCAGATCCGCTCCGCTGCCGAGCGTGATGCGCGCATCATGCAGGCCGATGCCACTGTGAAAGCCGCCGACATCGAAGCGCAGTCGCGGGTTGAAGCCGCGCAGATTTATGGCCGCGCCTACGCTGGCAATCCGCAGCTGTACAACCTGCTGCGTTCGCTGGATACCTTGGGCACGGTGGTCACGCCGGGGACCAAGATCATCCTGCGCACCGACGCCGCGCCGTTTCGCGCCCTGGTGGATGGGCCGAAGGACCTGCAGCCATGAGCGAGCCTGAAAGCCCGGACAGCCCGTGGATCCAGGCCGGGCGCCTGACGTTCCTGGCACTGTACGCGGTCACCGTATTGGCGGCGTTGGCCTGGGCCTTTTCCAATGTGCGCCAGATCGACCCGCAGAATCGCGCCGTGGTCCTGCATTTTGGCGCCCTCGATCGCATTCAGAACGCCGGATTGTTGCTGGCTTGGCCGCAGCCTTTCGAACAAGTCGTCCTGCTGCCAGCGGCCGACCGGGTGATCGAACGGCGGGTGGAAAACCTGCTGCGTTCCGATGCGGCGCTGCAGGCCGATCGCGTGGCCAGTTTCGCCACCCCCTTGAGCGATGCCCTGGCCGGCTCCGGCTACCTGCTGACCGGCGATGCCGGGGTGGTGCAGTTGGACGTGCGGGTGTTCTACAAGGTGACCGAACCCTACGCCTTTGTGTTGCAGGGCGACCACGTGCTGCCGGCCCTGGATCGGTTGGTGACACGCAGCGCCGTGGCCCTCACCGCAGCGCGGGATCTGGACACCATCCTGGTAGCACGCCCGGAACTGATCGGCAGCGACAATGGCGCCGCCGAACGGCGTGAGCGGCTGCGCGGCGACCTGGTGCAAGGCATCAACAAACGCCTGGCGGAGTTGGCGGCCAGCGGCTTGGGGCTGGGTATCGAAGCCACCCGCGTCGATGTGCAATCGAGCCTGCCAGGGCCTGCGGTGAATGCGTTCAACGCGGTACTGACCGCCAGCCAGCAGGCTGATAAAGCCGTGGCCAACGCCCGCACTGAAGCGGAAAAACTCACCCAGACCGCCAACCAGGAGGCTGACCGCCAGGTGCAAGTCGCCCATGCCCAGGCCAGCGAGCGCTTGGCCAATGCCCAGGCGCAGACCGCTACCGTTGCCAGCCTCGCCCAGGTCAAAGACCCCGGTTTGCTGTTGCGCCTGTACCGCGAACGCTTGCCGAAAATTCTCGGCCAGGCCGGTTCCGTGACCACCGTCGATCCCAAAGACGACTCCCGTTTGATCATCCAGGGAGCCGAGCAATGAGCGCACCCATGCTGACCTCAGCCGAGCAGCGCAGCGCTGCCCGGCAATTGACCTTGGCGATGCTCGCCCTGGGCTTGCTCGTGCTGGGCCTGGTGTGGCGCTGGCTCGCGCCCGACCAGAGCGGCGTCAGCCAGCTGCTGCTTGGCGTGGCATCCCTGTTGGTGGCGGTGCCGGTGATGCGTTCGGCCTGGTACAGCCTGCGCTTTCCGAGCCTGCACGGCATCACCGACCAATTGATCGCCCTGGCCATGCTCGGCGCCTGGGCCACCGGTGATCTGCTCACCGCCGCGTTGCTGCCGATCATCATGATCTTTGGCCATGTGCTGGAAGAGCGCAGCGTGATTGGCTCCCAGGAAGCGATCCATGCCCTGGGCAAACTCACCCGCAGCCACGCCCGCCTGGTGCAGGCGGACGGCAGCATCACCGAAGTGGATAACGGCACCTTGAACACCGGCGATATCGTCGAAGTGCGTGCCGGTGACCGCGTGCCGGCCGATGGCGTGGTGTTGTCCGGCCAGGCGAGCCTGGACACGGCGCCGATCACCGGCGAGTCGGTGCCGTTGGAAGCCAGCGTGGGCGTGCAGGTGTTTGGTGGGGCGATCAACCTCGATGGCCTGCTGCGCCTTGAGGTCACGCGTACCGGCAACGAATCGACGTTGGGCAAAGTCATTGCGCTGATGCAGAACGCCGAGCGTTCCAAGCCGCCGATCACCCGGCTGCTGGAGCGCTACGCCGGCAGCTATATGGTGTTGGTGCTGTTGCTGGCGGCGGTCACCTGGTTTGTCACCAACGATGCGCAGGCGATGCTGGCGGTGTTGGTGGCGGCGTGTCCGTGCGCTTTGGTGCTGTCGGCGCCGGCCACCGCTATTGCGGGGATCGCCGTGGCGGCGCGCCATGGCATTCTGATTCGCAGCTCGGCGTTCCTGGAAGAACTGGCCGACCTGACATCACTGGTGGTCGACAAGACCGGCACCCTGACCTTTGGCACCCTGCGTTTGCAGTCCATCGAGACCGCCGCGCCGGATCGCCAAGCGCTGCTGAACCTGGCGGCCAGCCTCGGTTCGGCAAGCAGTCATCCGGTCAGCCGAGCGTTGGCGGGGTTGGCGACCCAGGAGCAGATGCTGGTGCTTAGCGACATCCGCGAGCGTCAGGGCCTGGGCGTGGTCGCCCAGACCGAGCAGGGCGAAGCGGCGCTGGGACGGCCGGAGTTGTTTGAACAGTTGGGCATCGTCACCACCGCCGTGCCCACCCATGATGGCCCGATTGCCGGGCTGGCGTTGAACGGCGAGTTCCTCGCCTGGCTGCTGTTGGCCGACAGCGTCAAACCCGAAGCGCGCCAGGCCCTGCAAGAGCTGCGTGACTTGGGCCTGGGCCGCCAACTGCTGCTGACCGGCGACCGCCAAAGCGTGGCCGACAGCCTGGCGCTGGACGTGGGCATCAGTGATGTCGAAGCCCAAGCGCTGCCGGAAGACAAGCTCAACCGCGTGCTGGGCGAAATCAGCAGTGGTTTCAGGCCAATGGTGGTGGGCGACGGCATCAACGACTCCCTGGCGCTCAAGGCCGGCGTGGTCGGCGTGGCCATGGGCGCGGGCGGTGCGGACATCGCCCTGGCCTCGGCGGACGTGGTGTTGATCGGCAGCGACTTGCGCCGCCTGGGCACCTGTGTGCGCTTGAGTCGCCAGTGTCGGCAGACGTTGCAGGTCAATGTGATCATTGGCTTGGGCTGGACACTGGCCATTGTGGTGTTCGCCGCATTTGGCTGGCTGGGGGCGGCGGGCGCGATGATCGCGGCGGTGCTGCATAACCTCAGCACCTTGCTGGTATTGGGGAACGCCGGGCGTTTACTGCGCTTCCAGGAGCCGCTGTTGAAACTCGACGAATAATTTCAGAAATATTTGCTCACGGCTGTAACGCCGACAGGAGGCCTCACTCTAGTGCTGTGTCGAGACTGAACAATCCGTTCGGACCGGCTCCACTACTGATCATGAGGAATACAACAATGAGCATTAAATCCGCTGCTGCTGGTGCCGCCCTCGCAATGGCCGCTGCTTCTCTGTTCGCGGGTGTGGCCACCCAGGTACAAGCGGCAGACGCCACCGTTCACTGCTACGGCGTGACCTCCTGCAAAGGTATGAACGACTGCAAAACCAAGGACCACGCGTGCAAGGGCCAGGGCGAGTGTAAAGGGATGGGCTTCAAGGCCATGACCAAATCGGCCTGCGACGCTGCTGGCGGTAAAGTCGGCGAGTAACCGGCAAACAAGTGCAACCGCGGCGGCTGCCTGCTACCGCTGCGGACACTTTGCCCTGGAGTGAGTCATGTCCGCGTCCCTTCCAAGTCTGGGTTACGGCCTGGGTTTACGCAGTGAGTACTACCACCAGATCCTAGAACAGTCGCCGGCCGTGGATTGGTTCGAAGTGATCTCCGAGAATTACCTGGTACAGGGCGGCAAGGCCTTGTACTACCTGGATGCGATAGCCGAACGTTACCCCTTGGTGATGCACGGTGTGTCGTTGTCCATCGGCGGGCCACATGCCCTCGATACGGATTACCTGAACCACATCAAACAGCTCGCAGAGCGCATTCAGCCGGCGTGGATTTCCGATCACCTGTGCTGGAGCCGCGGCAGCGCGCATCAGTTACATGATTTGTTACCCCTGCCTTACACCGAAGAAAGCCTCTACCACGTGGCCGGCCGCGTGCGTCAGGTGCAGGACGTGTTGCAGCGCCCGCTGGTGCTGGAAAATGTCTCAAGCTACGTGCGTTCCAAGGCGGATGAATTCACCGAGTGGGAGTTCCTCAACGCCTTGGCCCACCTGAGCGGATGCCAGTTGCTGCTGGACGTCAACAACGTCTACGTCAGCGCACGCAACCATGGCTTTGATGCCTGGACGTTCATTCGTAACCTGCCAGCCGAAAGCATTCGCCAACTACACTTGGCGGGGCATATGGACTATGGCGACTATGTGGTCGATACCCATGACCATCCAGTGTGCGACCCGGTGTGGGCGCTGTATCAGCAAACTTTGGAGCATTTGGGCCCGGTGTCGACTTTGTTGGAACGCGATGACCATTTTCCGCCCTTCGAAGAGTTGCTCACCGAGTTGAACAAAGCCCGTGAGTTGGGTGCCAGCGCCTTGGCCCGGAGAGCGTTATGCGCCTGATCGACTGGCAGTTGGCGTTTGAACAGCATCTATTATCCGAAGCGCCCGCGGCCAGCAGTGGCTTTGCCGCCACCTTGCTGGGAGGGCCGACGTTGGATGTGGACACCGGCCTGGCGATTTACCACAACGCCTATCTGTCGCGACTGCAAGAGGTGCTGCGCCATGACTTCGGTGCCATCTGGTATTGGCTGGGAGATGAGCAGTTTTGCTCACTGACCGAGGCCTACATCCGCCGTTATCCGTCGGCCCATTACAGCGTGCGCTGGTTGGGCGAGCGCTTTGCGATGTTTATCGTTGAGCATTTGATGGCTGCGCAAAGTGCGCCTTTGGCTGAGTTGGCACGCCTGGAGTGGGCGTTCACCTTGGCGTTTGACGCCGCCGAAGGGGAGCCGCTGACCTTGAATGACATGGCGCATTTGGCGCCTGAAGACTGGCCCACCTTGCAGGTTGCGCTGGCGCCTTCGGTGCAGCAGCTGCTTTGCCGTTTCAACACGGTGGCGATCTGGCGAGCCAGCAAGGATGAGTCGGATTTCCCCGGCAGCCAGGCGCTGGAACCGGCGCAAATCTGCCTGGTGTGGCGCAACCAGAACCGCTGCCACTACCGCAGCCTGGAAGCCGCTGAAGCCTGTGCGCTGTCGGGCATGGTGACCATGGGCTGGAACTTTTCAGAACTGTGTATTGAGCTGGCGGTCACTTATTCAGAGGGGGCGTCGCTGCAAGCGGCCACTTGGCTGAAACAGTGGGTCCAGGAAGGTTTGCTCGAGCGCCGAGCGCCATAGAAGGGGGGCTATTCATTCGATAGCTTCCTACTTTGTTTGGCATGGTCTACCCTCACAGCAGACGTCTGAAACAAGGGGGGACTACTCATGCTCGCGCAACTTCCACCGGCCTTACAGAATCTTCAGCTACCGCTGCGTCTTCGACTCTGGGACGGCCATGAATTCAACTTGGGCCCCGAGCCCAGCGTCACCATCGTGGTCAAGGATCCCACGGTTGTATCCAGGCTGACCCATCCAACGCTCGACTCACTGGGCGAAGCCTTCGTCGAGGGCAAGCTGGAGCTGGAAGGCTCCATCACCGAAGTGATCAGGGTATGTGACGAGTTGAGTCACGCCTTGGTCGATGACGACGAGGAGAGTCGTCCGGTGCGCTCGATTCACGATAAGGCCACCGACGCCGCGGCCATTTCCTACCATTACGACCTGTCCAACGAGTTCTACCAGCTATGGCTGGACCAGGACATGGCCTACTCTTGCGGTTATTTCGAAACCGGCAGCGAGTCGATCGACCAGGCCCAACAAGACAAATTCCGCCACCTGTGCCGCAAGTTGCGGCTGCAGCCGGGTGAATATCTGCTGGATGTGGGCTGCGGCTGGGGCGGGCTGGCGCGCTATGCCGCGCGGGAGTTCGGGGTCAAGGTGTTCGGCATCACCTTGAGCAAGGAACAACTGGCGCTGGCCAAGGAGCGGGTGAAAGCCGAAGGCCTGGAAGACCAGGTCGACCTGCAATTACTCGACTACCGCGACCTGCCCCAGGACGGCCGTTTCGACAAAGTGGTGAGCGTGGGCATGTTCGAACACGTCGGCCACGCCAACCTGGCGCAGTACTGCCGGACCCTGTTCGGCGCAGTGCGTGAAGGTGGTCTGGTGATGAACCATGGCATTACCGCCAAGCACACCGATGGCCGCCCCGTAGGCCGAGGCGCCGGCGAGTTTATCGAGCGCTACGTGTTCCCTAACGGCGAACTGCCGCACCTGGCCATGATGACCGCCGAGATCAGTGAAGCAGGGCTGGAAGTGGTCGATGTCGAAAGCCTGCGTATGCATTACGCCCGCACATTGGACCATTGGAGCGAACGTCTGGAAGACAACCTGGAAGCAGCGGCGAAGATGGTACCGGAACAGGCGCTACGCATCTGGCGGCTGTACCTGGCTGGCTGCGCTTATGCGTTTGCCCGAGGCTGGATCAATCTGCACCAGATACTGGCAGTGAAACCCCATGCCGATGGCGGGCATGAACTGCCGTGGACGCGGGAAGACCTCTACCGCTGATCACGCTCAAAACCGTAGGAGCGAGCTTGCTCGCGAAAAACGTCAACGATAACGCGTACTAGCTGAATGAACGCGGCGCCTGTGAGTTTTTCGCGAGCAAGCTCGCTCCTACATTATTGGTTGTGTGTTGGCGGTTAGAGGATGGGTGAGATCAAGCGCGCAATGCGCATCCCCAGTTGTTGCAGGCGACGGGTCTCGCGGCTTTCTTCCTGACTGACTTCATGGGCCAGGGCAAAGTCGTCCAGCAGCATCTGCTCAACCTGGCTGGCGAAGGCTTCATCCACCGTCAGCAGCATCACTTCAAAATTCAGCCGGAACGAACGGTTGTCCATGTTGGCACTGCCAATTGCGCTGATTTCGCTGTCCACCAACACCACCTTTTGATGCAAAAAGCCCGGCGTGTAGCGAAACACCCGCACGCCCGCTCGCACCGCTTCGTTGGCATACAGGCTGGACGCGGCATATACGATGCGGTGGTCGGGCCGTGACGGCAGCAGCAGGCGCACATCGACTCCGCGCAATACCGCCAGGCGCAGGGCGGCAAATACCGCCTCGTCGGGGATGAAGTAGGGGCTGGTGATCCACACGCGCTCGGTCGCCGCATGGATGGCCTCGACGAAAAACAGCGAGCAGGTTTCATAAGGGTCCGCTGGCCCACTGGCGAGCAACTGGCAGAGCACGCCGTCTTCCGGGTAGGCATCCGGCAGGATCAGCGGCGGCAGTTCCCGTGCGGCCCAGAACCAGTCCTCGGCAAACGACTCCTGCAGGCAAGCCACCACCGGGCCTGTGACCTGCACATGGGTATCGCGCCATGGCGCCAGGGGCGGTTTTTTACCCAGGTATTCATCGCCTACGTTATGCCCGCCGACAAAACCGGTGATGCCGTCCACCACGACGATCTTGCGATGGTTACGGAAGTTGACCTGGAAGCGATTGAGCCAGCCACTGCGGGTGGCGAATGCCTTGACCTGCACGCCTGCCTCACGCAGCGCTTGCACATAACGATGGGGCAGGGCGTGGCTGCCGATGCGGTCGTACAGGACGTAAATGGCCACGCCCTGAGCGGCTTTTTCCTTCAACAGGGCCTGCAATTGGCGGCCCAGTTCATCATCGTGAATGATGAAAAACTGGAACAGCACGGCGGTCTTTGCGTTACGAATAGCCTCGAAGATCGCGCCGAAGGTGGCATCGCCATTGATCAACAGGCGCACTTCGTTGTTGGCCAGGCAGGGCATGCGGCCCAGCTTGGGCATGGCGCGCAAGGAGGCGTAGGCGCTGGAGTTGCGCGCCGCAAGCGCTTCCTCCACCCACGGGCGCCAGTTCAGTTCGGTGATGGCCGTGTGCATTTCCTGGTTGGCCTGGCGACGGGCCTGGATGTACGCGTCGAAGGTGCTGCGGCCAAAAATCAGGTAGGGGATCAGCGTCAGGTAGGGCATGAACATCAGTGACAACGCCCAGGCAATCGAGCCTTGTGCGGTGCGCACGGTCAGTACTGCGTGGATCGCGGCGAGCGTTCCGAGAAAGTGCAGCGTGGCAATGACGTAGGCGAGCAGGTGCGGGCCAAAGAAATCCATGAACGACGTAACTCCAGGCAGTCCAGTGCGTAACAGACCATGAACGGCTGTGAATGTCGCTATTTTATTTGCCATGCAACACTGGCTGCTTTGCGACGTCTAACGCCCACAATTACCCAGGAGTTACCCGATGAATGCTCGTCTGCTTGGTTTGGCCATGGTTGTTGGTTTGTCGCTGCCTGTGGCGGCGCAGGCGCAGATGCTGGCGCCGGGCTTGTGGGAATTGACCACCGGCAATATGAAAGTCGATAACCAGGACCTGCCGGACTTGTCGCTGATCCTCGGTCAACTCAAGCAACAGATGACCCCTGAACAGCGCGCCATGCTCGAAAAGCAAGGCATCAACATGGCCGGTAAAGGCGTACAGGTGTGCCTGACCCCGGCTCAGGTGGCCTCCGATTCGATCCCCCTGACCGACCCTCAATCGGGCTGCAAACAGGAAATCACCGACAAGAGCGGCAACCAGTGGAAATTCCGTTTCAGTTGCCCCAAAGCCCAGGGCACTGGGGTGGCAACGTTCCAGAGCCAGAAAGAATTCACCACCAGCGTCAACGGTACCTTCAATGCCACCGGGATCCAGCAGAAGGGTAGCCTGGACAGCCACGCCCAGTGGCTGGGCAACGATTGCGGTTCGGTCAAACCCCGCGCCTAACGCCCGAACTGCAGGGGCAAGCCCTGGCAACTGTTGACCACCTGGCCGTTGTGCCAGGCCAGGTGGCCGCTGACCAGTGTGGTACTCACGCTGTGGCGAAAGCTGCGTTCTGCAAAGGGTGTCCAGCCGCAGCGGGCGAGAATAGGCTGGCTGTTGACCGGCTTGCCAGCAGGCTCCGGTTTGATCAGTACCAGGTCGGCCCAGTAGCCCTCGCGCACGTAGCCGCGATCAGCAATGGCAAACAGGTCGGCCACGCGGTGGCTGGTCTTGGCTACCAGAGTGGTCAGGGGTAAATGCCCGTCGGCCACCAACTCCAGCAACGCCGGCAGGGCATGCTGCACCAGGGGCAAGCCCGAGGGTGCTTGCCGATAGTCCAACTGTTTTTGCGCCCAGGTATGCGGCGCATGGTCGGTGCCAATCACATCCAGACGATCACTCAATAACGCCAGGCGCAGCGCGTCGCGGTCGGCGCGGGTCTTGATCGCCGGGTTGCATTTGATCTGGTGGCCGAGGCGGTGGTAATCGCGGTCATCGAACAGCAGGTGGTGCAGGCAGACTTCGGCGGTGATGTGCTTGTCGGCCAGGGGCTTGTCTTCGAACAGCGCGAGTTCGCGAGCGGTGGTCAGGTGCAACACATGCAGGCGCGTGCCATGGCGTTTGGCCAATTCCACGGCAAACGATGACGAGCGATAACAGGCCTCGGCATCACGGATCAGCGGGTGGGCGACGGCGGGAATATGCTCGCCGAAGCGTTCGCGCAGGCGCTGCTCGTTGGCCAATATGCTGGGCGTGTGTTCGCAGTGAGCGAGCAGGATGGTCGGCGCCTCGGCAAATAGGCGCTCCAGAATGCGTGGGTTGTCCACCAGCATATTGCCGGTGGAGGCGCCCATGAACACTTTGACTCCAGCTACTTCACGAGGAGCGAGGGCCGCGACGGTGTCGAGGTTGTCGTTGCTCACGCCAAAATGGAAGCCGTAGTTGGTCACTGAATGCAGTGCGGCACGGCGCTTTTTATCGGCAAGGGCTTCCAGGTTCAGCGTGGCCGGGTGGGTGTTGGGCATGTCCATGAAGCTGGTGATACCACCGGCCACCGCCGCGCGGGATTCGCTGTAGAAACTGCCTTTTTCCGGTGCGCCGGGTTCGCGAAAGTGCACCTGATCGTCGATCATCCCTGGCAGTAGCCACTGGCCGTTGGCATCGATTTCCACCGGTTCGTTATCGCCTTGAATGCTGGCGGCAATTTTCTCGATACGACCATTGGCGATCAGTACGTCGGCGTCGAATACCTGGCCCTCGTTGACCAGTCGGGCGTTGCGGATCAGCAGGCGGCTCATGGTTCAGAACTCGTTTTGCAGGGCTTTGTAGCCGCGCACCAGGTCGACGTTGGTGCGTGCCACATCCTCGGAAAACTCCGAGGCGCTGACACTCACCGGCGGGAATTGCGACAAGTCGGTGTTGGGGCCGATACGCGTGGTAGAGGGCACGTAGAAAGCGGTGGGCAGGTCACGGCCGTCGACCACCGAGTTGTGGCGCACCACGCACCCATCGCCCACGGCGCAATTGAACAGCACGCTGTTGAAGCCAATAAACACGCGGTTGCCCACTGTACAGGGGCCGTGGACGATGGAGCGGTGAGCGATGGAGGTGAATTCGCCGATGGTCACCGCTGCGCCGGACTTGGAGTGGATGACCACGCCGTCCTGGATGTTGGAGTTGGCGCCGATGGTGATCGGGTCCATGGCGCCGCTGGCATCCACTTCGTCGGCGCGGATCACGGCGTAAGGGCCGACGAACACGTTCTCACCGATGATAACTTTGCCGCAGATGATCGCGGTCTTGTCGACGTAGGCCGATTCGGCAATCACCGGCAGGTCGCCGGAAGGATTTTTGCGGATCATGGCTGGCTCAGTGCGGCGCACAGGGTGTTGAGGTTGTATTCGAACAGCCCGATAAAGGTGCTGGCCGGGCCTTCTGCAGCGAGAGCGTCGGAGTACAGCGTGCCGCCGATCTGTGCGCCGCTTTCGTCAGCAATCTGCTTGAGCAGGCGTGAGTCCTTGATGTTTTCCATGAACACGGCTTTGACCTTGTCCTTGCGAATCTGAGTGATCAGCGCGGCAACTTCAGCGGCCGAAGGGTCACGTTCGGTGGACAAGCCCTGGGGCGCGAGGAACTGGATGCCATAGGCCTGGCCCAGGTAACCGAAGGCGTCATGGGAAGTGACGATGCGGCGGTTTCCCGGTGGCAGGGCGCCGAACTTGGCCTTGGCCTCGTCCAGCAGGCTATGGATTTGCTTGAGGTAGGCCTGGCTGTTGCTCAGGTAGGCGGTCTTGTTGGCAGGGTCGGCGGCTACCAGCGCTTTGGTGATGTTGCTCACATAAATCTCGGCGTTGGCCAAGTTGTGCCAGGCGTGCGGGTCGGGAATGGTTTCGCCATCCTCGTCCATGGTGTGGGAAATCACGCCTTTGCTGGCGGTGACCACCGTTGCCTTGGTTTCGGTGCTGGTAACCAGGCGGTCCAGCCACGGCTCGAAACCGAGGCCGTTCTTAATGATCACCTTGGCCTTGAGCAATGCCTTGGCGTCATCCGGCGTGGGTTCATAGGTATGGGCGTCGGCGTCCGGGCCGACCATGTTGCTGATCTGGATATGCTCGCCACCGATCTGGTGGGTGATGTCATTGAGAATACTGAAGCTGGTGACTACTTGGAGTTTGTCGGCGGCGTGGGCCATCGAAAGCGGCAGCAGCAGACTGAACAGCACGAGTAGAGCGCGCATCGGAACACCTCATTGGGATGTGAGCAAAGGCGGGCGGCGCAACAAACCGTGCACCGGACCGAACACCACGGACAACAAATACCCAGCGCCCGCCACCAGCACGATCGCCGGGCCGCTGGGCAGTGAGTAGTAGAACGACAGCAGCAGACCCAACCACACCGACAGGCAGCCCAGCATCGCCGATACCGCAATCAGCACCGGCAGGCGTCGGCTCCAGAAGCGTGAGGCGATGGCCGGCAACATCATCAAGCCAACCACCATCAACGCGCCGATGGCCTGGAAACCGATCACCAGGTTCAGCACCACCAGGGTCAGGAACACGCCATGGGCGAGGGGGCCGAGGCGGCTGACGGTTTGCAGGAACAGCGGGTCGAGGGTGTCCAGCAGCAGCGGTTTGTAGATCAGCGCCATGGCGATCAGGCTGAAACCCGAGACCCATAGCATGCCGGTCAGTGTGGTTTGATCCACGGCCAAGGCGGAGCCGAACAGCAGGTGCAGCAGGTCCAGACGCTTGCCGGCAAGGCCCAGGATCAGCACGCCGGCGGCCAAAGAGATGGGGTAGATGGCGGCGAGGCTGGCGTCTTCGCGCAGGCCGGTGCGGCGAGTGATCCACGCGGCCAGGCCGGCCATGCTCAGGCCCGCACCCAGGCCGCCGAGGGTCAGCGCGGGCAGGCTCAGCCCGGCGAACCAGAAACCCAGGGCTGCGCCGGGCAGGATGCCGTGGGCCACCGCATCACCGATCAGGCTCATGCGCCGCAGGATCAGAAACACTCCTAGCGGCGCGGTGCTGCAAGCCAGTACCAAACCGCCGATGAGTGCGCGGCGCATAAAGACGAACTCATGAAACGGCAGCCACAAGTGGGCAGTGAAGTGCATTCAGGCCACCTGCATCTGCGGTTGCGGGCGGATCAGCTCTTTGCTGGAGCCGAATACGCAGCCGGTGTTTTTGATCTGCAGTACGTGCTGGGTGTGGTGACGCACGGAGGCCAGGTCATGGCAGACGATCACCAAGGTGCGGCCTTCGTTGTGCCAAGCGTGGATGTGTTTCCAGCACAGCGCCTGACCGTCCTCATCGAGGGCTGCGTGAGGTTCGTCGAGCAGCAGGACGGATGCGTCGGCCAGGCTCATGCGTGCCAGCAGGGCGCGCTGCAATTCGCCTCCGGACAATGCCATCAACGGTCGGTGTTCCAAGCCAGTCAGGCACCAGTCTTCGAGTACCGCGTGCAGGCGTTGGCTGCGTTGTTGCGCGGTGTGTTGGGTGCCCCAGAAACCGGCAGCGACCAGCTCTTGCAGGCTGATGGGGAACTGGCGGTCCAAGTGTTGCTGCTGGGGCAGGAATGCCAGGCCGCCACGGCGTGGAACATCCACAATGACCTTTCCCGCCAGCGGCTTTTGCAGGCCGGCGATGACTTTGAGCAGGCTGCTCTTGCCTGTGCCATTGGCGCCGATGATGCCGGTGAGGCTGCCTTTTTCCAGGGTCAAATCCAGTGCCGGGGTGAGCGGTTGCCCAGGGGCACCCCAGCGCAAAGAGTTACAGGTGATCATGCAAAGTCTCTCGTCCAGCGGCTTTCAGCCACGGCATCGTGCGCGTGCAGGCTTTCGGCGTGGATCACTTTGAGGTGGAAGGCTTTGATGGCATCCGAGCGTTTCAAGGCGAGGTTCAGGCGGCGAGCGGCGTCTTCGCAGAACATCAGGTTCTGCCCGTTGGCCAGGGCGAAGGCTTGTTCGTCTGCGCGTTTCACCGCGGTTTGTACGGCGGTACCGAGCGCGGCTTCGGCAGCGTTGATCAAGTCGATTATCGGCAGGTCAGTACCTTGCAACTGAACGTGCAACTGCGCGCTGCTGCGTTGGCTATGGGGTGTGGCGACGATGCCGTTGGCACTGCCGAGCCAGGTCAGCAGCGCTTCGTGCTGCAACGGCGTGTTGGCGAAATCATCCACAAATTGCTGCTGAATCAACTGCCTGGCGAGGGCGGCGGAGCAAGGGCAGGTTGAGGAATAAGTAACGTCAATTTTTAGTTCCACGTGGAACATCTGGTTTTCCAGACGCGCTTCGATGCTCACCGGGTAGCTCTTCCAGCCGGCTAGCGGACTGACCAGGGCGGGTCGTTTAAGCAGCAACTGGGTGTTGATGCGCAAGTAAGCGTTCTTAGATAAACCTTCATGTGTGTCGAGAAAACGCTGCAGTACATTACGCAGCAGTGCAGGTGTCAGCGGGTGTTGATCGAGCATTTCCAGAGCCAGGTACAGGCGTGACATATGAATGCCACGGGCCGTGCCGTCGTCCAGGCTTACGCCCGCATCAGCGGTGGCGGCCAGGCGTTGACCGTCAATCTGGATCGGCAAGGCGATGCCGCACATCCCCACCCAGTCGAGTGGCAAGGCTTGGCGTGAAGCCTGCGCGGCGATATCCGGCAGAGTCAGCGCATTCATAAGCAGGTCCATCGTTGGAAATAATTCGACATGTTATAGTATAACAATACGAGCTACGATGAATTTTCTGCTCCAGCCTTTGTTCAGTCATATCGAGTAGGGACACTCCTTTATCTGCGGTATATGCCATGCACCGACGTCAGCTCCTCAACCTGCTGCTGGTCAGCCCCTTGTTCGCCTTGCCTTTGGGGGCTTACGCCACGCAGATTCGCAATGCACGCCTGTGGCGCTCGGAGGACAAGCTGCGCCTGGTGTTCGACCTCAGCGGCCCGGTGCAATACAAGACCTTTTCCCTGACCTCACCGGACCGCTTGATCATCGACTTGAGTGGCGCCGGGCTCAGCGGCGACTTTTCCCAATTGGCGTTGGAGAATAGTGGGATTACCTCGATCCGTTCCGGGCATTTCGGCAAGAGCGATACGCGCATCGTGCTGGACCTGATCGAGCCCATGCAGCTCAACAGCTTCGTGCTGCCGCCCCAGGATGGCCAAGGCCATCGCCTGGTGTTGGACCTGACCAACGCGACCCGTGTGCCCCGTCAAATCGCCGCTGAGACGGCACCCTTGGTAACTCCGGTAGATAAGGCGCATCCCAAGCGCGACATCATCGTGGTGGTCGACCCCGGCCATGGCGGCAAAGACCCAGGTGCCATTGGCTCCAAGGGCCAGCGCGAAAAAGATGTGGTGCTGTCGATTGCCCAGTTGTTGGCTAAACGCTTGAAGCGCGAAAAGGGTTTTGACGTAAAACTGGTGCGCAACGACGACTTCTTCGTGCCGCTGCGCAAGCGCGTGGACATCGCCCGTCAGCACAAGGCCGATATGTTTATCTCAGTGCATGCCGACGCCGCGCCACGGCTGACCGCGTCGGGCGCCTCGGTGTATGCGTTGTCGGAAGGGGGCGCCACTTCGGCTACGGCACGTTTCATGGCCCAGCGCGAAAATGGCGCCGACTTGCTGGGCGCCACCACCTTGCTCAATCTGAAGGACAAGGACCCGATGCTGGCCGGGGTCATTCTCGACATGTCGATGAATGCGACCATCGCCTCCAGCCTGCAACTGGGTGGCTCGGTATTGGGCAGCCTGCAAAACATCACCAGCCTGCATCAGAAACGTGTGGAGCAGGCGGGGTTCGCCGTGCTCAAGTCACCGGACGTGCCTTCGATCCTGGTGGAGACGGGTTTCATTTCCAACCCTCGGGATGCCCAGCGGCTGGTGACGGCGCGCCATCAACAGGCGGTGGCGGATGGCCTTTTCGAAGGACTCAAGCGTTACTTCCAGAAGAACCCACCCATGAACAGCTACATGGCCTGGGTGCAGGCGCAGAAAAACAGCCAGGTCTAACAGCCGGTCATTCGGCTGCAAGTGAACTTGGCGCTGGCGCCCCCTGAGCTGGAAAACCGGTTGATGGTGGTCCAGCCCACGCGCCGCGTGTAGCCAACCCACGCCTCGCCATCCGATGCCAACCCGGTAAAAAACGTCAGTTGCCCATAACGGCTGTTGGTCTGCGCCCAATAGCGTTTGCCGATCACTTCGAAACCGCGCAGATACGTAGTGCTGCCGACGGTCGCCACGCTATAGGCATTGCCCAACGGGTCTACACAAGCGAGCAGGTTGGCGCTGCGTGTGCAGTTGGCCAACAGGCTGGGTGCCTGGGCGCAGGCAGGCCCGGCGACTGCCAATAGCAGCGCGCACAGCAGGTATTTCATCGAGGTTCTCGACATAGGCAGGTGACCCAGCATTGCGCCCTTCGTCGCGGCGAGCAAGAGGGATTGGCTTATTTGTATTGTTATACTATAACATAAAAGCACAGCCCGACCCGCGAACCGCTTCCCATGACCGAACACGATCTTTTGGCCCAACCAGCGGCCGACTACATGAATGAGGCCCAGCAGCGCTTCTTCCGCGAACTGCTGCTGGCTCAGCGCGATGACCTGCAAGCCCGTATCGACGCAGAGTTCCAGGCGCTGCGCGAGCAGGAAACCAACAGCGATCTGGCGGATATCGGCAGTGCCGAAGAGCAACGCCAATGGCAACTGCGCCTGCTGGAGCGTGAAAAGAAGCTATTGGACAAGATCGACGACGCCTTGGAGCTGCTGGCTCGTGGCGAATACGGCTGGTGCCGTGAAACCGGCGAACCCATCGGCCTGCAACGCCTGCTGCTGCGTCCCACCGCCACCTTATGTATCGAAGCCAAAGAACGTGAAGAGCTGCGCGAACGCCATAGACGGGCAGTTTGACCGGCCAACCTTGATGAGGAATACCTGATGCCCAATCGTCTCCCTGTGACCGTGTTGTCCGGCTTTCTCGGTGCCGGTAAAAGCACGCTGCTCAACTATGTCCTGCGCAACCGCGACAACCTGCGGGTGGCGGTGATCGTCAACGACATGAGCGAAATCAACATCGACGGCAGCGAGGTGCAGCGTGATGTCACGCTCAATCGTTCGGAAGAAAAGCTGGTGGAGATGAGCAATGGCTGCATCTGCTGCACCTTGCGTGAAGACTTGCTTGAAGAGGTGGGAAAACTCGCCAAAGAAGGTCGTTTCGATTACCTGCTGATCGAATCCACCGGTATTTCCGAACCTTTGCCCGTGGCCGAAACCTTCACTTTTCGCGATGAAAACGAGCAAAGCCTGGCCGACATTGCACGCCTGGACACGATGGTCACTGTGGTCGACGGTATGAATTTCCTGCTCGACTACCAGGCCGCCGAAAGCCTGGCTTCACGGGGCGAAACCCTCGGTGAGGAGGATGAACGTTCCATCACCGACCTGTTGATCGAACAGATCGAATTCGCCGACGTCATCCTGATCAGCAAGATCGACCTGATCAGCAGCCGTGAGCGCGAAGAACTGATGGCCATCCTCGAGCGCCTCAACGCCCAGGCGGAAATCATCCCGATGGTTATGGGCGAAGTGCCGCTGAACAAAATCCTCAACACTGGCCGTTTCGACTTCGAACGCGCCGCCCAGGCCCCGGGCTGGTTGCAGGGATTGCGCGGTGAGCATGTGCCGGAAACCGAAGAATACGGCATAGCGTCCACTGCTTACCGTGCGCGCCGGCCATTCCATCCACAGCGGTTTTTCGACTTTATCGACCGCCCCTGGGTCAACGGCAAGCTGTTGCGCTCCAAGGGTTTCTTCTGGTTGGCCAGCAAACATCAGGATGCGGGCAGTTGGTCCCAGGCGGGCGGGTTGATGCGCCATGGGTTTGCCGGGCGTTGGTGGCGCTTTGTGCCGAAAAGCCAGTGGCCTCAGGACGAAGAAAGCGTGGCGGCGATCATGGCTAACTGGCAGTTGAGCACGGGTGACTGCCGTCAGGAACTGGTGTTTATCGGGCAAAACATCGACTTTGCCCAGATGCGTACCGAGTTGGACGCCTGCTTGCTCACCGATGAAGAAATGGCCCTGGATGTCGAAGGTTGGCGCCAGCTACCCGACCCGTTTGGCCCTTGGTACGAGCAGGTCGCCTGATGCTGGCCCCGGTCATTCCCCTGCGCCCTGTCATCCGCCAAAGCTGTGGAGAAACGCCGCTGGCGCTGTCCGACATCCTCAATGATGGCGTCAACCTGGCGATCTGGCAGCGCCAATTGCCCCTGCATATCGCCGAGTTTGGCGCTTTGCTGGTGGCGCTCAATGAACCGTTGGCCGAGTCCTTGGTGGTCGAGTTGGCTAGCGAAGACGCCGTGCCGAACTTGCAAGGTTTTGCGTCCAGCTGTCGCGATCTTGAAGGCTACGATGGGTTTATCGCCGATGTGTCGTGGCTGGTCAGTGCATTCGCCTGCCTGTTGGGCGCCAAGCGCATCGGCGTGCGTTTACGGCTATTGGACAAGGCCATGTGTCCGCGTTTTCACGTTGATCACGTGCCGGTTCGGCTGATCACCACCTACGCCGGTATCGGAAGCCAATGGTTGCGCGAAGGCGTTATGGACCGGCGCAGATTGAGCCAGGCGGATGCCGAGCCCACTGAGCGCATCGAGCAGATCCATTGCGGTGAAGTGGCGCTGCTTAAAGGCACCAAATGGCACGGCAATGAAGGACATGGGCTGATCCACCGCTCGCCAGCGCTCAAGGCCGATGAGCGACGGTTGATCCTGACGCTGGATTGGCTGGCATAACCGCGTAGGATCAAACGCTCTACACGGCCTGAACGATGCCTCTCATGTTGCAGAACATTCCTACCCATGTGATTGCAGGGCCCTTGGGCGCCGGCAAGACCAGCCTGATCAAGCACCTGCTTGCCCAGCGCCCGGCCAACGAGCGCTGGGCGGTGCTGATCAACGAGTTCGGCCAGATCGGCCTGGACGCAGCCCTACTCACACAAGACGATGACGGCATCGCCCTGGGCGAGGTGGCTGGCGGCTGTTTGTGCTGTGTGAACGGTGCACCGTTCCAGGTAGGGCTGGGCCGCTTGTTGCGTAAGGCTAAGCCGGACCGGTTGTTTATCGAGCCCTCAGGCTTGGGCCATCCGGCGCAATTGCTCAAGCAACTGCGGCACGCACCATGGCAAGACGTGCTGGCCGTGCAGCCTTGCGTGCTGGTACTCGATGCCCAGGCGTTGGCGGCGGGCAGGCCGTTGCCGCAGGCACAACAGGAGGCGTTGGCCAGTGCCGGTCTGCTGCTGTTGAACAAGGACGAGACGCTGACTGCGGTGCAACGTCAGGCGATTGAAGCGCAATTACCCGATTGCCCGCTCCATTGGACACGCCAGGCGCGATTGCCACTCGACCAGTTGCCTGGTTTGAAAGCGCAGGCCCAAGTAGCGGTGGATAATCTCGGCGTGCCTGAAGCGGTGGGGCAAATGCCGGCGATCTGGAGTGACCCTGGGTTGCCGATCTGTCTGAGTCAGGGCCAGGAGGGCGGCTGGAGCATTGGCTGGCGCTGGCACCCAAGCCAGCGATTCGATGTCAGCCGTCTGCATCAGTGGCTATCGAGTATCGACTGGCGCCGTGCCAAATTGGTCATCCACAGCGTTGACGGTTGGGTGTCCGCCAACGCTGTGGATAACAGCCCACTGCACTGGCAACCCAGCGCTTGGCGGCGCGATTCACGTGTTGAGTTGATCTTCAGCGCACCACAGGACGTGGCCGCATTGCAAAGCGCCCTGGCAGCCTGCCGTTACTGATGTTTCTTGCTGGCGTGGTCCTGGCGCCACTGGCTCAATTCGATGATCTCGGCGCTGGGCAGCGGCTCCTTGGTTTCGAACGGGTAGGGCGCCAGTTCGATCTGCGCGCTGTGGGCGCCGAATTGGGTGATGACCCCGGCATGCCGGGTTTCGCCGGTCACCGTGAACTCGAAATTATAGATACGCGCCAGGCGTCGGCGGCCATTGGCATCCTTGACGAAACCGATGCGTTTGAGCGCCACGGCACCGTCAAGCAGCTCGATATCGAGCTTGGCGCAATGCTGCTTGACCCGCGCCAGCGCCCGTTCGCGCAGGCCGTGGTTGTGCCAAACCCAGGCGGCGCCGGTGGCCAGCAGCATCAAGACGAAGATGTTTCCCAGGGTCAGCATTCCATGAACTCCAACAAAGTGAGCGCAGCTTAACTGTGTCGCCGGTCTGTCGTACAGGCTGCGTTTAGTCGCATACTGCTCGGCCAGAAATTCAACGGTTTTACGGAAATCTCCCGCATGAAACGTACACCTCACCTGCTTGCGATCCAGTCTCATGTGGTCTTCGGCCACGCCGGAAACAGCGCCGCCGTGTTCCCTATGCAGCGGGTCGGGGTGAACGTCTGGCCGCTCAACACGGTGCAGTTCTCCAACCACACACAGTATGGACAGTGGGCGGGCGAAGTGCTGGCGCCGCAGCAAATTCCTGCGCTGGTGGAGGGTATTGCCGCGATTGGCGAGCTGGGCAACTGTGATGCGGTGCTGTCCGGTTACCTGGGCAGTGCCGACCAGGGCCGCGCCATCCTCAGCGGTGTGGCGCGCATCAAGGCGATCAACCCCAAGGCGCTGTACCTGTGCGACCCGGTGATGGGCCACCCGGAAAAGGGTTGCATCGTGCCGCAGAAGGTCAGCGATTTCCTCTTGGATGAAGCCGCCGCCATGGCGGACTTCCTGTGCCCCAACCAACTGGAGCTGGATAGTTTTGCCGGGCGCAAGCCGCAATCGCTGTTCGATTGCCTGGCGATGGCCAAGGCCTTGCTGGCGCGCGGACCCAAAGCGGTGTTGGTCAAGCACCTGGATTACCCAGGCAAACTGCCAGAAGGGTTTGAAATGCTGTTGGTGACGGCTGATGGCAGTTGGCACTTGCGCCGGCCCCTGCTGGCGTTTCCGCGTCAGCCAGTGGGCGTGGGCGACCTGACGTCGGGCCTGTTTCTGGCGCGGGTGCTGTTGGGTGATAGCCTGGTGGCTGCCTTTGAATTCACCGCCGCGGCCGTGCATGAAGTGCTGCTGGAAACCCAGGCTTGCGCCAGTTATGAACTGGAACTGGTGCGGGCCCAGGACCGTATTGCCCACCCTCGTGTGCGCTTCGAAGCCACACCGATCAGCCTGTAAGCACAAAGAACCCAATGTGGGAGCGGGCTTGCCCGCGATGGCGGAGTCTCGGTCAAAGCGATGTCGACTGAACCACTGCTATCGCGGGCAAGCCCGCTCCCACACGTTTTTGAGTTGAGTCGCCGCTTGGAGTTTACGGCGCGTCGGCTTTGATCTCCCGGTAGCGCTTTTCCAGTTCCTGACGAATCTGCCGACGCTGCTGAGCCTGCACAAAGCGGCGCTTGTCTTCGCTGTTCTGCGGCTGCAACGGCGGTACGGCGGCAGGTTTGCGCTGGTCGTCCACGGCCACCATGGTGAAGAAGCAGCTGTTGGTATGGCGCACCGAGCGTTCACGGATATTCTCGGTCACCACCTTGATGCCCACTTCCATCGACGTATTGCCGGTGTAGTTGACTGACGCCAGGAAGGTCACCAGCTCACCGACATGAATCGGCTCGCGAAAGATCACCTGATCTACTGACAGCGTGACCACATAACGACCGGCATAACGGCTGGCGCAGGCATAGGCCACTTCGTCGAGGTACTTGAGCAGCGTGCCGCCGTGCACATTGCCAGAGAAGTTGGCCATGTCAGGGGTCATCAGTACCGTCATCGACAGCTGGGCGTTTCCGGGTTCCATAGCACACTCACGGGTTGTAGGCATTGGTTGGGGGGAGGCACCTCTGCGGGTACTCAAAGTCTTTGCAGCGCCATCCCTAACGGGACGCCGTCAGGCGGCTTGCCGTCACGCGCGCAGCGATCTGTTTCCATATATTGCACCGGCTTTCCAGCAGAAGTCCCGGTGTTACCCTTCAAAAGCCCTTCTCAGGGCTTTTCTTACGATCAAGGCAGACTTTTCCGACCCTTCAAAGGCGAGGCCGGAAGTGGGAAAAGCGCCGGCACCCTCAAGGAGCCCCTCGCCATGCACGCCATCAGCTTTATCCAGGACTTGGCCGTGATCATGCTGGTGGCAGGGGTGGTCACCATCCTGTTTCACCGCTTCAAGCAGCCGGTGGTGTTGGGCTACATCGTCGCCGGCTTCATTATCGGCCCCCACACCCCGCCGTTTGGCCTGATCCACGATGAAGACACGATCAAGACCCTGGCGGAGTTGGGAGTCATCTTCCTGATGTTTTGCCTGGGCCTGGAATTCAGCCTGCGCAAGCTATTCAAAGTCGGGGCCACGGCGTTTATCGCGGCGTTCCTGGAAATCGTGCTGATGATCTGGATCGGCTACGAGATCGGCCGCTGGTTCGACTGGAGCACCATGGACTCGCTGTTCCTCGGCGCGATCCTGGCAATCTCCTCGACCACCATTATCGTCAAGGCTCTCAACGACCTGAAGATGAAAGACCAGCGGTTCGCCCAGCTGATTTTCGGTGTGCTGATTGTCGAGGACATCCTGGGTATCGGCATCATTGCCTTGCTGTCGAGCATCGCCGTGAGTGGCACGGTCAGCTCCGGCGAGGTGTTCTCCACAGTCGGCAAGCTCTCGCTGTTCATGATCGTTGCGCTGGTGATTGGTATTTTGCTGGTGCCGCGCCTGCTGGCTTATGTGGCCAAGTTTGAAAGCAACGAGATGCTGCTGATCACGGTATTGGGGCTGTGCTTTGGTTTCTGCCTGCTGGTGGTGAAGTTGGAATACAGCATGGTGCTCGGGGCCTTTTTGATCGGCGCGATCATGGCTGAATCCCGGCAGTTGATTAAGATCGAACGCCTGATCGAACCCGTTCGCGACATGTTCAGCGCGATTTTCTTCGTGGCGATTGGCTTGATGATCGACCCGCAGATCCTGTTGCAATACGCCTGGCCCATTGCGGTGATCACCGTGGCCGTGGTGCTGGGCAAGATGCTGTCTTGCGGGCTGGGTGCGTTTATCGCCGGCAATGATGGTCGCACCTCGCTGCGGGTGGGTATGGGGCTGTCACAAATTGGCGAGTTTTCTTTCATCATCGCGGCGCTGGGGATGACCCTGCAGGTCACCAGCGACTTTCTGTATCCCGTGGCGGTGGCCGTTTCGGCGATCACCACGCTGCTGACGCCCTACCTGATTCGTGGCGCGGACCCACTGTCATTGAAGATCGCGGCGGTGATGCCCAAGCGTATGAGCCGAGTGTTCGGCATGTATGGCGAATGGCTGCGCAGCATTCAGCCCCAGGGCGAGGGGGCGATGTTGGCCGCGATGATCCGCAAGATCATCCTTCAAGTCGGGGTAAACCTGGCATTGGTGATCGCAATCTTCTTTGCCGGCAGCTTTTTCGCAGGGCGCATCGGTGGGTATCTGGAAGGCTGGGTCAGCGATCAAAGCTGGCAGAAGGCGTTGATCTGGGGCGGGGCGCTGCTAGTGTCGTTGCCGTTTCTGATTGCGGCGTATCGCAAGCTCAAGGCGCTGTCGATGCTGCTGGCGGAGATGAGCGTGAAGCCAGAGATGGCCGGGCGTCATACCCAGCGTGTGCGAAGGGTGATTGCGGAGCTGATCCCCCTCTTGTCGCTGCTGGTGATCTTCCTGCTATTGGCAGCCTTGTCGGCCAGTATTCTGCCGACCAACAAGTTGCTGGTGTTGATTGCCGTGGTCACGGCGGCGGTGGCTGCAGTGCTCTGGCGCTGGTTTATCCGTGTGCATACGCGGATGCAGGTTGCGTTGCTGGAGACGCTGGATAACCACAAGGATACGGAACACTGACTGGCGTTGGCGGGGGCTGCTTTGCAGCCCAGCGGGAGCAAGCTCCCTCGCCACAAAAGCCGGTTGCCAGAGGTCAGGGGATTCAGCTTTCCAGCCAGACGTCCCGTGCCCAGTGCCACACCGATTCCCAGGTTTCTTCAGTAACCAGTTCTTCCTCACCGGACCACAGCACGACGGTGCCGTCTTCTTCGACGCAATAGTAGTCGTCGCCGTCCTGGCAGATAGGGATCAGGCTGCGATCAACACCGGCATCCCAGGCGTTGGCGGCAACGTCTGGCAGGTAAGTGTGGGACTGTGGGTCGGTGACGGTCACCGGCTCCAGGCTGCCGTAGACCACGTCACTGACGGTCAGCAAGAATTCACGGAAGACAAAGGGGATGTCGATGAACAGTTGTTCCTCGATTTCCACCAGCAGGTCTTCGTCAGGCAGCTCCAAAGGCACCGGGACCGGTTCGTTGGCTTCACGCAGTTGTTCGATGATTTCTTCCACGGCCGGGATCCTCTTGCTAGATGGCGCGGTTTATAGGGGCGTTTTATACAGTAGCTCGCTATAAGTGCAACCGTGAAATAGAAAACCCCGGACATGTCCGGGGTTTTTGTTACCGCTTGCTCAAACGCGCAGGTATTAGCCGTTCTGGCGGATACCGGCGACCAGCCATGGCTGGTCGTCGCCCTGGGCGCGTTCCATATTCCAGCTTTCGCTGAACACTTCGCCCTGGTCGAAGCGCGAGGACTTCGACACGCCGCTGAAGGTCAGGGTGGCGATAGTCTTGTCGGCACGATCATCCACGCCATCGAGCTGTACGCGCAGGTCGTCGATGTAGGTCGACTGGAAGGCGTCACCGATCTCGGCACGTTCGCGCTTGAGGAACTCCAGCAACTGCGGGGTCACGAACTCGGAGATCTTGTCCATTTCGTTGGCGTCCCAGTGCTGTTGCAGGGACTGGAAGTGGCTGCGGGCCGCTTCGACGAAACGCTCTTCGTTGAACCAAGCCGGTGCGTTGATCACCGGACGGGCGGCAGGGGCTGCCGAACCACCGAAGATCGAACCCATGGCAGGCTTCTGTTCGAACGCTTCACGCTGCATCGGCGCGCCGGCTGGAGCCAGGTGCTCCTGCTGCTTGCGGCGACGGGCGGCGATAAAGCGGAAGACCAGGAAGGCGATGACGCCCATGATCAGGATGTCGAAGATCTGCATGCCCTGGAAGCCGTCGCCCATGAACATGGACGCAAGCAGGCCACCGGCGGCGATGCCGGCCAGTGGGCCCAGCCAACGCGAAGCACCGCCGGCCTTGGCAGCAGCGCCAGCGGCACCGGCTGCGCCTGCAGTAGCCGCAGCACCGCCGGCACCGGCGGATGGAGCCATTTGGCTGGTCTGGTGAGTCGGTGCCGCGCCCGAGCTTTTGCCGCCACCGAAGCGTTTGGCGTTGGCGTCGAGGCTCATCGTCAGGCCGATGCACAACGCCATGGCGATGCTAAGAAAACGTTTCATATAGGGAATTCCCATTTGTGGATTGCACGCGCGCCATGTTGCACAGGTGTCGTGGCAGAGGCTAGCGGCATAATGTTTCGGGCTTTTGCGTAAGACCAAATCCGAAGGGTCTGTAGGATCAATTACAGATATTGGCCCGCACGCCTCTAAAACAAGGCTGGGCCAATAATCTTCATGTTACGCAGTGTTTCATGATGGTGGGCTTATTGTGGCCAGAGATTGCTCCCGCTGGGCTGCGCAGCAGCCCCAAAAAACGGGCGCGCTGCGCACGCCAGCGGAAGCAATCTATGGCCACAGGTGATCAGCTCAGACCGCTTCGAGCTTGGCGTAACCCATCATCAGCCACTTGCTGCCCTCGGCGAAGTTCACCTGCACCCGCGCCTGGGCGCCTGCGCCTTCGAAGTTGAGGATCACGCCTTCGCCGAAGATCGCATGCTTGACCTGCTGGCCCAGGCTGAACGGGGTTTCCGGTATTTCGGAACCGGCAAACATGCTGCTGGAGTTCTGTTGCTGGCCACCGCCGAACGGGCGGCTGACGCTGTTGGACAAGCGTACTTCCTGGATCAGCCCCTTCGGCACCTCACGTACGAAGCGCGACACCTTGTTGTAGGTTTCGCTGCCATACAGGCGTCGGGTCTCGGCGTAGGTCATCACCAGGTTCTGCATCGCCCGGGTGATGCCCACGTAGGCCAGGCGGCGTTCTTCTTCAAGGCGGCCGGGCTCTTCCAGGCTCATCTTGTGAGGGAACAGGCCTTCTTCCATGCCCACCAGGAACACATAAGGGAATTCCAGGCCTTTGGCGCTGTGCAAGGTCATCAGCTGGATGCTGTCTTCATGCTCGTCGGCCTGGGTATCGCCGGCTTCCAGCGAGGCGTGGCCCAGGAAGGCGGCGAGCGGCGTCAGCTCTTCGTCGTCCTCGGTGTTTTCGAACGCACGGGCGGCGCTGACCAGTTCCTCAAGGTTTTCTACCCGGGCCTGGCCTTTCTCGCCTTTTTCCGCTTCGTGATAGGCGATCAGCCCGGACTGCTCGATCACGGTCTGAGTCATCAGGTGCAGCGGCATCTCTGCGCACTTGGCGGCCAGGTTCTCGATCAGCTCGACAAACACCCCCAACGCCCCCGCAGCACGGCCAGTCAGGCCTTTGTTGGCGATCAGCAAGCGCATGGCTTCCCACATCGACACATCGGCATGGCGCGCATGGTCGCGGATCGCTTCGACGGTTTTCTCGCCAATGCCACGCGCCGGGATGTTGATCACCCGCTCCAGCGCTGCATCGTTACCACGGCCTTCCAGCAAGCGCAGGTAGGCCATGGCGTTCTTGATTTCGGCTCGTTCGAAGAAGCGCTGGCCGCCGTAGATGCGGTACGGGATGCGCTCGCGCAGCAAGGCCTCTTCCAGCACCCGCGATTGGGCGTTGGAACGGTACAGAATCGCGATATCGCTGCGGGCCAGGCCGGTTTTCAGTGCGCTTTCAATGGTTTCGACCACGTAGCGCGCTTCATCGTGCTCATTGAACGCCGCGTACAGGTTGATCGCTTCGCCTTCGCCGCCGTCGGTCCACAGCTCTTTGCCCAGGCGCCCGGTGTTGTTGGCGATCAAGGCGTTGGCCGCCTTGAGGATCCCGGCGGTGGAGCGGTAATTCTGCTCCAGGCGGATGGTCACCGCGTCCGGGAAGTCTTCGGAATACTGGTAGATGTTCTCGATTTTCGCGCCACGCCAGCCGTAGATCGACTGGTCGTCATCGCCCACCACCATCAGGCTGTCACCGCCCTTGGCCAGTAGACGCAACCAGGCGTACTGCACGGCGTTGGTGTCCTGAAACTCGTCCACCAGGATATGGCGGAAGCGTTTCTGGTAATGGGCCAGCAAACCGGGGTTGTCGCGCCACAGGTCGAGGGCACGCAGCAGCAGTTCGGAGAAGTCGATGACGCCAGCGCGCACGCAGGCCGCTTCATAGGCCTCATAAATGCTGCGCATTGTGGCCAGGAACAGGTCGCCGCTGGCTTGGATATGTTGCGGGCGCAGGCCCTCGTCTTTCTGGCCGTTGATAAACCACTGTGCCTGGCGCGCCGGCCAGCGTTGTTCGTCCAGGCCCAGTTCGCGGATCACGCGCTTGACCAGGCGTTGCTGGTCGTCGCTGTCGAGAATCTGGAAGGTCTGGCTCAGGCCGGCTTCCTGCCAATGCGCCCGCAACAGGCGGTGCGCCAGGCCGTGGAAGGTGCCCACCCACATGCCCGCCGGGCTGATGCCCATCAACTGCTCGATGCGATGACGCATCTCGGCAGCGGCCTTGTTGGTGAAGGTCACCGACAGGATGGAATGCGGGGACGCGTTTTCGACCTGGATCAACCAGGCGATACGGTGCACCAGCACTCGGGTTTTACCGGAGCCAGCACCGGCCAGGACCAACTGACGGCCAACGGGTGCCGCTACGGCCTGGCGTTGGGCATCGTTGAGAGAGTTCAGCAAAAGAGAGAGATCATCGCGCATCGACGCATTCTATGGGCCTTGGGGGGCCTGGGCAAATCCCAATGCCGGATGGTCGATGCAAAACGCCTGCAAGCTATCGACGGGCGAACATTCTGACGGGGGTGATGACCGGTTGGTCATCGCCCGCAGCCCATGCCGTGTCTTGCTCAAGCGGTCTGGGCCAAAGGTTTGCGGCCAATCGCAGGAGGTTTTTTATGACTTGTAGCAGTTTGGCCCAGGCGCTTGCTTGTGTATGCTCCGTCGACGTTTCGGGCTCACCATTATAAGAACACCGCCTATGACCCTTAGCACCGACCTGTTTGGCCCCTCGCCGGCCCCGGCACAGGTCATCCGTAAACACTATGCAACCGAAATCGCGGTTGAGCGCACGCGCCTGCTCTATCAGGGCTCGTTGCTGCCGACGCTGCTGATGCTGGTCAACGGCCTGGTCTGCGCCTGGTTACTGTGGAACCCCAATCAGTACCTGCTGGACAGCGTCTGGCTGCTCTGGTTGCTCGCCCTGGTGGCGATGCGCGTGATTCAAGTGGCGGCCTTTGATTCGGCCATGCCCAGCCGGCAGGCCCAGCCCGTGTGGCGCCGTATGTTCATGCTCGGCTCGGCGGTCAGTGGCCTGACCCTCTCGGTTGCGGCTATTGCCCTGGTGCCCACGGACAGCTTCATGCATCAGGCTTGGGTGTTTGGCCTGATTGGCGCCGCCACCTTGTCGGCCAGCGTGGCCTATGCCGTGAGCTTTTGGGCCTACCTGTCGTTTGCCTTGCCGTGCCTGGTGCCGGCCATCGTCTACCTGTTCTGGAATGGCACACCGCAGCAACAAGGCTGGGGCGTGCTCGGGCTGATCCTGCTGGCGTCCCTGAGCCTGGTCGCGTGGCAGGTCAACCGCCTGATCCAGCGCGGGTTGTTGCGCCGTTTCCAGAACCAGGCCCTGATCGAGCATTTACAGCAGGCGCAGCAACGCAGTGAGCAGTTGAACCAGGACCTGGTGCGCGAAGTCGAGCAGCGCCGCGAGGTGGAGCAGAACTTGCGTGAAGCCCAGGTCGGTCTGCAAGATCGTGTGGCGCAACGCAGCCAGCAATTGGATGCTGCCAGCCTCGCCTTGAGTAAAAGCGAAGCGCGCCTGGCTATGGCCCTGCAAGCCAGTGAACTGGGCCTGTGGGACTGGAACCTGCAAACCGACGAGGTCCACCACACGCAACTCAAGGAGTTGTTTGGCCTGGAGCCCGAATACGTCACGGCGATGCTCAGCCACCTCAAACCGCGCCTGCACCCCGACGATCTGCCACTGCTCAAGCACGCACTGGTAGAGCATCTCAAAGGCCGCAGCGAGGACTATCAGGTGGAGTACCGGATACGTCATGGCGATGGGCATTGGGTGTGGATCGAAGACCGCGGGCGCGCCGTGGAGCGCACACCCAGTGGCCGCGTCGTCCGTATGCTGGGCACGCGCCGCGACATCAGCGCCGGCAAGGCGGTGGAGGAGCAGCAACGCCTGGCTTCGACGGTGTTCGAGGCGGCCAGCGAAGGCATTGTGATCCTCGACCCGAACTACGCGCTGATCGCCGTGAACCAGGCGTTCAGCCGCGTCACCGGTTTCGACATCGACGACATGCTTGGCCGCAACGTCGTGGAACTGCCCAGCAGTCGCGATGCGCGGCGCCACTTCCCGCTGATCCGCCAGGCATTGCTCAGCCACGGCACCTGGCAGGGCGAATTGGTGGAGACGCGCAAGAACGGCGAACTGTACCCGCAATGGCTACAGCTGAATGTGGTGCGTGATGTACGGGGGAACGTCAGTCATATCGTAGGATTCTTCGCCGATCTGTCCGCCCGGCGCGAGTCGGAAGAGCGCATGCGCTACCTCACCCACTACGACGAGTTGACCGGCCTGGCCAACCGCTCGCTGTTTCGCGAACGGCTGCGCGAAGCTCACCAGCGGGTGCGCCAAGGCGGTCGCAGCCTCGCGCTGCTGCATATCAACCTCGACCGCTTCAAATTGCTCAATGACAGCCTGGGCCATGAAGTGGCCGACCAACTGCTGCAGAAAATGGCGCGGCGCTTGATCAACGCGCTGCCGGAGGCCGACACCATTGCGCGCCTGTCCGGTGATGAATTCGCCGTGTTGTTTGACGCCTATGGCAACCTATCGAGCCTGGCGCGGGTGGCGACCCGGCTGCTGGCGAAATTGCGCGTGCCGGTGAATGTGGAGGGGCATGAACTGGTGGTCAGCGCCTCGATGGGCGTCAGCCTGCTGCCTGATAACGCACGGGAGATTTCTGCACTGGTCAGCCAGGCGAATATGGCGATGCAGCACGCCAAGCATTTGGGCGGGAATAATTTCCAGTTCTTCACCGACAGCCTGCAAGCCAGCACCCTGGAGCGTTTGCAGCTGGAAAACCACCTGCGCAAAGCCATCGACGAGCGTCAGCTCACGGTGTTTTACCAACCCAAGCTGTGCCTGGTCACTGGCAAGCTGAAGGCTGCCGAGGCGTTGGTCCGCTGGGAGCATCCGCAATGGGGCATGGTGCCGCCGAGTGACTTTATCGGTTTGGCGGAAGAAACCGGCTTGATCGTGCCGTTGGGCGAATTTGTGCTGCGCCAGGCCTGCTGGCAGGCCTGCGAATGGCAGCGTCAGGGGCTGGCGCCGATTCGCGTGTCGGTCAACCTGTCGGTGCATCAGCTGCGCCAGGGCAAGCTGGTCAGCCTGGTGCGCCAAGTGCTGGAGGAAACCGCACTGGACCCGCAGTACCTGGAGCTGGAACTGACCGAAAGCCAGTTGCTCGACAGCGTTGAACACATCATCGCCACCTTCCAGCAATTGCGCGACCTGGGGGTGAAGCTGGCCATCGACGACTTTGGCACCGGTTATTCGTCCCTCAGCTACCTCAAGCGTATCCCGGTGGACTACGTAAAAATCGACCAGGCCTTTATCCGGGGGCTTGGCCAGGGGCGCGAGGATGCGGCCATCACCCGTGCGATCATCGCCATGGCCCACGGGTTGGCGCTCAAGGTAGTGGCCGAAGGAGTGGAGGATCAGCAGCAGCTGGATTTCCTGCGCGGTGAGCAGTGTGACGAGGTACAGGGTTACCTGATCAGCCCGCCCATGAGGGCCGAAGGGCTGGCGGATTTGTTACGCAAAAACGCAGATTTTTCTTAACGCAGCGTAGGCCGCCTTTATGGCTACATAGCGCCTGCCCGCTGAATCAGAGGGGAGCAGGGCGATTTAGTGATGCATCTAACGGGCAAAACGACAATTCTTGTAGTATAACTACAAGCTTGCTACATCCCTGGCGCCTGCCAATAACAAGAGTCCTGCCCTTTGAACCTGTTGCAACATATCGCCCAGTCGCGCCACCTGTTACGCAAATCGGAACTCAAGGTTGCCGATCATGTGCTGCTTGACCCTGCGGCCGTGATGCACAGTTCCATGGCCGACTTGGCCCACAGCGTGGGCATCAGCGAGCCGACCATCGTGCGCTTCTGCCGCGCCATTGGTTGCTCCGGCTTTCAGGACCTCAAGCTCAAGCTGGCGCAAAGCCTGGCTGCCGGTGCGAGCTTCGGCCAGTTTGCAATCCATGAAGACGACTCCGTCGCCGACTACAGCCTGAAAATCTTCGACACCACCTTGCACACCTTGATGGAAGTGCGTGAGAAGCTCGACCCGGTGGAGCTGCAAAAGGCCGTGACCGCAATGTCCCAGGCCCAGCGCGTCGAGTTCTACGGCTTCGGTGCGTCCGGCGCGGTGGCGGCCGATGCCCAGCACAAGTTCTTCCGCCTGCTGCTGACCGCCGCGGCCTACAGCGACCCGCACATGCAGGCGATGTCGGCGGTGACCTTGAAGCCCACTGACGTGGCCATCTGCATTTCCCAATCAGGTCGTTCCAAAGACCTGCTGATCACCGCCAACCTGGTGCGTGAGAGCGGCGCGTCGTTGATTACCCTGTGCCCGAGCCAGACGCCATTGGCGGAGTTGTCCACGGTGAACCTGGCGATCGACGTGCATGAAGACACCGAAATCTACACGCCGCTGACCTCGCGCATTGCCCACCTGGTGGTCATCGACGTGTTGGCGATGGGCGTGGCCATGGCCCGTGGCCCGAGCCTGGTCAACCACCTCAAGAGCGTGAAGCGCAGCTTGCGTAGCCTTCGCCTCTCGCCAAAATCCGTCAAAGCCCTCGACGACTAAGCCCAGGCCATACTCGGTCAAAGTGTGGGAGCTGGCTTGCTGTGGCGAGGGAGCTTGCTCCCGCTGACTGCGCAGCAGTCTCCGGCTTTTTGGGGGCGCTTCGCACCCCAGCGCAAGCAAGCTTGCTCGCCACAGCGAACCAGCTCCTACAGGGAGTTTGCGTCAATTTCGCAAGATTCATCATCCTGTAATCCCCGCGCCGCCAAACCGTCATCCCCCACGCCCATCCTGTACTCCCCGTACTCGCATTGGGAGACTCCAAATGACCCGGCCCTACGAAGACAGCAACAGCACCGTCAAGACCCGTCGTCAGCAGGAAGACCAGCGCCGCATGGCGTTCCGTCGCGCCATCGAAGACCGTTGCGAGGAGCGCCAGTTGCTCCAGAGCATCAGTGACTACCCGGAACTGCATTGGCAGGCACCCGTGGCTGCCCAGCGAAACGCTCAGCCAGCGCGCTGATCTGCACCCGTTCGCTGCGAATAAAGCCCAGGAACGCATGGGCCACCGGTGACAGGCGTTTAGCCTTGGCCTGCACCAGGCACCAACTGCGGTACAGCGGCAGTTCTTCCACCGGCAGCTCCTTGAGCCCGCCGGTGGCCAGCTCCAGGTTCAAGGCGTGGCGCGTCAGCAATGCCACGCCCAACCCTGCACTCACACATTCACGCTGCGCCTCGGCCGAGGCCACTTCCACCGTCTGGGTGAAGTGCACGCGTTTTTCCTTGAAGTATTCCTCGCAGGCCAGTCGCGTGCCAGAGCCCGGCTCGCGGATGAGCAGGGTATAAGGCTCCAGGTCCTGCAAGCGCAGTGGCCCTTGCAGGCTCAACGGATGATCTGGCAGCGCCACGGCGACAATAGGATTGTTGAGAAACGGCAGGAATTCCAGGCCCATGTCCTGGGGCACCATGGACATGATCACCAGGTCGTCGCGGTTGTCCGAGAGCCGGCGGATCACCTGGGCACGGTTGACCACCGTGAGCTGCAATTGCACTTCCGGATGCTGGCGCTTGAAGGCGGCGAACAGGTGCGGCACGAAATACTTGGCGCTGGACTCCACCGCCAGTTTCAGTTGGCCTTGCAGTGAACCCTGCATGTCCGACAGCTGCATATCGAGGTTTTCCAGGCGCCCGAAGATGTCGCGGCTGGCCCGTTGCAAAGCTTCGGCGGCCTCGGTCATGTAGAGTTTTTTGCCGACATAGTCGAACAGCGGTTGGCCGATCAGTTCTTCCAGCTGGCGAATTTGCAGGCTGACCGCCGGTTGGGTGAGGGACATTTCCTCGGCGGCACGGCTGTAGGAACGCAAATCACACACTTCATTGAAGATCTGCAATTGACGCAATGTCATACGCATCAATGACTTACGCATTTTATAAAGCCTCGGCCCCTTGGTGTTCCAGCCAACTATAAGTCTTTACTTATACACAACCCAATAATTATTGATTTTTGTTAATTCTCCTGTGCGCATAGTGTGTGTCTCGCGACTGTCATGAAACATTTGGTCACGCGCCGGCCCGGCTGCAACGGGTCGAAGCACGCAAATCGGCTCAAGGGAATTTCCAAGTGATAAAAAAGATCCTGATCGCCAACCGTGGTGAAATTGCCGTACGAATCGTGCGTGCCTGCGCCGAGATGGGCATTCGCTCGGTCGCGGTTTATTCGGACGCCGACCGCCATGCGTTGCACGTCAAGCGTGCCGACGAAGCCCACAGCATCGGTGCCGAGCCACTGGCCGGTTACTTGAACCCGCGCAAGCTGGTGAACCTGGCGGTGGAAACCGGCTGCGATGCGCTGCACCCCGGCTACGGCTTCCTGTCGGAAAACGCCGAATTGGCAGATATCTGTGCCGAGCGCGGCATCAAGTTCATCGGCCCCTCGGCAGAAGTGATTCGCCGCATGGGCGACAAGACCGAAGCGCGCCGCAGCATGATCAAGGCCGGTGTGCCGGTCACGCCGGGCACCGAAGGCAACGTTGCCGACATCCACGAAGCCCTCACTGAAGGCGACCGTATCGGTTACCCGGTGATGCTCAAGGCCACCTCCGGTGGTGGCGGCCGTGGCATTCGTCGTTGCAACAGTCGCGAAGAACTTGAACAAGCCTTTCCCCGCGTGATTTCCGAAGCCACCAAGGCCTTCGGTTCGGCGGAAGTGTTCCTGGAAAAATGCATTGTTAACCCCAAGCACATCGAGGCGCAGATCCTCGGTGACAGCTTTGGCAACGTGGTGCACCTGTTCGAGCGTGATTGCTCGATCCAGCGTCGCAACCAGAAGCTGATCGAAATCGCCCCCAGCCCGCAACTGACCCCGGAACAGCGCGCCTACATCGGCGATCTGTCGGTGCGCGCCGCCAAGGCCGTGGGCTACGAGAACGCCGGCACCGTGGAGTTCCTGCTCGCAGAGGGCGAGGTGTACTTCATGGAGATGAACACGCGGGTGCAGGTGGAACACACCATCACCGAAGAAATCACCGGCATCGATATCGTTCGCGAGCAAATCCGCATCGCCTCCGGCCTGCCGTTGTCGGTCAAGCAGGAAGATATCCAGCACCGTGGTTTCGCGTTGCAGTTTCGTATCAACGCTGAAGACCCGAAGAACAACTTCCTCCCAAGCTTCGGCAAGATCACCCGTTACTACGCCCCTGGCGGCCCCGGCGTGCGTACCGACACGGCGATCTACACCGGCTACACCATCCCGCCGTTCTATGACTCCATGTGCCTGAAACTGGTGGTGTGGGCGTTGACCTGGGAAGAAGCCATGGACCGCGGCCTGCGTGCCCTGGACGACATGCGCCTGCAAGGCGTGAAGACCACTGCCGCCTATTATCAGGAAATTCTGCGCAACCCGGAATTCCGTAGCGGCCAGTTCAATACAAGCTTTGTGGAAAGCCACCCTGAGCTGACCAACTACTCGATCAAGCGCAAACCCGAAGAGCTGGCCCTGGCCATCGCCGCCGCCATCGCCGCCCACGCAGGCCTGTGAGGAATATAACAATGAGCAAGAAGATCTTCGTAACCGACACCATCCTGCGCGACGCCCACCAATCGTTGCTGGCCACCCGCATGCGCACCGACGACATGCTGCCGATCTGCGACAAGCTCGACAAAGTTGGCTACTGGTCCCTGGAAGTCTGGGGCGGCGCGACCTTCGACGCCTGTGTGCGCTTCCTCAAGGAGGACCCGTGGGAGCGCCTGCGCCAACTGCGTGCCGCACTGCCCAATACGCGCCTGCAAATGCTGCTGCGCGGCCAGAACCTGCTGGGCTACCGCCATTACAGCGACGACGTGGTCAAAGCCTTCGTGGCCAAGGCGGCGGTCAACGGTATCGACGTGTTCCGCATTTTCGATGCAATGAACGACGTGCGTAACCTGCGCGTGGCCATTGAAGCGGTGAAAGCCGCTGGCAAACATGCACAAGGCACTATCGCCTACACCACCAGCCCAGTGCATACCGTGGAAGCGTTCGTGGCCCAGGCCAAGCAATTGGAAGCCATGGGCTGCGACTCCATCGCGATCAAGGACATGGCCGGCCTGCTCACGCCCTACGCCACTGGCGAACTGGTCAAGGCACTCAAAGCCGAGCAGAACCTGCCGATCTTTATCCATTCACACGACACCGCCGGCCTGGCCGCGATGTGCCAACTCAAGGCCATCGAAAACGGTGCCGACCACATCGATACGGCCATCTCCAGCTTTGCCTGGGGCACCAGCCATCCGGGCACCGAGTCGATGGTCGCAGCCCTTAAAGGCAGCGAGTTCGACACCGGCCTCGACCTGGAACTGCTGCAAGAGATCGGCCTGTACTTCTACGCCGTGCGCAAGAAGTACCACCAGTTCGAGAGCGAATTCACCGCCGTCGACACCCGTGTGCAAGTCAACCAGGTGCCGGGCGGGATGATCTCCAACCTGGCCAACCAGCTCAAAGAGCAGGGCGCTCTGAACCGCATGAGCGAAGTGCTGGCCGAGATTCCACGAGTGCGTGAAGACCTCGGCTTCCCGCCACTGGTAACGCCGACCTCGCAGATCGTTGGCACCCAGGCGTTCTTCAACGTATTGGCCGGCGAGCGCTACAAAACCATCACCAACGAAGTGAAGCTCTACCTGCAAGGCGGTTACGGCAAGGCGCCGGGCACGGTGAACGAAAAACTGCGCCGCCAGGCCATCGGCAGCGAAGACGTGATCGACGTGCGCCCGGCGGACTTGCTCAAGCCGGAGATGACCAAGCTGCGTGGCGAAATCGGCGCATTGGCCAAGTCCGAAGAAGACGTGCTGACCTACGCCATGTTCCCGGATATCGGGCGCAAGTTCCTCGAAGAACGCGATGCCGGCACCCTGGCCCCTGAAGTGTTGTTGCCGATCCCGGAAGCGGGCGGCGTGGCCCGTGCTGGCGGTGAAGGTGTACCGACCGAATTCGTTATCGACGTGCACGGCGAAAGCTACCGTGTGGATATCACCGGTGTCGGTGTAAAGGCCGAAGGCAAGCGTCACTTCTACCTGTCCATCGACGGCATGCCGGAAGAAGTGGTGTTCGAGCCGCTAAACGAATTTGTCAGCAGCGGCGGCAGCAAGCGCAAGCACGCGACCGAACCGGGCCATGTCAGCACGGCGATGCCGGGCAATATCGTCGATGTGCTGGTCAAGGTCGGCGACGTGGTCAAGGCCGGCCAGGCCGTGTTGATTACCGAAGCCATGAAGATGGAGACCGAAGTGCAGGCAGCGATTGCCGGCAAGGTCGCCGCTGTTCATGTGGCCAAGGGCGACCGGGTGAACCCTGGGGAAATCCTGATCGAGATCGAAGGCTGATTACTCAGCCTTCCAACTACCGCTTAAACCTCGGGGGGGCATGTGCCCCCTTTTTTTTGCTGATTTTTTGACCATCAGGCGGTGATTGCCGGGCTCTCCTTGCGTTTGAATTCGACAAAAATGCCCTTCGGGGTGTAGATCAATTCAGGTTCCAGGGTGGTCAGGTTACTGCTGATGGCGCCGAACCTCCCATCAATGGTGGTTGCTTTGGCGATGGGTAGCTGGCGCTTGAGCAACTCGTCGCTCTCTGGCTGTACGTCAAGGTGCAGGGTGGGGTTCCCCAACGTTAATGTGTTGCCGACGTTCAGCACGGAGTGCTGTTGATCCACGCCGATTTTGAAATTCACGCTCGATCCTGGTTTCAGATTCAGATCATTGGTGATCCTTGTCCGCGCCGTAATCGCGGGGTCGAGCAGCAGGGTGCCGGCTACGTTAAGATTGTCGACGTTACCGCCGGAGTAGCTCGCGCCCGGCTCGATATCCATTGTGCCCTTGATCCCACTACGGTTGATCAACGTCGCGTCGCTGTACACCTTGCCTTGTCGGTTGGCGTGCAGTGCACCGGTCAGCTCCCAGGAGCCTTTGCCGACCCACAGATGCTGCATTCTTGTCGCCCCTTCAAAAGTCCCTCCTTCAGCATCGTCGAGAATCACCTGATTGGTGCCACTGCCCCCATCCACTTCGCCGTTGAAACGGCTGCCTTTCTTGATAATCAACAGATCGTCACCGCCTCCCATGTCGAGGGCTACGCCGTTGCCGCCGGTGATAACGCCCTGATTGGTCACTTCATCGGCTTTATTTCCGTCCAGCTTCACACCCGTGCCTGTTGCACCGGTGATGCCCCCTCGGTTATCCAGCCAGACAGAGGTGAGCCCGGAGCTGACCAAGCCATGAACAGGCGCCTTGATCTGTACATCCGGGCTGTTGACGATTTCAACGGCTGTCATGAGGTGGGGGTTAGCCAGATTGGCGTCGCTTTGGGTCAGTTTGGCCAAGTGGTCGATATTCATACCGTGACTGCTCGCTGAGCCTGGGGTAGTCATGAGTTTGATGGTATGGGTATTGAGCAAGCCATTGGACGGTTGGCTATGGGCAGTCTTGAGCTCGCCAGACAACGCTGGCGGGTGTGCAGGTGGCTCTGCTGGTGTGGCCGGGGTGACGGCAGCGGCGAGGGACTGGGTGCCATGGGCAAACAGCATGCCCATGGAAGGGATATACGAGAATGGCGAGATCATGGTTTCCGGCCTCTTCGGTGTAGGAGGCCGGAGTGTAGCGAGCACAATCACCGGCTTAATGTCAGGCGTTGTAACCGGCTTGAGCGTGAAGTTTCCTCAGTTGCTGTCTTAAAACCCCATCTTCCATTCGCCTACCAGCCCATGGTTACGGCTGTTACTGCCGACCTCAGCGGTGTACGCGACGCTCAGTGCCTGATGAGCAGAAAGGCCTATGTCCAACCCCGTGCGCAGGGCCAGGCTGTCGCGGTTCAGCGAGACGCCATCGACGGTGAAATCACTCTTTTCTCCGGTCAGGTCAATCAGTCGGGAAGATTGCTTCACGCTGCTTTGCACGTCGCCGTAGAGGTGCTTCCAGTGGGTGCTCAAATGCGGGGACAGGCTCATGTTGTTATCAAAACGATAAAGGCTGCCCAAGCGAAGCCCCAGGGTGCTGCTGAGGTTTTGCTGGGTTTGCGCACCGACATTCAACGCCGCAAAGCCGCCTTTTTCCTTGAAGCCTTCACGATGGTAGCGCTGGTACCCCAAGCCTGCGAACGGCTCGACGCTTAACGTATCCTTGCCCAGCTGGTAGCCCATTTCGCCAAACACGGTTTGGCTTTGGGCCGTGTATTTGCCTTTGAGTTGCTCGCGATAACCCAAGAAGTCGATATCGACACCGCGTTTGTTTTGCCCGTCATGGTTGCTGTAGATGGCACCCAGGCGCAGAGCCAGCGGGCCGTCCTGGCGTACGGCGTATGCGCCCAGATGCCAGCTGTCGAGCGCTGCTTTGAAACGCTTGTGCTCAAACTCGCTTTCGGATTTGCCTCCCACCACACCGGCACGCCAAGCGTGATCGACTGCCCAGTCGGCGCCCAGAACAACGCCCTTGGTGCTTTGCTGCAACCCGACGCTGCCATATTGGCCGTCAAGTTTGCCGTTGTGGCTGAGGCCTTTTACCCAGATGCGGCCATCGGCATCGTCTGCGACGTTTGCTGGCAGGTCGCGCAGGACCGAGAGCAGCGTGTCGCTGACCTGTTGCGTGCTCATTTGGGTGGCTGCGGCAAGGTTGGCGTTCTGGCTGCCCGCGAGTTGTTCGAGGGCCTGAGCGACCTTCCCCGGTGCGAGGTTATTGAGGTATTCGCCGATATTGCCCAGTTCGTACCTGTCCCAGGGGGTGAGTTTGTCTGATTCAAGTAGCGATTTGACCGCCGCGTCAACGGCCAGGGCCAGGCGCTGGCCGTTGCGAGTGTTTGTGTGTTCGGCCAGGTAAAAATCGACGGGGGCGTCTGTCGAAAGGCGATGCAAGACGCCGTCACGATTGATTGACCCGGTCAGTTCTGTGATCCCGGACCGATCGAACACGTGTTCCACGCTTCCCTGCGCTTGGGCAAATTGAATGCTGCTGGCGGCCAGCCCGAAGGACATGACGAGCACGAGTCGCTGTAAGGTGAATGGCATGCAGTCCCAACCTCTTGATTAATGAGGCCGGGAATTTAGGCGAGGTGAGGGGGGGATAACTGTCAGGCCATCGACCCCTGATTTGCGGGAGTTGTCTCTAGTACGGTGCGATTAAAAACTCATCTGCCATTGGCCGGTCAGCGCATGGTTGCGGCTGTTGCTGCCCACTTCGCCTGTATAGCCCAGGCCCAGGCGATGGCGGGCGGATAAGCCCAGGTCCAGGCCCGCTTCCAGCAACAGGCTGTCCCGATCCAGGGCGCTGCCTTGCACATTGAACGCCGTGCCCCCCGCCAGGAAAGCCTGGCCGGTGGTGCTGTCGACATCGCCATAGGTGTGCTTCCAGCCAACGCTGGCGCGGGGTGTGAGGCTGACGCCGTTGTCCAGCTGGCTCAGGTGCGCCAGGCGCAGGCCGAAGGTGCTGCTGAAGTTGTCCTGGGTCTGGCCCTTGACGTGTAACGCAGCGGCGCCGCCTTTTTCTTTATAGCCGTCGCGCTGGTAGCGCTGGTAGCCGAGGTTGGCGAACGGCTCTGCGCTCAAGCGACCTGTGCCAAGGGCGTAGCCCAGTTCAGCAAAAGCCTGCTGGCTGTTGGCGTCATAGTCGCCTTTGGGGCGGTCGTTAAAACCGTTGAAGGCCACCGTGCGTTTACTGTCGCCTTGGTGCCCGCTGTAGGCAGCACCCAGGCGCAAGGCCAGTGGGCCACTCTGGCGCAGGGCATAGACGCCGGCGTGCCAGCTGTCGACGCTGCCGTCCACACCGGCGGTGTCCAGGTCGGTCTTGGAATAACCCCCCAGCACACCCAGGCGCCAGTCGCCGTCCAGCGCCCAATCGGCACCGAGCACTGTGCCCTTGGTGCGTTGGGTCAAACCGTTACTGCCGTGCTCGCCGTCGAGCTTGCCGTAGCTGCCGATACCTTGCAGCCACAGGCGGCCGCGGGCGTTCGGGTCATTGAGGTTGCGCACCTCGGCGGGTACGCCGGTGGCCGCCAGTGCGGGTGTGTCTTTGCCGTCCAGCCCCACCAGCAGTCCCGCACCGCCGCCCACCTGGTGCATGGCGGCGAGCATGCTGTTGCCAACTTGAGCACTGGCATTGAGGGTGGCGCTGGTGAGGCTGGCAGTGCTGCTGCCCGCCAGTTGCTCGATGGCTGCACCGGCTGTGGCGGTGGTGGTATTGAGCAGGGCGTTGTACAGCGGATTGTTCGTGCCCAGGCCCGCCAGTCTGCTGGCGGCGCTGGCACCGTTGGCGGTGCTGGCGAACTGGTTGAAGGCGATGTCGTTACGTGTGTACGTGAGGCCGACCTGAGTGGCGCTGTAATCCAGGGTTGGGGTCAGGAAGGCGTAGTCGCTGGTGACCTTGCCAAACGTGCCGTTGATGCTGCCGGCTTGCAGCACGCTGTAATGGCTTTGCCACGGGTAGGTGCCTTCGCCGGGGTTGACCGCCAGGGTCGCGCCATTAAGGTAAGCGGTGCCGCCGACCTTGATCGGTGCGCTACTGCCGTCGGCGTTGACGCCATAGGCGAGGGTCGAGCCGCTGCCCATGCGCAAGTCACGGCTGATGCTGGCGGTACCCAATGCGGTGTTGGTCTGCAGGGTGCCGTTCATCAGCAGGCTGCCCACCGAGCCGCCGCCGGCATACACACCGCCAGCATCGACCGTCACATTACCGGCAATGCCGCCTTGGTTGACCAGCTTGGCACCGCTGGAAATCTCGCCGCCGTCGCTGAAATCACCCTGGCCGGTCAACGTCCAGATGCCTTGCTTGACCTCCAGCCATTCAAGGTTGCGGCTGTCGCCAAAACTGCCCCCTGCGACGTCGTCCAGGGTCAGTCGGTCGTAACCGCTGCCGCCGTCCACTGTGCCGATAAAGCGGCTGCCATTGCGCAAGATCACGTGGTCGTCACCGCCGCCCAAGTCCAGGGCCAGGCCATTGCTGGCACTGATCGTGCCGCTATTGATGACTGTGTCGGCGTAATTGCCGACGAACTTCACACCAAAGCCATCCAGGCCTTGAATCGTGCCGTGGTTCTCCAGGGTGGTAGTCGCAAGCCCGGGCCCGTCGCTGCCGTCGTCCACCAGGATGGCATTGTTGGCACCACTGATCAGCGCGCCCTTGGCGTTGTAGATAGCGCCGCCGCCCAGGGCGATCCCGTCGCTGCCGTTGGCAAAGCCGTTCTTGTCGACACCCCCGGCGCCGACACCCTGGATGACGCCGTAGTTTTCGATATGGGCGATCTTGTCGATGTCCACGCCGTCACCGTCGCCATCCGGTTGCAGCCCGGAGAACGCGCCGGTGATGGTGCCGTGGTTGATCACAGTGCCGTCGCCATCGGAACCAAAGCCCGAGCCGTTGCGGCCGATCACCGTGCCGTAGTTGGTCAGCGTGGCGCCCTCGTCCGTGGTGATGCCATGGCGGCCACCGGAAATCAGGCCGTAATTGGTGACCGTTACGCCGCTGGCGGAGTCGATGTCCACGCCATCGAACTTGTCATCGCGGGAGAAGGTGTTGCCGGTGGAAATCTCGCCGTAGTTAGTGATAGTGGCGTTGGCGCCGGTCTTCATGCCGTCGCTGGCCTCCCCGCGAATCAAGCCACCGGCACGGTTGATGATGGTGGTGGTGACGTTGCTGCTGCGCAGCGCATCCAGGTCCAGCCCTTGGCCGGTGGCCGAGCGAATGGTGCCGCTGTTGTCGATCAGCACGCTGCCGCTGGCAACGTTACTGTTGATGCGCAACGCATCATTGGCGCCTTGGATCACCCCGCCGGCAAGGTTGTAAATGCTGTACCTGCGCTCCCCGCTGACACTTCCTGAACTGTCGATACCCCGACCGCCACTGGAGACCAGCTTGCCCGCGTTAGTCACCACCACCCCCGCACCGCGGGTGCCGTCCTTGAGCGTCACCGCCACCCCAGAGGTTGTAATGCTGCCAGGCGCCGACGTGGTCAACGTATCACTGTCCCCCAAGGTTTGCCCCTGGGTGGTAGGCGTGTCGATCTGCAGGGTTTTGGCTGCGGCTGCTTCGATGAAACCACCGCTGGCCAACAGGGTGATGGCGAGCGCGAGGCGTTGAGGAGACGGGGGCATGCTGGGCGACCTTGTTATGGCAAGCGAGTCGACCTGTATAGCGGAGGGGAGTTGCAGGAATGTGTCGAAAAGATGACGACAATGAATATGCAATCTATTGCAGATCCTTGAGCCTATTCAGCCTGAGCGCTGCAATATATTGCACATTCTGCACGTCAACCGCGCCGCACGTAGCCCTTGCCGAAATGCCGCTCCATCCGCGCCTGGATCAATTCGAGCCCCAGGGACATCACCCAATAAATGATCGCCGCCGTCGTGAGCATCTCGATATAGCGGTAGCTTGAGCGGCCATAGGACTGCGCCAGAAACATCACTTCCCACACGCCCATCACGGAGATCAGCGACGAATCCTTGAGCATCGAGATGAACTGGTTAGTGGCCGGCGGGATGATGGTGCGCATGGCCTGGGGCAGGGTCACGTGCCAGAAGATCGCCCTGTCGCGCATGCCCAGGGCCAGCGCAGCCTCGCGTTGGCCGTGGGGCACGCCGAGGATGCCGGCCCGGAAAATCTCGCTCAGGTAGGCGCCGTAATTCAGTGACAACGCGATGATCCCGGCGACGATGGCGCCTGGCACCAGCCCCAATTGCGGCAGGCCCAGGTAGATCAACAGGATCTGGATCAGTAGCGGCGTGCCGCGAAAGAACGAGGCGTAGAAACTGGCAATGCCGAACGCCACGGCACTTTTGGACAGGCGCCCCAACGCGGTGATAAAGCCCAGCACCGACGACGCGACAATGGCGCACAGGCACAAAAACAGCGTCAGCGCCGCACCTTGCAGGAAGCCGTTGGGCGCAAGGTGCAGGCCGACCAGGTTGGGCAGCTTGTCGAGGATGATCGAGAACTTCAGGTCAAAGCTCAGGAAAAAACTCGCAAACAGGGCGAACAGCGCCGCCCAGGTCAGGTAAAGCCGTAGGCGAAAACTCATCGGCTTATATCGGCGCCGATCCATTTTTGCGACAGCGCGCTCAAGGTGCCGTCCTGCTTGAGCTGGGCGAAGACCTCACGCACTTTGCTGTCCCACTGCGGGTCGCCTTTCTCGATGGCCACCGAGTTGGGCTCCGAGTACAGCGGCGCACCGGCGAGCTTGAAACGCGTGTCCTGGGTCAGGCGCGGCTGCGCGGTGACCAGGTTGGTGAGGATCGCATCCAGGCGCACGCCAGCGCCCAGGCCCAGATCCTGGAACGCCACGTTGTCGGTGTCGTACGGTGCGATCTGCACCTCCTCGAACGGGTACTGCAACTGCGTGTCTTCGGCGCCTTCGATCACCAGGTTCTTGTTCAGGTAGCTTTCGTAGCTAGAGGCGCTGGTGAGGCCGACTTTCTTGCCGCTCAGGTCCTTGGCTTCGTGGATGCGGTCGTCCTTGGCATTGACCACAATCACGGCGGGCGAGGCGTAGTACTCCACCGGGAAGTCGAACACCTCGGCGCGTGCCTTGCTTGGGGTCATGGAACAGATGCAGATGTCGTAGCGCCCGCTCCAGCGGCCGGCGGCGATCACGTCCCAGGACGGGGTTTCCAGGCGCAACTTCACGCCCAGTTTTTGCGCCACGGCCTTGGCCACGTCCACGTCGAAACCGTCGAGCTGATTCTGGTCATTGAGAAATGAAAACGGTGGATAGCTTTCCATCAGCACGCCGACCAGCTCTTTCTTCTGCTCGACACGATCCAGCGTGGCACCGCCAAAGGCTTGGGTTGAAGCAGCCAACATCGTCAGGCCCAGGGCCAACAGCGGTCTGAATTTCAAAATCGAACACCTGAATAAAAAAGAGGTTGTTATTAACCGAACGGTACGCATTAAATAGTTATAAGAACGACTCTCATAGTGAGTTATTTTCATAAGCATATGAGTAAAAAGCATATGGGCGCAGTAAGCACAGTAATTCTCGATGGTGGCATGGGCCGTGAACTGCAACGCCGTGGCGCGCCGTTCCGTCAGCCGGAATGGTCGGCACTGGCCTTGAGCGAAGCGCCGCAAGCGGTGGAGGCGGTGCACGCGGCCTACATCGACAGTGGTGCCAATGTGATCACCAGCAACAGTTACGCGGTGGTGCCGTTCCACATTGGCGAAGCGCGGTTTGCCCAAGAAGGGCAGGCGCTCGCCGCCCTGGCCGGTGAGTTGGCGCGACGGGCGGTGCAGGCCTCCGGTAAAGCCGTGCAGGTAGCCGGCTCACTGCCGCCGCTGTTTGGCTCTTATCGCCCAGATCTGTTCCAGGCCGAGCGCGTCAGTGAGTTGCTCACCCCCTTGGTGAACGGCCTGGCGCCGTATGTCGATCTGTGGCTGGCGGAAACCCAGAGCTCAATCGCTGAAGCGCGTGCGATCCATGCCGGGTTGCCGAAAGATGGCAAGCCGTTCTGGCTGTCGTTTACCTTGAAAGACGAAGACACCGACGAGGTGCCGCGCTTGCGCTCCGGCGAACCGGTGGCGGACGCAGCCGAGGCGGCGGCGCAACTGGGCGTGCAGGTATTGCTGTTCAACTGCAGCCAGCCGGAAGTGATCGGCGCGGCCATTGATGCGGCGCGGGCAACTTTCGAACGATTGGGTGTAGCGATTCAGATCGGCGCCTACGCCAACGCTTTCCCACCGCAACCCAAGGAAGCCACGGCCAACGATGGTCTGGACCCGTTGCGCGACGACCTCGACCCGCCCGGTTACTTGCAATGGGCGGCCGATTGGCAAGCGCGCGGCGCTAGCCATTTGGGTGGGTGCTGCGGCATCGGACCGGAGCATATTGCGGTGCTGGCCCAGAAGTTGGCTGGCTGAGCCTAAGTTCCGAGAGTCGCCACCCTCCAATGTGGGAGCTGGCTTGCCTGCGATGGCATCAACTGGTTTGCCTGATACACCGAGGTGTCTGTATCGCAGGCAAGCCAGCTCCCACACATGTGAGCATTAATCCCGACACTCTGTGAGTGTCTTCAACTGGCCCGAACCACTCTGGTTCGCCTCCGACAACCACGCCTCAAACCCGGCACCGACCTTCGGCCATTCCGAATCCAGGATCGAATACCACGCCGTATCGCGGTTCTGCCCCTTGACCACCATGTGCTGGCGGAACACCCCTTCAAAACTGAACCCCAAGCGCTCGGCTGCGTACTTGGACCGCGCGTTGCCGTTGTTGCACTTCCACTCCAGCCGACGGTAGCCCTGCTCGAACGCATACTTGGCCAGCAGGTACACCGCTTCGGTGCTTTTTGGCGAGCGCTGCATGGGTGCGCCGAAGGTGACGTGGCCGATTTCGATACGGCCTTGCGTCGGGACGATGGACATCAGGCTGAGGATGCCCTGAACCTGGCCCGTCGCACGGTCGATCACGCTGAAAAAGTACGGGTCGCTGTGGGCGGCGTGATTGTTCAACCATGCGTCGAAGGCACTGCGCTCGGTGAACGGGCCGTAGGGCAAGTAATCCCACAGCTTCGGATCGGCCCCTGGGCCGTCAAGGGCTTGCCACAGTTGATCGGCATGGCGCGCCGGGTCGAGCTTTTCCAGGTGGATAAAACGCCCTTCAAGCAGTTGCGCAGTCGGCGCCGGGACGCCTTTCCAATCAGCGAGGGAATTGATCATGCAGTGCTCCTTAAAGACCTTTGCGAAATTGGATGAAGCCTGGGCGTTCGGCGATGCGCTCATAGAGCTGGATCGCCGTGGCGTTGGTCTCATGGGTCAACCAGTGCACCTTGCAGCAGCCATCGGCCTTGGCGGTGGCGTAGACGAATTCGATCAGCTTGCGACCGACCCCCGTGCCACGTTGGGCTGGGTCAACCAGCAAGTCCTGCAGGTAGCAGGAGTTCTCGATGCTCCAGTTGGAGCGATGGTAGATGAAGTTGACCATGCCCACCGCCTTGCCGTCCTGCCAGGCCAGTGCCGAATGGGTCGGCTCGCTGGCGTCGATCAGGCGTTGCCAAGTGCTTTGGCTGACGGCGTCCGGCAATTCGGTGTTGTAGAACGCCAAGTAGGCCTGCCATAGCGGCAGCCAGGCGGCTTGGTCGGCGGCTGTGACCTGGCGAATGTCGATCAAGCTCATTCTGAAACTCCTTGGGGAATAAAGCGGGCGAGGGTCTGGTCACGTACATCGGCACTGGCGGCCAGGCCGTCACGGACACCGGCCATGTCGGCGGCGCTGCGGTTCTGGCTGAGTTTGCGTTTGCCCACCAGGCGTTCGATCGGCAGGGCAAAGCCGACAATGGCCTTGAGCATGCCGTCGATGTAGTCCGCCGGTGCGTCGCTGACACGCCAGGGTTGGGCGCGACCGCTCTCATGGCGGTCGGTGAGGGCGGTGACCACCTTGAGCAAGCGCTCGGCGTCGCTGAATACCGCAGGCGTGCCATAGGCGTGCACGGCGATGTAGTTCCAGGTCGGGACCACTTTGCCGTGCTCGGCCTTGGCGGGGTAAAACGCCGGGCTGATATAGGCGTCGGCACCGGCGAAGATCACCAGCGCTTCACCGCCATTTTGCAGCTCACGCCATTGCGGGTTGGCCTTGGCCAGGTGACCGTACAGCGTGCCGTTGGGCCCTTCATCGGGGTTGAGCAGCAAGGGCAAGTGGCTGGCTTGCAGGCCGTTTTCACCCACGGTTACCAACTGCGCCAGACGGGTGTGCTGGATCAGTTGCTGGATTTCGGGCAAGTCATCGAGAGCAAAGGCGCGGGGTGTGTACATGGAGATATTCCTTGGCGAATGCCTGCATCCTAGGCAGGCTATTGGTTCGTTGTAAGAGCCATCTCGCGCTATTTTCATAGGTCCAATATGCCGCCTGTTTCGCCACCGCTGTCCTTCAACCCCGCCGGTATCGAGCTGGACCGCCGCCAGGGCCTCACGCGCCAGCTTTATGAGGCCCTGCGCCAGCGGGTATTGGATGGGCGATTGGTCAGCGGCACGCGGTTGCCCGCAACCCGAGATTTGGCGACAGCCTTGTCGATTTCCCGCAACAGCGTGGTGCGCGCCTACGACCAGTTGTATGCCGAAGGGTTTATCGAGAGCCGGGTGGGTGATGGCACCTATGTTGCCCAATTGCCGATGCCCCAAAAACTATCCACAAAAGTATCCACAGGGTTGTCAACAGGCTTATCCCCAGGGTTATCCACAAAATGGGCAAATTTACCCGAGGATTTGGATGACGAAGTTATCCACAGTGCCGGGTTGGCGCGGGTAAAAGACCACCACCTGCCTCAGCCGCCTTCGGGGCCGCCTCGGGCATTTCGCGTGGGCGTACCCGCCTTCGATCTGTTCCCGTTTGAGGTATGGGCCAAGCTGAATGGGGCGTTCTGGCGCAAACCCGACCTGGAACAGCTGTGCTATGGCGACCCGGCAGGTGATGGCCGCCTGCGCGGTTTGATCGCCGCGTACCTGCGCAGCTCGCGTGGCATGCAATGCACGGCTGAACAAATTGTGATCACCAGCGGCGCACAGCAAGCCATCAGCCTTTGTGCACAGTTGCTGGTGGAGCCTGGGGATGGCGTGGCGGTGGAAAACCCTGGCTATCGCGCGGCCGGCCATGCATTCGCTTTGGCCGGGGGGCGACTGCACGGCGTGCCGGTGGACGGTGAGGGCATGGATTGCCAGGTGCTCAGTGCCCTCAATGATTGCCGCGTGGCGTATGTCACGCCTTCCCATCAGTATCCGCTGGGCGTGGTGATGAGCCTGGCACGCCGCCTGGAGTTGCTGGCCTGGGCCGAGCGTTCAGGCGGCTGGATCGTGGAGGACGATTACGACGGCGAGTACCGCTACAGCGGCGCGCCGCTGTCACCATTGGCCGCGCTGGATCGCAGTGGCCGCGTGCTGTACGTGGGCACCTTCGGCAAGGTGGCGTTCCCGGCGTTGCGCCTGGGTTACCTGTTGTTGCCACCGGGCCTGGTGCAAGCCTTCACCCGGCGCCGCGCGGTGGACGTGCGTCACTCCGAAGTCAGCACCCAGGCGGTGATGGCCGAGTTCATGGCGGCGGGGCACTTCCAGCGCCACATTCGTCGGATGCGCCGTGCTGCGTTGAGCCGACGCAATGCCTTGTTGGCTGGATGGCCAGAGGCATTAGCCGGTGTTGGCCCATTGCCCAACGTTGCAGCGGGACTGCACTTGACGGTGCGTGTCGACAGCGTGTCCCGCGAGCAACAATTGCTAAAGCAAGCTCATGCAGTCGGTGTAGAGATCAACGGATTGAGCACCTATTGGCTGCCAGACTCCAGCACACCGCCGGATCAACGCGCCGGCCTGGTGCTGGGGTTTGCTGCCGTGCCTGAGTCGGGCATTGCGCAGGCGCTGGAGCGTTTGCGTCTGGCTTGGCTGCCATAAGCCGATCAGGTGTTGAAGAACAGCGACTGGGCCAGTTGGGCGCCGATGCTGCTGCGATGGATTTCAATCATGTCCCAGTCACTGGGGCCGGTGCGCTGATAGGCACCGCCTAGACGTTGTTGCTCGCGGGTCTTGAGGTGATCCTTGGTGAAGTTTTCCAGCGCGGCATCTTTTGTTTCATAGTGAAAGTGCGCGTACCACAGCACAGTGCCGTTTTCTTTGTCGCGAATCTCGTACTCGTCCAGATAGTCCTTTTTGGGCCCCTTGAGGGGGCGGCGGCTGATGACCTTGACGATGCGGATCAACCCTTGGCTGTTGAGCCAGTCAACCCGTTCGGCGGTTGGCGCTTGATGCTTGATCATGTCGATGTAGTGTTTTTTACCAAGTCGATAGAGGCGTTGCGCCGCGTCGTTGAGCTGGCGCTTGGTTGAGGCGGCAGAAGCGTGATCGCTTTCAGTAAGATTGCGCTGGGTCAGGGCTTCTTCGATATCGTTTGAGGCTTTTTCCAGCGCCTTTGCATGATCATCGAACATGTCTTGAATATCCTGCGGCGCATGCCAGGGTTTCCTGGAGAAACCCTGGTATTTACGGGTTTCAGCTTGTTCGCCATCCAATAGCGCTTGCCCCGTGTTGATGCTGGTGTCCAGATCCACAGCTACCGGTGCGCTTGGCTGCGATGGGGCTTTCTGCCGTTTAACCCAGACTCCCGGTGCCTTCTCATGAAACGTGGCGAGCACCTTGCCGGTCATGTGTGCCTTGACGTCGACCAACGAACTGTCTGCTTCGCGGGGCTCACCCATCACCAAGCCGTGATGACGTGTCTTGATCACTTTACGCCTTGGGGCGGGCTCGGCCCTGGAGCTGCCGGGCTTGGGCTGCTGGGCTTTTTTCTCTCGCAGCAGGTAGGCCAGGTCGTGGATGGCCCGTTGGCTGAACTCGCTTATTTGCAGGCGAAAACGTTCGAGGCGGGGTTTGAGCAAGTGCTGCGGGTAATCGGCATGCAGATCCAGCAGGCGTTGGTCGGCGCTGGAAAATTGCTCAACGAGGCTGTTGAGCACCTCGATACGATTATCCAGCGAGGCGCCATTACCGCGTTCAATAATCTCACTGAAACTTTCAACGTTGATTTCGGCTGAATCGACGATCTGGCCCATTCGCTCACGCACGGTGGCTGGAACCTGGCTTTGCGTCTCATCGATACACAAGTAACGGCCCAAGCCAATCTCAAGAGATTTGAGTTCAATGAGCGTGAGCTGCGGCAACTCTCGTATGGTTTTACGAATGATCGCCACGCCTTCATCTCCCAGGGTTTTAAGTTCGTTGAAGCGGTCGTTGATGAATTCCAGCCGCCTGATGATGCCAAGGTTCTGAGTGGACAGGGTTTTTGCGATTTTTGCCTGGTTTTTATAGTCAATGTCTACCTCCGCATCAAGAACCGGCAACGACGCCGTCAAGGCTTTCTTGTAGCTCTTCACCTGTTGCTCCATGGCTATCTGTGTCAGTTGCACCTGTTGTTTCAGGTAACCGCTCATGTTGCTCTGGTAGGTGGGTACGGTGTCGATGATGCTCAAGGACTTCAGCTGGCTGATCGCTTCGTCGTACGCCGCCAGCCGCCTGTCGACCTTGTCGATGAACGCTGTACGCTGCAGGTCCGTGGACGGCCCCGGGGTAGCGTCCAGCGCGGGCTTTGATTCAAGCACGTCCAGTTGTTGACTGGCGGCGACGGCGTCAAAGGCGTTGAGCTGCCTCTTGAGTGCTGCAATGCGCGCAGGCTGATCGACCTTGACCGCCCGCCGGCGGTTTCTAAGACCGCCGCCGCGCAGTCGCAGGCGGATGTCGACAAACCACTGGCCCGCCAGGTTGCCGATCAGCGGCGGGCCTGTACGCAAGGGAGATTTGGAGTCGATGATAATGACACTGTCGTTGTCATCCACGATGACTTCGAACCAGCGCTCACCAACGGGTGCAAACCACCGATCCGCGAGTGGATAGAGATTGAGGTGGCGGCCGGGGGTTTTATTTTGCTCGCCAAGCTTATCGGGTTTGGCAACATTAAAACTGTCGAGTGTTCTGGCCAGTCCCAGGCGACTATGGCTCAGGGCGCCGCGCGTGTGTACGGCACCTTCATGCTTGGCAGGTAGTTGATTGTCGGGAATATCCGGTTGCTGCACGCAGGTATATTTTTTCTCGGCAACCGGCGGTTTGCTCACCGTTTCGATTGTCGTTTGTTCGGATTCAGGCTCAATCCTGGCCGCATCGAACTGCTTTCGAGGTCGCGGATGGCGCAGGGCTATATGCAGAGTCAGCGCCATTCCCAGGTTGAGGAATACATCCACCAACGCAGTCCAGGCCGTTGAGTGGTCATCCTTGTTCACGGCCTCCTCGGCAGCTTGCAGGTCGTCCATGATTTGCCAGATCCAGGCGGCGACTCCCAGGGTGCGGCCCATGAACGGCAGCGCGGCACTGAATATTTGCCAACCTGCATGTCGAAAGGTCGCCCACCGTTTCTGTACGTTGGATACCGACTGGCGTGTTGCCAATTCGACCATGGCATTGGCATTGGCCTTGAACAGCGTCGCTAACGCGTCATTGCCTATTTCTTCGTTGGTCAGCGTCACGGGGCCGCTCATGTACAGCACGGTAAGCGGCTCAACCAGTGCGCGCACCACGGTCCAGGGCGAGGGAAGGGTGTCGGGGAACACATATTGTGCATAGTTGAAGCGTTGCGCGTCGGGCAGCCAGGCCAGCACTGACTCGCGCAAGGTACGGTCATGTTTGATGGCGTACAGCAGGTTTTGCCGCGATGCAAATTGCATCAGCGTCGGTTCGAGCAGGGGCCGATAAAGCACGCAGGGGCCGGCGTCGGAATGCCTCGGGCCGATCACGAACATATTGGCGACCACGTCTTGCTCATGGCCGGGGCGCAAGGTGGGCACAAAGGCCAGGCAGCGAATGACAATGGGCTGCCCATCTACTTTGCGCTCCTGTTCTTCGTTGTGCATCACCGCGGCGATGTAGCGGTAACCGCGTTCATCGACGCCGCCCTGGCCGCGGATTTTCATCTGCAAGGCCAGCAGTGGCAGTTGCACCTGAAGGTGGCGGGTGTAGATCTGCTGTCGATGGCGCGATTGCAGCGGATCATCGAGCAGTTTTTGTTTGACCAGGGCTGGGTAGTTCTGGCCTATATCAATGTCTTCTATGACGTCTTTCAGAAAGCGGTAAGTCAGCCAGGTGGGTACACCGTTGTCCTTGCCGTTGTAGTGCACGGTCGCGTTGCCGGTAGGCAAGCCGGTAAGGTTTTCCAGGGCCAGGTCGATCAGGTCACGACGAGTGATGTCGACGGCACCCGGAATGACAAATGTGCCCCACAGAACCGGGCTTTCAATCACAACCTCGACCTTATCCAGATTCAGACTCACGCCCTTTTCCGGGACGCGGATATGGCTGTGCAACTGAGTCCGGGCATAGTCACGAATAGACGGAATGCCGTCCTGGAATGTTTCGCCGTGGTAATGGGTGTGCAGTTGGGCCAGGTCGATCATATAGCGGCTGTAGGCGGCGGTATCGGAGTCCGTCGCCGAGGTCAGCCAGTCCGGGAGTTGTTGGTGAATCTGGCGAATATTCGACAACTGGTGATCGCTCATCTCTTCGATGCTCGGCACGATCCGGGCGACAGTTGGGGCGGGCGGCTGATCCTGCAGGCCGGCCCCGCCGAGGCTGCCAATGACCTGGATTTGCAGCGAGATCAGCGTGCAGGCCAGCGCATCGAAGAAGTTGCCATCAGGCTCGTACAAGCGCCATTGCAAGGTAGCGTCCTGCTCTGGTGCATTCAGCCTTGCCGGCAGCGAAGCACCGAACTGGGCCAATGACTCGAACGTCTCATACCCGCTCACAAGCGAGTGCGTCAGCACCATCGGGCGGTTCTCGTGTTCGCCCACCAATACGGTAAGGTCCAGGAAGTAGAGGTGGGTAGACTGGCCATCTTCAAGAATATCCACGTCAACCAGGTAGGCATGGGTTTTATAGGGGTCTTTCAGCGAGCGCCTGGCTCGGTCGGGCTCATGAAAAACCGTGCGGGCCATGGCGCATTCGTGCTCATCCAGACCTTGCTCTTCGGTGATGTTCCACACGTTTCTCAACGCGCTGGAGAAGGCCTGCCAGCGTGGGCCGGCTGCGCCATTGGACGCGTTCCAGAAGTCCAGCTGCTGCTCTTGGAACGCGGCGAACAGCAGGTCTGATAACTCGTTGATCAGACGTGCAATGGCATCGATTTTCACCGCGAGGTGTACGGGAGCCGTAGCGTTGGGTTGTAGCGTGAGGAAGTGTTGACCGTCGAGGTAGGTCACCCTGTCGCTGGACAGTGCCTGATGAGCAAGCACCGAGGTGAGTGATTCCACAGTAGCGGGCGCGCGCTCGACGGCGTTACTGACCACCTCCCATTGAGGGCTGACTACCACGGCCAGATCGGGGTCGATATTCAGGTTGGGATACAGCTCTTTGAGTGCAGAGCGCAGTGTGGCGGCGGCAACTTCCCGGGCGGTGGGGCCGGTGGTTAACTGGGTAAGCAGTTCATAGGTACTGGGCGGGCGGTGATTATTAGCGGTGTCATTGGGCATGTGCAGCTCCTCTGCATTCGATGGCCCGGACGGGCTTCGCAAATGAGCAAAGTAGCGAGCTGCGTTGCGTCGAGGGCGGTAGATACGTCGAGGCGCATCTACGCCCGCCAGTGTTTCACGTGCCGGATTTGATCTTGGTCCAGGCTCTGGTCCTGGCGCGCTCCGCATCACGCCCCAGAGGCTTTAACGTATACAACGTCGCCATCGCCGCTTCGGTCGGGTAGAGGTTGGGGTTGTTGCGAATGGTCGGATCGACTCGTTCGGTCGCGTCCTTGTTAGGGTTGGGATAACCGACAAAATCGCTGATGGGCGCAATAACCTCGGGCTGTAGCAAGTAGTTGATAAAGGTATAGGCGTCCTGTGGGTTTTGCGCGCCCTTGGGGATGGCGAGCATGTCGAACCAGATCGGCGCGCCCTCTTTGGGCAGGCGCATGTCCACGGAGACGCCGTTTTTTGCCTCTTTGGCACGGTTGGCGGCCTGGGAGAAACTGCCGGAATAACCCACCGCGACACAGATGTCGCCATTGGCGATGTCGGCCATGTACTTGGACGAGTGAAAGTAAGTGATGTACGGGCGGATCTTCATCAACAGTGCTTCGGCCTTGTCGTAGTCCTTGGGGTTGCTGCTGTTGGGGTCCAGGCCCAAGTGCTGCAACGCCAGGGGCAGGATCTCCGAGGGCGAGTCCAGCAGTGCGACGCCGCATTGCTTGAGCTTGCTGATGTTCTCTTCCTTGAAGATCAGGTCCCAGCTGTCCACGGGGGCGTTGTCGCCCAGGGCCGCCTTGACCTTGGCTGGGTTGAAGCCGATCAGGATGGTGCCGTACATGTAGGGCACGGCGTATTGATTGCCGGGGTCGTTGGCTTCGATCAGCTTCATCAGTTTGGGGTCAAGATGGTTCCAGTTCGGCAACTGGCTGCGGTCCAAGGGCTGGAACACGCCGGCTTCGATCTGTTTGGCCAGGAAAACGTTGGACGGCACCACCACGTCATAGCCGGAGTTGCCGGTGAGCAGTTTGGCTTCCAGGGCTTCGTTGGTGTCGAAGATGTCGTACACCAGCTTGATCGACGGGTGCTGGGCCTTGAAGTCTTCCAGCGCCTTGGGCGTGATGTAGTCGAACCAGTTGTAGACCTTCAGGGTTTTTTCTTCGGCCTGGGCTGCGCCGCTGACAACCACGGCGCACAGGGCGAGCGACTTGAGTATGTTCATTGGGCTGCTTCCTCGAAACCTTCCAGCACGTTGACGGCGTTGATGCCGATTTCTTCCACCGCGTAGCCGCCCTCCATCACGAACAGCGTGGGTTTGCCCAGGCGGGCAATGCGTGCGCCCATGGTCAGGTAGTCCGGGCTGTCGAGCTTGAACTGCGAGATAGGGTCGTCCTTGAACGTGTCCACGCCCAGGGACACCACGATGATGTCGGCGGCGTAGCACTCGATTTCGGCGCAGGCCTGTTCCAGCGCGGCGCTCCAGGCCTGCCAGCCGGACCCGGCCGGCAACGGATAGTTGAAATTGAAACCCGCGCCTTCGCCTTCGCCATGCTCATCGGCATAACCGAGGAAGAACGGAAACTCTGCCTCCGGATGGCCGTGAATCGAGGTGAACAGCACGTCGCTGCGCGCGTAAAAAATGGACTGCGTGCCGTTACCGTGGTGGTAGTCCACATCGAGGATCGCGATCTTTTTGCAGCCCTGATCAAGGAATGCCTGGGCTGCGATGGCCGCGTTGTTGAGGTAGCAATAACCGCCCATCAAATCGCTGGCGGCGTGATGCCCCGGCGGGCGGCACAGCGCGAAGGCACTGTGGGCGCCTTGGGCGATAGCGGCCTGGGCGGTGAGGGCAACTTGTGCTGCGCTGTAGGCCGCTTGCCAGGTGCCGGCTGTAATCGGCGCACCACCGTCGAAGCTGTAATAGCCCAACTGGCCGTGCAGGCTGGTGGGCATCACGCGGCGCAACGTGCGCGCAGGCCAGGTGTAGGGCAACAGATCGCCGTCCTGGTCGTATTCGGTCCAGCGCTGCCAGGCGCCTTTGAAGAAGTCGAGGTAGTCGCGGCTGTGGATACGTTGCAGCGGTGCCAGGCCGAAGTCCAGCGGTGCTTGCACGGGCCCCAGCTCCCGCGCCTTGACCCGTTGCAGCACATGGTCGGCGCGCGAGGGCATTTCGAAGCAGGGCATCAGTTGCCCGTCCATCAGTTCACAGCGGCCATGGTGCAAATGATGATCGTCCGAGTAGATCGTCAGCATGTTGTTGTTCTCCGAAGGCTCTGGGGTATGCCTTGCAGTGTTGCCAGACGCCGGGTTTTGGAGAACGGCAGGAGCGGCCAAAAGGGGATCGATATGGCCAATGTGTCTGTCCGCTATTCGCCCCTTGCTAAGGCCTGAACTGACTCGGTGCCACACCGCTCCAGCGCACGAACGCATGCCTGAAGCTCGCGGTCTCGCTGAAGCCCAGTTGCTCGGCGATCCGGTAGATCGGCAGTTCATCCTCCCCCAGCAACTGTTTGGCGCGTTCGAAGCGTAGTTCGTCGAGCAACTCCTGATAGCTGCACCCCAAATCATGCAAATGCCGGCGCAGGGTACGTGCTGAACAGTTCATCTGCCCTGCCAGTCCCTCCAGGCCCGGAGCGGCATTCAGTTGCGCGGCCAGTAACAGGCGCACACGCCCCAGCCAGGCCTGGCGACCGGTGAACTCGGCATTCTGCCGCCGGCAGCGTTCCACCATGGCGCAGTGGGTGACGGCGTCGGCCAGCGGCAGGGGTTGATCGAGCCAGTCACGGTCGAACGCAAAGGCATTGCTGGCGGCGCCAAATTGCAGCGGGCAGTCGAAGCGTTCGGCGTAGCGTGCTCGATAGTCGGGCGCTGGGTATTCAAAGCGCGCGCCGAGTAATGGCAGTGGTTGGCCGAGCAGATCGTCGCCGATGACTTTCAGCGAGAGCAGGCAGAACTCGACATTGAAGGCGTGCAGGGCTGGGTCTTCGCGATAGTCACTGGCGCTGAACCAGACACGCTGGCCGTCCTCCTCCAGGCTCAGTTCAAAAAGTGTTCCCAACAGCGCCGGGTAGCGCAGGGCCAGGCGCAAAGCGTCACCGAAGGTGGCACTGGTGAGCAGTGCATAACCGAGCATGCCGTAGGATGACACATGCATGCGCCGGCCCAGTTCCAAGCCGATACCCCGGCGCAACGCCACGGCGTTGGCGCATACGCGCATTTCCTGATGAGTGGTAATACGCGTATCGGCGCGGCCCAGGTCGGCACTGCTGATGCCACTGCCGGCCAGCAGGGTTTGGCTGGGTATGCCGTCAGGCTTGAACGTCTCCAGTATCAGCGAGACCGCATTGAGGGTGGTCAGGTGTGAATGCAGCATGATCGATTCCAGCCTGGGTTTGCCAGGCTGGAGCAAGTTATGTGCCGTTGCGCGAGGGGATGGTCAATAGACCTCTGGCGGGAAAAACAAGCGCTGGGCTTGCGTCAGGTTGATGGAGCTGCGGTAGTAGTTGAGTTGTTCCTCTGCGTTCAAGTCGGTGATCGTGTCAGCCACCTCTTTGAGCTGTTGTTCTGCTGGTGTTTTCAACCGTGCATGGAGAAATCTGTTAAGTGAAGCGTGGGCGCTCGAGTATTGGAAATGTGCATACCAGAGGGGTTTGCTGGTAGACAGATCAATGACGGCATACTCATCTTGATAGCTCCAAGTGGCGCCCTTGAGGGGCTGGCGGGTCGTGACCTTTTTGATCGCAATTTCGCGGTGGTTAATGAGCCAGTCGACATGGGCAATGGTCGGCGGCTGTTGCTTGATCAGCTTTGCCACGGTTTCAGTGGCTCGTGCGTAAAGTGCTTTTGTGGCAGCCTTGAGTCGTTTGCGCAGGTCTGCGCTGGATTGCTTGGTTTGTGCCGTGACTTTGGCTTTGATCAATGCCTCGTCAATATCTTGCTCGCTGCGCTCGAGCAACCAGGCGTGCTGGTGAAACATGTACTCGATGCCGATGGCCGTGCGCGAGGTATCGTTGGCTTGTTGGCTGGCGCGTTCTTGAAACTTCGGCAATTGGGCGAGTAGTTTCTCGCCCGCGGTGGTGGCGTCGTGGAGCGTGAGCGTTGTGGATGTGGCCTGTGCCGTGGGCGTTTCGATGTGTTCGACCCACATACCCGGAGTCTTCTCATGAAAGGTGGCCAGGACCTGGCCGGTTATCGGGGTCTTGATATCAACGAACCTTGATACGGTCCCTATGGGGTCCAAGCGGGGTTCGCCAATCAACACGCCGTTGTAGCGTGTCTGGATAAATTTTTTCAGCGGCCTGGGTAGCGCAGGGGGAGGGGTGGGCCTGATTCGCGTCAGTTTCTGTTCTTCGTGCAGAGGGACAAGTGCCGCCTTGGCGCGGTTGGCGAACCCTTGCAGCGATCGACTCAGGCGCTCCAGGGGTTGGGCCTGGATCTGTTCGGAGAACTCTTGAGAAAAGTCCTTCAAGCGCTCATCGATGAACTTGAACTGCTCCACTAGATTGCTCAAGGCATCAATGCGCTCGTCCAGGCGATATTCGCTTCGCTCATCCAGGGTGTCACGCAGGGTCTGTACCGCGACGTCGGCACTGTCGAGCGTGTTGTTGAGCATCTCCCAGGCATGGGGTTCGGTTGCGAGGGATTCAGGGGTCAGGCACAAGTGACGCGCCAACGTCACCTGCAGGGCCCTGAGATCGTCGCTCATATAGCGGGGCAGTTTGCGCTTGCTCTCCCTCATCACGTCGAATCCGGCCGGGCCGAATTTGCGTAGTTCGGTGAAGCGTGACTGAGCGTAATCCAGGCGTTTGATCATGCTGTCGCTCATCTCGACGATCTGCTGGTAGTCCGCGATATCGCTGGTATGAGGTGGCGGTGCATGGATTGGGAGCTGTTCCAGAACGGGCGAAAGTTTTGAAGTAAAGGGGACGAGTTCTTCGTTTACCCCTGCTTCATTGAGCGCCAGTTGGGCCTGTAGATAGCCAATGGCTTTTACTTGGAATTCAGGCTCCGAGGTGAAGACGGCGATGGTCATCAGGTGTTGCCGTGCTTGTTCGTAGTCTTCCGATTGGCCATCGAGCGTGTCCAGGTAGGCCTGGCGTTTGGCTTGGGCACTGGTACTGGGGGCCTCGTCCATTGCTTTGCGGGTTTCTTGCAGTAGGCGCTGCTGGGTTTTCTTCGCGCTTTCAAACGCTTTCAATTTACTGCGCGATGCGTCGGCTTCGGTGATCGCAAGGTCCTTGGCGGTATTTTTCAACCGATCGGTACTGGGTTTGCGCAGGCGCACCCGGTGGTCGACGGACCATTCGCCCTGAGCGTTGTGAATCAGTATGGGGCCGATGCGGTTGGCCTGGTTGGGGTCAATGACAACAATGTTTTTATCGTCGTCCACTTTCACCATGAACCAGTTTTCGCCGACGGGAGCGTAGTGCTGCTCTCCTGACTGATACAGGTAGCGGTCAGCAGCCGGCTGGTCTATGACGGCGCCGAGGTCAGCGGGCTTTTCTGTTTTAAAGCTTTCAAGCATCGAGGTTTCCAGCGCTGGCGTGCGGTTGATTGCGCCGCTCGTGTTCAGTGCGATCTCGTGATCGGGAGGCGGGGCCAGCGAGGTTCGCTCAGGCAGTTGCTCGACGGTGAAGCTTATCGTGCTGGAGGGGCCCGGCGTTTCAGGCGCAAGCTCGGTCGTCTTGACTTTGGTGGGCTCGATCCTGGCCGGCTCGAACTTAGGTCTGCTGCGCTGTGCGCTGTGTAAGGTGATCGCCATACCCAGGTTAAGCAGCACATCGGTCAGCGCAGACCATTGTGCAGGCTTGTCGCCCTCCTCATGGGCCTGGGCAAAAGTTTCCAGCTGTTCGACGATTTGCCAGATCCACGCGCTAGTGCTTGCGACGCGCCCCATAAAGGGCAGTGCGGCATTGAAGAGCACCCAACCGGCCTGCTTTAGCGTGTCCCAGCGGCTTTCGGCATTCGATACCGATTGGCGGTCCGCCAGTTCAATCAGCGCTTTGGCGTTGCTCTCGAACAGCGTCTTGAACATATCCCCGTTGAGGCTCTCCTCACCAAGACTCACGGGACCGCTATAGGTCCATAGCTCGATGGGGTTTACCAGAAAGTCGGCGATGACCCACGGCGACGGCCAATGACTGGTAAAGACATAATTGGCGTAGTGGTTACGCACCGCGTCCGGTAGCCAGCTAATCACCGAATCGCGCAACGTGCGCGACTGGCTGATGGCATACAGCAAGTTTGCCGGTGATGGGTATTGCAGCAACGCGGGTTCAAACAACGGGCGGTATAGCAGGCAAGGGCCGTCTTGAGCATTTTCTGGGCCGATGATGTACATATTGGTGACGTCATCGTTGCCGTTGATGAGCCGGCGCTTGGGGTTGAAGCTCAGGCGTCGCACCATGATGGCTTTGCCGTCGACGTAATGGTCGCCGCTTTCAGGCTGCATCACAGCCACAACGTAGCGGTAGCCGCGCTCGTCAATCCCGCCCATGCGGCGAATCTTGTGCTGTAAGGCCAGCATCGGCAATTGGACTCGCAGGTGATCGCGGTACAGTTTTTTGCGACGTGACGCCTCGGCCGGGTCATCCAGCAGTTTGCTGCGGATCAATGCAGGGTACGTGACACCGATATTACAGCGGCTGATCAGTGTTTCGAGGTAAGCCACGGTTATCCGATCCGGTATGGATTGGCGGATGTCGCTCAGCAACGTTTTATTACCGGTGGGCAGTGCAATCAGGTTTTGCAGGGCCAGTTCGGCAAGGCTGAACGTGGTGGTTTCGAACTGCCCGGGCACGGTGAAAAGGCCCCATACCACCAGGCTCTTGACCTGGATTTTCAGCTTGTCGAGCTTCAGGTAATGCAGCGTCGGGTGGTCCTTGAGCAGCTCGATTTTCAACTGGTCCAAGGCGAACTGATGAATGCTGGGAATACCGTCATCGTAGGTCTTGCCGGCATTCAGGCTATTGAGCGAGGCCAAGTCCTTGAGGTGGCGTGAATAAAGCGACTGATCGCTGGCAGAGGCATCGGTCAGCCAGTCCGGCAGTTGGGTTTGATACCAGCCTGGGCCCGGCCCTTTGGCGATGGCTTTTTCGGCAGGCATCGGGAGTGTTTGCAGGGGCGGGTGTTTCGCGCTGGGCTGTTTGTAATCCCCGGTTTTGAGGTTTTCCACAGTCTCAAGTTGCAGGGCGATCAGCTTGCAGGCAGCGTGCTCGAAAAAATCGCCGTCAGGTTCATAAAGGCGCCACTCCAGGCGATCAAAAGCCTCCGGTTGCTCCAGGTGATCCTTCAACGAATCGCCTAGCTGTTGGTAGGTGTCGTATTTCTCGTATCCCTTGAAGGGTGAGTAACAGAGGATCAGGGTTTTGTCTTCGGATTTGCCCTCGAGCACGGTCATGAATACTTGGTCGGTGTGCTGCGTCTTGGAACCTTTTACCAGGTCGGCATCAATCAGATAAGCGCGGCTGCCATAAGGGTTATTGCCTTGGCGAGCGGAGCGGGTGGGTGCATGAAACAGCGTTCGGGCCATCGTGCAGTCTTCGTCGGTCCAGGCATCGACGTGTTGCACATTCCAGGCCCCGCGCAGGCTCTGGGTGAGTGTTTGCCAGCGAGGACCGTTGCCGTTGCTCTGGTTCCAGAACGTTACCAGCTGTTCCTGAAAGGCCCGGTAGACCACCGGCGCCAGGGTATTGATCAGATTGGCGATTTCGACAATACGCACGGGTAAATGAAGCGGGGGGGTGGTCAACGGCTTCAGGGTCAGGAAGTGATTGCCCTCGACGCACAGCGTCGGCACCTTGAGGATGGCCTGCCGGGCCAGGATGCTGCTCAAGGTTTCATAGCGTGTTGGCCCTGGCACGATCTGGTCATCGATGAGCTCCCAGGTGGGAGTGCCCATCAGTGTCATGGCCGGGTCGATGTCCAGGTCTGGGTATTTCTCCAGTAAAGACTGGCGCAGCAGTTCGCGAGCTGCTTCACGAAACGAAGGTCCGACGGACAGTTGAGTGGCCAGTTTGTGTGTTTCAGTGTCTGGAGGCGTTTGCTGCGAGGGTGTGGAGTTGGAGGTTGTCATGCGGGCATCCCTGTCTTGCCGATCAATGGAAAAAGCCGAGAGCAGGCTCGGGTTTTCCATGTTAGGTATCAGCAAGCAGGGAATAGCAGTGCTTATGTAGGGCTGTCTTGGGCGTTCAAGTTGGGTTGGTATGCAGGTCCAACTCTACCAGGCGCCGCACTTCCTCGACGGCAAGGCCGGCACCGAGCAGGGCGTGCAACTTGCCGAACGCGGCTTCGCGGGTCATGCCTGCGCCGGACAACACGCCGGCGCCTCGCAAGCGGCTGCCGGCTTCGTAGACATCCAGCTCTACACCGCCTTCATGGCATTGAGTGATGGCGACCACCACCACACCTTGATCCTGCGCACGCTGCAAGCTGGCGAGGAACTGCGGGTTATCGCTCGGCCCGGTGCCGCTGCCGAAGCACTCCAGCACCAAGCCCTGAATGCCGCTGCTGATGATTGCGTCTAGCTGTGCAGCGTCGAAACCGGGTATCAGCGGCAGTACGCCGACGTTCGCCAAGGCTTTGGGCTGACGGTAATCCAGCGCTGCCGGCAGGGTTTCGGCACGGGCGAAGTCATCCTTGCGTTGCAAGGCCGCAAACGGATTGCGCCCAAAACTGCGAATCTTCGCGCAGCGGGTCGGTGCCATCAGCGCGCCGTGGAAGTACAGGTGCACACCCGGCTCCAACCCTTCGGCCAAGGCTGTCAACGCACCGCTGACGTTTTCCCAGGCATCGCTGTCGGGCACACCGGCGGGCAGCATCGAACCGGTGAACACCACCGGTGCCGGCAGGCCCAGCAGTTGGAAGCTCATGGCCGCCGCGCTGTAGGCCAGGGTGTCGGTGCCGTGCAGGATCAGCACGGCATCGCAGCCGGCGTCTACCGCCTCGACCACGGCGCTGCGCAGGCGTTGCCAGTAGGCGGGGTTCATGTTGGCGCTGTCGATCAGTGGTGACATTTCCCGAAAGCGCCACGCGGGCAGGTCTGCGTCGGCGAACTGTTCACGCATGCGTACTTCAAAACCAGACGCGGGTGCCAGGCCATTGGCGCTGGCCTGCATGCCAATGGTGCCGCCGGTATAGAGCACCATCACGTTATTAGCTGATTGCATCGAAAATCTCCTGAACGAAAAACGCCGCCGGGCCCAGAGCATGCCCAAGGCCGGGCGGCGTGTCATCTAGCCGTGATTAACGTTGCGCTTGAGCGCTCAGTTCAGCTGCCGGAGCCGCTTCGGTTTTCACCGGGTTGGCCGGCCAGGCCTTGCGGTCCAGGTCCAGGTCGGGGAACTGGCTGGAATCGAACACCGGGGTCTTGATACCCGCCGCGCGCTGGTTGTCGTAGTCGTTGAGGATGCGCATGGCAATCTTGAACAGGAACGCCAGGGCGAACAGGTTGACGAACGCGAGCATGGTCATGGTGATGTCGGCGAAGGCAAACACCGTGCTCAAGTTCTCGATGGAGCCCCAGAAAATCAGCACCAGCACCAAAGCGCGATAACCCATCAGCACCTTGCGGTTGTTGCCGACCAGGAAGCGCAGGTTGCTCTCGCCCAAGTAGTAGTTGTACATGATCGACGTGAACACGAACAACGCCAGGGCCACCGAGATGAACATGCGGCCCCAGTCACCCACTACTGCCGCCAGGGAGTTCTGGGTCAGGGCAATGCCGTCGCCTTCAAAGCCTGGGGTGTAGAAACCCGACAGCAGGATCAGCAACGCAGTACAGGTGCAGATCACGAAGGTGTCGAGGAACACGCTGAACGCTTGCACCACGCCTTGGGCGATAGGGTGTTCTACCGACGCCACTGCCGCCACGTTAGGCGCACTGCCCAAGCCTGCTTCGTTGGCGAACACGCCGCGCTTTACACCCATGATGATCGCGCTGCCCACCAGGCCACCGAAGGCTTGGTCGAGGCCGAACGCGCTCTTGACGATGGTCGCGAGCATGGCCGGTACGTGGTCGAATTGCAGCACGATCACGTACAGGGTCACGGCGATGTAGACCAGGGTCTTGACCGGCACCAGCAGGTCGGCGATCGAGGCGATACGCTTGATCCCGCCGATGAACACCAGGCCCAGCAACACCGCCAGCGCGAGGCCGGTGTAGGTGGTGTCGAGGCCGAAGGCGTTGTTCAGCGAGTGGGTGACAGCGTGTGCTTGCAGGCCGTTGAAGGCAAAGCCGAAGGTCACCAGCAGCAGGAACGCCATGACCATCCCCAGCCAGCGCTTGTGCAGGCCGTGCTGGATGTAATACGCCGGGCCGCCACGGTAGGTGCCTTCAGCGTCGGTGCGCTTGTACAACTGGCCAAGGGAGCACTCGATAAAGCTCGAAGACATGCCCACCAGCGCGGTGACCCACATCCAGAACACGGCACCCGGACCACCCAACGTCACGGCAATGCCGACACCGGCGATGTTACCGGCACCCACGCGGCCGGCCAGGCTGAGCATCAGCGCCTGGAACGAGCTGAGTTGGCCGGCGCTGCTCTTGAGGCTGTCTTTAAACACCGAGAACATGTGGAAAAAGTGACGCAACTGCACGAAACGCGAGCGGATCGTGAAATAACCGCCGAGCCCGACTATGAGCACGATCAGTACTTTCCCTGAGAGGAAGTCGTTGATGACTTCGAGCATGGAGTGTTCCTCGCTGATTTTTCTAATGGCAAACGCAGGACGGTCCGACGCATCGCTCGGCACCAGGCAGTGCACGACGCTCGATCCCCATCCTTTTGCGGGTGTTGTTATTCATGCGCTTTCGCGTGGTTCCCGGGCCTCGTTACCGACAGCCGCAGACGCGAAGAGGGGCGGCACTATACCTAGGCGAGCGTGATCCGTCTGCACGGGGCGATTAAAGGTTTCAGCGCGGTCGCGGAAGGGGAGGAAGGTTTGCGGTGCGATATTAGATTTTTTATGGGCGTCATGGAGCAACCTCAAGGCAAAAAAAAGGGCCTGAAGAACGAGCCTTCAGGCCCTCAAAAGGTGAGAGGTGTCTAGTCCCTCAACCTGGTGAGCGGTGCAACAAACGCTTAGGCCTTCAGCGGGACCAAGCGTGGAGCGATCATGTTTTCCGGGCGCAGGATGTCGTCGAGCATGGCGTCGTCGAGCAAGCCTTCTTCACGCACCAGTTCCAGCACGCCGCGCCCGCTTTCAAGAGCGATACGCGCAATGCGGGTGGCGTTTTCATAGCCGATGTACGGGTTCAGCGCGGTGACCAGGCCGATGGAATGCTCCACCAGTTCGCGGCAGCGTGCTTCGTTGGCGGTGATGCCGACGATGCAGTGCTCGCGCAGCATGTCCATGGCGCGTTGCAGCAGGCGGATCGAGTCGAAGATCTTGAAGGCGATCAGCGGCTCCATCACGTTCAACTGCAATTGTCCGCCTTCGGCTGCCATGGTCAGGGCCAGGTCGTTACCGATCACCTGGAATGCCACCTGGTTAACCGCTTCCGGAATCACCGGGTTGACCTTGCCGGGCATGATCGAGCTGCCTGGCTGGCGTGCCGGCAGGTTGATCTCGTTGATGCCGGTGCGTGGGCCGCTGGACAGCAGGCGCAAGTCGTTGCAGATCTTGGACAGCTTCACGGCGGTACGCTTGAGCATGCCGGAGAACAGTACAAAGGCGCCCATGTCGGAGGTGGCTTCGATCAAGTCGGCCGCCGGTACCAGCGGCTGGCCGCTGATGGTGGCCAGGCGTTGTACGGCCAGGGCCTGGTAACGTGGGTCGGCGTTGATGCCGGTGCCGATGGCGGTGCCGCCCAGGTTCACTTCGGTGAGCAGCTCCGGTGCCAGGGTCTTCAGGCGCGCCAGGTCTTCGCCCAGGGTAGTGGCGAAAGCGCGGAATTCCTGGCCGAGGGTCATCGGCACGGCGTCTTGTAACTGGGTGCGGCCCATTTTCAGCACATGGCTGAACTCGGCGCCTTTGGCGGCGAACGCCTGGATCAGGCTGTCGAGGCTGGCCAGCAGCGCGTCATGGCCCAACAGCAGACCCAGGCGGATCGCGGTCGGGTAGGCGTCGTTGGTCGACTGCGCCATGTTCACGTCGTTGTTGGGGTGCAGGTACTGGTATTCGCCCTTCTGGTGACCCATGGCCTCCAGCGCGATGTTGGCGATGACTTCGTTGGCATTCATGTTGGTTGAAGTGCCGGCGCCGCCTTGAATCATGTCCACCACGAACTCTTCGTGGAAATCGCCGCGGATCAGACGAGCACAGGCTTCGCTGATGGCAGCGTGCTTGGCTTCGCTGAGCTGGCCCAACTCGCGGTTGGCGTCAGCGGCCGCTTGCTTGACCATTGCCAGACCGACCACCAATTTCGGGTAATGCGAAATCGGAACGCCCGAGAGGCGGAAGTTATTCACCGCTCGCAGGGTCTGGATGCCGTAATACGCTTGAGCCGGTACTTCGAGTACGCCAAGCAGGTCTTTTTCGGTACGGAATGATGCAGCAGAGGACATGACGGAAATCATCTCAATATGGACCCGGAACTGGCCGGAACGCTGCGAATGCTAGGCTTGTAGAACTTTTTGGGCCAATGCTGTTAAACACTGGCCTATGCACAAACGGCATAATGTGGATGTGACCCGGTTATCTTGGCGGGCGTGTGTGCCAAAATGGTGCATTCCGTGGGAGGCAGTGATGAACCTTGAGAGCAAGTGGTTGGAAGACTTCAGCGCCCTGGCGGCGACGCGTAGTTTTTCCCAGGCGGCTGAGCGGCGCTTTGTCACCCAGCCGGCGTTCAGTCGGCGTATCCGCAGCCTGGAAGCCGCGTTGGGCCTGACGCTGGTCAACCGTTCGCGTACACCGGTGGAGTTGACGGCGGCGGGGCAGTTGTTCCTGGTTACGGCGCGCACAGTGGTCGAACAGCTCGGTGAAGTCCTGCGCCATTTGCATCACCTGGAAGGCGGGCAGGGCGAAGTCATGCAAGTGGCGGCCGCCCACTCCCTGGCCTTGGGGTTCTTCCCGCGCTGGATCGCGCAGTTGCGCAACGAGGGCTTGAATATCGCCACGCGGCTGGTGGCCACCAACGTCGGCGACGCCGTGCACGCCCTGCGCGAAGGCGGTTGCGACCTGATGCTGGCGTTCTACGACCCGGACGCGGCGATGCAAATGGACGCCGAGATTTTCCCGTCGCTCCATCTGGGCAACACCGAAATGCTCCCGGTGTGCGCCGCCGATGCCGAGGGCAAGCCGCTGTTCGACCTGGAGGGCGAGGGCAGCGTGCCGCTGCTGGCCTACAGCGCCGGCGCGTTCCTTGGCCGCTCGGTGAATTTGCTGCTGCGCCAGAGGGCTCTGCGCTTTACCACCATCTATGAAACCGCCATGGCTGACAGCCTCAAGAGCATGGCGCTCGAAGGCTTGGGGATCGCCTGGGTGCCGCAGTTGAGCGTACGTGCAGAGTTGGCACGTGGCGAACTGGTGGTGTGCGGCGGGCCGCAATGGCATGTGCCGCTGGAGATTCGCTTGTATCGCTGCGCGTTGGTGCGCAAGGCGAATGTGCGGTTGTTGTGGCGCAAGCTGGAAGGTGGGGCGGCGCAAAGCGCTTGAGCCCAGCGCAGAACACATGTGGGAGCTGGCTTGCCTGCGATAGCGGTGTGTCAGCCAACCTATTTGGCTCTGATCCACTGCTATCGCAGGCAAGCCAGCTCCCACAGGATTTTGTGGTGTATTCGCTGACTCTTAAGTCAATAAAACCGCCACTTTGCGCCGCTAGACAGATGGTCATCCCAGGGGCTGTTTATCTGGATTATTACGGTATACTGCGCGGCCTTCGGCCGGTCCAAACCGGCCTTAATTCGTACACCAAGCCACGCCGGTCTCCCGCGTGGCTTGTTGTTTTTTGACGCGCCTGCGGGCGCCCAGAGAGAAGAGGCACGACGATGAGTGCATTGGTTGGCGTGATCATGGGCTCCAAGTCCGATTGGTCCACCCTTAGCCACACCGCCGATATGCTGGAAAAACTCGGCATTCCGTACGAAGTGAAGGTGGTCTCCGCCCACCGCACCCCGGATTTGCTGTTCCAGTATGCCGATGAAGCAGAATCCCGTGGCATCGAGGTGATCATCGCCGGTGCCGGCGGCGCGGCGCACTTGCCTGGCATGTGTGCGGCCAAGACTCACCTGCCCGTGCTTGGCGTGCCGGTGCAGTCGTCGATGCTCTCGGGCGTGGATTCGCTGTTGTCCATTGTGCAGATGCCGGCTGGCATTCCGGTGGCAACCCTGGCGATCGGCAAGGCCGGTGCGATCAACGCAGCCTTGCTGTCCGCCAGCATCCTGGGCGCCAAGCACCCGCAGTTTCATGCGGTGCTGAAAAAATTCCGTGCTGAGCAGACAGACAGCGTGCTGGACAATCCAGACCCACGCATCGCCTGAGGTTGTTGACGATGAAAATCGGTGTAATCGGTGGCGGCCAACTGGGCCGCATGCTGGCTTTGGCGGGTACGCCGCTGGGGATGAACTTCGCTTTCCTGGACCCGGCGCCGGACGCCTGCGCTGCGGCCCTGGGTGAACACCTGCGCGCTGACTACAGCGACCCGGACCACCTGCGCCAACTGGCCGATGAAGTCGACCTGGTGACCTTCGAATTCGAAAGCGTCCCGGCCGAAACCGTGGCCTTCCTGTCGCAGTTCGTGCCGGTGTACCCGAGCGCCGAAGCCTTGCGCATCGCTCGCGATCGCTGGTTCGAAAAGAGCATGTTCAAGGACCTGGGCATTCCGACGCCGGCCTTCGCCGACATCCAGTCCCAGGCCGACCTGGACGCGGCGGTCGCCAGCATCGGCCTGCCGGCGGTGTTGAAAACCCGCACCCTGGGCTACGACGGCAAGGGCCAGAAAGTCCTGCGCACCGCGGCCGATGTGGTCGGCACTTTTGCCGAGCTGGGCAGCGTTGCCTGCCTGCTGGAAGGCTTCGTGCCGTTCACTGGCGAAGTCTCGCTGATTGCCGTACGCGCCCGTGATGGCGAAACCCGCTTTTACCCGTTGGTGCACAACACCCACGACAGCGGCATTCTCAAGCTCTCCGTGGCCAGCACCGACCACCCGTTGCAGGCCCTGGCCGAAGATTATTCCAGCCGCGTCCTCAAGCAACTGGATTATGTTGGCGTGATGGCGTTCGAGTTCTTTGAGGTCGACGGTGGCCTCAAGGCCAACGAAATCGCCCCGCGTGTGCACAACTCCGGGCACTGGACCACCGAAGGCGCCGAGTGCAGCCAGTTCGAAAACCACCTGCGGGCGGTGGCGGGCTTGCCGTTGGGCTCCACGGCCAAGGTCGGCGAGAGCGCCATGCTCAACTTCATCGGCTCTGTACCGCCGGTGGAGCGTGTGATGGCGATCGACGATTGTCACGTGCATCACTACGGCAAGGCCTTCAAGGCCGGGCGCAAGGTCGGCCACGCCAACCTGCGTTGCAAGGACCGTGCGACGCTGCAGGCGCAGATCCTCAAGGTTGAAGCACTGATCGCCGAACAATAAGCCTGGCTACGGCGGGAACCATTGGGGTTCTGCGTCTCTCTGATTGCAGGATGCCAAAGCCTGACTAGGCTTTGGCATGACTCATACCAATCAGAGGGAAATGCCATGGGTATCATCGGAACCATCTTTATCGGCTTGATCGTCGGCCTGCTGGCGCGCTTCCTCAAGCCTGGCGACGACAGCATGGGCTGGATCATGACCATCCTGCTGGGTATCGCCGGTTCCCTGGCCGCGACCTACGGCGGTCAGGCCCTGGGGATCTACCAGGCAGGCCAGGGCGCAGGTTTCATCGGCGCGCTGGTGGGTGCCATCGTGTTGCTGGTGATCTACGGCCTGATCAAAAAGAAGTAATCAGCCGACAAAGTCCTCTGCGCTGCGCAGGCGCAGAGGGCTAGAATGCTCGGCACTTGTATTTGCCGAGCCTCTCCATGCGCCGTCTTCTGTTAACGCTTCTTCTGCTGGGCTCTGGCCTGGCGCACGCTGGCGAACTGCCGGAAACCGACTGGCTCGACCTGATGCCGCTGTCGGATCAGAAAGCTCTCGAAGCCATGCCCGAGATCGACCACAACTCCCCCGAAGCTCAAGGCACGTTCACCGAAAAGGGTGGCTTGAAGCAGAGCAAGGGCCTGCCTGCGGTGATGTATTCCACCAAGACCGTAGCGGCCATGAACGGCAAGAATATCCGCATTGGCGGCTATCCGGTGCCGCTTGAAACGGACGCCAAGGGCCGCAGCACATTGTTCTTCCTCGTGCCTTACCCGGGCGCCTGCATACACGTGCCGCCACCGCCGCCTAATCAACTCGTGCTGGTGCGCTATCCCAAGGGGTTGAAGCTGGATGATATCTACACGCCGCTGTGGGTCACGGGCACGCTGAAGGTGGAGACGGTCAATAACGACTTGGCAGATGCCGCGTATGCGCTGGAGGCGGGGAAGGTGCGGGTGGTGAAGGAGTCTGATCTCTAAAGCTCAGAGCATAATCTGTGGGAGCTGGCTTGCCTGCGATAGCAACGCCTCGGTGTTCCTGATACACCCAGTTGCCTGCATCGCAGGCAAGCCGGCTCCCACATTTGATTGGGTTTACAAGGCCAGTGCCGTGATGCTCACGCCTAGAGTGTGGCTTTCGCCGGGCGCCAGGTTCACAACATCGTCCAGCACGTTGGCCGTCTCGATGCACAACATACTCTGCCAGCCGTCATCGGCCATATCGTCGAAAGCCTTGGCGCGTTCGGTCCAGGGGTTCCAGACCACGGTGGATTTCGAGCCTTCGCTGGTGAGCTGGATACGGCGCTGCCAATCGCTATCGACGATGGTCAACTGGGCCGGCGTATTCAGGTAAATGCGGTCTGTTTCGGCGCTGAAGTGCAGCAGCCCGGCTTGCTGTTTCTCGGTCCACCCGTCGGCGGTATCGATGTAGGCCACGCCATCCAGCCCCTCGACCTGCACTTTGCGCACATCGCTCACGGCGAAGTAGGTGTGCAATGCCTGGCTGAGGGTCACGGTGTCGGCGCCGCGGTTGTGGCTGGTCAGGCGGATGTGCAGTTGGTCATCCAACAGCAGGCTCAGCGTCAGGTCTACCTGATGGGGCCAGCCTGGAAAGCCGCCAGCCGGCACCGGCAATACCAAGTCCACTCGCAGCGTCTGGCCGTCGAGTTCGGTGGTGGCCAGTTCCCAGCGGGCGGTGCGCACAAAACCGTGGGCGCCGGCAGGCTGATCACTCTGGCGCATGGCTTTGACGCTTTGCGGGTTGCGGTCGAACACCCCGAACCACGGCCAGCACACCGGTACGCCGGTACGAATGCCTTTGCCCTGCTTGAACACTGCCTCAGGGTTCGGCCAGATCAGCGGCTGTTCGCCCTCGCGCTGGTAACTGAAGATATGCGCACCCTGTTGGGCCACCATCAGCTCGGCGCCGTTGTGGCGGATGCGCCAGCAGTCCAGCTCGTCGATTTTTACCGTCTCAACGTGGGGCGTAGGCATGACAAAGCTCTCTTAGTGGCAGGCAATGGGGCAATTGACCGTTAAAACCCGGCGAGGTTTAACGCGCCCGTGACGGTACCGAGCGCGTGCGGCCGCTGCCATCGATGGCGACGAACACGAATACGGCTTCGGTCACCTTGCGCCATTCGCTGGACAACGGATCGTCGCTCCACACTTCGACCATCATCTGGATCGAACTGCGGCCGATTTCCAGGGCCTGGGTATAGAAGGAAAGCTGCGCACCCACGGCCACCGGCACCAGAAACGCCATGCGATCAATGGCCACGGTGGCCACGCGCCCACCGGCGACCTTGCTGGCCATTGCCGTGCCGGCGAGGTCCATCTGCGCGACCAGCCAGCCGCCGAAGATATCGCCAAAACCGTTGGTTTCACGCGGGAGCGCGGTGATTTGCAGGGCGAGATCGCCTTGCGGGATAGGATCTTCTTGTTCGAGTTCGATCATGCCGAGGGTGCCTCTGACCCGTGACGCTTCATGGGTATTTCAAGTGGATAGCCGTCTTCTCAGAAAAACGTTTCAGCACCAACATACACCGCTCGATGCGTTTCTCGTAAGGCGAACTAAAGGGAAACTCTGCCAAACCGGCTGGACGGCACCCAACAACGTTTTGGCACAGCAGCCCCTCAAGACAGCGGGTCTGGCGCTTGCACCGGCGAGTATATCGAGACCCTGGCGCCACGACGACCTCCCGACGCTCATTTGGTCGGTAAATAGATGCTGTATCGGGGCTTTTGCGCGCAACTGTGCTCCTGGCGCTGTGCTTTTTCGGGCGATTTGCTATCTTGCCAAACCCGCCGCAAGTCACGGGCGTGCAGTCCTTTACGATGATTACTATAAGAGAAGCCTTGCCATGTCCTCCGTGCCCGCAAGCAGTGCGCAACCCTCGCGCCCGCTGACCCGCAACGACTACAAAACCCTGTCGCTGTCTGCCCTGGGTGGAGCGCTGGAGTTCTACGACTTCATCATCTTTGTGTTTTTCGCCACCGTGGTCGGGAAACTGTTCTTCCCTGTGGACATGCCCGAATGGCTGCGCATGATGCAGACCTTCGGCATCTTCGCCGCCGGCTACCTGGCGCGCCCCTTGGGCGGCATCATCATGGCGCACTTTGGTGACCTGCTGGGGCGCAAGAAGATGTTCACCCTGAGCATCTTCATGATGGCCGTACCCACCCTGATCATGGGGCTGCTGCCCACCTACGCGCAGATCGGCCTGTGGGCGCCGGTCCTGTTGCTACTGATGCGCATCATCCAGGGCGCGGCGATCGGCGGCGAAGTACCGGGCGCCTGGGTGTTCGTCTCCGAGCACGTCCCGCCGCGCCACATCGGCTACGCCTGCGGCACCCTGACCAGCGGCCTCACCGCCGGTATTCTGCTGGGCTCGTTGGTGGCTACCGCCATCAATAGCGCCTATACACCGGAACAGGTCTCTGATTACGCCTGGCGGATTCCTTTCCTGCTCGGCGGCGTATTCGGCCTGCTGTCGGTGTACCTGCGTCGTTGGCTGCATGAAACCCCGATCTTCGCCGAGATGCAGCAACGCAAGAGCCTGGCCGCTGAACTGCCGTTGCGCGCCGTGTTGCGCGATCACCGTGGCGCCATTGTGCTGTCGATGCTGCTGACCTGGCTATTGTCGGCCGGCGTGGTGGTAGTCATCCTGATGACCCCGACCGTGCTGCAAACCATCTACCACTTCAGCCCTACGGTTGCGCTGCAAGCCAATAGTCTGGCCATCGTGACCCTGAGCCTGGGTTGCATCGCCTCGGGTGCGCTGGCCGACCGTTTTGGCGCCGGTCGCGTGCTGGTCACAGGTTGCGCACTGCTGCTGGCGACTTCCTGGACGCTGTATCACAGCCTGATGGCCCACCCCGACTGGCTGTTCCCGTTGTATGCCTTGACGGGTCTGTTTGTCGGTACCATCGGCGTGGTGCCCTACGTGATGGTCAAAGCCTTCCCGCCGGTGGTGCGCTTCAGCGGTCTGTCGTTTTCCTACAACGTTGCTTATGCCGTGTTCGGCGGGTTGACGCCATTGGCGGTGTCGCTGCTGATGAAGGAGAGCCCGATGGGCCCGGCTTACTATGTGGCCGTCCTGTGTGTGATGGGGATGCTGGTGGGCGGGTATCTGTGGAAACGCGGCCGCTGAAGCCTGCACATTCAGATAGTGGCCTTTCATCTAATTGTCATATTTCAGACATAGAGTGTTCACACGGCCTGCCGATACTTGGCCCCGATCCAATTATCCCTATCTGCTAGGAGCAAGGCATGAAACTGAAACGTTTGATGGCGGCAATGACTTTTGTCGCTGCTGGCGTTGCGACCGCCAACGCGGTGGCCGCTGGTGTCGATCCGGCAATCCCGGCTTACGTCAAGACCACTGGTGTGTCGGGCAACCTGTCCAGCGTCGGCTCCGATACCTTGGCTAACCTGATGACCCTGTGGGCCGAGGGTTATAAAAAGGAATACCCGAACGTCAACATCCAGATTCAAGCTGCTGGCTCCGCTACTGCGCCACCTGCGCTGACTGAAGGCACCTCCAACCTGGGCCCGATGAGCCGCAAGATGAAGGACACCGAACTGGCGGCCTTCGAGCAGAAGTATGGCTACAAGCCAACCGCTATCCCGGTTGCCGTGGATGCCCTGGCGGTATTTGTGCACAAGGACAACCCGATCCAGCACCTGACCATGGAACAGGTCGATGCGATCTTCTCCTCGACGCGTCTGTGCGGCGCCAAAGCCGATGTGAAAACCTGGGGTGACCTGGGCGTGACCGGCGACCTGGCCAACAAGCCAGTGCAACTGTTCGGGCGTAACTCGGTATCCGGCACCTACGGCTACTTCAAGGAAGAAGCCCTGTGCAAAGGCGACTACAAGCCAAACGTGAACGAACAACCGGGCTCGGCTTCGGTCGTGCAGTCGATCAGCTCCTCGCTGAACGGCATCGGTTACTCGGGCATCGGCTACAAGACCGCCAGCGTGAAGACCGTGCCATTGGCCAAGAAAGGCAGCACTGACTACATCGAAGACTCCGAAGAAAACGCCCTGAACGGCAAGTATCCGCTGTCGCGTTTCCTCTACGTGTATGTCAACAAAGCCCCGAACAAGCCACTGGCGCCGCTGGAAGCTGAGTTCGTGAAACTGGTGCTGTCCAAGCAGGGCCAGGAAGTGGTGGTCAAAGACGGCTACATCCCGCTGCCAGCCAAAGTCGCCGCCAAGGCCCTGGCTGACCTGGGTCTGAAAGAAGGCAACTAAGCCTGCGATACCTGATGTAGACGCATGCTTTTCTGTGGGAGCGGGCTTGCCCGCGATGCTGGCGACGCGGTTTAGCGTTGAAATCGTGTTGATGGCATCGCGGGCAAGCCCGCTCCCACATAAGCAGTCTGCATCCCTAATTTTTATCCGCTGCCAGCCCTGCTTCGCGGCGGATTTGTTGCGTCACTGCACTGTCATCTTTCTGTCATACAGGATCGCTAGGGTGTGCGCATGAATGATCTGGCCAATTCCACCATGACGACGACTTCCCCTCCCAAGCGCATTGATTTCAATACGCCTGAGCTGCAACGCAAGCGCCGCATCCGCGCGCTCAAGGATCGCTTCACCCGTTGGTATGTGCTGGTCGGCGGCCTCGCCGTGCTGGCCGCCATTACCCTGATCTTCTTCTTCCTCGCCTATGTGGTTGCGCCATTGTTCCAGGGCGCCTCGTTGACCAAGGAAGACGCGTTGACGCCCGCTTGGATGCAGGACGCCGGCAAGCCGTTGATGATCTCCCTCGAAGAACAGAACCAGGTCGCCATGCGGGTTTCCGACAAGGGCCAGGCGCTGTTCTTTGCCGTGGACACCGGTGCCGAGCTCAAGCGTGTCGACCTGCCGATTCCGGCCGGTACCAGCGTTGCTTCCATTGGTGAAGATCAGCCGGGCAGCCCGCTGGTGATTCTCGGCTTGTCCAATGGCCAGTCTTTGGTGTTTCGCCACACCTATAAGGTGTCGTACCCGGACGGCAAGAAAACCATCACCCCAGCGATCGAGTACCCCTACGGCGAAACGCCGATCGTGCTGGATGACACCGGTCGTCCCTTGGAACACGTTGCGCTCAACGCCACCGATACCTCCCTGGTGGTGGCAGGTTCCGCCGGTTCGCACTTGAACGTGCTGACCCTGAGCCGTGAAGAAAACATGATGACCGGTGAGGTCACCAGCGAGCAGAAGCGCGTCGAGCTGCCGCAGATGACCGAGCCGGTGAAGGCGATCTTCATCGACCCACGCCAGCAGTGGTTGTATGTGATCAACGGTCGTGCCCTGGCCGACGTGTTCAGCCTGCGCGACAAGAGCCTCAACGGTCGCTACAAACTGTTGGAAGACGCCGACACGGAAATCACCGCCAGCACCCAGTTGGTCGGCGGTATCTCGCTGATCCTGGGTAACTCCAAAGGCGGCCTGGCCCAGTGGTTCATGGCCCGCGACCCCGATGGCGAACAGCGCCTGAAGCAGATCCGCACCTTCCAGATGGGCACCGCGCCCATCGTCGAAATCAGCGCTGAAGAGCGCCGCAAAGGCTTCACCGCCCTGGATGCTGCTGGCCAGTTCGGCGTGTTCCACAGCACTGCCCACCGCACCTTGCTGGTGGACCCGGTGGTCGACGGCCAGGGTCTGTTCGGCATGTCGCCACGGGCCAACCGTGTGATTGTCGAGGCGGGTGGCAAGCTGCAACCGTTGTTGCTCGACAACCCGCATCCGGAAGTGTCGTGGAGCGCGTTGTGGAGCAAGGTCTGGTACGAGAACTACGACGAGCCTAAATACGTCTGGCAATCCACGGCCGCCAACACTGACTTCGAACCCAAGATGAGCCTGGCCCCGCTGACCTTCGGTACCTTGAAGGCCGCGTTCTACGCCATGTTGCTGGCGGCGCCACTGGCGGTTGCTGCAGCGATCTACACCGCTTACTTCATGGCGCCGAGCCTGCGCCGCAAGGTCAAGCCGGTGATCGAGCTGATGGAAGCCATGCCGACGGTGATCCTCGGATTCTTCGCCGGCCTGTTCCTGGCGCCGTATGTGGAAGGGCACCTGCCGGGCATTTTCAGCCTGTTGATGCTGTTGCCGATTGGCATCCTGGTCGCCGGCTTTGTCTTCAGCCGCTTGCCTGAGTCGATCCGCCTGCGCGTTCCCGATGGTTGGGAAAGCGCGATCCTGATTCCTGTGATCCTGTTGGTGGGCTGGCTCTCGCTGTACATGAGCCCGTACCTGGAAACCTGGTTCTTCGGCGGTGACATGCGCATGTGGATCTCCCACGATCTGGGCATTACCTACGACCAGCGCAACGCGTTGGTGGTCGGCCTGGCCATGGGTTTTGCGGTGATCCCGAACATCTACTCCATCGCCGAAGACGCCGTGTTCAGCGTGCCACGCGGCCTGACTCTGGGTTCCCTGGCCCTGGGCGCCACGCCGTGGCAGACCATGACCCGCGTGGTCATCCTCACCGCCAGCCCGGGCATCTTCTCGGCGCTGATGATCGGCATGGGCCGCGCTGTGGGCGAGACCATGATCGTACTGATGGCTACCGGTAACACCCCGGTGATGGAGATGAACCTGTTCGAGGGCCTGCGCACCCTGGCGGCCAACGTTGCGGTGGAGATGCCCGAGTCGGAAGTGGGCGGCAGTCATTACCGCGTGCTGTTCCTCTCGGCGCTGGTGCTGCTGTTGTTCACCTTCATCATGAACACCCTCGCCGAGCTGATTCGTCAGCGTCTGCGCAAGAAATACTCGTCGCTTTAAGAAAGGTAGAAGTCTGTGAAACAGAACTCCCTGAATGGATGGTTCAAGAGCGGCGCCCCCGGCGTCTGGATCAGCGGTGGCGCGGTGTCCATCGCGGTCATCATGACCATTGGTTTGCTGGCTGTGATTGCGGTGCGGGGCCTGGGCCATTTCTGGCCGGCCGACCTGATCCAGGCGAACTACAACGTGCCAGGCCAGGCCAACCACATCGTGATCGGCGAAGTGGTCCAGAAAGAAGAAGTGCCGCGTGAGCGCCTCAAGAGCGCTGGCCTGCCGGTGCCCGACCAGGGCCCGGAATTCATGACCCGTGAGCTGATCAAGGTCGGCAACCGCGACCTGAACGGTAACGACTTCACCTGGATTGTCGGTGAGTGGCTGAAGGACCAGACCAAGCCTGCGAACCTGATGGCCATCGAGCGTCGTGAGTGGGGCAACTTCTACGGCACCCTGGTCAACGTCAAGCAGGACGGCAAGGTGATTGCCGAAGGCGAGGCCGCGTGGCCTGAGCTGCAAGCCCGCGTGGACCGCGTGAACAAGCTGGCCGCTCAGCTCAAGAGCCTGGAAAAAACAGATATTGGCGCGATCAACGCAGGGCTGGAGCGCATCCGCTTGCACGGTCGCAAACTGGAACTGGAAGGCAAGCTCGACGCCGCCGCCCAGGCCGACATGGACGCCGACCGCGCCGAGCTGAACGCCCGCTACCAGGACATCGAAGCGCGTCTGGCCGACCTGCATGCACAGTTCAACCGCGACGCCCTGACGGCGCGTGACGGCAACGGCAAGGAAGTGGAAATCGGCATCGGCAAAGTGGTGCACGCCTACCAGCCGAACGCCATGGGCACGATGACCAAAATCGGCTTCTACTTCAGCAAGGTCTGGGAATTCCTCAGCGATGACCCACGGGAAGCCAACACCGAAGGCGGGATCTTCCCGGCCATCTTCGGCACCGTGATGATGACCCTGATCATGGCAATGATCGTGACCCCGTTTGGCGTACTGGCCGCGGTGTACCTGCGTGAGTACGCCAAGCAGAACACTTTGACCCGCATCATCCGCATCGCCGTGAACAACCTGGCCGGCGTACCGGCCATCGTCTACGGCGTGTTCGGCCTGGGCTTCTTCGTGTATGTACTGGGGGGCTCGGTAGACCGTTTGTTCTTCGCTGAAGCGCTGCCTGCGCCGACCTTCGGTACGCCGGGGTTGCTCTGGGCTTCGCTGACCCTGGCGCTGCTGGCGGTGCCCGTGGTGATCGTGGCCACCGAAGAAGGCTTGGCGCGGATTCCTCGCACCGTGCGTGAAGGCTCCCTGGCGCTCGGCGCGACCAAGGCGGAAACGTTGTGGAAGATCGTGCTGCCAATGGCCAGCCCGGCGATGATGACCGGCATGATCCTCGCCGTGGCCCGTGCCGCGGGTGAGGTGGCACCGCTGATGCTGGTGGGTGTAGTGAAGCTGGCGCCGTCGCTGCCGCTGGATGGCAACTACCCGTACCTGCACCTGGACCAGAAGATCATGCACCTGGGCTTTCATATTTATGACGTCGGCTTCCAGAGCCCCAACGTCGAAGCCGCACGGCCGTTGGTGTACGCCACCGCCTTGCTGCTGGTACTGGTGATCGCCACGCTCAACCTGTCGGCAGTGTGGATTCGTAACCACCTGCGCGAAAAATACAAAGCGCTGGACAGCTAATGCGATCCAATGTGGGAGCTGGCTTGCCTGCGATGGCATCACCGCGGTTTTACTGCAATACCGCGCCACCCGCATCGCAGGCAAGCCAGCTCCCACAGGGCTCGGTGTCAGGCACAGAATTTGAGTAAGCCGCCCCGGCGGTTCAACGAAATGAATTGGTAGCACAGGGAGCATCCCATGCAACACGAAACCCAATCCCACGGCATCAACATGTCTGCCCTGGGTCGCGACAAGCAGAGCCTGAGCCTGGCCCAGGAAACCGTGGCCATCGAAGTCCCCGGCCTGAGCCTGTACTACGGCGACAAGCAGGCGCTGTTCGATGTCAGCATGAACATCCCCAAGCAACGCGTGACCGCCTTCATCGGCCCGTCGGGCTGTGGCAAGTCCACGTTGTTGCGTACCTTCAACCGCATGAATGACCTGGTGGACGGTTGCCGTGTAGAAGGTGCAATCAACCTCTACGGCACCAATATCTACCGCAAGGGCGAAGACGTGGCCGAGCTGCGTCGCCGCGTGGGCATGGTGTTCCAGAAGCCCAACCCGTTCCCCAAGACCATCTACGAAAACGTGGTCTACGGCCTGCGTATCCAGGGCATCAACAAGAAACGCATCCTCGACGAAGCGGTTGAGTGGGCGCTCAAGGGCGCGGCATTGTGGGACGAGGTCAAGGACCGCCTGCACGAATCGGCACTCGGCTTGTCCGGCGGCCAGCAGCAGCGCCTGGTGATCGCCCGTACCATCGCCGTAGAGCCGGAAGTGTTGCTGCTCGACGAACCGTGCTCGGCGCTCGACCCGATTTCCACCTTGAAAGTCGAAGAGCTGATCTACGAGCTCAAGTCCAAGTTCACCATCGTCATCGTGACCCACAACATGCAACAGGCGGCGCGGGTTTCCGACTACACCGCATTCATGTACATGGGCAAGCTGGTGGAGTTCGGCGATACCGACACCCTGTTCACCAATCCGGCGAAGAAGCAGACCGAAGACTACATCACCGGTCGCTACGGCTAGGAAGCTGTGGTTCTGATTGCACTGACGCTGCGGTTCTCCGCACCTTACCGGACGCTCCAAGGACGCCAACATGATTAGCAAAGAAGGCCTTACCCACCACATCTCCGCGCAGTTCAATGCCGAGCTTGAGGAAGTGCGCAGCCACCTCCTGGCGATGGGCGGGCTGGTGGAGAAGCAAGTCAATGATGCGGTCACCGCGCTGATCGAGGCCGACTCGGGCCTGGCTCAGCAAGTGCGTGAGATTGACGAGCAGATCAACCAGATGGAACGCAATATCGACGAAGAGTGCCTGCGCATTCTTGCCCGCCGCCAGCCAGCGGCCTCGGACCTGCGTTTGATCATCAGCATTTCCAAGTCGGTGATCGACCTGGAGCGCATTGGCGATGAAGCCACCAAGATTGCCCGCCGCGCCATCCAGCTGTGCGAAGAGGGTGAGGCGCCTCGTGGCTACGTGGAAGTGCGCCATATCGGCGATCAGGTGCGCAACATGGTGCGCGATGCCCTCGACGCCTTCGCCCGCTTTGACGCCGAGCTGGCATTGTCGGTGGCGCAGTACGACAAGATCATCGACCGCGAATACAAGACTGCGCTGCGCGAGTTGGCCACCTACATGATGGAAGATCCGCGTTCGATCTCGCGGGTCTTGAACATTATCTGGGTGCTGCGCTCCCTGGAGCGTATCGGTGACCACGCGCGCAATATCTCGGAATTGGTGATTTATCTGGTGCGCGGTACCGACGTCCGGCACATGGGCCTAAAGCGCATGAAGGCCGAAGTTGAAGGCACTGCTGATCTAATCCCTAATGTTCCGGGCGAATCTGACGATAAGTAAGGTTGCCCGAGAAATTAACGCCCGGCCTCTGGCCGGGCGTTTTTGTTTGCGGCATCTGAATTTTTTGCACAGCAGGCGCCATAAAATCCTTCTGTGACCCGCGAGTTTTGGCAAAATGCCATCAGTCAGGCGTTTTGCAGACGTTTTTATAGGATGAAGGGTCGATGAGTAAAGTCAGTGTGTTGGTGGTGGATGACGCCTCGTTTATTCGCGACCTGGTGAAGAAGTGCCTGCGTAATTACTTCCCCGGGATCAAGATCGAAGATGCGGTGAACGGCAAAAAGGCGCAATCCATCCTCATGCGCGAAACCTTCGACCTGGTGCTGTGTGACTGGGAAATGCCGGAAATGTCCGGCATTGAGCTGTTGACCTGGTGCCGCGAGCAAGCGCACCTGAAGGCCATGCCGTTCGTGATGGTGACCAGCCGTGGCGACAAGGAAAACGTGGTGCAGGCGATTCAGGCGGGGGTTTCCGGCTACGTCAGCAAGCCGTTCACCAACGAGCAGTTGCTGAACAAGGTCAAGCAGGCCCTGCACAAGATCGGTCGCCTCGATGCGCTGATTGCCAGCGCGCCGACCAAGATGAACTCAGCCTTTGGCAACGATTCCCTGAGCGCCCTGACCGGCGGCAAACCCGAAGCGGTCAAGCCGGCCCCGGTGGCGGCGCCCAGCAAAGGTCTGCTCAATACACCGCCAGCCAAGGCCCCCGCAGCAGCGGCGCCGACGGGCAGTCGCGGTCAGGGCCAGTTGCGCCTCGCAAGCGGCACCCAGCAATGCGTGATCAAGGCCCTGAGCATCAAGGAAGCGTTGCTGGTGGTAAAGCGTGGCGAGGTCCTGCCACAAGTACTGGAAAGCGCCGTGCTCGACCTTGAACAGGGCGACAACGCCGAAGTCGCACGGCTCAACGGCTACCTGCACGCCATCGTCGCCTACGAGCCCAAGCCCGACAGCGACTGGTTGCAACTGACCTTCCGCTTTATCGACCAGGATGCGCAGAAGCTGGACTACATATCCCGCCTGATCGCCCGTGGCACGGCGCAGAAGCATTTCGTGCCGGGTGCGTGAAGCACCGCGACGCCTATCCCCTGTAGGAGCGAGCTTGCTCGCGAAAAACGCCAACGATAACGCGTGCTTCCTGAATAAACGCGGCGCCTGTGAGTTTTTCGCGAGCAAGCTCGCTCCTACAGAGGGCGACTGGTCTACAGTCAGTCCAGCAACAGCACCTTGGCCAACACGATCTTCGGCCCTTTCATCTTCTTGATGATGATCCGCAAGCCTTCAACTTCCAGCACTTCTTCTTCTTCCGGCACGCGCTTGAGCGTGTCGTAGATCAGGCCGGCCAGGGTTTCGGCTTCGATGTGGTCCAGGTCGACGCCCAACAGGCGTTCCACCTTGAACAACGGCGTGTCGCCACGCACCAGCAGTTTGCCGGGCTGGTAGGCGAGGATGCCGCGCTCGGCCTTGCGGTGTTCGTCCTGGATATCGCCCACTAGCACTTCCAGCACGTCTTCCATGGTCAAGTAGCCGATGATCTTGCCGTCAGCTTCCTCTACCAGGGCGAAGTGCGCGCCGCCTTTGCGGAACTGCTCCAGCAGTTGCGACAACGGCATATGCCGCGATACGCGTTCCAGCGGGCGGGTCAATTCGGCCAGGTTGAACGATTCGGGGATATGGTCCAGGGCAGCCAGTTCCAGGAGCAAATCCTTGATGTGCAGCAAGCCGACAAACTCGTTGCGCACCGCGTCATACACCGGGTAACGGCTGAATTTATGGCGACGGAACAGCGCGAGGATTTCCTTGAGCGGGGCGTTGAAGTCCAGGGTCACCAGGTCTTCCCGGGAGTTGGCCCAGTCCACTACTTCCAGCTCGCCCATTTCCACGGCGGAGGCGAGGACGCGCATGCCTTGGTCGCTGGGGTCCTGGCCACGGCTGGAGTGCAGGATCAGCTTGAGTTCTTCGCGGCTGTAATGGTGCTCATGGTGCGGGCCAGGCTCGCCTTGGCCCGCGATACGGAGGATGGCGTTGGCACTGGCGTTGAGCAGGTAAATGGCCGGGTACATCGCCCAGTAGAACAGGTACAGCGGCACGGCCGTCCACAGCGACAGCAGCTCGGGTTTGCGAATCGCCCAGGATTTGGGAGCCAGTTCGCCGACCACGATGTGCAGGTAGGAAATCACGAAGAAGGCGGCAAAGAACGACACGCCCTTGATCACTTCCGGCGACTGCACGCCGACCGCGCCCAGCATCGGCTCGAGGATGTGCGCAAAGGCCGGCTCACCGACCCAGCCCAGGCCCAGGGACGCCAGGGTGATACCCAGCTGGCAAGCCGACAGGTAGGCGTCGAGCTGGCTGTGCACGGTACGCAGGATCTGCCCGCGCCAGCCGTTCTTATGGGCGATGGCCTCGACGCGGGTGGCGCGCAGTTTGACCATGGCAAATTCCGCCGCAACGAAGAAACCGTTGAGCAGTACCAGGATCAGTGCAAAAAGAATCATGCCGAAATCGGCGAAGAGTGTAGCGAGGGTAATGCCAGGGGAAGGGTCCATGATGGGGTTTTGCAGGTTCCGTGTGTTCAATAGGGGTGACAGGGTGGGCCTGAAAGGCAGGCGCAAGTCGGCCAATGTAGCGGCTGACGGGGCGCTTGCCTAGTGCCCGCTGCCGGGCGGGGCTGCAAAGTCGTGTCGCAGAACCCGTGTGGGAGCTGGCTTGCCTGCGATGGCGGTCTGCCTGCTACCGATAATTTGGCTGACCCGCCGTCATCGTAGGCAAGCCAGCTCCCACAGTGGGCCGTGCTCACTTCCGCTTAATCATCGGCCTCGACCGCTCGCGAACGGTTTACCTGCGCCGGCGGAAAATGACAGGTAAAGGTACTGCCATGCCCCAGCACGCTGCTTATTTCCAGGCGGGCCCGATGGCGCAGCAGCACATGCTTGACGATGGCCAGGCCCAGCCCGGTGCCGCCGGTGTTGGAGTTGCGGCTGGAGTCGACACGGTAGAAGCGCTCGGTCAGGCGCGGCAGGTGCTTGGCGTCGATACCGATACCCGAGTCCTGCACACTCAGGTGCGCGCCGTGCTCGTCGGCCCACCAGCGAATGCGGATATTGCCCTTGTCCTGGGTGTACTTCACCGCGTTGAACACCAGGTTGGAGAATGCACTGCGCAATTCGCCTTCACTGCCCTTGAGCAATACGGTTGGGTCGGCCTCCAGCGTGATCTGCTGCCCGCGTTCGCCCGAGAGGGCCTGGGCATCGTTCTTGATCGTCTGCAACAGGCTCTGCACCGCCACGGGGTGGTTGTCCGAGGGGTAGTCCGTGGCTTCAAGCTTGGCCAGCAACAGCAGGTCGTTAAGCAGGGTTTGCATGCGCGAGCCTTGCACTTGCATCTGCTGCAGGGCGCGGCTCCAGCGCGGGTTGATCTCATCGACATTGTCCAGCAACGTCTCCAGGTAGCCGCAAATCACCGTCAAGGGCGTACGCAGCTCATGGGAAACGTTGGCGACGAAGTCTTTGCGCATCTGTTCCAGCTGGTGAATACGGGTCACATCACGTACCAGCATCAAGTGCTCGTTGTTGCCGTAGCGAGTCAGGTACAGCTGGATGCGCACGCGGTCGTTGGTGGGCGAGGGGATTTCCAGGGCTTCTTCGTAGTTGTCCTGCTCGAAGTATTCCTTGAAGCGCGGGTGACGCACCAGGTTGGTCACCGGCTGGCCGCTGTCCTGGGGCGTCTTGAGGCCCAGCAGAGTCTCGGCGGCACGGTTCCACCATTCCAGGTTGCCGTCGCTGTCGAGCATGATCACCGCGTCCTTGAGCGCGGCGGTGGACTCCTGCACCCGGTCGATCACCGCTTGCAGGCGCCCGCGTACCCGTTGGTCGCGGCGCTGCAGGTGGTAGATGCTGTCGAACACCTCGCCCCACAGGCCATAGCCATCGGGGGGGGCCTCATCGGGTTTGTGCTGGCGCAGCCATTCATGCAGGCGCAGCAATTGTTTGAGGGTCCAGCCCAGGTACAACGCGATGCCGGCGGCCAGGCTCCAGCCGTAATAGCCACTGATCAGCCCGACCAGCAGGCAGGCAGTGATCAACAGAAGCATGTGGCGGATCAGGGTGCCATGCCAGTTCTGGTTCACTTAAACATGCGTCCTTGTCAGCTGTTAAGGGAGGAGGACTGGCTCAGCCTTTGGTAGAAAACCGATAGCCGGTGCCGCGCACGGTTTGTACCAGATTCTCGTACGCGTCGCCCAAGGCTTTGCGCAGGCGGCGGATATGCACGTCCACAGTGCGCTCTTCCACATAGACGTTGCCGCCCCATACCTGGTCGAGCAGTTGGCCACGGGTGTAGGCGCGCTCCTGGTGAGTCATGAAGAATTGCAGCAGGCGGTATTCGGTCGGCCCCATCTCCGCGGGCTTGCCGTCGATGGTCACGCGGTGGCTGATCGGGTCCAGGATCAAGCCGTCGACTTCGATAGGCGCTTCGCCATCGGTCGGGCCGGCGCGGCGCAGCACGGCTTTGAGGCGCGCCACCAGTTCCCGTGGGGAAAACGGCTTGGTGATGTAGTCATCGGCGCCCACTTCCAGGCCCTGGATCTTGTTGTCCTCTTCGCCCTTGGCGGTGAGCATGATGATCGGGATATCCCCGGTCAGCTCGTCACGCTTGAGACGGCGGGCCAATTCGATGCCCGAGGTGCCGGGCAGCATCCAGTCGAGCAGGATCAGGTCCGGCTTGCGGTCGACGATAATGGCGTGGGCCTGCTGGGAGTTCTCCGCCTCCAGGCAGTCATAGCCGGCCATTTCCAACGCGACGGCGATCATTTCGCGAATGGGCGCTTCGTCGTCAACGATCAGAATGCTCCTGCCAACCATGCTCAATCCTCTTGTCATTTAACTGTCTTGCGCCGCATTAGATAACGGAATTATTGCAGTCGTGTGACAGTAATTTAGTCGCTTGGGCAATTAACGGCACTCTGGACTACCCTTTGGGTCCGAATCCTGACAACCACAAAAGGAAGGTTCCGATGACTTACAGCACTGTTTCCTGGAAAACCCTGCTGGTATCTGCGGTGTTGACGCTGCCAGGGTTGGCGTTTGCGGCAGAGCCGGCGATGACTAAAGATGGGATGTTGGTGGACCACAAGGGCATGACGCTCTACACCTTCGACAAGGACGCTGATGGCAAATCAGTGTGCAAGGACCAGTGCGCGACCAACTGGCCACCGCTGAAGGCAGAGTCCACCGACACCAAGACCGGCGATTGGACGGTGATCACCCGCGACGACCAGACCAGCCAGTGGGCCTACAAAGGCAAGCCTGTCTACACCTACAAGGACGACAAGAAAGCCGGTGACAAGACCGGTGATGGCAAAGGTAGCGTCTGGCACATCATCAAGCCTTAAGTCTGCGGCGCTGCTGAGTCCATCGAGGGCAAGCCCCTCCCACATTTTTTTGATGTGCGAATACAATCAAAATGTGGGAGCTGGCTTGCCTGCGATGGCGCCCCAACAATCACCACAGAATCCTCAGCGAACCGCGTAATCCACCACGATCCCGACAAAAATCGCCAACCCCGCCCAGTGATTATGCAAGAACGCCTTGAAGCACTTCATGCGTTCCCTGTCCCGTGTGTACCAGAACTCCCAGACAAAACAGCCCGCTGCCGCCAGCAACCCGAGGTGGAACCACCCGCCCAGCTCGAACCGTGCGCCGGCCAGCAACAGGCACGCCAGCGCCAGGCCTTGCAGGGTGAGGATGATCACGCGGTCAGCGTCACCGAACAGAATGGCGGTGGATTTCACCCCGATCTTCAAATCGTCATCGCGGTCGGTCATGGCGTAATAGGTGTCGTAGCCCACCGTCCACAACAGGTTGGCGATGTACAGCAGCCACGCGGTGGCAGGCAAATGGCCGGTCTCGGCGGTAAACGCCATCGGCATGCCCCAGGAAAACGCTGCGCCCAGCACCACTTGGGGGTAATAGGTGTAGCGCTTCATGAACGGGTAGCTTGCCGCCAGTGCGAGGCCGCCCAGGGACAGCAGGATGGTGCTGGCATTGGTCAGCAGCACCAGCAGGAAACTGATGCCCATCAGCACGGCAAAAAACACCAGCGCTTCCTTCGAACTGATCTTGCCGCTAACCAGCGGGCGTTGCTCGGTGCGTTTCACATGGCCATCGACCTTGCGGTCGGCCCAGTCATTGATCACGCAGCCGCCGGCCCGGGTCAGTACCACGCCCAGCACGAAAATCACGATATTGATCAGTGACGGCGAACCCTTGCCGGCGATCCACAGGGCCCACAGCGTCGGCCACAGCAGCAGGTAGATGCCGATGGGCTTGTCCATGCGCGTCAACTGAATGAAATCCCAGGCCCTGGGGTTCAGGCGGTTCAAGGACTTGAGCAGACGTTGGTACATCAGCAGTTCTCCGGATGATCTTGCAGCGCGTGCCAGAAACTGGGCAGGAAGACTTCCGCCACCAGCACGCTCAGCGCCCCGCGGTCGAAGCGCGAGCGGCGCGCCCACAGATTATCGGCCTGGTCCGCTGTCGGCAGCCAGGCACGAGGGTAGTGACACACTTCAATGGCCTGGCGGGTAAAGGCGCGGTCGCAGAACAGCAACTCGCCCAGCGAGCGGCTGCCCAGTTCGTCCATGTGCAGCCCGTCGCCCTGCAAGGCACTGCGGGCCGCCACGCTGCGGGCGAACACCCAAGGCTGGCCGTGCCCGCGCAAATACACCTCGCGTACCCAACCGATACTGGCCGGCGGTAGGTCCAGGGCGGCGCATTCGTCGTCGCGCAACGGTTGCCAGCCTTCGAACAGCGGCGTCACGCTGAAACCCTCGTTGGACAGCCACGTCAGCCGTCGCGTCAGCGAGCCTTCGTCAAACAGCCAGTTGAGGGTCAAGGGCGTGGGCAAGGGGCTCAGAAGGCTCTGGGTCAGCCATTGGCAAGCATCGGGAAGGGCGATTGAGTGCGGCACGGTGAGTCAGTATTGGCAGCAAAAGAGGCGGCGAGCTTACCATGGCACCCTGGGCTTTTGCCGTGCCAAACCCGTCGTTTGCGTCGAACGTGCTTGCATCTGCCGGCCCCGATCAGTACAAAACGCCCTGAGCCGCGCGGCAACGCTGGATCCATCGACCGCCGGCCAACACGCCTGAACCTGAGGAAGCATGTAATGAAGAAGTGGCAATGTATCGTCTGTGGCCTTATCTATAACGAAGCGGACGGCTGGCCGGATGACGGTATTGCACCAGGCACTCTGTGGCAGGACGTCCCGGAAGACTGGCTGTGCCCGGACTGCGGCGTGGGTAAGTCGGACTTCGAAATGATCGAAATCGCGTAATCCCGAATTTAAGAAACGTACTACAAGGAGAAAGGAATGAACGCACCTGTCGTGATCATCGGCACAGGATTGGCCGGTTACAACGTCGCCCGGGAGTTTCGCAAGCTCGACAGCGAGACCCCGTTGCTGCTGATCACTGCCGATGACGGACGCTCCTACTCCAAGCCCATGCTCTCCACCGGCTTTGGCAAGAACAAGGAAGCCGATGGCCTGAGCATGGCCGAACCTGGCGCCATGGCCGAGCAACTCAAGGCCCAGGTGCGCACCCATACGCGCATCAGCGGCATCGACCCAGGCCACAAGCGCCTGTGGATCGGCGAGGAAGCGGTGAGCTACCGCGACCTGGTCCTGGCCTGGGGCGCAGAAACCGTGCGCGTACCGGTCGAAGGCGATGCGGCTGAGCTGATTTTCCCGATCAACGACCTGGAAGACTACGCGCGCTTTCGTGCCGCTGCTGCCGGCAAACGGCGCGTGCTGCTGCTTGGCGCTGGCCTGATCGGCTGTGAGTTTGCCAATGATCTGATCCTGGGCGGCTATGAAATCGACCTGGTCGCGCCGTGTGAGCAAGTCATGCCGACCCTGCTGCACCCGGCGGCAGCCGCAGCGGTGCAAGCCGGGCTGGAAGGCATCGGCGCGCGTTTCCACCTGGGCCCGGTGCTCAATCGCCTGCAACGCACGGCTGATGGCCTTGAAGCGCACCTGTCGGACGGTGAAGTGATCCACTGTGACCTGGTGGTGTCTGCCATTGGCCTGCGCCCGCGTGTAGACCTGGCCGCAGCGGCCGGCCTGCAAATCAACCGCGGGATCATGGTGGACCGCCACCTCAAGACCTCCCACGCCAATATCTATGCCCTGGGCGACTGCGCCGAGGTGGATGGCCTGAACCTGTTGTACGTGATGCCGCTGATGAGCTGCGCCCGTGCCCTGGCGCAAACCCTGGCCGGCAATGCCACGGCGGTGAGCTATGGACCGATGCCCATCACCGTGAAAACCCCGGTGTGCCCGCTGGTGGTATCACCTGCGCCACGAGGCACTGAAGGCGTCTGGAGTGTCGAAGGGCAGGGTGCCGACATCAAGGCCCTGTGCCGCGATGCCAGCGGCCGCCTGCTGGGTTACGCACTGACCGGCAGCGCTGTCATGGAAAAACTGGCGCTGAACAAAGAACTTCCGCCGTTACTGGCGTAAATACCACCCGTTCTGTCGCAAACATCACGTTCATACCCCGAGAAAGGCCGCCGCGAGACTGGCGCGGCGCCCGAGGGCATGCCATCCTCACTCCCGTCTGCCGCAGAGTAGAGCCTGCGGCGCCTTGGCGCTGCTCCACCAGAGAGCAGCACGGACATAACAACAAAAAACCGTCAAAGAGGCTTCACATATGCGTAAACCAGATCTCGCAGCCGCCATCGCTGAAAAAGCCGATCTCACCAAAGAACAGGCCAACCGCGTCCTCAATGCCGTCCTCGAAGAAATCACCGGCGCCCTGCACCGCAAGGACAGCGTCACCCTGGTCGGCTTCGGCACTTTCCTGCAACGCCACCGCGGCGCCCGCACCGGCAAAAACCCGCAAACCGGTGAGCCAGTGAAAATCAAGGCGAGCAACACCGTAGCGTTCAAGCCGGGCAAGTCGCTCAAAGACAGCGTCAACCCGTAAGTTAAGCGGTACCGTCTCGAAGGGAGGCGGGGCGGTAAAGAAGATGGGCACGCCGACTGGGTCGGGTGCCCATTTTTTGTTGGGTGCTGATGCGTATGCCAGATTAAGCCAGCTCGCCTAATCGCATTTTCAGAGCGTCGATTTGTTCCTCCACTGCGTTGATAACATCGGCACTGTCGCCCCACATATCAAGAAACCCCCATTCGTCATTGGGCGGATCAATCAGTTGGGTCAGTATTGAAATAGCCTGCTCGATCAGGGGTTTGAGTTGTGCCAGATATTCAGCTGGCCATATATAGGGGTTGCCTAGGGTTTGTAATAGATAACAGGCAGCCCTAAAGGCGTCATAACGTTCTTCAGCGGGATCAAACTGGCTGATTTCGTTGATCAAGACCGCAAAATTTTGTTGCTTCCAGAACTCCTGAAACCAGTCCGCGGCTTCATCGTTTTCCCAAGGGTTGTAATTCCAGGCGCCCATTTTTGACTCCTTAGCCACATTTTCCGAAACGTGATGGTTTAGATTTTTCTGTTGCGACCCAGTTGGGGTTTTTGAATAGCTCACGTGTACCGGCAGGCGCTCGAAGGTTGGAGGTTTTTCCGCCGTCTACGCTCCTGCCGCCATTTCGCACAATTTCACTGGCTTCGACCTTGTAGATTTCCTGGGCGGTGGCCCCGTTCATACTGTGTAACTGTACCGAGCTGATTTTGTCAGCCGGCAGTTTTCCAGAAGCGACATGCTGACTCAGTCTTGAGCCGAAGGTTTGATCAGTAGTGGAACCTACGTAGAGTTTGCCATTTTTGTCAGTAAATCGATAAACACCGACTGATTTTGCATCCGAGCCAAGCGCCTCCAGGAGCGCTGGGTTCAGTCCAAGAGGATCGATCCAAGTCAGTGGGTTCGAGGCATAAGCGTAAAGATTCAAACCACCTGCCAGACCTATAGGGTCAGGTGTCGTAAAACGGCCAACGTCGGGGTCGTAATACCGCAAGGTATTGAAATGCAACCCGGTTTCTCGATCAAGATACTGACCCTGGAATCGCAGGTTTTGCTCCTCGATGAAGTACGCTTCTCGCACTTCTTCAAGGGGCGCGCCCCATGCTTCGTAGCGCGCTTGCCAAACTATGAGCCCATCAGTCTCAGTGAGGTACTCTGGCAGTCCGTTCAGGTCATTGTGGTAATACCGTACGCACTGGTGTTTCCCCGTACCGTCCACTCGAGCTAGCGGGTCATAGCTGTAATTGTCATATAGATAGAGGCTGGTCTGGCTATGCCGATGTTCCTGTAAAAGACGCAAGCCATCCCAGTCGAAGCGTGTTTCTCCCAGGCAGAGCCCATTGGCATCGTGTTCCGTTTTGCCAACACGCCGCCCCAGAGGGTCGTACACCATCCTCACAATCGTGTTCAGCGCGCCTTTCTGGCTATGCACTTTGATCAGGCGATGCTCGGCATTGTAAGTAAACCGTTGCAACCCGCGCGACGTGCTGCTTTTCTCGATCATCCGTCCAAGGGTGTCGTACTTGTAACGTTTGTCTTGATAGGTGAGCAGGCGGTTATGCCTTACCAGGCCGCCTTGGGTCGGGCCGTCGAGCAAATTGGCGGCAGCATCATAGGCGTAGGTTTCGCTGCGTCCTGCTTGGTGGTTGACGAGGATACGTCCCGTACTGTCGTAGCCCAGAAGCTCTTGACGGTCAGTACGACGACGCCCGATCAGGTTATCGCTTGGGTCGTAGCAGTATTCAGTCTCAACCAACGGTGGCAATTGCCACGGTTGGTCAATAATACGACGCTGTCGCGAGCGAACCCGTCCACTTCGATCATAGGCGGTACTCGTTTTGAGTTGGCCCTGAGTGCGTTGCACTTCGCGGTGCAAACGATCCCGCTCGAAGTCGCTAATGACCTTACCATCGAGATTCAACTGATGCAGGTGGCCACTGCCGTAGTACAAGCGATTGAGCCACCGACCATCGGGCAAGCCGGTTTGAATCAGGTTTCCCAGTTCGTCGTAACGATGCTGCACAGAACCGGCCGAGCTTTGTTCCTCTAGGAGCTGCCCCATGGCGTCATAGCTGAAACCGAGTGATTGCTCACTCCCATCAGGCGCTGTGAAAGTGACACCGATCAGTTGGTCGCTCAGGTCGTGGACGTAGCTGGTAGTACCGTCCGCAGTTATTTTGCTGACCAGGCGTCCAACCGGATCTCGCTGAAACTGGTGCGACAATGGGGCTACGGGTTCGCCTTCCGTCCCCGGCAGGTAATCCACGGCGACGACATCAGCCAGCGGATCATAGGTGTAGCGGCGCCGGCTCTGGTCAAGATCCTGCTGCTGTACCATGCGGTCCGCTGCGTCCCATTCAAAGTGATAGCTCTCTCCGTTCTCATTGGTCAGTTTGCGCAGTCGCCCATAGTCGTCATGGTCGAACATCACGCTGCGGTTATGCGCATCCCACCGTTGGTTGACCAAGCCGCGACTATTATAGGCATAGCGTGTGACGGCGCCGCCGGGATCGATGTGAGCAAGCAGATAACCAGTGGCGCTGCGCTGGAACTGTTCCACGCGACCATCCGGAAGCTGGCATTCCAGCAATAGCCCTCGAGGTCCGTACCGGTAGCGCACCGACTCGCCTTCCGCATTGGTCTGCACCACCAGATTGCCGAACGCATCGTATTGATAACGGGTGGGGTAACCCGAGCAATCTACCGCCTCGACCAACTGGTTCCATTCGTCCCAATGCAGTGTCTTGGTTTTTTCAGTGGCGTCGATGATTTGCACCGGCTGCCCGAACCCGTCATACACATAGCGCGTACGGTTTCCCAGTGGGTCGATTTCCTCGACGCAATTGCCACGCTGGTCGTACCGATAATGCCAACTGTTGCCTGCCGGATCGGTTTCCACTTGGGGCAATGCCCAGTGCGCCAGCCATTGCGTGCTACTGGTTCTGGACAGCGGATCGATGACGGCGCTCAGGTTGCCGGACGCGTCATAGTTGAAACGCCACTGGCCTTTTTGCGGATCAATCGCACCGAGCAACTGGCGATCATCGTTCCACTCAAACTGCCACGCATGACCCAGGTTATCGACGTAGCGAGTGATCTGGAACTGCGGGTTCCAATGCCGGGTGCTGACCCGCATCAGGCCGTCGGTCACGCGGGTAATGCCGGCGTCCAGGTCGTAATGGAAGCTGTATTCATCACGCGCATCTGTCCAGTGGCGGCTGACGCGCCATTCCGGGCCGCCTGGCCCAGGTACTTCAGCCCACTGGTAGAAGCAGCGCAGGCCACTCGGCAATTGGTGTTCGACCATTCGCCGGTCATTGTCGTAGGCAAAGCGTCGAAGGGTTGTACCTTGCTCGTCCAGCACTTCAGCCAGATCGCCCACGCTGTCGTAGCGATAACTGACGAGCACATCGCTGCGCGCATCGAAATGGTCCTGGCGCAGGTAGCGCCGCTCGATGTAGCTCACACGCCTAGGGTGTTCAGCCGAGTAGTTCAGTTCTACATGCATCAAATCGTGGGTGTCGCGCAGGCGATACAGTCGGCCCTGACTGTCGTAGTCGAGGAAAATCCGCCCCTCATTGCGATCACCCAGCAGATGCAAGCGCATCCGCGAGTTATTCAGCGGGTCGGGCTCGAACAGGCGATACAGGCCGTCGATGCTCTCGATCAATACCGCGCCGTCGCCACTGCGCCTGACTGCAAGGCCTTGGCCCGGATCGAACGCTCCGCCGGACAACGGGATGTAACCGATCTCCAGGCGGCGTCCTTGCTCGTCGATGTAGATTAGGTTTTCGTCCGCTTCTATCTCGATCGACACCTCATACGCGACGCTCCAGCCAGCGCCAAATAGGCCGTCCCGGCGTGTGTCGAGGCTGCTGTAAAAGCGCTGCCAATCTATCGGGAGCAATCCCTGCAATGTGAAGTCCAGTTCCTCATCCCCGCCCAGGATCTTGGCGCCCGTCGCGCTGTGCACTGGATTGGGCGAGCCATTCATGGCGCTCTTGAGCGCGGAGGTGACCTTGCTGGTTGCGTAAGAGACGGCGCCCCCCACCAGCAAACCACCGACCAGACACGGCAGCTTGGTCCAGAAACACTTCACATTGCCCCGTAACGCCATCACCACGGCAATGGCAAGCCCCACCCCCGGCGTTTTCCCGCTACGAATCTCCTGTACCACAATGGTCTCGCCACCAATGCGCACGTCCGGCGAAATCAAGCCCTTGGCCGTGCCAATCTTGGCGTCACAGGTACTGCGATCCCCGCTGCGTGCCGCAGGCTGCCCATTGATGAACACTGAGCTGGAACCCTCGGCAATGAATTGCAGGGGCATGGGCGGGTGCTTGTTGCACGCCACGGTATCCAGCGGGCAAGGCTCGGTGCCGGGGGTAGGCGAGGCGACGGTCGGGCGCCACATCTGCGAGAAAAACTCCCCGGCCATATCCAGGAAGCTTGGTGCCGGCGGCTCGCTGGGCGCGACCGGTACAGCGGTCATCTTACCGGCTGCGCGGGCGGCCTTTTTGCCATTGATAAACACATTGTGCGAGCCGCTGGTGATGAACGCATCGATTACTGGCGGGAACACCCAGTTGGCGGCGGACTCGCACCAACTGGATATTTTCAAGTCAGCCCCCGTGAGCCCAGCGGTGATGCCGACGACCGCGCCCACCACCAACACCAGGGCCACACCGCCGGTGGCGATGGTCGCACCGGTCGCGAGGAACACTGCCCCGGCAACGGCCAGGCAGCCCACGGTAGTGATCGCCGCATAGGCGGCCACTTCCAGCACACCGCCGAGAATGTCGGCCATCACCGAGGTGTGCAGCAGTGCGTCGCCTTCGCGGGCGGCCCAAAGGTCCTCACTCATTGCTCAGGCTCGACTCAAGGCGTGGCAAGGAAGTTGAGTGTGCTTTTCAGCGTTGCCCAGTGCGCCGCCTCGGCCGGGCCCAGGGGCTGGGCCTTGACGTAACTGAGGGCGATCAAGCGACGTGTGCCCGGTATCTGCATGGCCAGCTGATATTGGTAAATGTTGTCGCTGCCTTTGCTGAAGTGGTTCTGCACTTCAAACGCGTCGATGTCCTGCGCTGGACCGACCTTGACCGCTTGCGCCGGGGAATAGCGAAGGTCCTGGACCTGCTGTTCGAGTTTTTTCAACTGGCCTTCGAAATTGCTTTGCAGGCTCTCGCCATCGGCCAAGGGGCTGCGGCTCACCACCAGGGTAGTGCTCAGCTTGGCGAACTTGAGGATATTGATCGAGGTGTCCTGTACCTCGGCATCGGGCAGGGTGAATTGGGCTTCGTTGATCAGGTAGTTCATGGTGGCGAAATCTCGTTATTGACCAGCACCGGGCTTACCGGGGAATTTTGACTCGACGGCGGACTTGATCGTGCTTTGCACGCCTTGGGCACCGGGCGATGTGCCCTTGTCACTGCCCAGGTTGATGTCCAATTTGCCCTTTGTCTGGATCTTGCTGCTGCCGCTGGAAAACAGGTTGAACGAGCCGCAGGTCAGGTTGATGTCCCCGCCTGCCTTGAGCTCGATCACGCTGTCGCCGCACACCAGGCGAAGACTCTCGCCGGCCTCGATGGTGTAGTGCGTGGCGGCGCTGTCGGACTTGGCACCGCCCACGATCACCGTGTCGTTGTTGCGCACAACCCGCAGGCGATTGCTGCCGATGGTCACCGTCTCGTTATGCCCAATGCTCTTATTCCGGTCATGCCCCACCGAGTGGCTTTCATCCACCTCCACCACGATGTCCTGGTTACGCTCGGCATGGATATACAACTGCTCCAACCCCTTCTTGTCCTCCATGCGGATTTCATTGAAATTGGCCGGCGTGCCGCCTTTGCTGGAGCGGCTTTTCATGCCGCTTTGGGTGGCGTTCTCCGGCAAGTCGTAGGGCACCGTCTGCTCAGCGTTGTACACCCGCCCGGTGATGATCGGTCGGTCGGGGTCGCCTTCGAGGAAGCTGACGATCACCTCTTGGCCGATGCGTGGAATCTGCATCGAGCCCCAGTTCTTGCCGGCCCAGGATTGCGACACGCGAATCCAGCACGAGCTGTTTTCGTTGGATTGGTCGTGGCGGTCCCAGTAGAAATGCACCTTCACGCGGCCGTACTGGTCGGTCCAGATTTCCTCGCCCTTGGGGCCTACCACCAACGCGGTCTGCGGGCCTTTGACGATGGGGCGGTGGGTGTTGGCCAGTGGGCGGAAACTCTGTTGGGCGTCGATGCAGGTCAGGCTGCTTTCGAACTGCGCCGAGCCTGAACCGCCACCGCTTTCCAGGCTTTCTTGCACGATGAAGTAACGGCAACCGACGATCAGGTATTCGCGGTTCTGGTCCTGGCGACTGAAACCGGTGAGGCTGAACAGATGGCCCGAGCCCAGGCCGCGCGCATTGCCGCTGAACTCGATCTGTTCATGCAGGGTTTGCAGGGCCTCAATGCGGGTGCGCGCATAGTGTTCGCCGTCGGCGCTTTGCACGTAGGTGCCGGGGTAGTCGTACAGTGGGTAGTCGCCGGCGGTGTGCGGGCGCGGCATGGCCGAGCGCACGTCGATGCTCGCGCTGGGGCGCTGGAAGTCGTAGTCGTTGAGCTCCAGCGAGCCCGGCTGCACCTCCTGCGCCAAGTGCCAATTGTGCATATGGTCGCGTTCGCGCTGCTGCTCGTCCTTGGGGTAGTAGGGGATCGACGCGTAGCCGGGCACGCTGGTGTGGGCGCCATAGGCGTCGGCCAGCACCAGCACATGGCGGTCCTGTTCATGGCGGAAGAAGTAGTAGATGCCTTCCTGTTCCATCAGCCGGCTGACGAAATCGAAGCTGGTCTCGCGGTACTGCACGCAGTACTCCCACTCGCGATACGGCCGGCTGAGCGCGTCTTCAAAGTCGGAAAAACCCAGGTCACGGAACACCTGCTTGATGATCTGCGGGATGCTCAGGTTCTGGAAGATACGGCAGTCGGAGGTCCGGCTGAGCAACCACAGCCAAGGGCGCAGGGTGACTTGGTAACTGGCGAACTGGCCTTTGTCGATGTTCTGGCTGCACCGCGCAACGATCCCGTGGAAATGCCGCTCGCCGCCGTCCGCCAGTTGCAGGCCGACGCTCATCGGTTTACCCAGCAATTGGTTCAGGTCGATGTTGGCGTCCAGGGACGTCAGTTGCAGCTCATAGTTGAACAGCCGGCCCAACTCTTCACCGCCGCCCATTTCGTTGAGCAGCAGCACATCCGGCCCGAGGGGGCTGTTGATCTTGGCCAGGCGTGAAGCTTGGTTGAATAGCATCGGTAGTCCCGTAAATACCGTCATCACTGACGGAACCGGATCAACTGTGGGAGCTGGCTTGCCTGCGATAGCGGTGGATCAGTCAACATCAATGCTGAATGTCAGACCGCTATCGCAGGCAAGCCAGCTCCCACACTGACCGTATTCCAACAATAGTTATTCGGTGTCGCTGAAGTCGTAGTGCAATTCATTATCCCGACTGCTGATCCGCACCCCCGCCAGTGCCTTGCCTTCCAACATGCGCGTGAGGAATTCGCGGCTCATGTCCGGCAGCAGGCTGTTGGTCAGGATGGTGTCGATCATGCGCCCGCCGCTTTCGGTCTCGGTGCAGCGCGAGACGATCAGGTCGACCACTGCGTCGTCATACTCGAACGCGACTTTGTGGGTGTTCTCCACACGCTTCTTGATGCGGTTCAGTTGCAGGCGCGTGATCGCTTTAAGCATCTCGTCGCTCAGCGGGTAGTACGGGATGGTCACCAGGCGACCGAGCAAGGCCGGTGGGAAAATCTCCAGCAACGGCTGGCGCAGGGCCTTGGCGATTTCCTCGGGCTCGGGGGTGTTCGCCGGGTCCTTGCAGACGTGGGAAATCAGTTCGGTACCGGCATTGGTGGTCAGCAGGATCAGGGTGTTCTTGAAGTCGATCACCCGGCCTTCGCCGTCTTCCATCACGCCCTTGTCGAACACCTGGAAGAAAATCTCGTGCACGTCCGGGTGAGCTTTCTCCACCTCATCGAGCAGCACCACGCTGTAGGGTTTGCGCCGTACCGCTTCGGTCAGCACACCGCCTTCGCCGTAGCCGATATAGCCCGGTGGCGCGCCCTTGAGTGTGGACACGGTGTGGGCTTCCTGGAACTCGCTCATGTTTATGGTGATGACGTTCTGCTCGCCGCCGTACATGGCTTCGGCCAGGGCCAGGGCAGTTTCGGTCTTGCCCACACCCGAGGTGCCGGCCAGCATGAACACGCCAATCGGCTTGCTCGGGTTGTCGAGGCCGGCGCGGGAGGTCTGGATGCGCTTGGCGATCATTTGCAGGGCATGGTCCTGGCCGATGATGCGTTTCTTCAGGTGCTGGTCGAGGTTGAGCACGGTTTCCAGTTCGTTGCGGGCCATGCGGCCCACCGGGATGCCGGTCCAGTCGGCGACCACCGAGGCCACGGCCTGGTAATCCACGGTCGGCAGGATCAACGGGGTTTCGCCTTGCAGAGCGGTGAGGCGCTGTTGCAGATCGACCAGTTTTGCACGCAGTTCATCGTTGCCGCTGTCCACAACCCCGGCCTTCTCGCGCAGGGTTGCGCGGGTGGCGAGCAGCTCATCCACCAGGGTTTTCTCTTCGGCCCAACGGCTTTCCAGCGTGGCCAGACGCTCACGTTCGGCGGTCAGCAGCGCTTCGCTATGGGTTTGACGCGCTCCAATGGCAATGCCGATCGCATGCTCACGGGCGATGATTTGCAGCTCGGTTTCCAGGGCTTCGATACGGCGACGGCTGTCGTCCACTTCCGCGGGGACCGCGTGCAGGCTGATGGCGACGCGGGCGCAGGCGGTGTCCAGCAGGCTCACGGACTTGTCCGGCAACTGGCGCGCCGGAATGTAGCGGTGGGAGAGCTTCACCGAGGCTTCCAGAGCTTCGTCGAGGATCTGCACCTGGTGGTGTTTTTCCATTGTGGAAGCCACGCCGCGCATCATCAGCAGGGCCTTGTCTTCCGACGGCTCGGCAACCTGTACCACCTGGAAACGGCGGGTCAGGGCCGGGTCTTTCTCGATGTGCTTTTTGTACTCGGCCCACGTGGTGGCAGCCACGGTACGCAAGGTGCCACGGGCCAGGGCAGGCTTGAGCAGGTTGGCCGCGTCACCGGTGCCGGCAGCGCCACCGGCACCCACCAGGGTATGGGCTTCGTCGATAAACAGGATGATCGGCTTGGGTGAAGCCTGCACGTCTTCGATGACCTGGCGCAGGCGCTGTTCGAACTCGCCTTTCATGCTGGCGCCGGCTTGCAACAGGCCCACGTCGAGGCTGCGCAGTTCCACGTCCTTGAGCGCAGGCGGTACGTCGCCGGCGACGATACGCAGGGCGAAACCTTCGACCACGGCGGTCTTGCCCACCCCGGCCTCACCAGTGAGGATCGGGTTTTTCTGGCGCCGACGCATGAGGATATCCACCAGTTGGCGAATCTCCTCGTCACGGCCCACGATTGGGTCGAGTTTGCCGCTGCGGGCCTGTTCGGTCAGGTCCACAGTGAAGCGCTTGAGCGCTTCCTGCTTGCCCATCGCGCTGGGCGCCATGGCACCGCTGGCCTCGCCAGGGACGCCGGCATTGAAGCCATCGCTGGCGCTCAAGGCATTTTCCGGCGAGTCACCGACGTATTCATCAAAGCGCTCGCTCAGGGCCTCGGCCTTGATCTTGTCGAACTCGCCGGACAAACCCAGCAGCGCATGGCGCAGGCTCGGTGTCTTCAAGATGCCCAGCACCAGATAACCGGTGCGCACCTGGCTTTCACCGAACATCAGGCTGCCATACACCCAGCCGCGTTCCACGGCTTCTTCCACGTGGGACGATAGGTCGGTGATCGACGTCGAGCCACGCGGCAGGCGATCCAGGGCTTCGGTGAGGTCACGGGCCAGGCGCGCCGGCTCCACGTTGAACTGGCGGATGATGCGGTGCAGGTCCGAGTCCTGCAGTTGCAGCAACTGGTGAAACCAGTGTGCCAGTTCCACATACGGATTGCCCCGCAACTTGCAGAACACGGTGGCGGCTTCGATGGCTTTGTAGGCCACGCTGTTGAGTTTGCCGAACAGTGCGGCGCGACTGATTTCACCCATGCTCTGGATTCCTTGAGGTGGTGGCGTGGTCGGCGTAATGCCGGGCCAGGATTAGGTCGTTGGCGTCATGCGCAGGTTGGCCGAGCCAGGTGTTGAAGCCCAGGCGGAACTGGCCGTTGAGTTGCAGCGCCGGAACTTCGGGTTGTTGCAAAACCAGGTTCAAGTCCCAGTCCAATTCATGGCCCAGGTACTCGGCCACCCACGCCACCAGCTCGTTGAACGGCTGTTGGCCGGGCAGCATGCCCATGTAGTCATCCAGCGTGAGCGGGCCCAGGCGGATGCGGAATTTGTGCTGGCGGTCCCACACGTGGCTGCCCAGGCAGAAGTCCACGCCCAACTGGTTGGCGCTGACCCCCACGCGGCTGCGTTCGGGCAGTTCCAGCCATTGGCCGACGTATTCCTCGATCTCTACCGGCAGGCCGAAGTACTCGCTGAGGATCGCTTTCAAGCCATCCGGGTAACGGGTTTGCGCCGACAGATGGCCGCTGTAATGCAGCTTCGCGGTATCGGGGATCAGCCCTTGATTGAGCAGGCTCGGCATCCCGCGGCCACTCAGGGCGGCGAGGCGGGCGGACCAGTAGTCATCGTCCGGGCGGTCATGGCTGACCGTTGGCCGCGCCTCGGCCCAGGCCCGATAGAACAGGGTCAGCAAGCGATGGTGGAACACATCCAGGAACTGCTTGCTGGTGCTATCGGCGTTGTTGCGTTGGCGCTCGCGCACGTACTCGGTGATGTGCAGCGGCAGCGGCCCGTTGGGGCCGCCGAGGCCGAAAAAGAACTGCTCCAACCGCGCCGGCTTGCCGTCGCCACCGGGGTCGACCGAGGCGAGGGTGGCGGGTGCGAAGGTGCAATCGGCCTGCTGCCCCAGGCGCAGCGGATCATCGGCCAGGCGCAGGGAATGGCCGAGGCGTGGCAGCTCGGGCGTTTCGCACTCGATGCGCCGCAATGCCTGGAAGAAGTCATATTCCCAGGGCTCCTGGTGCATCGCGTCCAGGGTTCTCACAGGGTCGGACGCCGTCCGGGCTTGGCTTTCCATCGCATGATCTCGCCGCGTTCGGTGGTACGGATCACCGTCTCGGTAAAGCTGTTGATCGACACGTAGCGTGCCAGGAAGCGCTCCAGCACTGCACCGAGCAGGAACACGCCGGTGCCGCGAAACGCGTTTTCATCGAACTCCAAGGTGATTTCCAGGCCGCGGCCAAACACAATCGGGCCAGGCATCGGCAGGCGTCGAGTCACCGCCTTGCTGCTGACTTCGCGCAGGCCTTCGATCTGCAATTGCAGGGCGGCGTCATTGCTGTCGCCGTACAGGCGCAGCAGTTCGCGCAAGGCGCCGGCGCCCTGGCCCTCTTCGCTCAAGGACAGGTAGTTGAGCGACAACTGGCTGATCAGGCGCCAGGCCTTGGCGTCATGCGCATGGCTGGCACGCGGGCGGCTTGGCCCGGCGACGCACCGCACGGCCAGTACCGGCGCACTGTCGGCCAGGGTGAAGTCGGTCTTGCCGTTGCCCACGCTCATGAACAGCGGCAGGTCCCGGTTGGTGCACAGTGCCGTCACGCCCAACTGGCGCAGGTCATGGCGATACGGCGCCTGGCGGCTGTCCACCAGGCTGACGAAGGTTTCACTGCCCACATAAGTGGAGCGCGGGCCATTGCGGCGCTGATCGCTGGACAGCACACGCGGCTCGCGGCGCACGCTGTAATACGCTTGGTCGCGGCCATAGCGCGACGGATCGCGCACCGCATAGAACGGCAAGAACGGCTGCTCCGGACCGGTGCCATGGCCAGTAATGCCGCTCAAGGAGTGAATCTCGAAATCCATCGGCCGCGTACGGTCGGCGATCACGTGGTGTTCATTGACCCGGTCGGACAAATGGATGCGGTCCACGCGCTTGGGGAACAGGTTGATGGCGGGCGTGCAGAACGGCAAGAACTGCGCCGCGCCGACACTGCCTTCCAGGCTCGGTTCGTGGCGGTCGAACAGCACGATCAGTTCCAGCTCCTGGCCGTCACACCGTTTGACCGCACGGCTCAACTCGGCGAACTCAACGAACAGGAAGCGATGGGGCAGGGCGAAGTACTCCTGCAACAGGCGATAGCCCTGGAACGCCCGCGCTACCACCGGCATGGCCGCATCGGCATCATCGAACCCCCGCGAGCGCAACGCGCCCTGGGGCAGGCGCTCGACCCAATCGCCACCGGGCTGGCGCGCAAACACCGCGCAGGCGTTGCCCAGTAGTTGTTCGTAAAGGCGAAACGGTTGTTCATCAGCGCCGCTCAGGTACAGCGGCAAGGTATCCAGGTCGAGGCTGTTGAACGGCAGCTCGGCACCGGTGCGCAGGGTCAGGCGCAGGCCGGCCTTGGCTTTCGGTTCGCTGGCGGCCAGGCGCCCGAGCACGGCGGCGGGGTTGCCGAAATATTCGGCGTTGTTGACCTGCAAAGGCCACAGCGTCACCGGGTGCGCGGTGCGGTACTCGCAGCAGGTCTGGGTTTCACGACCCAGGGCGGCACGCAGCACCGTATCACGGGGTAGCGGGAAACCGCCGGCCAGGGAGCCTTCATCGGGGTCGGTCTGCAGTTGCACTACGGTCATCGACGGCGTCGGTGCCAGGTAGTGCGGGTAGGCGATTTCCAGCAAGTTGTGGGTGAAGGTCGGGTACTCGGCGTCGAGCTTGAGCTGCACGCGGGCCGTGAGATAGGCGAAGCCTTCAAGCAAACGTTCGACGTACGGGTCGGCGCAGTCCATACCGGACAGGGTCAGCCGACTGGCGATCTTCGGGTATTCCTTGGCGAACTCGGCGGCGCTTTCGCGCACGTGGTGCAATTCCTGGTTGTACAGCTCCAGCAGGCGCGGGTTCATGGGCGTCTCCGCTGGTCGGCATTCAGCACGCGCACATGGCCGGACTCCAGGTCCACGTCGGTCTGCAACAGCAAACGCAACGGCACCGGCTGTGCCCACAGGTCGCCTTCAATTTCGAAACTCAGGGCGTTGTGATTCATCTCGCCATGGCCCATGCGCGCCTTGACTCGCAATGTGTGGCGCAAAATACGCGGCTCGAAAGTGGCGATGGCCTGGTAAATCAAGGCTTCCAGGGCTTTGATGTCGACGCTCGAAGCGCTGTTGCCCGCCAGTGCCGGCAGGCCGTAATTGACCACCGAAGTGCCGGCCGGGGTGTGCAGCGTGGCATCGGTATCGAGTAACGAGGTGGTGTTAAGCAACCACGCCAGGTCACGCAGCACCGAGGCCTTCAATTGGGTCAGGGACAGCACGCGTTTGTCGGCGCTTTCCTTGGGGTTGGTCGGGTCTTCGTCGGTCAACCGGTCCAGCAGGGACGGTTGCAGACGGTCGCGGGAAGCGATTTCAGTTACCACCAAAGCAGCTCCACGGACGGGTTGCGAGAGGGACACAATGGCCGTGGCACCGGGCCACGGCCACAAGGGCTATCAGCGTTTGGTGTTGGAACGGATGTTCCAACCAAACTTGATGGCGCCGCCGTCTTTGGTGCCGTCGGCTTTCTGCGGCTGGTAGTCGACCATCACTTGGGCAAAGTTCAGGGTGACGTTTTCGGTCAGGCGATCATCGCTGCCCGAACCGCCGGTGCTCAAGGAGGTGACCAGCACTTCTTCCAGGTTGATCACCATGTACTCGACCTGGCTCTCGCCACCGGCCTTGCGCACGGTCAGCTTGACCTTGTCGATGTGCTTGCCGCTGGCGCAGTGCATCATCAGGTTGGGCGAAGCCTTGTCGACGTACTTGGTCAGCGACAGGTCCTGGATATTCACCTTGCCCGCGCCACCGCCACCGCCGACGTGCATGTTGCCGGACTGGGACATGCCCCAGCTCCAGTTCAACACATCGATTTCGTCCTTGTGGGCCTTGTCCATGGACTCGCCCTTGATGTCGCCGATCTTGATGAAAATATCAACAGCCATGTTTTCTCCCTGTGTGGCCCATGCCACTTGATTGGGTGATCGTTCCCACGCTCTGCGTGGTAACGCATCCTGTGACGCTACGCGTCACCGGGACGCAGAGCGTCCCGGGCGGCATTCCCACGCGGAGCGTGGGAACGAGCTAGCTCAATCGTTACTTATGCGCTTTTTGCCGAAGGCAGTTTCGATACCAGGCGCAACGACACCGTCAGCCCTTCAAGCTGATAGTGCGGGCGCAGGTAGAACTTGGAGTTGTAATACCCCGGGTTGCCTTCGACTTCTTCCACGATCACTTCGGCCGCCGCCAACGGGTGCTGGGCCTTGGTGGTTTCGGTGGAGTGCGCCGGGTCGCCGTCGACGTAGTTGAGGATCCAGTCCTGCAACCAGCGCTGCATTTCGTCCTTCTCTTTGAAGGAGCCGACCTTGTCGCGCACGATGCACTTCAAGTAGTGGGCGAAACGGCAGGTGGCGAACAGGTACGGCAGGCGTGCGGCCAGGTTGGCGTTGGCGGTGGCGTCCGGGTCGTCGTATTCGGCAGGTTTCTGCAGCGACTGGGCGCCAATGAACGCGGCGAAGTCGGTGTTTTTCTTGTGCAGCAGCGGCATGAAACCGTTCTTCGCCAGTTCCGCTTCACGGCGGTCACTGATGGCGATTTCGGTCGGGCACTTCATGTCCACGCCACCGTCATCGGTAGGGAACGTGTGGGCCGGCAGGTTTTCCACTTCACCACCAGACTCGATGCCGCGGATGCGCGAGCACCAGCCGTAGTGCTTGAACGAACGGTTGATGTTCACTGCCATGGCGTAGGCGGCGTTGGCCCAGGTGTACTTGGAGCTGTCGGCGCCGTCGGTGTTTTCTTCGAAAGCGAAGGCTTCCACCGGGTCGGTCTTGGCGCCGTACGGCAGGCGTGCCAGGAAGCGCGGCATGGTCAGGCCGATGTAGCGCGAGTCTTCCGATTCACGCAGCGAGCGCCAGCCGGCGTATTCCGGGGTGGTGAAGATCTTGGTCAGGTCGCGTGGGTTCGACAGTTCCTGCCACGAACCCATGCCCATCACGGTCGGCGAGGCCGCAGCGATGAAAGGCGAGTGCATGGCGGCGCAGACTTTCGACAGCTCGCCCAGCAGTTCCACGTCGGGCGGCGACTGGTCGAAGTAGTAGTCACCCACCAGGCAGCCGTAAGGTTCGCCACCGAACTGGCCGTATTCTTCTTCGTACATCTTCTTGAAGATCGGGCTCTGGTCCCACGCGGTGCCCTTGAATTTCTTCAGGGTCTTGTGCAGGTCTGGCTTGGAGATGTTGAGCACGCGAATCTTCAGTTGCTCATCGCTCTCGGTGTTATTGACCAGATAATGCAGGCCACGCCAGGCGCTTTCCAGTTGTTGGAAATCCTGGTGGTGGATGATCTGGTTGACCTGGGCGGTGAGCTTGGCGTCGATGGCGGCGATGATCGATTCGATCGACTTGATCGCGTCGTTGGACACCAGGTCGGTTTGCGCCAGGGCCTGTTCAGCCAGGGTGCGCACCGCGGTTTCAACGGCTTCGCGGGCACGCTCGGTCTTGGGCTTGAATTCTTGCAGCAGCAGGTTCGCGAACTCGCTGGCTTCTTCGGTGGTACCCAGGATCTGGCTGCCTTCGCGGGCGGTATTGTCCGTCATGATTACTGCTCCCCTGCAGGCTTGGGCGCGCTGGCAAGTGCCTGAAGCAATGCCGGGTCCTTGATCGCCTTCATGATGATTTCTTCAGCGCCAGTCTTGCCGTCCATGTAGGTCAGCAGGTTGGCCAATTGGGTGCGGGCTTCGAGCAGCTGGTTCAGCGAGTCGACCTTGCGGGCCACGGCGGCCGGGCTGAAGTCGTCCATGCTTTCGAAGGTGATGTCCAGGCTCAGGTTGCCTTCGCCTGTCAGCTCATTGGGTACGTGGAACGCGACGCGTGGCTGCATGGCCTTGAGGCGTGAGTCGAAGTTGTCGACGTCCACCTCAAGGAACTTGCGGTCGGCCACGGGTGCCAGCGGCTCGGCAGGCTTGCCGGCGAGGTCGGCCATCACGCCCATCACGAAGGGCAGCTGGACCTTTTTCTCGGCGCCGTAAAGCTCGACGTCGTACTCGATCTGCACTCGAGGCGCACGGTTGCGCGCGATGAATTTCTGAGAACTTTGCTTCGCCACGTTGCTGCTCCTGGTCGCTTGAGCGACGGTGTTGTTACTGCACGGTCCGGCGGCTTACTCGCTGTCGGGGCCGCGCAGGTTTTCAAATTGGGACATGCCATCGGGAATCAGATTGCGAACGATGGCCGCAAAGTCGGCATGTACCAGATTCTTGGCTCGGTTCAACAGCACCGGCAGCGGGCTCGAAGGCTCGTGGCGGGTGTAGTACGCAAGGATTTTGTCGAGGCTGCGCAGCACATCGTCGCGGGTGGCGATGTCGCCCGTCGGGCGAGGGGCTGCGGGCGCGGCGGCGTCGACCGAGGGGGCATTGTCTTCACTGACGGCCTCGGGATCGCTGCTGCTGTCGGTGTCTGGCACCGCTTGATTGAGAAGTTGCAGGGCCTGTTTGAGCGGCTGCTTCAAGGCGCTGAGGTCCACGCCCTGGGCGGAACCGACTTGGTCATTGACCTGTTGCTCAATGGCCTCGCACGCCGTGCGCGCCGCGCTCAAGGCGTCGCGGGTGGCTTGCAGTTGTTCGGGGTCGCTGTCCAGGAACGCGGCGTTGAGTTGCTGGTTGCCCAACTGTTCATCGGCAAAACTCTGCAGGCCGCTGGCGTTGAGCGCGGCGCGCAGGCTCACGGGCCCGAAGGTGCGCGAGCGTGTCAGGATGCTTTCGCGCAGCAGCCGAATATTGGTTTCGCAGGTCAGGCCGGTAAGGGCGTTGATGCGCACGGTGGGGTCGTTGTCATCGTCGGCATCCAGGCGCGGGTGCAGATCGGCCCAGTATTGGCGCAGCAAGGCGTTGATCAGCGTGAGGACTTCGGCCAGCCCGGCCACACCCTGGAGGGCGAGGGTGCTTTGCAGCAGAAAGTGGGTGATGCGCAGGTCTTTGCTGCGCTGCAACAGGTCGAGGCTTTGCTGCTGGATGCTGCGCCACTCGGGCGGCTCAGCGGGCAGGATCGAGTCGCCCATGCTGCGTTCGGGTTGGCCCTTGGCATCACGTTCCAATTGCAGAAATTGCGCGTCATATTCCATGTCCTCGCCACAAGGCGACGTCGCGGAAACGGCGGTGAGCAGCAACGGCACATCCACTGAATTCGATCTCCTTATCGGCCCGCTGGATGGCGGGCAATTCATGCACTAGTTGCGTAATGAACTTTGCATGTTTTCTTGGTCATACACTCAGTGCGCCACTACTGTGCCATCACTGATGTTCAAGAAGTTGTGCATTTTTGGTGTAGTACTTATGGCTTGTCAAGGTAAGCTATTCGCCCTCTGTGACAGATGTGCGGTGTTTAACAACCTGCGCGACTGGCGAGTCGAAAGGCGCGCCCAGAGCGGATTTTTGTCATGGAAGCCAGTTAAGATCAGCGATCATGCTGGTAAAAGCAGATTTTGGCGGTCGTTTGTACGACAGGACGGGACTCTCCAGGGCGGTGCTGCCTCCTGGGTAGACTGCGCGCGATGTATCAGCAAGGAGGCAAGATGTCGCTGTGTTTGACTATCACTAGTTATCACAAGATCACCCCTGGGCAATGCCCCGAAAAGTCCATGGATCAGGGCGTGATGGCTATTGGCCGCAGTTCTGACAATGACTGGGTATTGCCCGACCCTGAGCGTCTCGTCTCTTCGCAACATTGCGTTATTCAATACAAAGATGGCCGTTATTACTTGACCGATAACAGCACCAATGGTGTGGAGTTGGTCAAGGCGGGTATTCGTATGCGTCGGGGTAACAGCGAGCCGTTGCAAGATGGTGAGTTGATCCGCATCGGCGATTACGAAATCCAGGCGCGTATCGACTTCAACGTGCAGGCCATCGACAGCCAGCCATTTGCCGGTGACTCACCCAACAGCTTTGAAGCGCTGATGGGCGCCGTGGCGAGCCAACCTGCGCCCACACCGATGATCGCGCCGCAGTTCCAGGGCGCCTCGGCCATGGAAACCTTGCCAGACCTGTTCGACTTCCTCAGCCCCACCGCCGTGCCGCCGCCTACCGTGGCGGATCATGTGCCGTCCGAGCAACACGATTTTCGCCCCCCGGCTCCAGTGGCCGGACCGGCGCCCGAAAAGCCATTGGTGCAAGGCTCGGTGATTCCCGAAGACTGGGACCTGTTCAGCGACGCGCCCGCCCCCGTCGTCAATGCTGCGCCCGCCCCAGCACCGATCATCCCGTCGCCGCCCGTGGTCGAGCCTGTTGCGCTCCCCGTGGCCAATGCCGAGCCACCACCGGACCTCCTGCAAGCCTTCCTGCGCGGTGCGGGCCTGGACCAGTTGCGCCTGGACAAAGCCGACGCCTGCGCGCAGATGGAAAGCATCGGCCGCAGCTACCGGCTGATGGTCGAGGGCCTGATCGACGTATTGCGCGCCCGTGCCAGCCTCAAGGGCGAGTTTCGCATGCAGCAGACGATGATCCGCCCCGCCGAAAACAACCCGTTGAAATTCGCCCCGAATGCCGATGAAGCGTTACTGCTGTTGCTGCGTCATGGCAACCAGGCGTTCATGGCGCCGGACCTTGCCGTACGTGACAGTTTCGACGACCTGCGCGCCCACCAGTTGGCCGTGATGGCTGGCGTGGAAGCGGCGATCAAGCACTTGCTCACGCGCTTTGAACCGGCGCAGCTGGAGGAGCGCATGGGCAAGCCCGGCGGCCTCTCCAGTCTCTTCAATGGTTCGCGCCAGGCCCAGTACTGGCAGCAGTTCACCGAGCTCTACAGCAACATTTCCCGCGAGGCCCAGGACGATTTCCAGGACTTGTTCGGTCGTGAATTCAGCCGGGCCTACGAAGAACACAGTGCACGACAGCGACGCTGAAAACGCCTCGCACCAATGAATAAAACGGATAGCTAAATACGTCATTGAGGACGCAGGATGATTCCCAGGTTTTTACTCGCAGCCGCTACCGTGCTGCTGCTGACGGCGTGTGCCAACGACACTGCCAAACCCCAGGCGGCTGCCGAGGCCGAAGCTGACACGGCCGCCGTTGAGCTGCATTTTCACGCGATTGCCGGGCTTAACCCCGGTGCCAACGGCCAGGCCGCGCCGGTGCGGGTGCGCATTTTCGAATTGAAAAACGCCGCGACCTTTTCACGCTCCGATTACTTCGCCCTGGCTGACCGTGCGCAATCCACCCTCGGCCTCGACCTGCTGGACCAGGACGAAGTGATGGTGCAGCCCGGCCAACAACTGAGCCTGCAGCGCGATCTCGACCCGTCCACGCGCCAGATCGGCTTGCTGGTGGGCTACCGCGAGTTGGACCGTGCGCAATGGCGCACGGTCATCAACGTGCCGCCGCGCCAATACAGCGAATACCAGATCAGCCTCGACGTGCATGCCGTGCGCGCCGACGTCGTGGCTTCCCCATCCAGCCCAGCCCAATAACAAGCAATCGGAGCCCCCATGTCCTGGAACAATCGCGTGGTCTGGTCGGAAGGCATGTTCATCGGAACGCAGCACTTCCAGCAGCATGACCGTTACCTGGAAAACCTGATCGATGCCCGCAGCCGCCCGTTGTCGGCGGGTGCCTGGGGGTTCTCCGAGCTGCTGATCGACCAGGGCCTGCTGGCCCAGGGCAAGCTGGCGATCGTGTCGGCCCGCGGCCTGTTGCCCGATGGCACGCCGTTCAATATTCCCCAGGACGACCTGGCGCCGAGCCCGTTGAATATCGACGACAACCTGCGCGACGGCCTGGTCTACCTGGCCCTGCCGCTCAAGCGTGCCGGCGCCCGTGACACGGTGGACGAGGGCGAGGCCCTGGAAGCCGCGCGCTACGTGAGCCAGGTGCGTGAAGTGCGCGACGACAACGCCCCGTTCGAAAACCGTGCACCGGTGGCCGTGGGGTCGCGGGCGTTGCGCCTGCTGACGGCGCAGGACGGCATCAGCGACTACGCGGCCATCGGCCTGGTACGCATCAAGGAAAAGCGTGCCGACCGTGCGTTGGTGCTCGATGACACTTACATCCCGCCCGTGCTGGACGTGGCCGCGAGCAAACCGCTGACGGCCTTTCGCAGCGAACTGCTGGGCCTGTTGCACCAGCGTGGCGAAGCCCTGGCCGGCCGCGTGGTGGCCTCGGGTGCCGGGGGGGCCTCGGAGATCGCCGACTTCATGCTGCTGCAACTGGTCAACCGCGCCCAGCCGCTGATCCAGCACTTCAGCCAGTTGAGCCCGTTGCACCCGGAGCGCTTCTTCAGCGAACTGGTCAGCCTGGTCGGTGAGTTTTCCACCTTCTCAACCTCCAGCCGTCGCCCCCAGGAATACCCGCAGTACCAGCACGATGACCTGGCCCTGAGCTTCATGCCGGTGATGGCGGCCTTGCGTGAGGCGCTGTCGATGCTCATCGACAGCAAGGCCACGCCGATCCCGATTGTGGAGAAAGCCTACGGCATTCATGTGGCGATGCTGGCCGACAAGACCCTGCTCGACAACGCCAGTTTCATCCTCGTGGTGCGCGCCGATGTGCCCGGCGAAACCCTGCGTGCGCGTTTCGGCCAGCAGAGCAAGGTCGGCTCGGTGGAGCACATCCGCGACATGGTCAACCTGCAACTGCCGGGCATCGGCCTGCTGCCGTTGCCGGTGGCGCCGCGCCAATTGCCTTACCACGCCGGCAGCACCTACTACGAGCTGGACCGTGGCAGCGAGCACTGGCAGCAGCTGAATAATTCCGGCGGTTTCGCCTTCCATATCGCCGGGCAGTTCCCGGGCTTGAACCTGGCCTTCTGGGCGATCCGAGGATAATTGGCGATGCATCCCAATGATGATGACCGCACCCAGTTCATGCCGCGCCCGGGTGGCCGAGAACCTGCACCCGCGCGTGCCGAACCTGCGCCGCTGTCGATGCCGGCTGCGCCGATCCTCACCGGCAAGAGCCAGGGCCTCAACCCGCTGGAAAGTGCCGCCGGCCCGTTGCTGGCGTTGTTGACGCGGTTGCGCAACACCATTGCCCATCCCGCGCCGGCCAGCCTGCGTGCGCAGTTGCTGGCGTACCTGCGCCAGTTCGAAGAACGCGCCGAAGCCGCCGGTGTGGCACGCAATGAAGTGCTGTTGGCCCGTTACGCGCTGTGCACTGCCTTGGATGAAGCGGTGCTGAGCACGCCGTGGGGCAGCACCAGTGACTGGGGTAAGCAGAGCCTGCTGATCACCGTGCACAACGAAGCCTGGGGTGGCGAAAAGGTTTTCCAGTTGCTTGATCACTGTCTGCAAAGCCCACGGGAACGCCTGTACCTGCTGGAGCTGTTGTACCTGTGCATGTGCCTGGGTTTTGAAGGGCGTTACCGCGTGATGACCGACGGGCGCAGCCAGTTGGAAGCCTTGCGTGAACGCACCGCCGCAGCGATACGCAGCGCCCGTGGCGAGCACGAGCGTGAGCTGTCGCCGCACTGGCGCGGTGTGACCGTGGCCCGTGATCGCCTGGCGCAATTCATGCCGCCATGGATTGCCGTGGCGATTGGCTTGGCGCTGCTGTTGGCGTTGCTGTTCGGCCTGCGCATGAAGCTGGCCTCGGACGCCGAGCCGGTGTTCAAGAATATTCATGCCCTGGGCGAGATCCCGGTGCAGGCCATCGACCGTCCGGTGGCGCAGCCCAAAGTGATTGAGCGCCCGCGCCTGGCCGGGTTTCTGGCCGATGACATCAAGGCCGGCCGCGTGGCGGTGGAAGACAAGGTTGACCGCTCTGTGGTGACCATTCGTGGCGATGAGCTGTTCGCCTCGGCCAGCTCCAGCATCGTCGATGACTACCAGCCGCTGATGCTGCGCATCGCTGACGCCATTCGCAAGGTCAAGGGCCAGGTGCGTGTCACCGGGCACAGCGACAACCGCCCGATTGCCACGTTGCGCTTCCCCTCCAACTGGGCGTTGTCCGAAGCCCGGGCCAAGTCGGTGCTGGAGATTCTCGCGGCCAAGACCGGCCAGGCCGAGCGCTTCAGTGCCGAAGGCCGCAGCGACACGGAGCCGTTGGCTACCAACAGTACTGCCGAAGGCCGTGCCCGCAATCGTCGGGTTGAAATCACCGTATTGGCGGAGGGCGTCGAGTGAAGGCGTTTTTCAGTTTCATGATTCGCTGGGTGATCCCCGTGCTGGGCCTGATTGCCCTGAGCCTGATCATCTGGTTTGTTGGCCCGCTGCTGGACGTGCTGGTGCCCGAAGGGCGCCGTTGGGCGCTGATCGTGCTGGTGTTTGCGCTGTGGGTGGCCTACCGCGTGTTCCGCATTATCCAGGCCCGTCGCCAGGCCGCCGAAGTGATGCGCAGCCTGGCCGCAGAAACCCCGGTCGACCCCAACAGCGTTGCGACCGCCGAAGAGCTGTCCACGCTGCGCCAGCGCATGGACGAAGCCCTGGCACTGCTGAAAAAGGCCAAGCTGGGCGGCGATGAGCGCCGCAACCTCTACGAGTTGCCGTGGTATGTGATCATCGGTCCGCCGGGCTCGGGCAAGACTACCGCGCTGGTCAATTCCGGGCTGCATTTCCCGCTGGCGGCGCAATTGGGCGCCGGTGCGGTGCGGGGCGTGGGTGGTACGCGCAACTGCGACTGGTGGTTTACCGACCAGGCCGTATTGCTCGACACCGCTGGCCGCTATACCACCCAGGACAGCAACTCCACGGTGGACAAAGCCGCCTGGCTGGGCTTTCTCGACTTGCTGAAAAAGCAGCGTTCCCGCCGGCCGATCGACGGGGCGTTTATCGCCATCAGCCTCTCGGATCTGCTGCTGGGCACCGACGCCGAGCGCGCAGCCCATGCCGCCGCGATTCGCCTGCGCATCCAGGAGCTGTATACGCAGCTGGGCGTGCGTTTCCCCATCTACCTGATGCTCACCAAGCTCGACCTGGTGCCGGGCTTCATGGAGTTCTTCGACAACCTGAGCAAGGAAGAGCGCGCCCAGGTGTGGGGCATGACCTTTGCCCTGGACGACGGCAAAAACAGCGACAGCCCGCTGGCGCACCTGCAAAGCGAATTCGAGGGCCTGGAGCAGCGTCTCAACGAACGTCTGGTCGAGCGCTTGCAGCAGGAACGCGACCCGGCACGACGCGACCTGATCTACGGCTTCCCGCAGCAGTTCGGCGCGCTGAAAGATTGCCTGCAAAGCTTCCTCGAAGGCGTGTTCAAACCCAACGCCTTTGAAGAGCGCGTGTTGCTGCGTGGCGTGTACTTCACCAGCGGCACCCAGGAAGGCAGCCCGATTGACCGCCTGATCGGTGCCATGGCCCAGAGTATGAACCTGGACCGCCAGCACCTGGCGCGCCAGAGCGGCACCGGGCGCAGTTACTTCATCGAAAAACTCTTCACCGCCGTGGCCTTTGCCGAGCGCGGCCTGGTGGGGGTGAACCCGAAAGTCGAGCGGCGCCGCAAGTGGATCGCCCGTGGCGTACTGGCGGCCACCGTCGCGCTGGTGGTGGTGGTCAGCAGCCTGTGGTGGGTGAGCTATCGCGCCAACCAGGCATATATCGCCCAGGTCGATCAGAAGGTCGCGCCCCTGGGCCAGACCGTACAGAACCTGAGCCCGGCACAGCGGGAAGTGCTCGCCGTGCTGCCGTTGCTCAATGCGGTGAAGAACCTGGCGGGGGATTCGCCGAGCTGGTCCGAAGGGCTGGGGCTGTACCAGGGCGATATGCTCGAAGCCGAGTCCGCCAGCGTGTACCGCAAACTGTTGATCGCCGTGTTCGCGCCACGCCTGGTGACGCGTATCGAAGAGCAACTGCACGGCGGCGGTAACTCGGACTTTCTCTACGAGGGCCTCAAGGCTTACCTGATGCTCGCCGACACCGAGCATTACGACCCGGACTTCATCAAGGCCTGGATCGCCCTGGACTGGGACCGCAACTTGCCCCGCGACCTGCCGGCCGACCAGCGTCAGGCCCTGGCCGGGCACTTGCAAGCGCTGTTCGAACGCCATCCGCCGAGCGCGCGCCTGGACCCACGGCTGATCGACGACCTGCGTCGCCAATTGCAGCAATTGCCGGTAGCCCAGCGCGTGTACGACCGCGTCAAGCGCCAGAAACTGCCCGAAGGTATCCCGGACTTTCGTCTCAATGAGGCCGCCGGTCGCGATGCCGCACTGGTGTTCAGCCGCAAGAGCGGCAAGCCATTGGGCGAGCCGTTGAGTGGTTTCTTTACTGCCAAGGGCTATCGCCAGGCGTTTTTGCTCAGCAGCCTGAACCAGACCGGCACCCTGGCCGAAGAGCAATGGGTGCTGGGCCATGAACAGGCCGACCAGCAGAACGTGGTGAGCCTGGCCGCCGACGTGCGCCGTTTGTACTTCCAGGATTACCAGCGCCAGTGGGACTCGTTGCTCGCCGACATCGACTTTGTGCCGATCACCAGCGTGGCACAGGCCGCCGATGTGCTGCGGGTGATTTCCGGGCCCACCTCGCCGCTGAAAAAGCTGTTGGTGGCGGTCGCCAGGGAAACCGACCTGCAAGCCGAAGAACGCCAACTGGCCGCCAAAGGCGTGCCGGTGGAAGGCGGCGTGGACAAGCTCAAGGAGCGCCTCGGCAGTTTGCTGGGCGAGGCACAACCGACGGCGAATGCCCCGGCACCGGCGGATGATCCGGTGACCGCACACTTTGCCGAACTCAACAGCATCGTCAGCAAAAACGAAGGCGAACCGGCGGCCATCGACGGCCTGCTATCGGACATGAATGCGCTGTATGTGCAGGTCAGCGCCATGGTCGGTGCCAGCGGCGATGCCTTGCTCGGCGAGGCCAAGAACCAGGCGGCGGCTGCCGCCACGCGGGTCAGCCTGAACGCCGAGCGCCAGCCGCCGCTGGTGCAGGGCATGGTCAAGTCGGTGGTCAATTCCACCACCAACAGCATGATGGGCGGGGTGCGTAACCAGCTGAACGCGGCCTGGGTCAGTGAAGTGGTCAACGTGTATCGCCAGTCGTTGGCCGGGCGTTACCCGATGTCGCCGGGCAGTGCGCGGGACGCCACCCTGGATGACTTCGGCCAGTTTTTCGGTGTGGGCGGGGTGATGGACAACTACTTCCGCAAATACCTGCAGCCCTATGTGGACACGTCGGCACAGACCTGGCGCTGGCAACCGGGGGCGGCGCAGAAGCTGGGGATTGCTCCTGGCGTGCTGCAAACCTTCCAGCGTGCGGCGACGATTCGGGACGCGTTCTTCCGCTCCGGTGGCACCCAACCCATCGTGCGTTTCGAACTCAAGCCGGTGTCGATGGACCCTACCATCACCCAGTTCCTGCTTGACCTGGACGGCCAGCAGTTGAGCTACGACCACGGCCCGAGCCGGCCGGTAGCGATGCAATGGCCGAGCCCCGGCAGCATTGGCGTGGTGCGTATTTCTATCATGCCGCCGTCGGCCAGTGGTCGCTCCGGTATCACCCTGGACGGCCCGTGGGCCTGGTTCCGTCTGCTGGAGCAATCAGACCTCACGGCAGGCAACTCGCCGGACCGTTTCAACCTGCGCCTGCGGGTCGATGGCGCGAGCATCGCCTACGAGTTGCGCGCCAACAGTGCGTTCAACCCATTCAAGAGCCGCGTGCTCAGCGGCTTCAGCCTGCCGGAGCGGCTATGACGACCCTGGGTTTCTACGGCAAGTTGGCCAGCCGCGGGGACTTCGTCAGCCGCGCCTTGCCCCAGAGCTTTATAGGCCCGTGGGACAGCTGGCTGGCAGCGGGTTTGCTCGCCAGCCAGAACAGCCTCGGCGCTGACTGGCTGAATGCGTACTTGGTCAGCCCGTTGTGGCGCTTTGTGCTGGCGCCGGGCGTGTGCGGGCCGGATGCGGCGGCGGGCGTGGTGATGCCAAGCATTGACCGGGTCGGGCGGTATTTTCCGCTGGCGGTGGTGACCTTGCTGGATCACGACACCAACCCGGCGTCGCTGGTGGGCGGTTCGGACGCCTGGTTCGAGCAGGCTGAAACCTTGTTGCTCAGCACCCTCGACAGCGGCGCGACCTTCGAAAGCTTCAACGCCGGGCTCGACGAGTTGGGCGTGCCGGCCAGCGAGCCGCGGGCGGTGGACAGCCGTTTCGCCGGCCTGCAAAGGGTGGCAGCCACCGTGCCGCACCAGCGTATGACCGCACTGGCCGAACAGGCGTGCGAGGGCGCAAGCCTGTGGTGGGGGCGAGGTTCGCAGCGTATCTCCCCCGGTTTATTACGGTGCCAGGGCCTGCCTGCCGCCAGCGATTTTGCGCAGTTTTTGCTCGGACAAGAAGGTGTGGTGTAGATGGGCGTGACGTACGAATCCGCGAGCAAAAGCCATGTGGGCATGGTTCGCCAAGTCAACGAAGATGCCTTTCTGGACCTGCCGGAAAACCGCTTGTGGGTGGTGGCCGATGGTATGGGCGGGCACGCGGCGGGGGACTATGTCAGCAGCTTGATCGTCGATAGCCTGCGCCATGTGCCGCTGGGCCGCTCCCTGGACGAATACTCAGCGGCGCTGCGCAATGACCTGCTGCGCATCAACGCGGCCGTGCGCGAAGAAACCGCCAACCGTGGCGTGACCATGATGGGCAGCACCGTGGTGGTGTTCGCCGCGCGCGGCTTGCGCGGGGTGTGCCTGTGGGCCGGCGACAGTCGCCTGTACCGCTTGCGCGACGGCGTGCTGGAAAGCATTTCCCGCGACCACAGCTACGTACAAGACCTGCAAGACAGCGGCCTGCTCAGCGAAGCCGACGCCCGCACCCACCCGCGCTCCAATATCGTCACCCGCGCCATTGGCGTGGAGGCCCAGTTGGACGTCGCCTCGGTGGACCTGTTGATCGCCCCCGGCGACAGCTATTTGCTATGCAGTGATGGCCTCAACAAGACCGTCGAAGACCATGAAATCCGCGACGTGCTCAGCCATGACGCGCCGGATGAAATCGTGCGCAGCCTGGTGCACTTGGGGCTCAATCGCGGCGCACCAGACAACATCACCACCCTCGTCGTGAAGGTCTCGTCATGAACATCGTCATCCCGGGTTATGACATCGAAGGTGAGATTGGCGAAGGCGCCATGGCCAGCGTGTACTTGGCGACCCAGCGCTCGCTGGAGCGCAAGGTGGCGTTGAAGGTGATGGCGGCAGCGCTGGCGGCCGACCCGAGTTTCTGCGAACGCTTCCTGCGCGAGGGCAAGACGCTGGCGCGTTTGTCACACCCGCACACGGTGACCATCCATGACATCGGCAACGTCGGTGAGCTGTATTACATGGCCATGGAATACCTGCCCAATGGCACGCTCAAGGAGCGCATTGCTGCTGGGCTGACCCCGGAGCAGGGCGTGACGCTCATCCGCCAGATTGCCTCGGCCCTGGGCTATGCCCATGCCCAAGGGCTGGTGCACCGTGACGTCAAGCCGGCGAACATTCTGTTTCGCGCCGATGGCACGGCAGTGCTGTCGGACTTCGGGATTGCCAAGTCGCTGGACGATCGCACCCAATTCACCCAGGCCGGGTTTGCCGTGGGCACGCCGAGCTACATGAGCCCCGAGCAGGCGCGGGGTCAGGAGATCGATGGCCGCGCCGACCTCTACGCGCTGGGCGTGGTGCTGTATGAAATCCTCGTCGGCAAGCTGCCTTACAACGGCACAGATGCGCTCTCCACCGCGCTGGCGCACCTGACCGAACCCTTGCCGGAATTGCCGGTGCATCACGGGCGCTACCAGGGTGTGCTGCGCAAGTTGTTGGCCAAGGACCCGGCGGAGCGTTATCCGGATGCGGCAGCGTTGTTGTTGGCGCTGGATCAACTGCCTGCTGATGAATCGGATGCCACGCTGGTGCGGCCGCTGCCGATTCCATTGAGCGTTGATCTGGCGGGCATCACGCCTGTCACCATCGACATTCCGACGGATAAACCGCAACCGCAGCCAATAGTGCGTCAACCGGTGGTCACGCCGACGCAGCACAATGCTCCGTCCGAGCAGCGCCGTGGGCCGGTATTGGCCTTGGCCGCTGTGGCGGTCGCCGTCGCGTTGGCCATTGGCGGCGCCAGCTACTGGTGGTTGAACGGCGGCGATGAACCGGCCAAGCCGCCAGCCGCCGTGGCGCCCAAGGTGACGCCGCCCGTGGCTGTCGCTGAAGTGGATGGCGGTCAGCGCCCGTTGCTGATGGCAGGCAAGAAAACCTTGTTCCAGCGTGTACTCAGCAAACCCGGCGCCCTGCTTTCAGTGGACGCTGGGAGCCCGCCGGGTAGAGCGCTGCCGGCGTTTTCCGTGCTCTACGTGTATCAGCGCAAAGAAGTCGATGGCAGCCCGTGGGTGCGCGTCGGCGCCGCTACCGATGGTCGCAGCGACGGTTGGCTGCCGGCCTCCCAGGTCAGCGACTGGAAACAAAGCCTGGTGCTCAAGTTCACCGAGCGCTCAGGCCGGGCGCCCGTGATGTTCCTGCGCCAGCCCGGTGAGGTGGAAAAACTACTGGCTGACCCTGCTGCAGCGAAAAGCGCCTTGGCCAAGGCGCAGAACAACCGAGAAGACAACCAGCAAGTCCTGGCCCTGGAACCCACCGCCAGCGCGGTGCCGCAGAACCAGTTCTACCTGTTGCCGATCTTCGATTCCAAAGAGAGCTTCGACGACAACGGCCAGCCGGTGCAGTTGCTCAACGTGGCCTCCATCGACCCAGGCAGCCGCGCCGCTGCCAGACCGGCCAGCCCGACGCTCAGCGCGAATGCCGACGCATTCCGCACGGCGGTGGTGCTGGTGGTGGACACCACCGTGTCGATGCAGCCCTACATCGACCAGATTCGCGACGTGGTGCATGAGCTACAAACCCGCATTGCCGAGCGCGGCGAGTTGGACAGCGTCAGCTTCGGCATGGTCGGCTTTCGCAGCAGCATCCAGAAAACCCCGGGCCTTGAGTATGTCGCCAAGACCCTGATCAGCCTCGACCAAGGTCGCGACCCGCAGCGCTTTCTGGATATGGCGCGCCAGGTCAAAGCGTCGACGGTGTCCAGCCACTCGTTCAACGAAGATGCGTTTGCCGGGGTGATGCAGGCAGTGGACGGCATGGATTGGTCCGGCTACGGCGGGCGCATCATCCTGCTGGTTTCCGATGCCGGCGCGCTGCGCAAGAACGACCCGTTCGCCGCCACCCAGATGAACGAAGCCGAAGTGCGCCAGGCGGCCCTGGGTAAGCAGATCAAGATCTATGCGCTGCACCTGCGCACTGATGCCGGCAAGAAAACCCATGCCGGCGCCGAGAGCCAGTATCGCGTTCTCACCGCCGACGCCAACCCGCAGATCGGCGACCTGTATACGCCAGTGCCAGGGGGCGATGTGCGCAAGCTGGGTGAGCGCGTCGATGAGATCGGCACGGTATTCGCCAACCTGGTGCATCAGGTGCGCAGCAATACGCCGCAGCCAGTGCCGTTGCTCAGTGCCGCGCCGAGTCTGGCGGACAAGTCCGCCGCCGTCGGCTATGCCATGCACATGGACTTTCTCGGGCGCAAGACCGCGAGCCAGGCACCGCAATTGGTCAGCGCCTGGACCGCTGATCGTGACCTAACCAACCCGGCGCTGCCAGCGTTCCAGGTGTGCGTGATGTTGACCAAGCTGCAACTCAACGACCTGCAACAATCGTTGAAGTTGATCGTGGATGCAGCGCGCAAAACACAAAGCTCGCCCAAGGATTTCTTCCAGGAAATCGCCAGCGCCTCGGCCTATATGAGCCGCGACCCGCAGGCCCTGCGCAAGGGCGGCAACCTGGCTGACGGCGGCCTGCTCGGTGAATACCTGGAGGGCCTGCCGTACCGCAGCAAGTCGCTGAACATGACCCAGGACCTGTGGTTGTCATTGAGCGTGGCCGAGCAGGAAGACTTTATCGACGAGCTGGATTCGAAAATCCGCCTGTATGAAACCTTCCATAACGACGTGGCCAACTGGGTCCGTTTCGGCGATGCCGAACCGGGCGATGCGTTGTATCGCGTGCCGCTGTCGACGCTGCCGTAATGTTGAACCTGAGCGCGGTGCACAAGAGCCGGGGCGTCGGTAGCCAGCGCTACAGCCTGGTGATCCCTGCGTTGCAGCTGGGCGCGGGTGAACAACTGGCAATTGTCGGCCCCAGTGGTTGCGGCAAGAGCACCTTGCTCGACCTGCTGGCGCTGGTGTTGGCGCCGGATCAGGTGGGGCAGTTTGCATTCAACCAACACGACGTCGGCGCGCTGTGGCGTGCCGACCGGCAATCGGCGCTGGCCGCGTTACGCAGCCAGCACTTGGGCTATGTGCCGCAGACCGGGGGGTTGCTGGGGTTTCTGGACGTGCGCGGCAATATCGCGCTGTCGCGCCAACTGCTGGGCTTGCAGGACGACGGCCGCGTGGCGCGCCTGGCTGAGCAGTTGCAGATCAGCGATCAGTTGGCCAAGCGCCCGGCGGCGTTGTCGGTGGGCCAACGCCAGCGGGTCAGCTGTGCGCGGGCTCTGGCCCATGGGCCGCAACTGGTGCTGGCTGATGAGCCGACGGCGTCCCTGGACCCGCTCAACGCCGAGCGCGTGATGCAGGCGCTGCTGGCCCAGGCCCGCGAACACCGTACGGCCTGTGTGATCGCCACCCATGACGAACCGCTGGCCCGCGCCAGTGGCTTGCAGGTGCGGCGTATCAGTTGCCAGCGCGACCCAGACGGCGGCGTCACCGCAACCCTCGGGGAGGCGTGCTGATGCGCATCGGCCTGGTTGCTTCGCTTGCGTGGCAGGACTACCGCAACGATGGGTGGCTGTCGGCCTGTTCGGTGTTGGCATTGGTGGCGGTTATCGCGCCATTGCTGGTGTTATTCGGGCTGAAATTTGGACTGGTTAGCAGTTTGACCGAACGCTTGGAGACCGACCCCGCCAGCCGTGAAATCATCCCGTTGGGCGGTGGTCGATTCAGCGCGGCGTTTATCGCGCAGCTGGGTGAGCGCAGCGATGTCGCGTTTGCTGTGCCGCGCACACGGCAGATTGCGGCCACGGCGCAGGTGGGCACCTTGACCCTGGAAATGCTGCCGACTGCCGCAGGCGACCCGTTGTTGGCAGGCTTGCCGATGCCCCACGGCCTGGACCAGATCGTGCTCAGCCATACCGCCGCCGAAAAGCTCGCGGCAAGGCCCGGTGATTGGCTGGACACCAGCTTTGCGCGGCAAGTGGCGGGGCGCGTCGAGGCCCAGCGCACGCGGTTGCAGGTGCTGGCGGTGTTGCCGCTGGAGGCCTTCGCTCGCGAGGGCCTGTTTGCCGATCTGGCGTTGCTGGAGGCAGCGGAAGATTACCGCGATGGCCGTGCGGTGCCGGCGTTGGGTTGGGCCGGTGAAGCGGCGAGCGTGAGTGAACAGCGCATCTACCCGGCGTTTCGCCTGTATGCGCGCAGCCTCAGTGATGTGGAACCGTTGCGGGTGTATTTCGCCGAGCAGAACCTGTTGGTTTCAACCCAGGCGCACACCATCGCTCAAGTGCAATCGTTGAGCCGCAACCTGTCGATTGTGTTCTGGATCATCGCCGGGTTGGCGTTGGCCGGGGCGTTTGCGGCGATTTTCGCGGGGACCCTGGCGGCGGTGGCGCGTAAGCACCGTGAACTCTCGGTGTTGCGCCTGCTGGGGTTTTCCACCGCCGCGTTGTTGCTGTTTGTGCTGCTGCAAGCGCTATACAGCGCGGGTTTTGCCGCTGTGCTCAGCGTTGGGCTGTATGGCCTGGCTGAGGCGGCGTTGAACAAGCTTTTTGTGCAGGTGCCAGGCGAGTACGCCAGCCATCTGTTGGCGCGCCATTACGGCCTGGCCCTAGTGGCGGTGCTCGGCGTCAGTGCCGTGGCGGCCGCCTGTGGTGGTTGGCGGGTGGCCCGTATCCAGGCTTCTGAAGGAATCAGAGATGTATAAATTACTGGGCGCCTGCGTGGCGCTGAGCCTGGCCTCGCTGGCCTGGGCTGATGAAGCAAGTGACAAGCTCGACAACCCCAAGCCGTTGCCGGACGACGTGAGCCTGCCGCTGCCCTGCGAAGGTAACATGGTATTCCGCTACGCCTACATTCTGGCCCAGGGCACCCTGGATGACCGTGAAATCAGCCTGGGCTACCCCTTTGCCGAAGGCGAGGCGGGTTATCAGCAGTCGTTTATTTCCGGTTACCGCCGCGACTTCATCAACGGCCAGTTCACCCTCAAGGACTTGCCCAAGGACTGGAGCAAGGTCATCGCGCCGCAGATGCCGAAGACCGACGCCAAGACCCCGCTCAAGCCCATGCTGTACTTCATTGGCAAATACGAAGTGACTGCTCGCCAATACGCCCAGGTGATGGCCCAGGCGCAGGCCCTGGCCAGCGGCGAACCGGCGCCGGCGTGTGATGCGCCCATGGGCATGGCCGGGCGTTTGCCCAAGGTGAAACTGTCGCGCTTTGAAGCCGAGCGTTTCTCGGCGGTGTACAGCGCCTGGCTGATGAAATACCACCGCGAACTGCTGCCGGTGAGCGGGCGCGGTGCGTCGACCGAAGACGGTGGCCTGGGATTTGTGCGCCTGCCCACCGAAGTGGAATGGGAGTACGCCGCGCGCGGCGGCCAGGCGGTGAGCCGCCAGGACCTGGAAGGCCGGCTGTATCCACGGCGCGTCGAGGGCAGTGAAAGCGATGGCCCGCTGGCCGATTACGCGGTGTTCAACCAAGTGGCCGGCGGCACCGGCCAGGCAGCGCGGTTGATGCCCATCGGCACCAAATTACCTAACCCCATCGGCATGTTCGACGTGATCGGCAACGCCGCGGAAATGGTCCAGGAATCCTTCCAACTGGTACACGCTGGCCGCCGCCAGGGCACCTACGGCGGCTTTGTGGTCAAGGGCGGCAACTACCTAGAAGGCGAGGGCACGTTGTTCACCGGCATGCGCCGCGAATACCCGCTGTTTGCCGCTGATGGCACCGAGCAAAGCAACGAGACCACCGGTTTTCGCGTGGCGATTGGCGCGTTGTCGGCGCCGCGCTCGCGCTACAAGGAGCTGTTCGCCCAGTGGCAGAAGGAAGGCCGCCTGGCCGCGCTGACCGATGCCATCGACGACGCCCAGGACCCGACCAAACGCCTGGACAGCATCATCGCCGCCAGTGTCGATCCCAAGCTGCAAGCCGAACTGGGCCTGGTCAACGAAGAGCTCAAGCGCAACGTGTCGCTGATCGCCCAGCAACGCGAAGAAGCGGCGGGCAATTTGATCCAGTCGGCGGCGTTGGTGGCCGAGACCATCAGCAACTACAACATCCGCCTGGCCAACCTGCACAAGAGTCGCCAGCAGGCGGTGGACAGCAAGGACGAGGCCAGCACGCAGCTGTTCGACATGGCCATCACCAATGGACGCAGCGCGTTGGACGGCGCGGTGGCGATTTACATCGACAACCTGGCCACCGGCACGCGCTACACCGATGCGGTGATCCAGGCGCAGTTTCAACGGATCAAGGAAGAGTTGGATCGCAAGCCAGTGCTCGGCAAGAGCCTGGTGACGCGCGCGACACTGTTCGTTCGCCATGTTGGCAACTACCGCAAGCAACAGCGGGCCGACCCGGCAACGATCTTGAAGGAATTGCTCGCAGCGAGCGGTCAGCGGTCTTGATCGTTGGCTGTCTAGCGAGCTTGGAAGGGACTCAGGCGGCGGTGGGCCGTGCTGGGCAAGTCAAACTTAACAGAGATCACATCTATGCTTTTTTCCCGTAAGGCGGTTTCCAAGCGTCACCTGCTGCTGATCGCAGCTGGTTTCAGCACCGTGTTGACTGGTTGCGCTACGTCGCCTGCGTCCAAGGTGGCGTCGAGCACCAAGGTCGAGTACTACCCCAACTGCTACGAGCCGGTGCAGCACCTGCGCGCCACCGATTCGGACATGACCAAGTCGGTCGTCACCGGTGCCGCGATCGGCGCGGCCGGCGGTGCCCTGCTGGGCGCGCTGACCGGCGACAAGGACAGCCGTGGCCGCAATGCCGCGATCGGTGCCGCAGGCGGCGCCCTGGCTGGCGGTGCGGCGGGTTACTACACCGAGCGCCAGAAACAGATCACCGATGACAACCAGCGCATCGCGTCCTACTCCACCGACTTCAACAAAAGCGCCTCGGACATCGACCGCAGCACCGCCTATGCCAAGGCGTCGCAGCAGTGCTACCAGAGCGCATTCACCAAGCTGGTGGCTGATCGCAAGGCCAAGACCGTCAACGACACCGAAGGCCGCAAGCGCCTGGCGGAAATCGTCGCGGGCCTGAAGGAGTCCAATGACCTGATCGTGACGGTCAACGGCAAAGCCAGCGAAGACCTGAACAACTACACCCAGGCCTACGAGAAAGACCTGCAACAGGTCGGCGTACAGCGCAGCGATGTGGTGACCGTGGCCACCGCCGATACCACGCCAGTGGTCGCTACGACCAAGGGCAAGAAAGCCGTCAAGCCAGCCAAGAAGCCGGTTCTGCCGACAGTGCCGAAAGAAGCGGTCACCACCGAACGTAGCATCCAGACCGTGCAGGCCAAGCAAGCTGAAAGCAAGCAGGTCGCCAGTGCGGGCAAGACCCAGATCGAAGCAACCTGCCGCAATCCAAACCTGGCCGACTGGGCGCCAGTGCCTTGCCCTAACGTTTAAGTACTTGTTGCTATAAGCGTTAAACGCCAACCGATCTGCGCCTAAAGCGCGAGATCGGTGGCGTTCCTTTTGCAAATCGTTACACTGCTGCGGCCACTCCAATAAATACACCGAGGCCGTGTGCATGAAATTTCGTCTTCTCCTGTGGGTGCTGGGCCTGATGATGGGCAAAGCCAGCCGCACCAACCCCGCCTTCCAGCAGCAACTGGGTGACAAAGACCTGGCCTTCCAGCTGCAGACCCTCGACGGCAAGGTTGCCCGTCACTTCATCGTCAAAGACCAGCGCATCACCAGCCGCTCAGGTGTCCACCCGGCGCCGGCCTTCGCGATTGCCTTCAAGGATGCCGCCTACGGCTTCGCCACGATGCAGGCGAAGAACAAGCAACTGGCGTTCATGACGGGGATTCAGGACAAGTCGATCCAGATCAAGGGCAACCCGGCACTGGTGATCTGGTTCCAGGGTCTGACCAAGTATTTGAAGCCGAAGAAAAAGAAGTAGGTGGTCAGGTAGACCGAGTTGGATTCATCGCAGGCAAGCCAGCTCCCACAGTGACCGCGTTCCAACTTGGAAATACGGTCAACTGTGGGAGCTGGCTTGCCTGCGATAGCGGTTTAACAGGCGGTGGGCTTACCCCTGGCTGAACTGCGAAGCCAATTCGCGCAACAGCACTTCGGCATCCAGCACTTTACCCACCACGTCCTCGGCCTTCTCGCGGCTCAGGCCCAGGCGCTCAAGCAACGCGTCGGGAATGGATTCATCCGGCCCGGAGCCAATCCCCCGGCTGCGCAACAGGCGCACCGCCAGGCACACCAGGTTCGGATACTCGGCGTATTGCCCGTCATACGTGGGATCGTGCTGGAAGCGCAGGGCGGTGCACAGTTCGTCCGGCATGTCCCAGTAGCGCATCAGCCAGGCGCCGATCTGTTCGCGGCTGATGCCCAGCAAATGTTGCTCGACGTAGCTGTGGCACAGGTGCGGGTTGACCTCCAGGTGGCGGCAGATCAGCGAGAAGTGCGGCGGAAACACGTGGGCCAGCAGCAGGTAGCCGAAGTTGTGCAGCAAACCTGCCAGGTAGGTCAGGCCGGCTTCCGGGCGTTGGGCGCGGGGCATGGCGCGGGTCAGGCCCTCGATCACGGCGGCGGTGTAGATCGACTGGTGCCAGTACGGCGTGGACAGGTGCGGGCGGTCCTTGGGCAGGCTCAGGGTTTTGCCCAGGGCCAGGCCCAGCGCCAGGTTGATCACAAGATCAAAGCCCAGCACGCGCACGATGGCGTCTTCGACTGAGCGGATCTTGCCCGGCGAGGCGTAGTAGGGCGACGCGGCCCAGCTTACGACCTGGGCGGCAAGGGCCGGGTCGGTTTCCACCACGCCAGTAATGTCGTCGATGGTGGCGTTGGGATCCACGCGCAGCTTGATGATCTTCTGCGCCGTGTCGGCCAGCGGCGGAATTTCGATGGTCGCTTCCAGGCGTTGCTGGATACGGCGAGCGGTGAAGGCTTGCATCGCCTGGGTGATTTCCTCGCGGTCATCATTGGGGCGGTCGAGGTTCGGACGGATGTTGCTCAAGGGCTCACCGAACTGCGCGGCGCTGGCCTTGGTGAGCAGGCTCTTGAAGGCGTCGGTGGGGATTTCCAGCAACAGCCCGGCTTCGCCCGAATGCACCAGCAGGCTCGGCTCATTGAGCAAGCGGCCTTCGTACAGGCACGGCGAACTGGTCAGGGGCGGCAAGCCCGGCAGCAGGCTCAGGTCATGCTTGCCCAGCATGCGCTCGACCCGCTCGGGGGCGACGGCCGTGAGGCGGCGACCGGTGAGTTCGGCGAGGCGGTTGAGGTCCAGCAATTGGCTTTGGGGAAACAGCACCATGAGCGCGCCAACCGCATCTTCAAGCAACACCGCCTGGACCTTTCGGGCAGGGTTCAGGCCAGGCTGTTCGATGACTTCCGTGTAGGGGATGGCGAGCTTTGCGAGCAGCGCCCGAATGACCGGCGGGGCGGTCAGTGGGGCTGTGGCGAGGGCAACTTCTGACATGGCCTGATCCAATTTCTTACATTCATTGGAGTATAACCAGCTTGATACGGGTGTTGGTCGGATAAGTGGCGTTTGTGATGAGGTTGGCGGTGTGCTGATTACCCTGTAGGAGCGAGCTTGCTCGCGAAGACCTTCCTGGCGGCGCCATCATCCAGAGCGTCCGCGTCATCGTTGGCGTTTTTCGCGAGCAAGCTCGCTCCTACAGGGAAGAGGTCAAACCTGGCCGTACTGTTGGCCGTGGCGTAGCCAGCGGTTGAGCAACGGGCTGACGTGGTCGGGCCAGCGCTCAAGCAGGGCCTGGGCGGCGTCGCGGACTGCGGGCAACAAGTCAGCATCGCGCATCAGGTCGGCAACCTTGAATTGCAGCAGGCCGGTCTGGCGCGTGCCGAGCATTTCACCCGGGCCGCGCAGTTCGAGGTCTTTTTCGGCAATGACAAAACCGTCGTTGGTTTCGCGCATGATGCCCAAGCGCTGGCGACCGATCTGCGACAGTGGCGGATGATAGAGCAGCACGCAGTGGCTGGCGGCACTGCCCCGGCCAACCCGCCCGCGCAATTGGTGCAGTTGCGCCAGGCCCAGGCGCTCGGGGTTTTCGATGATCATCAGGCTGGCGTTGGGGACGTCCACGCCCACTTCAATCACGGTGGTCGCCACCAGCAATTGCAGGTTGCCGGCCTTGAACTCGGCCATTACCGCGGCTTTTTCCGCCGGTTTCATACGGCCATGGATCAACCCCACCTTGAGCTCACCCAAGGCACTGGTGAGGTCTTCATAAGTGGTTTCGGCGGCCTGGCAGGTCAGTTCTTCGGACTCTTCGATCAGGGTACACACCCAGTACGCCTGGCGGCCTTCGGCGCAAGCACCGCGCACGCGCTCGATCACTTCGACGCGCCGGGTGTCGGTGACCAGCACGGTGTTGACCGGGGTACGCCCCGGCGGCAGTTCGTCGAGGATCGAGGTGTCGAGGTCGGCGTAGGCGCTCATGGCCAGGGTGCGTGGGATCGGCGTGGCGGTCATGATCAACTGGTGCGGGTTCATGCGCCCGCCCACGCCTTTCTGGCGCAGAGCCAGGCGCTGTTGCACGCCAAAGCGGTGCTGTTCGTCGATGATCACCAGTGCGAGGTTCTTGAACTGCACTTCGTCCTGGAACAGCGCATGGGTGCCCACCACCATCGGTGCGCCGGCGGCGATCTGCTCCAGGGCGGCCACGCGGTTCTTGCCTTTGAGCTTGCCAGCCAGCCACGCCACCTCCAGGCCCAGCGGTTCGAGCCAGCGCTTGAAGGTGATGAAGTGTTGTTCGGCGAGGATTTCCGTCGGTGCCATCAGCGCCACTTGATAGCCAGCTTCCAGGGCTTGCAGGGCGGCGAGGGCAGCGACCACGGTCTTGCCTGCCCCTACGTCACCCTGGATCAACCGCAGCATCGGTTCTTGCTGGCTGAGGTCGTAGGCGATTTCATTGCCCACGCGCTGTTGCGCGCCGGTGGGCGCAAAGCCGAGGTTGGCCAGGTATTGCGCAGGCAGCCGCGTGGCTCTGGGCATCGCCGGGGCGCGCAGGGTACGCATGCTTTCGCGCAGGCGTTGCTGGGACAGCTGGTGCGTGAGCAGTTCTTCAAAGGCCAGGCGATGCTGGGCCCAGTGATGACCGAGGGCGAGTTCGTCCACATCGGCATCGGCGGGCGGGTGATGCAAATAGCGAATCGCATCGGCCAGGGGCGCCAGCTGATAGTCGCGGGCCAGCTCCAGGGGCAGCCAATCGGGCAGGCTTTGCGGGCCGAGCATGGTCAGGGTCTGCATGCACAACTGGCGCAGGCGTTGCTGGGTCAGGCCCTCGGTCAGCGGATAGATCGGCGTGAGCGTGGTGTCCACCGGTGGCGGCTCATCGCCGGTAATGGCGCGGTATTCCGGGTGGTAGATTTCCAGGCCTGATGCACCTGGGCGTGCCTCGCCATAGCAGCGCACGCGGGTGCCACGCTTGAGGCCTTCCTTCTGCGCGTTGCTGAAGTGGTAGAAGCGCAGGCTCAAGCCGCCGGTGCCGTCCTGCAGGCGCACCACCAGGCTGCGGCGCTTGCCCATCACCACGTCGGCGCCACTGACGGTGCCTTCGATCACCGCGTCTTGCCCAGGGCGCAAATGGCCGATGGGCACCACGCGGGTGCGGTCCTGGTAGCGCAGGGGCAGGTGGAACAGCACGTCCTGAAGGTTCTCCAGGCCGACCTTGGCCAGCTTCTCGGCCATGGCCTCACCGACACCCTTGAGTGCCGTCACCGACACCTGCGACAGCTCAGTCATACCGTGGCTTAGCTCGCAACGGGCGGCTTGGCCACCGAACACAGACGGATCGAGTCCGCGAGAATCTCAATCGCTTTGGGGCGCGGGAAGCTGGCGCGCCAGGCAATCGCTACGGTACGGAACGGCACCGGCGGCGTGAGTGGGCGCACTTCGATCACGCCCTGGGCGTAGTGATGGCTGTCTACCGCAGACAGCGGCAGGATCGAGATACCCAGGCCGGAAGCGACCATATGGCGAATGGTTTCCAGGGAGCTGGATTCCACCGTGGTGTGCTTGGCGCCGTCGTTGCCCTTGGTCAGGGTCGGGCAGGCTTCCAGCACCTGATCGCGGAAGCAGTGGCCTTCACCGAGCAGCAGCAGGCTCTTGTCGTTGAGCAGGCCGGCGTCGATGGTGTCCTTCTTGGTCCACGGGTGGGAGGCCGGCATCAGCACGTAGAACGGCTCGTCGTAGAGCGGCAGGGTCAGCACGTCCGCTTCGTTGAAGGGCAGGGCGATGATGATCGCGTCCAGCTCGCCGTTGCGCAGTTTGTCGCGCAGCACGTGGGTGAAGTTTTCTTCGATATACAGCGGCATCTGCGGTGCGACGCGATGCAGTTGCGGGATCAGGTGCGGGAACAGGTAGGGGCCGACCGTGTAGATCGCGCCGACCTTGAGCGGCGCGGTCAGCTGGTTCTTGCCGGCCTGGGCCAGTTCGCGAATGCTTTGCGCCTGTTCCAGGACCTTCTGCGCCTGGGCAACGATACCTTCGCCCACCGGGGTGAGGCGCACGGCGCTCTTGCTGCGCTCGAAAATCAGCACACCGAGTTCGTCTTCAAGCTTTTTCACACCCACCGACAGCGTCGGCTGGCTGACGTGGCAACGCTCGGCGGCATGGCCGAAGTGCTGTTCTTGGGCGAGGGTCACGATGTAGCGTAATTCTGTGAGAGTCATAGCGGGCGTCCATGAGGTTGCGGGCCAAGCATACCGGCTGCAATCGATAGACGCACGTTATCAGAACTTTGCTGGGGATTGAGTGGGGAATATCGGAATTTTACTGAGGTATTAAAGCGAATGTGGGAGGGAGCAAGTCCCTCCCACAGTGCTCTCTCAGCGGCGACGCTTGTCGATGTTGTAGACGAACGGCGCGACCAGTTCGACGCTGCCGTTTTTCAGCAGATCGGCAGGTGGCTTGGGTAGCGGCTGAGCCTTGCGGATCATCTCAAGGGTTGCACGGTCCAGGTCGGCGTTGCCGGAGCGGCCTTCCAGTTCGTAGGACAGCACATTACCTTCGCCATCGACCACGAAGCGCAAGCGGTTCATACCTTCCTTGCCACTGCGTTGGGCGCCGGGCGGGTACTTCTTGTACTTCTGCAGATGCGCCAACAAAGTGCTTTGCCAGGATGCCTGGGCGGCCAGCTGCTGTGCCGACGGGCCTGGCGTAGGCTGGGCGGACTTCTGCGCAGGTGCGTTGCTCGGCGGCGTTTCGCTCGGTGGCTCCTCGGAAGGTTTCTCCTTGGGCGGCTCGGGCTTCTTCTCCACCGGCTTTGGCGGTTGTGGCTTAGGCTTGGGCTTGACCGGCTTGGGCACCTGGATCGTTGGCTTGGGCGCCTCGGCCAGCTTCGGCAGGGGCAGCTCTTCGACCGGTGGCGGCGGCGGCGCAACGACCTTGGGCGGTGCTGGAGGCGGCGGCGGTGCTGGCAGCGGCGCCAGGTCGATGACCATGGCGGCGGGTGGCAGCTGGATCGCCTGCGGCGCGGACCATTGGAGCGCGATGATGATCGCGACGGCATGCACGCCCAGCACGACGGCGAGGCTGGTGCCATAACGCGTCAGTTTGTGGCGCGTCGTGATCATTTCTTGGCTGCCGTCTCAAGTCCGACCAGGCCTACCTTGAGGTAGCCGGCTGCCCGCAGGGCATCCATCACGCTCATCAGGTCGCCGTAGTCCACGCCTTTGTCGGCCTGGAAGAAGATGGTCGTGTCTTTCTTGCCTTGGGTCTTGGCATCCAGCACCGGCCCCAGGGTTTCAGCCTTGACCTCTTCTTCGCCCAGGAACAGGCGTTGGTCCGCCTTGACGCTGAGGAAGATCGGTTTTTCCGGCCGCGGCGCCGGCTTGGCGCTGGACGCGGGCAGGTCCACCTTGATGTCCACGGTTGCCAGCGGTGCCGCCACCATGAAGATGATCAGCAGCACCAGCATCACGTCGATAAACGGCGTGACGTTGATTTCGTGGTTCTCGACGAGTTCGTCGTCGCCTTGATTCAAATGCAGGCCCATGGCCGATTACCCCACTTTCACCATGTGCGGTTGCGAGCTGCGCTCGGTAGGCAGGTGATCGAGGTCACGGCTGACGAGCAACAGGACTTCTGCCGACGCATCCGATACCTGAGCCTTGTAGCCGGCGATCGAACGGGCGAAGACGTTGTAGATCACCACCGCAGGAATTGCGGCAACCAGGCCCAGGGCGGTAGCCAGCAGGGCTTCGGCGATGCCGGGGGCAACGACGGCGAGGTTGGTGGTCTGGGTTTTGGCGATACCGATGAAGCTGTTCATGATGCCCCACACGGTACCGAACAGGCCGACGAAGGGTGCGGTGGAACCGATGGTAGCGAGTACGCCGGTGCCGCTGCTCATGTTACGGCCGCAGGCGGCCACCAGGCGCTCAAGGCGGAAGCTGACGCGCTCCTTGATGCCTTCTTTTTCACGGGTGTTGGCCGACAGGCGCATTTCTTCCAGTGCGTCGTGCACCAGCAGGTTGGCCAGGGTGCCCTTCTTGGTCGCGGTTTCGCTCGCTTCCTTGAGGGTGGTGGCTTTTTTCAGGTGGACGATTTCAGCGCGCAGACGACGCTTGGCGCCCAACAGCTCGAAGCCTTTGGCAATCCAGATGGTCCAGGTGATGATCGAGGCAATGGCCAGGCCGATCATTACGGCTTTCACCACCACGTCAGCATTCTGGTACATGCCCCATGGCGACAAGTCGTGGGCCATGCCCAGGGTGTTGTCTTCTTCCAGCACCACGCCGGTTTCGTCGGCAGGTGCGGCGGCGCCGGCGGCCTGGGCCGGGTCGGTGGCCACTGGCGCGACGGCAGGCGTTGCCGCAGTAGCGGCATTTTGCTCGGCAGCTGCCGGAGCGGCTGGGGCAGTGGCGTCAGCGAATGCGGCGGTCGGTGCCAGCAATACGCTGAACAGCATCGCAGCAATCGCACGCCAGGCGCGGGAGGGGCTGTGAAGCTTGGTTGGCGAAGCGGGGGTTGTATGACGTGTCATGCTGGCCGGACCTGAGAGAAAAAATGGGTGATCGTCCTTCCAGACCATTTAGGGTCGAGGACAAATGGGCGGTTATTATTGCAAGTAATTCTTGTTAACTAAAGTGGCACTGTTACTTTATTTCGCTTTTTACTGGCCGTTGATCCACTCGCGCGGCTAATCTGCGCCTTTGAGAATGGAGTTTTATGATGTCTGCGCCTTCTGTTGTGATTGCCGGTTGCGGTGATGTGGGTAGTCGGCTGGCTAGCCAATTGCTGGCCTCGGAATGGGAGGTTCACGGCCTGCGCCGCGATATTTCGCGCCTGCCCGACGGGGTGATCGGCATCGCCGGCGACCTGTTCAAAAAGGACTGCCCGGACACCTGGCCGATCGGCGGGGTGGATTATCTGGTGTACTGCGCCGCTGCCACCGACCACGACGAGGCCGGCTATCGCGCCGCCTACGTGCAAGGGTTGCAGCATGTGTTGGAGTGGTTGGAAGACTACGGCCAGACGCCCAAGCATTTGCTGTTTGTCTCCAGCAGCAGTGTGTATGGGCAGCAAAACGGCGAGTGGGTCGACGAAACGTCCGAGACGCAAGCGAAGGGCTATTCCGGGCAGGTGATGCTGGAAGCTGAACAGGTGGCGCTCAACAGCGGTATTCCAGCGACCATCGTGCGACTGACCGGGATTTACGGCCCGGGTCGGGAATGGCTGCTCACTCAGGTTCGCCAAGGCTATCGCGTAGCGGTTGACCCGCCGTTGTATGGCAACCGTATCCACGCCGATGACGCCGCGGGCCTGCTCGCCTTTTTGCTGCGGCATGTGGAAAAAGGCGGTTCGCTGGACAAGTTCTATATCGGCGTTGACGATGCGCCGGCACCACTGGCCGAGGTGGTGGCGTGGTTGCGCGAGTACCTGGGTGTGACCGAATGGGCCGAGGACGCCAGTGTGCGGCGTGCGGGGAGCAAGCAGTGCAGTAATGCACGTATGAAGGCGCTTGGCTGGACGCCGACATACCCGACTTACCGGGAAGGCTATGCGGCGATTCTGAAAGGCTGAAGCGCGGCAAAAAATGTGGGAGCTGGCTTGCCTGCGATAGCGGTATATCAATCACATCTTTGTTGGATGTAATACCGTCATCGCAGGCAAGCCAGCTCCCACATTTGGATTTGGGCGAGGCTTTTATTACTTTTCAAGCAACCATTGGCGAGGGCCTGGCGTAAACGAAGGCACTTCATCGGCCTGCGCGGTATTGATCGCCTGGAAGATCTCCAGTTGCTTACCCTTGCGCGTGAAGATCCATGGGTTGCCCTGGCCGTTCAGTTGCAGCCAGATGCTGTCATAGCCGCCGCTCATGGAGGCGCAATCGCCTGCCAGGCAGAGTGAATAACGATCAACCCCCGGCAGGCCGGCGACCTTGCCGTCTGCCTGGAACTGCACCGTGGCGCCGCTGCCGGTGCCGTCGCTGATCTTCCAGTCGCCGCCCATATAGGCCGCGTACAGCGTGCGTTCGAAGTTGGCGCCCAGTGGCGCGCCTTCTGGGGCCGGGTCTTTGGCGCGGGCAAACAGCTGCTCGGGCTCGTTGTCGTTGGCCACTTGCAGCAGTTGTTTGCCTTTGCGTTTGAGTTCGGTGGCAGAGCTGCCATAGAAATCCACGTTCCATGCGCCGGGCTTTTCACCCGACAACTTGCCTTCCGCCACTTCAAAACCGTTGTAGTAGCGCGCCTGCAAAGCCTTGGTGTTGACCTCCCACTCGAGGTTGGGGCCATAGGACTGCAGGGCTTCACGCAAAGGGCCGCCCTTGGCTGCCGCGTCGATGGCGGCCTGGTTGATCCAGGTACCGCTTACATCCAGGTCGGCGGGGTTGCTGGCACAGCCGCCGAGCAACAGGGCGAGCAACGAGGAGGCTACAAGCGCTTTGCGCATTACGAAATCCTTCTGAAACGAAGTCGGCGCAGCCTGTTTGGGCTGCGCCGGGTGTTTTACTCGATGACCAGAATGGCGTCCATCTCAACCTGTGCACCCTTTGGCAGGGCGGCAACGCCGATGGCGGCGCGGGCTGGGTAAGGTTGTTCGAAGTACTTGCCCATGATCTCGTTGACCTTGGCAAAGTGGCTGAGGTCGGTGAGGAAGATGTTCAGCTTGACGATGTCCTTGAACGAACCACCGGCAGCTTCAGCCACGGACTTGAGGTTTTCAAAGACCTGCACGGTCTGGGCTTCGAAGCCTTCAACCAGTTCCATGGTCTTTGGGTCCAGCGGGATCTGGCCGGACATGTAGACGGTGTTGCCCGCCTTGATCGCCTGGGAATAAGTGCCGATGGCGGCTGGAGCTTTATCGCTGGTGATAACTGTCTTGGTCATGAATGACTCCTTGTAATGGATCGGTTATGCACGCATGCGGGTGATGCGGATCACACCGGTCAAGGCGCGCAACTTTTTGATCACGCGGGCCAGGTGCACGCGGTCGTGCACGCTGACCACCAGTTGGACCACGCTGATGCGACCATCGCGTTCGTCCATGCTGATTTTCTCGATATTGCCGTCGGCGGCGTTGACGCTGCTGGCCAGCAGGGCGATGAGGCCGCGCTGGTGTTCCAGCTCCACTCGCAGTTCGACGTTGAATTCGCCGGTGACATCCTTGGCCCACGAGAGCTGGATGCATTTTTCCGGGTTGTGGCGGATTTCGGTGATGTTGCGGCAGTTGTCCAGGTGCACCACCATGCCTTTGCCGGCGGACAAGTGGCCAACAATCGGGTCGCCTGGGATCGGCGTGCAACATTTGGCGTAGCTGAGCACCAGGCCCTCGGTGCCGCGAATCGCCAGTGGGCCTTCGGGGCTCGGCAACTGTTCGCCTTCGCCCAGCAGGCGGCGCGCAACCACGTAGGCCATGCGGTTGCCCAGGCCGATGTCTTCCAGCAGGTCTTCGATGGTTTCCTGTCGGTACTCGTGGAGCATCGCTTGCACGCGCTCTTGCGGAATCTTGTCCAGGGCGCTGTCGAAGCCGTTGAGCACCTTGTTCAGCAGGCGTTCGCCCAGGCTGATGGATTCGGAGCGGCGCTGCAATTTCAGCGCGTGGCGAATATGCGTACGGGCCTTGCCGGTGACCACGAAGTTGAGCCAGGCCGGATTCGGGCGAGCGCCCGGTGCGCTGACGATCTCCACCGTGGAACCGCTTTGCAGCGGTTCGGACAACGGGGCAAGGCGCCGGTTGATGCGACAGGCGATGCAGCTGTTGCCGACATCGGTGTGCACCGCGTAGGCAAAGTCGACCGCCGTGGAGCCTTTGGGCAGCTCCATGATCCGGCCTTTGGGCGTGAACACGTAGACCTCGTCCGGGAACAGGTCGATCTTCACGCTTTCGATAAATTCCAGGGAGTTGCCGGCACGTTGCTGCATTTCCAGCACGCCCTTGACCCATTGGCGCGCACGGGCATGGGTGCCTTTGGGCTGCTCGTCACCGCTGGACTTGTACAGCCAGTGGGCGGCAATGCCGTTGTTGGCCATCTCTTCCATTTCGCGGGTGCGGATCTGGATCTCGATCGGCACGCCGTGCATGCCAAACAGGGTGGTATGCAGCGACTGGTAGCCGTTGGCCTTGGGAATTGCGATGTAGTCCTTGAAGCGGCCCGGCAGGGGCTTGTACAAATTATGTACAGCGCCCAGTACGCGGTAGCAGGTATCGACCTTGTCGACGATGATCCGGAACGCATAGACGTCCATGATCTCGTTGAAGGCCCGACGCTTGCCGCGCATCTTTTTGTAGATGCCGTAGATGTGCTTCTGCCGGCCGCTGACCTCGCCCTGGATCTCGTCGATCGCCAGGCAATGGCTCAGGGACTCTTCGATCTTGTTGACGATTTCCTTGCGGTTGCCCCGTGCGCGCTTGACCGCCTGGTAGATGCGCGCCGAACGCATGGGGTGCATGGCTTTAAAGCCCAGGTCTTCGAATTCGATACGAATGGCGTGCATGCCCAGCCGGTTGGCGATGGGCGCATAGATTTCCAGGGTTTCCTTGGCGATGCGCCGGCGCTTTTCGCCGGACAGCACTTCCAGCGTGCGCATGTTGTGCAGCCGGTCGGCCAGCTTGACCAGGATCACCCGAATGTCTCGGGCCATGGCCATGGCCATCTTCTGGAAGTTTTCCGCCTGGGCTTCGGCCTTGGTCTCGAAGTTCATCTGGGTCAGCTTGCTGACCCCATCGACCAGTTCGGCCACGGTTTCGCCAAATTGCGCACTGAGCGCTTCCTTGGCAATGCCGGTGTCTTCGATCACGTCATGCAGCATCGCGGCCATCAGGCTCTGATGGTCCATGTGCATGTCGGCAAGAATATTGGCCACCGCAAGAGGATGGGTGACATACGCCTCGCCGCTACGTCGGCGTTGGCCGTCGTGGGCTTGTTCGGCGTAGAAATACGCTCGGCGAACCAGGTTGACCTGGTCTGCGCCGAGGTAGGCCGATAAGCGATCGGCGAGGGCGTCTATGCTCGGCAAAGTGTGAACTCCTGCCGATGGCTGTGACCCCGCGCCGTGCTACGTCGACCAGGCATAGGCTTAGACGTCCTCGTTGGACTCGCCTTCGAACGCTGCAAACAGCGGTTCGTCTTCAACGATTTCGGCGTTGGCGATGAACTCGTAGCTCATCAGGCCTTCAGCGATTTCACGCAGGGCTACAACGGTAGGCTTGTCGTTTTCCCACTGGACCAGAGGCTCTTTGCCGCCAGTGGCCAGTTGACGGGCACGCTTGGTAGAGAGCATGACCAGCTCAAAGCGGTTATCCACGTGTTCTAGGCAGTCTTCAACGGTTACGCGGGCCATGGTATTCCTCGGAGCGAATGCAAGATGCGCGCTGCCCGGTTGGGCGAGCGGACTGAGCAGTTTAAAAAATCACCAGCGTTTAGGGAAGCGCTGATTTTTCGCAGGCCTTCGCAAAACCGCTACAAGTGCCAATGTAAGGCCCTTGCAGCTGTTTTGGGAAGAGTCAATCAGCCGAGCAATTCGGCGAGTAATTTGCCGAAACGCTGCTGTTGGCGCTTTTGCTGCAGTTGGTTGGCGCGGAAAATCGCCTTCAAATCATCCAGGGCGTGGGTAAAGTCGTCATTGATGATCAGGTAGTCGTAGTCGACGTAGTGGCTCATTTCGCTGACGGCTTCACGCATGCGGCCCTCGATAATTTCATCGCTGTCCTGGCCGCGGTTGGTCAGGCGTTGGTGCAGGGCTTGGAGCGATGGCGGCAGGATGAAGATGGAGCGCGCCTTGGGCATCAGCTGGCGCACTTGCTCGGCGCCCTGCCAGTCGATCTCCAGGATCAGGTCGTGGCCTTCGTCCAGGGTCTGTTGCAGGTGGCTCTGCGAGGTGCCGTAGAGGTTGCCGAACACTTCGGCGCGCTCCAGGAAGTCACCGTGTTCGATCATCTTGACGAACTCGGTACGCTCGACGAAGTGATAGTGCACGCCGTCCACTTCGCCCGGGCGCATGGCGCGGGTGGTGTGCGAGACCGAAATGCGGATCTGCTCGTCAGCGTCGGTCAAGGCCTTGACCAGGCTGCTCTTGCCCGCGCCCGAAGGGGCGGAAATGATGTAAAGGGTGCCGGTGCTGTGGGTCATGGAGGGTGCCTTACTCAATATTCTGTACTTGTTCGCGCATTTGCTCGATCAACACTTTGAGGTTGACCGCCGCCGTGGTGCTGCGCGGGTCGAACGCTTTGGAGCCCAGTGTATTGGCTTCGCGGTTGAGTTCCTGCATCAGGAAGTCCAGGCGCCGACCGGCGGCACCGCCGGACTTGAGTACGCGGCGCACTTCAAGAATATGGGTGCTCAGGCGGTCGAGTTCTTCGGCCACGTCGCTCTTCTGCGTGAGCAGGACCATTTCCTGTTCCAGGCGCGTCGGATCGAGGTCGGCCTTCATGTCGGTGAAGCGGTCGAGGACCTTCTGGCGCTGGGTGGCGAGCATCTGCGGTACCAATTCGCGCAGGGTCACTACGTCGGCTTCGATCGATGTCAGCCGCTCGTTGATCAGGCGCGCCAGTTCGGCGCCTTCGCGTTCACGGCCGGCCTTGAGCTCCTTCAGGCCCTGGTTGAACAGGGCGAGGGCTTCGGCATTCAAGGCCTGTGGGTCTGCCGCGTCGGCCACCAGCACGCCGGGCCAGGCCAATACTTCCAGAGGGTTCAATGCGGCTGGCTGTTTGATCAGGCCGGCGATGGTTTCGGCCGCGGCCACCAGTTGGGCGGCGCGGTCTCGGTCGACCTGCAGCGGCTTGCCGGTGGTTTCTTCGGTAAAGCGCAGAGTGCATTCCAGCTTGCCGCGGGAGATGCCCTGGCGCAGCGCTTCACGAACCGCGCCTTCAAGGTCGCGGAACGACTCCGGCAGGCGCAGGTGCGGCTCCAGGTAACGGCTGTTGACCGAGCGCAGTTCCCAGCTGAGGGTGCCTTGGGCCCCGGCTTTTTCGACACGGGCGAAGGCGGTCATGCTGTGCACCATGGAGGTACCTCGCGATGCAGTCCCGCAAATACGGGCTGATGGGTAAATTGAAGCCGACAGGCTGCGAAGGCGCAGGAGTGTAGCGCAGTGGGGCGGGTGCGCCAAAACAATGGCCGATCGCCTGACCATTCGTAACCGAATTTTTTAGAAGTGCCTCGAACCGGCTTGCGGCTCTATAATGCTCGGCAGTTTTTCGTCCTCAGTACAGGTATCCCCTATGAAACGTCCAAGTGGTCGCGCTGCCGATCAGCTCCGCTCGATCCGCATCACCCGCAACTACACCAAACACGCCGAGGGATCCGTACTGGTCGAGTTTGGCGATACCAAGGTCATCTGCACTGTCAGCGTCGAAAACGGCGTGCCGCGCTTCCTCAAGGGCCAGGGCCAGGGTTGGTTGACCGCTGAATACGGCATGCTGCCGCGCGCCACTGGCGAGCGTAACCAGCGTGAAGCCAGCCGTGGCAAGCAAGGCGGGCGTACCCTGGAAATCCAGCGCCTGATCGGCCGCTCCCTGCGTGCCGCCCTGGATATGTCCAAGCTGGGTGACGTCACCCTCTACGTCGACTGCGACGTGATCCAGGCTGACGGCGGTACCCGCACGGCGTCCATCACCGGCGCCATGGTGGCCCTGGTCGACGCTTTGAAAGTCATCAAGAAGCGTGGCGGCCTGAAAGCGGGTGACCCGCTCAAGCAGATGATCGCCGCTGTGTCTGTTGGCATGTACCAGGGCGAGCCTGTGCTGGACCTGGACTACCTGGAAGACTCGGCCGCCGAGACCGACCTCAACGTGGTCATGACCAGCACCGGTGGTTTCATCGAAGTGCAGGGCACTGCCGAAGGCGCGCCATTCCAGCCGGCTGAGCTGAACGCCATGCTGGCCTTGGCCCAGAAAGGCATGACCGAAATCTTTGAATTGCAGAACGCCGCGCTGGCTGACTGAGCCGGCCCCAAGGAGAAGCGCCATGAATGACAGCCAGTTGCCGGTCCCGGCCCCGTCCAAGGAAGTACGCCAGTGGGCAATGTTGTGTCATTTTGCGGCATTCCTGGGGTTGGTATTCCCCTTCGGCAGCTTGCTGGGGCCGTTGATCCTGTGGCAGTTCAAGAAGGACATGGACCCGCTCATCGATGACCAGGGCAAGGAGGCGCTGAATTTCCAGATCACCGTGGCGATCGCCTGGCTGGTGTGCCTGTTGCTGGGCTTCGTGGTCGTTGGCTTCTTGCTGATGACCGTGCTGGTGATTGGTGCGTTGATACTGACGATCATCGCCGGTATCAAGGCCAACAAAGGCATTGCCTATCGCTATCCGTGGACCTGGCGCCTGGTCAAGTAACCGGGCGGCCACAAAAAAACCGACATCACTGTCGGTTTTTTTGTACCTGGAAAAAGACCTCAGATGGTCAATGTCCAGTCGTAGTCCACGATCAGCGGCGCGTGCTGCGAGAAGCGCGGCTGGCGCGGCAGGCGTGCACTGCGTACGAACCGGCGCAGACCTGGGGTCAGCAGCTGGTAGTCGAAACGCCAGCCCAGGTTGAGCATCTCAGCCTGTTCGTTATCTGGCCACCAGCTGTACTGGTCGCCTTCGCGGCTGACTTCACGCAGGGCATCGACATAGCCCATGTTGCCGACAATCTCGTCCATCCAGGCGCGTTCTGGCGCCAGGAAGCCCGGGGATTGCTGGCTGTCGCGCCAGTTCTTGATATCCAGCTTCTGTTGCGCCACGTACAGCGAGCCACAATAAATGTACTCGCGACGTTTGCGTCGCTGTTTATCCAGGTAACGGGCGAAATCGTCCATTAGCTTGAATTTCTGGTTCAAGTCTTCATCGCCGTTTTGCCCGGAAGGAAGCAGCAAGGTCGCGATGCTGACCTTGTCGAAATCGGCTTGCAGGTAACGCCCGTAGCGGTCGGCTGTCTCGAAGCCGAGGCCGCTGATGACCGCCTTGGGTTGCAACCGCGAGTACAAAGCCACGCCACCTTGGGTGGGCACTTCGGCATCGCAGGCATAAAGGAAGTAGCCATCCAGTTGGAAGGCTGGGTCGTCCAGTTCAAAGGCGGAGGCACGGGTGTCCTGCAGGCAGATGACGTCGGCATTCTGTGCTTGCAGCCAACTGAGCAAACCACGCTCGACTGCAGCCTGAATACCATTAACGTTCACACTGATGATCCGCATAAATGGCCCCAAAAATCGCGTGCGTGTATGATACACGCCGTCCACCCAATTAGCTAAATCCGTGGTATCTGAGGCTTTTTTCATGCAGGCGTATCAGCGCGATTTCATTCGTTTTGCCATCGATCGCGGCGTTTTACGCTTCGGTGAGTTCACCCTCAAGTCCGGGCGCATCAGCCCGTACTTCTTCAATGCGGGCCTGTTCAACTCAGGTTCGGCCCTGGCTCAGCTGGGCCGTTTCTATGCGGCAGCCATCGTTGAGAGCGGTATTTCCTTCGACGTACTCTTTGGCCCGGCCTACAAGGGTATTCCCCTGGCAGCGGCGACGGCGGTAGCCCTGGCGGAGCATCACGGGCAGGACTTGCCGTGGTGTTTCAACCGTAAGGAAGCCAAGGCCCATGGTGAAGGTGGCAGCCTGGTCGGCGCGCCATTGACCGGCGATGTACTGATCATCGATGACGTGATCACCGCGGGTACTGCTATCCGTGAAGTGATGCAGATCATCGCTTCCCAGGACGGCGCCAAGGCTGCCGGTGTGTTGATCGCCTTGAACCGCCAGGAGCGTGGCAACGGTGAGTTGTCGGCGATCCAGGAAGTGGAGCGTGACTTCGGCATTCCGGTGGTGAGCATCGTGTCGTTGAACCAGGTGTTGCAGTTCCTGGAAGATGACTCGCAGCTCAAGCAACATTTGCCGGCTGTGCGTGCATACCGCGAGCAGTTCGGCGTCTGACACTGAATCCTGTGGGAGCGGGCTTGCCCGCGATAGCGATGTGTCAGGCGGTGCATTTTTGCATGTACTGTCGTCATCGCAGGCAAGCCAGCTCCCACATTTGAACTGTGTACAAACAAAGGCCCCGCTCAATTCAATTGAGCGGGGCCTTTTGCTTTGCAGCGATCAAGGGCGCTTGCGGTTACTGATCAACGTACCGACACCGGTATCGGTGAAGATTTCCAACAGTATTGCATTTGGCACGCGGCCATCCAGGATCAGCGAGCTGCCGACGCCGCCCTGCACGGCTTCCAGTGCGCAACGGATCTTCGGCAACATGCCGCCGTAGATGGTGCCGTCGGCGATCAGGTCGTCTACCTGCTGGGTAGTCAAGCCGGTCAGTACCTTGCCTTCCTTGTCCATCAAGCCGGCGATGTTGGTCAGCAGCATCAGTTTTTCAGCCTTCAGTGCTTCCGCCACCTTACCGGCTACCAGATCGGCGTTGATGTTATAGGACTCGCCATTAGCACCCACGCCGATCGGCGCAATTACCGGGATGAAGTCGCCCTTGACCAGCAGGTTGAGCAAATCGGTGTTGATGCCGATGACTTCGCCCACCTGGCCGATGTCGATGATTTCCGGCTGGGTCATCTCCGGCGTCTTGCGGGTCACGGTCAGTTTCTTGGCGCGGATCAGTTCCGCATCCTTGCCGGTCAGTCCGATGGCGCTGCCGCCGTGGCGGTTGATCAGGTTGACGATGTCTTTGTTGACCTGGCCGCCGAGGACCATTTCCACCACGTCCATGGTTTGCGCGTCAGTGACACGCATGCCATCGATGAAGTGACTCTCGATCGACAAACGCTTGAGCAGGTCGCCAATTTGCGGGCCGCCGCCGTGGACGACCACGGGGTTGATCCCCACAGCCTTCATCAGCACGATGTCGCGGGCAAAGCCGGTTTTCAGCTCATCGCTTTCCATGGCATTGCCGCCGTACTTGATCACCAGCGTCTTGCCGACGTAGCGTCGAATATAAGGCAACGCTTCGGACAGGACCTTGGCGGTGTTGGCAGCGGCTTCGCGTTCGAGGGTCATTCAGGGCTCCGGGCAAAAATCAGAACGGTAATTGGAGATCAGGGGCAACACGTTTCAACTGGGCGTGGAACACGTCCTTGATGCGCTGCAACTCCGCTTCGGTATCCGCCTCGAAACGCAGGACCAGCACCGGTGTGGTGTTGGACGCGCGAACCAGGCCCCAGCCTTTGGCGTAATCGACTCGCACACCATCAATGGTGGTCAGGTTGGCGCCTTCACCCCATTGCGCATCGTGCAATGCGTCAATGATGCTGAATTTGCTCTCCTCGGTCACATGGATATTGATCTCTGGCGTAGAAATATCATTCGGGAAGGTCTGAAACAGCTCTTCGGCCGTGGATTTCTCCTTGCTGAGGATCTCCAGCAGGCGAGCGGCGCTGTAAATACCGTCGTCAAACCCGAACCAGCGCTCCTTGAAGAAGACGTGGCCGCTCATTTCACCGGCCAACAGCGCGCCGGTTTCCTTCATTTTCTTTTTGATCAACGAGTGACCGGTCTTCCACATTAGCGGGCGACCACCGTATTCCTTGATCAATGGCGTCAGGCGACGAGTGCATTTCACATCGAAGATGATCTCGGCGTTGGCATTGCGCGCAACCACGTCTCGAGCAAACAGCATCAACAGGCGGTCCGGGAACACGATCTCGCCGGTTTCGGTCACCACGCCCACACGGTCGCCGTCGCCATCGAAGGCCAAGCCGACGTCGGCGCCCACTTCCTTGACCTTGGCAATCAGGTCTACCAGGTTTTCCGGCTTGCCTGGGTCCGGGTGATGGTTGGGGAAGTTGCCGTCCACTTCGCAGAACAGTGGGATCACTTCGCAGTTCAGGGCTTCGAGCAATTGCGGGGCAATCACACCCGCTGCGCCGTTGCCGCAGTCCACCACGACTTTCAAGCGGCGGGCGAGCTTGACGTCGCGAGTGATTTCATCGGAGTAGCGCTGGAGGATATCGACCTTGGTGATGCTGCCGGTGCCGCTGGTCAAGTCGTTGGTCTTCAGGCGGGTGTGCAGGGCCTGGATCTGTTCATTGGCGAGGGTGTCGCCAGCGATGACGATCTTGAAGCCGTTGTAATCCGACGGATTGTGGCTGCCGGTGAGCATGACCCCGGATTTGCCCGCCAGTACGTTGGCGGCGTAGTACAGCGCGGGGGTTGGCACCAGGCCGACGTCGCTGACATGGCAGCCGCTTTCAGCCAGGCCCTGGATCAGTTGCTCGACCAACTCCGGGCCGGACAAGCGGCCGTCACGGCCTACCGAGACGTTGGGTTCGCCTTGGGCCAGGCTCTGGGAGCCGATGGCGCGGCCGATCCAGTAGGCGGTTTCGGCGGTCAGGGTTTTGGGGACCACACCACGGATGTCATAGGCGCGAAAAATGCTGTCGGGAAAGGTCGGGGCTACGCGGGCTGCGGTACTCATCGCGGGGGAAACTCCATCTGAAAGGGGGCAAGGCGGGCCTGATGTGGCTGGCCGGCAGGCTCAAACTGAAGGGTATGACGGCGTTTTCGGCAGAGAGTTCGTGGTGTAAAAATGCCATCGGCGCTTCGGCCTCGGCATTATTTTTACCTAAATCTTTGATTTTATTATAGAAATCTCGATGATCATTTCCGCGCATTCTTTATCCTGAAAGGCCGGGCGGCGGTGTGTGGCCGGACGATTGCGCCCGGCCACGTTCAGCTTAGTCAGTGACTGCCGGAATGCCCAAAACCGCCTGCACCACGTTGGGTTTCGTCGAATTCCTGTACCAATTCGAAATGCGCCTGCACCACCGGCACCAATACCAACTGGGCAATGCGCTCGCCGACGGCGATGTTGAAAGCAGTCTGGCCACGGTTCCAGCACGACACCATCAACTCGCCCTGGTAGTCGGAATCGATCAGGCCGACCAGGTTGCCTAGCACGATGCCATGTTTATGGCCCAAGCCGGAGCGCGGCAGGATCAGCGCCGCCAGGCCAGGATCGCCGACATAGATCGACAAGCCCGTGGGAATCAGGATGGTCTGGCCCGGCTCAAGGACGGTGTCTTGCTTGAGCATGGCGCGCAGGTCCAGGCCGGCGGAGCCCGGCGTGGCGTAGGCCGGCAGAGGGAATTCGCTGCCGAGGCGTGGGTCGAGAATCTTGGCTTGCAAAGCGTGCATGGACATTAAACCTGGTTCAGCCGTTGGGCGATAAAAGAGATCAGTTGGCGGGCAATCTTGCCCTTGCTGGTCTGGGCGAAAAGGGTGGCGTGCAGTTCACGGTCGATCACGCTGCACGCATTTTCCTCGCTGTTGAAGCCGATGCTCGGGTTGGCGACATCATTGGCAACGATCAAATCGAGGTTTTTGTCTTTCAGTTTGCGTGCGGCGTAGTCCAGCAGGTGCTCGGTCTCGGCTGCGAAGCCGACGCTGAACGGACGGTCCGGACGGGTAGCGATGGTGGCCAGAATGTCCGGGTTACGCACCATTTGCAGGAGCAGGCCGTCGCCGCTCGTAGGGTCTTTCTTGAGCTTCTGCGGGGCCACGACCTCGGGTCGGTAATCCGCAACCGCTGCCGAGGCGATAAACAGGTCGCAGGGAATGGCGGCTTCGCAGGCCGCCAACATGTCCCGGGCGCTGACTACGTCGATACGCGTAACGCGATCAGGGGTCGGCAAATGTACCGGGCCGGTGATCAGTGTGACCCGTGCGCCTGCCTCGACCGCAGCTTCTGCCAACGCGAAGCCCATTTTTCCTGAGCTATGGTTGGTGATGTAGCGCACCGGGTCGATGTTTTCCTGGGTCGGGCCGGCGGTGATCAGCACGTGCTTGCCGGTCAGGGCCAGATGCTGGAAGCACTCGGCTGCGCACTGCGCCAGGTCGGTGGCTTCGAGCATGCGGCCCAGGCCGACGTCGCCGCAGGCCTGGCTGCCGGAAGCCGGGCCGAACACCTTGAGGCCGCGGGTTTGCAGGAGTTGGGTATTGGCCTGGGTGGCCGGATCGCGCCACATGGCCTGGTTCATGGCCGGTGCGATAGCGACGGTGGCGTCGGTGGCCAATACCAGGGTGGTGAGCAGGTCATCGGCAATGCCCTGGGCCAGGCGGGCGATCAGGTCGGCAGTGGCCGGGGCTATCAGCACCAGGTCGGCCCATTTGGCCAGTTCGATATGGCCCATGGCGGCTTCTGCGGCCGGGTCCAGCAGGTCGAGGTGAACCGGGTGGCCGGACAACGCTTGCATGGTCAGCGGGGTGATGAACTCACTGCCACCACGGGTCATGACCACGCGCACTTCGGCGCCCTGGTCCAGGAGCCTGCGAACCAACTCTGCGCTCTTGTAGGCGGCAATGCCGCCGCCGACGCCGAGAACGATGCGTTTCCGATACAGACGCTGCATTGGTTTGCCTTTCCAGTTCAGTGATGCCAGTTCAATGACACCTGCGATGACCCCTCCCCAGGTGAAATCGCAGGCAAAAAAGAGGGCCCTACGATAACACAGCGCCCGCCGGGCAACAGCGGAGCAGATACAGGGAGGTGGGATGAGTATTCGTGATTGGCCCGTGGCAGAGCGTCCACGGGAGAAGTTATTGGAAGGCGGCGCGGCGAGCCTGTCTGATGCCGAGCTGTTGGCGATCTTCCTGCGTACGGGGGTGGCCGGCCGAAGTGCGGTGGATCTGGCGCGCCATCTGTTGGCCCAATTCGGTGGCCTGCGCCCGTTACTGGAGGCCAGCCAGACGCTGTTCAGCCAGCATCTGGGGCTGGGGCCGGCGAAGTTTGCCCAGTTGCAGGCGGTGTTGGAGATGTCCCGGCGCCACCTGGCTGAGCGCTTGCGGGCTGACTCTGTGCTGGAAAGCCCGCTGGCCGTGCGCGAGTACCTCAAGGCACTGCTGCGCCATGAGCCCCATGAGATCTTCGGCTGCCTGTTCCTGGACTCCAAGCATCGGGTGCTAGGGTTCGAGGTCATGTCCCAAGGCACGATCGACGCTGCGATTGTCTACCCGCGACAGGTGGTCAAGCGCGCCTTGGCGTACAACTCGGCGGCATTGATCCTGTGTCATAACCATCCGTCGGGAAGCACGGAGCCCAGCGCGGCTGATCGAAAATTGACCAAGCTGCTGCAAAAGGCGCTGGACGTGGTGGATGTGCGGGTGCTGGACCACATCATCGTGGGCGATGGTGACCCGCTGTCTATGGCTGAATACGGTTGGCTGTAACGGCCCTGCCTCTGTAGGAGCTTGCTCGCGAAAAACCAGAGGGCCCCGTGGGGTGTCAGGTTTTTCCGCGTCATCGTTGACGATTTTCGCGAGCAAGCTCGCTCCTACAGGTGGGGGGGTGTGCCTTAGGGCTTGAGGCTGACTTTCGAATAGTCCTGGCGCCCGAACGGGCTTACCTGGTACCCCTGGATGTTCTGGCGGGTCAAGGCAAACGCCGTCGGATGCGCCAGTGGCAGCCACAGCGCCTGTTGCTGGATCTGCGCCTGGGCCTGCTGATACAGCTTGCTGCGCACACCTTGCTCACTGGTGGTTTTGCCCGCACTGATCAACTTATCCAGGGTGGGGTCGCAATAGCGGGCAAAGTTGGTGCCGGACTTTACCGCGGCGCAGGAGAACTGCGGCGTCAGGAAGTTATCCGGGTCGCCGTTGTCCCCGGCCCAGCCCATGAACAGCAAGTCGTGCTCGCCGGCCTTGGCGCGGCGGATCAACTCGCCCCATTCGATCACGCGAATCTCGGCCTGGATGCCAACCTTGGCCAGGTCGGCCTGCAACAGTTGGGCGCCGAGGTTCGGGTTGGGGTTCAGCAGGCTGCCGGTAGGGCGGGTCCATATTGTGGTCTTGAAGCCGTCCTTGAGCCCGGCGCGGCCCAGCAGCGCCTTGGCTTTGGCGAGGTCCTGCGGGTAGCCTGGCAACTCTTTGGCATAGCTCCAGGTGTTCGGCGGGTAGACACCGTTGGCCGCTTCGGCGGTGCCTTCGAATACGGCCTTGAGGTAGCTGTCCTTATCAAAGGCCAGGTTGATCGCCTGGCGCACTTCGGGCTTGTCCAGCGGTGGGTGCTGGCTGTTGATAGCGACGAACGCGGTCATGAAGGCGGCGGTTTTTTCCACCTTCAGCGCCGCGTCTTTTTCGGCCTCGCCCACGTCCAGGGGCTTGGGTGACAGGGCGATCTGGCATTCATCGCGGTGCAGCTTCTGCAGGCGTACGTTGGCGTCCGGGGTGATGGCGAAAATCAGGTTATCCACCGCCGGTTTGCCGGCGAAGTAGTCCGGGTTGGCCTTGTAACGCACCACGGCATCTTTCTGGAAACGCACGAACACAAACGGGCCGGTGCCGATTGGCTGGCTGTTGAGCTTCTCGGGTGTGCCGGCCATGAGCAATTTATCGGCATATTCAGCCGGATAGATCGACGCAAAGCCCATGCTCAGTGCTGGGAGGAAGGTGGAATCGGCATGGTCGAGGGTGAAGCGTACGGTCAGTGGGTCAAGGGCGTCGATTTTCTTGACCAGTGCCGGCAATTGCAGGGATTGGGCGTGAGGAAAGCCGCTCTGGGCGATCTTGTGCCACGGGTTGGCCGGGTCGAGCATGCGCTCGAAGCTGAAGCGTACATCTTCGGCCGTCAGGGTGCGGCTTGGGCTGAAATAGCTGGTGCGATGGAATTTCACATCGGGGTGCAGTTTGAAGGTGTACGTCAGCCCATCGGGCGACACTTCCCAGCTATCTGCAAGGCTCGGTACCAACTTGCCACTGGCCGCGTCGAATTCCACCAAACGGTTCATCAGCACGTCGGCCGAGGCGTTGGTGGTGGTCAGTGAGTTGTACTGCACCACATCGAACCCTTCGGGGCTGGCCTCGGTGCATACGCTCAAGTTGGTGGCCGCAACGGCCATCGGCGCAATAAAGAGAGGGGCAAGCAATAGCGGTAGGGCAGCGAGGCGCATATTCGGTTTCCTGTGCAGATCGAAGGCCCATCTGCGAGTGCAGTCTGGAAAAAGCCTACCGTAGAGGTCTGATTGATAAATGACTAGCCCATTTTTGCCTGTGCTTTTGGCCAAAATGCTGTTTTGATGGCGCCTCAGCGTGTTTCGCCGTGCACTTCCCTGTGACCGCAGACGTTGTAAATCATTCTGTGCGACGAGCGGTCGGCTGTTACAGCGGCCCCTCCTGGCAGTGGTTCAGGCACTTGTGGCCAAGATTTACGCTGCTAAAAGTACACAGGTTGTTGTTGCACTGGGGTCTTTCTGGTATAAAGCAGCGCTCTTTTCTAGGGGCCCGGTTCCTTCACTGTAGGTGTAGCCGGTAAGACCCTAAAGAAACGCGGCGCCTGGCGCCAAATGACTGAGAGATTAAGCGGCCAACCCATGCCGGGTTGGGCATGTGGTTTTAGAGGGCTGAGGCATGTCGAGAGTCTGTCAAGTTACCGGTAAGGGTCCGGTGACTGGGAATAACATTTCCCACGCAAATAACAAAACCCGTCGTCGTTTCCTGCCGAACCTGCAGCATCACCGCTTCTGGGTTGAAGAAGAGAAACGTTTTGTTCGCCTGCGTGTATCTGCTAAAGGCATGCGTATTATCGACAAGCGTGGCATCACTGTCGTGCTGGCCGAAATCCGCGCCGCTGGCAAGATCTAAGGAGCTCTATCATGCGTGAATTGATTCGAATGATCTCTAGCGCCGGTACTGGTCACTTCTACACTACCGACAAGAACAAGCGTACTACCCCGGACAAGCTCGAAAAGAAAATGTTCGACCCGCGCGTTCGCAAGCACGTGATCTACAAAGAAGGCAAAATCAAGTAATTGATTTTCTTCCTTGTGAAAAAAAGCCCGTATCTCACGATGCGGGCTTTTTTTTGCCTGATGTCCCCACGCTCTGCTGATCGTTCCCACGCTCTGCGTGGGAATGCCGTCTCGGACGCTTAGCGTCCCGTTGTCGATCAATCAATGATCAGGCTTTCTCTTCAAACACCACGTAGATCTTGCGGCACGCTTCCAGCACTTCCCAGGTACCGCTGAAACCGGCAGGGATCACAAAGCGGTCGCCGGCCCGCAGTGTCTTGGCATTCCCCTCAGCATCGCGCAACACCGACACGCCTTGCACGATCTCGCAGTACTCATGCTCGGTGTAATTGACCTTCCACTGGCCCACTTCACCTTCCCAGACGCCCGCGTTCATCTGGCCGCATGGGCTGTTGTAGTGGTTGTAGAGTGTCTGTTCGGGGTCGCCCTTGAGGATTTTCTCGGCGGCAGGGCGGTAGCGTTCGGGGGCGGTGTTGGCTTGGCTGAAATCGACGATGTCCTGGATGCTCATGTGCATTTCCCGTCTGGCCTGCAGTTGGAGAGCCCAAAGTCTATGTTTATTAAAATGAACATCGCAAGGGCGTTTGCCGCCGTTATGTCAAATATATTGAAACATCCCCAGCCGCTGGTTTAGGGTGGCAGCTGCCTTGAGCCGAACAGCAGGCTGGCCGGGCAAGCATTCGTGATGGCGCCGGGATAAACCTCCCAGGCCCTTGTATTCAATAAGAGGAGGACACTCGCATGACCACCCTGACCCGTGCCGACTGGGAACAACGCGCCAAGGCTCTGAAAATCGAAGGCCGCGCCTATATCAATGGCGAATACACCGCCGCCGTTTCCGGTGACACCTGCGAATGCATCAGCCCGGTGGATGGGCGCTTGCTGGCCACTGTCGCCAGCTGTGATGCCAGCGATGCCCAGCGCGCCGTGGAAAATGCGCGTGCCACTTTCAATTCCGGCGTGTGGTCGCGCCTGGCACCAGCCAAGCGCAAGTCCGTCATGATCCGTTTCGCCGCGCTGCTCAAGGCTAACGCCGAAGAGCTGGCGCTGCTCGAAACCCTGGACATGGGCAAACCCATCAGCGATTCCCTGAACATCGACGTCCCCGGCGCGGCGCAAGCCCTGAGCTGGAGCGGCGAGGCGATCGACAAGATCTACGATGAAGTCGCCGCCACGCCCCACGATCAACTGGGCCTGGTGACCCGCGAGCCCGTCGGCGTCGTTGGCGCCATCGTGCCGTGGAACTTCCCGTTGATGATGGCCTGCTGGAAACTCGGCCCGGCGCTGTCTACCGGCAACTCTGTCATCCTGAAGCCGTCCGAAAAATCCCCGCTCACCGCCATCCGCATCGCCGCGTTGGCCGTTGAGGCTGGTATTCCAAAAGGCGTGTTCAACGTGCTGCCTGGCTATGGCCACACGGTAGGTAATGCGCTGGCGGTGCATATGGACGTCGATACCCTGGTGTTCACGGGCTCCACCAAGATCGCCAAGCAACTGTTGATCCGCTCCGGCGAGTCGAACATGAAGCGTGTATGGCTGGAAGCCGGTGGCAAGAGCCCGAACATCGTGTTTGCCGACGCGCCGAACCTGCAAGCGGCGGCCGAATCCGCCGCCAGCGCCATTGCCTTCAACCAGGGCGAAGTCTGCACTGCCGGCTCGCGCCTGCTGGTCGAGCGTTCGATCAAAGACACCTTCCTGCCGCTGGTGATCGAGGCCCTCAAGGGCTGGAAACCCGGCAATCCACTGGACCCAGCCACCACTGTGGGTGCATTGGTGGATACGCAGCAGATGAACACCGTGCTTTCGTACATTGAAGCTGGCCACGCCGATGGCGCCAAGCTGGTCGCGGGTGGCAAACGCACCCTGGAAGAGTCCGGCGGCACCTACGTCGAGCCGACGATTTTCGACGGCGTGACCAATGCCATGAAGATCGCCCAGGAAGAGATCTTTGGCCCCGTCCTGTCGGTGATCACTTTCGACAGCGCCGAAGAAGCCATCGCCATCGCCAACGACACCCAATACGGCCTGGCTGCGGCGGTGTGGACGGCGGACATCTCCAAGGCACACTTGACGGCCAAGGCTCTGCGCGCCGGCAGCGTGTGGGTTAACCAGTACGATGGCGGCGACATGACTGCACCGTTCGGTGGTTTCAAGCAGTCGGGTAATGGCCGCGACAAGTCGCTGCATGCATTCGACAAGTACACCGAGTTGAAGGCGACCTGGATCAAGCTCTAAGCAACACGGCTGATCCCCCTGTAGGAGCGAGCCTGTGTGGGAGCTGGCTTGCCTGCGATAGCATCACTGAGGTGTGGCTGACACACCGAGGCGTCTGTATCGCAGGCAAGCCGGCTCCCACATAAGCTCGCTCCTACAGTTCGTTTTGCAAAGCAGAATTATCCACAGGAGCATGGCAATGCGTTGGGCGACTTATTTCGCCGTGCTGGCCTCGGTACTCAGCGTTGGCCTGGCCCTGGGTGTCAGCATGCCGTTGGTATCCTTGCGTCTTGAAGGCTGGGGTTATGGCAGTTTTGCCATTGGCGTAATGGCCTCGATGCCGGCATTCGGCGTACTGCTGGGCGCCAAGGTTTCCAGCCGCATGGCGTCCTGGCTCGGCACTGCCAACCTGATGCGCCTGTGCCTGTGGGCCGGTGCGGTGTCCATCGGCTTGCTTGCAATCCTGCCCAGTTATCCGGTGTGGCTGGTGCTCAGGCTGATGATCGGGGTGATCCTGACCATCGTATTTATCCTGGGTGAAAGCTGGATCAACCAATTGGTGGTCGAGCGGTGGCGTGGCCGGCTGGTGGCGCTCTACGGCTGCAGCTATGCCTTGAGCCAGCTGTCGGGGCCGTTGCTGCTGGGCCTGATTGGCACCGACCATGACTACGGCTTCTGGGTCGGCGCAGGCCTTTTGGTGGTGGCGCCGCTACTGTTGCTAGGACGTACCGGGGCGCCGACGGCGGATTCGTTCAGCGTGACATTTGGCGACCTGTGGCGCTTTTGCCTGGGCCTGCCGGCGATTGCCTGGGCCGTGGCGTTGTTTGCTGCGTTCGAAGCGATGATCCTGACGCTGTTGCCGGTGTACTGCCTGCAACAGGGTTTTACTGCCGAGATCGCCTTGGCGATGGTCAGCACGGTGGTGGTGGGCGATGCGTTGCTGCAATTGCCTATTGGCGCGCTGGCCGACTATCTGCCGCGACGTACCCTGTTTCTGGCCTGTGCACTGCTGTTGCTGGCGTCGAGCCTGGCGGTGCCGTTATTGGTGCACACGTTGCTGATCTGGCCGGTGTGGGTGCTGTTCGGCGCCAGTGCCGGCGGGTTGTTCACCTTGTCGCTGATTTTGATTGGCGAGCGCTACCGCGACGATGCGTTGGTGCGTGCCAACGCTCACGTGGCGCAGCTGTGGGGCATTGGCTGCCTGATCGGGCCGCTGGTGGCAGGAGCGGGCAGCCAGTGGATCAGCGGGCATGCGCTACCGCTGCTGATGGCCGCCGGGGCGCTGGGTTTGGTGGTGCTGTTGCTGCGCCAGGGGGCTTTCGGCGCTACGCAGCCGGCCTGACCTTTAACGCGGCCAATGTGGGAGCTGGCTTGCCTGCGATGACGGTTTGTCAGCCAGCTTATTTGTTGTCTGGCACACCGTTATCGCGGGCAAGCCCGGCTCCCACAGGTGATCCGCAGGGGTTTTAGAGCATGCGTTCCAGGCCAACACTGGTGGCGAACCAGGCATTGAACCGTCGCCACCAACTGCCCGGTTCGCGGGTCAGGGTGTGCATCTGGCCGTTGTCTTCTGTCACCCACACCACCTGGCCGTCCTGCAGTTTGGCCTCATAGCTCAACGCCGGCGCCATGCCTTCCAGCGCCAGGTTGCGCACGTGTTCAGCCAGCTCGGGACTGTCCACCAGTACGCCGACTTCGGTGTTCCACAGCACTGAGCGCGGGTCGAAATTGAATGAGCCGATAAACGACTTTTCTCGGTCGAAGATCATCGCCTTGCTGTGCAGGCTGGAGTCCGAGCCGCGCCAGCTGCCATGCCGAAACAGGTGCGGGCCGCTGCTTGCGCTGGGGTCGCCCGGTTGCCGGCGCAGCTCATAGAGCTTTACTCCGTGCTCCAGCAGCGCCTTGCGATACGGCGCATAACCGCCGTGCACGGCCGGTACGTCGGTGGCTTCGAGGGCGTTGGTCAGCAGGCGCACCGAAACACCCGCATCGGCACGCCCTGTGAGGTAGACCAGCCCAGGTTGGCCCGGTACGAAGTAAGCCGAAATCATGATCAGCTCATGGCTGACACCCGCCAGCTCTGGCGCCAGCTGAGTGGTCAGCAACAGTCGGGGGTCGGGGTCGGCCTTGGCCAGTACCTTGCTCGGCGCGTCCCACAGCGCCTGGTTCCAGGCCCAGATCAACTCGCGGCGCCAGATGTCCATGCGGGGCTGGGTCTGGTAAGTGCGCAGGCGGTTATACAGCGCGTGGTTCTGCTGACGGGACTGAGCCAGGGAGGCTTCAAGGCGCCCGCGGGCGACGGCGAGGTCGACCTTGGAGGGTTTGTTCGAGACGAAGTCATCGATAGGCTTGCTCAAGGCGCTGTTCCAGTACTGGTCGAAGCTGTGACCCAATTGCTCGGCCACCGGCCCGACGCTGAGCATGTCGATGTCTGTGAAATTCAGGTTAGGTTCGGCGTCGAAATACTCGTCGCCCAGGTTGCGCCCGCCAACGATGGCCACGCTGTTATCGGCCAGCCACAGCTTGTTATGCATGCGCCGGTGTTGCAGTGACAGGTTGAATACACGGCCCATGGCGCGCGTGACGCCGGTGCTACGGCCCAGATGCAGCGGGTTGAACAGGCGTATCTGCACCTTGGGATGGGCGGCGAGGGTGGCGATGATCTGGTCGAGGCCATCGCTGGTGGTGTCGTCCAGCAGAATCCTTACTCGCACCCCGCGGTCGGCGGCCTTGAGCAGTTCGTCCACAAGCATGCGTGTGCTGATGCCGTCGTGCACGATGTAGTACTGCAAGTCGAGGCTGGTCTGGGCGTTGCGGATCAACTCGGCACGTGCCATGAAGGCTTCACTGCTGTTGGGCAGCAAGCGGAAGCCCGAGCGTCCTTGGTAGGGGGCGGCCTGGGCCTGGATCGAGCGACCGAACGAGGAGTCCTTCGCCGGCAGGGCATCGCTGGGGATGCGCGGGGTGTCGACCGTGGCACAGCCGCCCAGGGCCAGGGCGCCCAGCAGGCAAAACGGTAAAAGCCGTCGAATCATCAAGGAAACTGCTTCCAGGTCAGGGCGGTTGTGGCATATGACGGCATTTGCTCGGGAAAGGTCAGTCCGCCGTCTCTTGCAGCATCTTGCGTGCAGCGGCACCTACCTTGCGCACGGCCTCTTCAATCTGCGTCGTTGGCTTGGCAGCGTAGTTCATGCGCAAGCAGTTACGGTACTTGCCGGAGGCGGAGAAGATACTGCCTACAGCCACCTGTACACCTTGTTCCACCAGCACGCGGTTGAGCTTCAAGGTGTCGAAGCCCTCCGGCAGCTCAATCCATAGCATGAAGCTGCCTTGGGGCCGGCTGGCGCGCGTGCCAGCGGGGAAATAACGGCTGACCCAATCGAGCATCAAGTCGCGATTACGCTGGTATTGGGTACGCATCCTACGTAAATGAGGCTCGAAATGACCGCCTTTGAGGAATTCGGCAATGGCAATCTGCGGCTGCGTGGCCGTAGAGCCGGTGCTGATGTATTTCATGTGCAGCACCCGCTCCAGATAGCGTCCCGGTGCGACCCAACCAATGCGCAGGCCGGGCGCCAGAGTTTTGGAGAACGAGCTGCACAGCAGCACACGGCCGTCTTCGTCGAAGGATTTGATGGTGCGCGGGCGTGGGTAGCTGTAGGCCAGCTCGCCATACACATCGTCTTCGATAATCGCCACGTCAAAGCGCTGGGCCAAGGTCAGCAAGGCGCGTTTGCGCGCTTCCGGCATGATGTAGCCCAAGGGGTTGTTGCAGTTTGGGGTGAGCTGGATGACTTTGATCGGCCACTGTTCCAGCGCCAGCTCCAGGGCCTCCAGGCTGATGCCGGTGAGCGGGTCGGTGGGGATTTCCAGGGCTTTCATGCCCAGGCCCTTGAGGGTCTGCATGGCACCGTGGAAGCTGGGCGAATCCACCGCGACGATATCGCCGGGCTCACAAATGGCGTGAATGCTGGCGGAGAGGGCTTCGTGGCAGCCAGTGGTGATCACGATGTCTTCGGCGCTCAGTTGGCAGCCGGAGTCCAATGACAGCCGGGCGATTTGCTCACGCAGTTCCATACAGCCGAGGATATTGTCGTAATACAGCCCCGGCAGGTCTTGGCGCCGGCTGACACGGGCGAGGCTACGCAGCAACGGCTTCAAGGTAGGCGACAATACATCCGGCATGCCTCGGCCCATCTGTATGACGTCTTTGCGCGGCACCGCACGAATCAGTTCCAGCACCAGGTCCCATTGGGAGATTTCCACTGGTCGTTGGGCCGGGCGGCCTATCTCGGGCAGTGCCGGCAGTTCACGGCCCACCGGAACAAAATAGCCCGACTTGGGCTTGGGCATCGCCAGGCCGTTGTCTTCGAGCAACCGATACGCCTGCTGCACGGTGCTCAGGCTTACCCCATGTTCCACACTCAAGGCCCGCACCGAGGGCAGTCGATCGCCCGGACGATAGAAGCCCTGTTCAATACGGGTGCCGAGCAATTCGGCGAGGTTGACGTAAAGGGTCATGGGTGGTCGCTCCCGAGGGACCAGTACAGATAGGGGAAAAATACAGGATTCAACCACTCAAAGGCAGCATCTGTATGTATTTAATAAAAGTTGGCTGAATCTGTAATGGTTCTGGCCGCCCACGCATGCTGATCACTCAAGGCAACAGGCCAATGAGGGGCAGTCAAATGAGCGGCATGAGCGATGTACGGCTGGCGTTACGCAGTCAGGAACTGGACGTGGCGCAGGAGCAGGTGATCACTGCCTCGGCGCCTGGCCGCTGGAATCTGTTCTGGCGCCGTCGCCATACGCGCAAGGCCCTGCTGGATCTGAGCCGCGAGCAGTTACGCGACATCGGGCTGACCGCCGATCAGGCGCGCCGTGAGGGTTTGAAACCCTTCTGGCGCGATTGATCAGAGCAGTTCTTTGAGGCGGTGCCAGAGCATCCCCAGTGCCAGCAGCGGCGAACGCAGGTGTTTACCGCCGGGGAAGGTGATGTGTGGCACTTGGGCGAACAGATCGAAACGCCCCTGTTGCTGGCCGCTGATGGCCTCGGCCAGCAGCTTGCCCGCCAGGTGCGTGGCGTTGAGGCCATGGCCGGCATAGGCCTGGGCGTAATACACGTTGGGTTGATCGGCCAGGCGGCCAATCTGCGGCAGGCGGTTGGCGCCGATGCCGATCATGCCGCCCCATTGGTAGTCGATTTTCACATCTGCCAATTGGGGGAATACCTGCAGCATCTTCGGTCGCATGTAGGCGCCGATGTCCTTGGGGTCTCGACCGGAGTAGTGGCAGGCGCCGCCGAACAACAGGCGACGGTCGGCGGACAGGCGGAAGTAATCCACCGTCACGCGCTGGTCACACACGGCCATGTTCTGCGGTAACAGGCGGGTGGCTTGCGCCTCGCTCAAGGGCTCGGTGGCAATGATGTAGCTGCCGGCAGGCAACACCTTGCCGCTCAGTTGCGGGTTGAGCCCGTTCAGGTAGGCGTTGCAGGCCAGTACCAGGGTCTTGGCGCGCACAGTGCCTTGGGCGGTATGCACCTTGACCTCAGGGCCATAGTCGATACGGGTCACTTGGGATTGCTCGTACAGCGCCACGCCCAACTGCTGGGCAACGGCAGCCTCACCCAGTGCCAGATTCAGCGGGTGCAGATGGCCGGAACCCATGTCGATCATGCCGCCTACATAGCGATCAGAGCCGATTACGGTGCCCATCTCGCTGGCTTGCAACAGGCGCACTTCGTGGCGGTAGCCCAGGCTGCGCAGCTCTTCGGCATCCTCGGCCAGGCCCTGCAGGTCGCGGGGTTTGTTGGCCAGGTCGCAGTAGCCCCAGGTCAGGTCACAGGGGATCTGGAAGCGCTCCACACGCTCGCGCACGATCTCCACGGCTTCCAGGCCCATCAGCTTCATCTGGCGCACGCCGTCGCTGCCGATCACCTGGGTGAACTGATCCAGCCCGTGGCCGACACCGCGAATCAACTGGCCGCCATTGCGCCCGCTGGCGCCCCAACCGATTTTGCGCGCCTCCAGCAACACCACGCGAAAGCCGCGCTCGGCCAACTCCAGGGCGGTGTTGAGCCCGGAGAACCCCCCGCCGATCACACAGACATCGGCGTTCACCTCACCCGTCAGCGTCGGGTAATCCGGTTGCGGGACGCTGCTGGCGGCGTAGTAGGAAGCGGTGTGCCGGGCGCTGGCGGTCATGGGGAACCTCCCTGTCTGGAAAATTTGACGCAGGATACAGGGGTCGCACGACGCTGTCTGCGCGGGGCTTTTTGCGTCAGAATCCACGTCTATTCGCCGTTCGGTATGGGTTTCGATGAGTTGCAACAGTCAGAAAATCAGCGCGCTGCGTCGCCAGATTCCTTCGTTCGAGTGCGTCCCCGGTTGCCACGACTGCTGTGGGCCGGTGACCACCTCGCCCGAGGAAATGTCGCGTCTGCCGCGCAAGACCGCTGCCGAGCAAGAGGCGGCGATGGACGCGCTGAACTGCGTACACCTGGGGCCCAAGGGTTGCACGGTGTATGACGAGCGGCCGCTGATCTGTCGCCTGTTCGGCACCACCAAGACCTTGCCGTGCCCCAATGGCAGGCGGCCAGTGGAGCTGATTCATCCGCGGGTGGAGAAGCATATTCATGAGTACATGGCGAGTACCCGGCAGGTGTTGGTCTAGCGGATGTACTCGGTTAAAACTGTGGGAGCTGGCTTGCCAGCTCCCACATTTGACCGTGTTGTGTCACTGGGTCAGTCAGGGATCGGCAGGTTCAGGCTCTCTTTCACCTCTTCCATCACGATATAGCTCTTGGATTCCCGCACATGGGGGAGTTTGAGCAGGATATCGCCCAGCAATTTGCGGTACGACGCCATCTCCGAGATTCGCGCTTTCACCAGGTAGTCGAAATCACCCGACACGAGATGGCATTCCAGCACGTGAGGCAGTTTCAGCACGGCTCGGCGAAATTCTTCAAAGGTGTCACCCGACTTGTAATCCAGGCTGATCTCGACAAATACCAGCAAACTTCCCTTCAAATGCTGGGGATTGAGCCGTGCGTTGTAGCCCATGATGATCCCTTCGCGCTCCAGGCGCCGCACGCGCTCGGTGCAGGGCGTGGTGGACAGCCCGACCTTTTCCCCCAGCTCCGTGAACGAGATGCGCCCGTCGGTTTGCAGGATGCGCAGGATATTGCGGTCGATCTTGTCCAGCTCCCGCTTGGTCTGGGTGTTGGTACGCATAGGGGATACGCCTCTGTCAAAAGGGTTTTTGCCAAGAATTGTCGCCAAATATAGGCATTTATATAGTGAAATGCACTGCCGATTGTTTTTTACACTGCGCCCATCATTGCTCGAATAACACACGTCAGCGGCTGAGCCCGCGATGAGGATATAAAAATGCGCGTTCTGGTCTTGGGTAGCGGCGTCATTGGGGTGACCAGTGCCTACTATTTGGCGCGGGCCGGCTTCGACGTTGTGGTGGTTGATCGTCAGCCTGCCGCTGCCATGGAAACCAGTTTCGCTAATGCCGGTCAGGTGTCCCCTGGCTACGCCTCGCCATGGGCCGCGCCGGGTGTGCCGCTCAAGGCCATCAAATGGCTGCTTCAGCGCCACGCGCCGCTGGCGATCAAGGCCACCGCCGATATCGACCAATACCTGTGGATGGCGCAGATGCTGCGCAACTGCACGGCTAGCCGCTACGCGGTGAACAAGGAACGCATGGTGCGCCTGTCCGAGTACAGCCGCGACTGCCTTGACGAATTGCGCGCCGAGACCGGCATTGCCTACGAAGGGCGCAGCCTCGGGACTACCCAACTGTTCCGCACCCAGGCCCAGCTCGATGGCGCCGCCAAGGACATCGCCGTGCTGAAAGAGTCCGGCGTGCCATTCGAATTGCTCGACCGAGCCGGCATTGCCCGGGTTGAACCGGCCCTGGCCAGCGTCACCGATATCCTCGCGGGTGCCTTGCGCCTGCCCAACGACCAGACGGGCGATTGCCAGATGTTCACCACGCGCCTGGTCGAAATGTGCAAACAATTGGGCGTGGAATTCCGCTTCGAACAAGACATCCAGCGCCTGGACTACGCAGGCGACCGCATCAACGGTGTGCTGATCGACGGCAAGCTGGAAACTGCCGACCGCTATGTACTGGCTCTCGGCAGTTACTCGCCCAAGTTGCTCAAGCCATTGGGGATCAAGGCGCCGGTGTACCCGCTCAAGGGTTATTCGCTGACTGTGCCGATCACTAACCCGGCAATGGCGCCGACCTCGACCATTCTCGATGAAACCTACAAAGTCGCGATCACCCGTTTCGACAACCGTATTCGCGTCGGTGGCATGGCTGAAATAGCCGGTTTTGACCTGTCGCTGAACCCGCGGCGACGTGAAACCCTGGAGATGATCGTCAACGACCTTTATCCTCAGGGCGGCGATCTGGCCCAGGCCAGTTTCTGGACCGGCCTGCGCCCGACCACCCCGGACGGTACACCGATTGTGGGTGCCACGCCGTTCAAGAACCTGTTCCTGAATACAGGCCACGGTACCCTCGGTTGGACCATGGCCTGTGGTTCAGGTCGCTTGCTGGCCGACCTGATGGCGAAGAAAACGCCGCAGATCAGCGCCGCAGGCCTCGATATTTCCCGTTATGGCAACCACCAGGAGTCCGCACAACATGTCAATCCAGCGCCAGCTCACCAATGAGCGCATGAGCCAGATCGTTGTCCACAGCGGTACCGTGTACCTGGCAGGGCAAGTTGGCGACGACATGAGCGCCGGGATTGAGCAGCAGACCCGTGAAACCCTGATCAATATCGAGCGCTTGCTGGACCTTGCGGGTACCGACAAGTCCAGGTTGCTGTCGGTAACGATCTACCTGAAGGACATCGACGCCGACTTCGCTTTGATGAACGCGGTATGGGACAAATGGCTGCCCAAAGGCGTCGCCCCGGCCCGAGCCACGGTCCAAGCCAAGCTGTGCGAACCCGAGATTCTGGTAGAGCTGTCTGTCGTGGCTGCGCTGCCTTAACAACGATCCCTCTCCCGGTGCCGGCGTTGTTGGTCGGCACCGGTTTTTTATTGACTTTGCTGCCTAGAAGCCTGCCGCCATGCGTCCAGCCCGTGCCCTGATTGATCTCCAAGCCCTGCGCCATAACTACCAATTGGCCCGAGAAGTCACCGGGGCCAAGGCCCTCGCCGTGATCAAGGCCGATGCCTACGGCCATGGCGCGGTGCCCGTGGCCCAGGCACTGGAGGCGCAAGCCGACGGGTTCGCGGTGGCGTGCATCGAGGAAGCGCTGGAACTGCGCGCCGCCGGCATTCGTGCGCCGGTGTTGCTGCTGGAAGGTTTTTTCGAAGCCGACGAGTTGCCGCTGATCATCGAGCAGGATTTGTGGTGCGTGGTGCATTCGCTTTGGCAGTTGGACGCCATCGAGCAAGCTCGTTTGAGCAAGCCGCTGACAGTGTGGCTGAAGCTGGACTCGGGCATGCACCGTGTGGGCCTGCACCCCAAGGATTACCAGGAGGCGTATCAGCGCCTGCTGGCGAGTGGCAAAGTGGCGAAAATCGTGCTGATGAGCCATTTTGCCCGCGCCGATGAGCTCGATTGCGTCAGCAGCAACGAACAAGTAACGGTGTTTGAGGCGGCGCGCCAGGGGCTGGCGGCTGAGGTCAGCCTGCGCAACTCACCGTCTGTATTGGGCTGGCCAAGCGTGTCCAGCGACTGGGTGCGCCCCGGTATCATGCTTTATGGCGCAACGCCCTTTGGCGAAGACCAGGCCCTCGCCGCGCGCTTGCAGCCTGTGATGACCCTGGAGTCCAAAGTCATCTGCGTGCGCGAGTTGCCGGCCGGTGAGCCGGTGGGCTACGGCGCCAGGTTCGTCACGCCCAAGCCGATGCGCATCGGCGTGGTTGCCATGGGTTATGCCGACGGTTACCCACGTCATGCGCCGACCGGTACCCCGGTGCTGGTCGCTGGCCAGCGCAGCCGGCTGCTGGGGCGCGTGTCCATGGACATGCTGTGTGTCGACCTCACCGACTTGCCCCAGGCGGGCCTTGGTTCCACCGTAGAGTTGTGGGGCAAGCACATCCTCGCCAGTGATGTTGCCGTGGCCGCCGAGACCATCCCCTATCAGATTTTCTGCAATCTGCGCCGAGTGCCAAGGCTCTATAGCGGCGCTTAGCCGCCGGCAACGAACCGAGCACACCGGGATTTAGGCCCAAGTGTTGTAAATACTGAACGCTGTCGCCATGATAACGCTCAATTACAACAAAGCCTGAATCCTAGGAGGCTCCTGCATTGGACGTCGGCGAACGACTGCAATCCATCCGTAAACTCAAAGGTCTTTCCCAGCGTGAGCTCGCCAAGCGTGCGGGCGTCACCAACAGCACCATTTCGATGATCGAGAAAAACAGCGTCAGCCCCTCGATCAGCTCCCTGCGCAAGGTGTTGGGCGGTATCCCCATGTCCATGGTCGAGTTCTTCTCCGAAGAAGTGCTCCAGGAAATACCGACGCAGATCGTCTATAAAGCCAATGAGCTGATCGACATCTCTGACGGTGCCGTCACCATGAAACTGGTGGGCCGGGCGCGCCCAAGCCGGGCTATCGCATTTCTCAATGAAATCTACCCTCCGGGTGCCGACACGGGCGAAGAAATGCTCACCCATGAAGGCGAAGAAACCGGAATTCTGGTGGAAGGGCGCCTGGAATTGGTGGTCGGTCTTGAAACTTTTGTGCTCGAAGCGGGCGATAGCTACTACTTTGAAAGCACCAGGCCTCATCGTTTTCGCAATCCGTTCGACGTGCCGGCGCGACTAATCAGCGCAGCCACACCCGCGAACTTTTAAGAATAGAGGCGCCCTGCCAGCGTTGCAGAGGTTCCCGCAGCTGTACACCGTGAGGCCGAATCTCCCTTTATTTAATAGGGTTGTTTCGGCCAGGCGGGCTAACCGTTATACTTTCGCCGCCTGCGAAACCGTGGCCGCAGGCGTGAATAGCCACCATTGAGGGTGAACGCGTGAACCTAATTATGAAAATGCTGGCTGCACCAGCAACCGTACTGGCCCTATGGGCTGTCAGCGCTCAAGCTGCGACCAATGATGACATTGCCAAGCGCCTGGAGCCTGTGGGCCAGGTTTGCGTCCAGGGCCAGGAATGCAAGGGCATGGAAGTTGCCGTGGCAGCCGGCGGCGGCGGCGCGAAAACCCCCGATGAGATCATCGCCAAGCACTGTAATGCGTGCCACGGCAGCGGCCTTTTGGGTGCGCCAAAAATTGGCGACACCGCCGCATGGAAAGAACGCGCCGACCATCAAGGTGGCCTCGATGGCATCCTGGCCAAGGCCATCACCGGTATCAACGCCATGCCGCCCAAAGGCACCTGCGCTGATTGTTCGGATGACGACCTCAAGGGTGCGATCAAGAAGATGTCCGGGCTGTAATCGGCCGATCTTCGTCAAAAATGCCGCTTACCAGCGGCTTTTTTGTGCCCGCGATTTGGTATTCAGGCTGTTCATTGCAGCAAAGACCCGGCAAGCTCGGTCCAACCCCTAATTCATGGAATGTTCGGGAGCAGTCGGATGGTGCAGTTGTGTTCAATCGAGCAAGCAGTTGACGACGTACTGGAGCGCCTGCCGGCGCATATCCACATGGGCATGCCGCTGGGGCTGGGCAAGCCCAATCTGTTCGTCAACGCGCTGTACCGGCGCATCGCAAAATTGCCCGAACGGGCGCTGACGCTCTATACGGCCTTGAGCCTGGGCCGTCCTACGCAGGGTGACGGTCTTCAAAAGCGCTTTATCGAACCTTTCATCGAACGAGTGTTTGGCGACTACCCCGAGTTGGATTTCCTCGCGGACCTGCACAAGGGCAGCCTGCCGAGGAATATCCGTGTGCAGCAATTCTTCATGCAGCCCGGCAGCTTGCTCCACAGCGCCGCGGCGCAACAGGATTACGTCAGCAGCAACTACAGCCATGCGGCCCGCGACATCAATGCCGCCGGCCTGAACCTGGTGGCGCAATTGGTTGCCAGTAGCAGCGAGCATCCCGACCGCCTGAGCCTGAGCTGCAACCCGGATATCACCCTCGACCTGATGCCCATGATCGCCAAGCGCCGCGCGGCTGGGGAGACCATCCTGGTCGTCGGCCAGGTCCATAGCGATTTGCCCTACATGCCTGGCGATGCCGAGTTGGGCATGGATGAGTTCGACTACCTGCTGGATGAAAAAGACAGCACCACGCTGTTCTCCACTCCGAACATGCCGGTGGGCTTTCAGGATCATTTTATCGGCCTGCATGCCAGCACCCTGGTGCGTGATGGCGGTACGTTGCAGATTGGCATCGGCTCCATGGGCGATGCACTGACGGCTGCCTTGCTGGCGCGCCAGGCCGACAACGAAGCCTATCGCCTGTTGCTCACCGACTTGGATGTGTACCAGTGGGCGCCGTTGATCAGCCGCGAAGGCGGCGTCGAGCCGTTTGCCCGTGGCCTTTATGGTTGCAGCGAGATGTTCGTCAACGGCCTGCTGGTATTGGCCGATGCCGGGATCGTGCGGCGCAAGGTCTACCCGGACGTGGCGACCCAGATGCAGGCCAACGCGGGCACCCTGGACGACGCGGCGCAGCCCGATGGCGTGTCGATCCATGGCGGTTTCTTCCTGGGGCCGCGCAGTTTTTACCAGCGTCTGCAGGAAATGACCCACGCCAAGCGCCAAGCATTCAACATGACCCGCATCAGCTATATCAACGAGCTGTACGGGCAGGAAGAACTCAAGCGCCTGCAGCGCCTGGATGCGCGGTTTATCAACAGCGCCATCATGGTCACCTTGCTCGGTGCTGGCGTGGCTGATCAGTTGGAAGACGGTCGCGTGCTCAGTGGTGTGGGCGGGCAATACAATTTCGTGGCCCAGGGGCATGCGCTGGAAGGTGCACGCTCAATCCTGATTTTGCGCAGCTGGCGTGAGTCGGCGGGTGAGGTCAGTTCCAATATCGTCTGGGAGTACGGCCACTGCACCATTCCCCGGCACCTGCGGGATATCGTCATTACCGAATACGGTATTGCCGACTTGCGGGGTCAGACGGATGCCAAGGTGATCGAAGCGTTGCTGAACATCACTGACTCAAGGTTCCAGCACGACTTGATTGAGCAGGCGCAAAAGGCCGGCAAACTGCCCAAGGACTTCCAGTTGGATCCGCGTTTTGCCGACAACACGCCGCAGCGGCTCCAGGCGATTCAGGCCAGGCACCGTCGCTTGTTTCCCGAATACCCCCTGGGCAGTGACTTCACGGATGAGGAGCGGGACTTGTTGCGGGCGCTGAACTGGCTCAAGAGCAAATTCAAACTCACGGAAATTCTGGAGTTGGGCAAGGCGGCACTCGACGCGCCGGAGCCGGAGGCGTTTCCCGAGCATTTGCAGCGGATGCGCTTGGATAAGCCGGAGGGCATCAAGGAAGACCTGTATCAACGCTTGCTGCTGGCCGGACTGCAGGCCACCGCCCACTGACGGCGCAACGCAAAACCTAATGTGGGAGCTGGCTTGCCTGCGATAGCGGTGTGTCAGTCGACATCTCTGTCGACTGACACACCGCTATCGCAGGCAAGCCAGCTCCCACACAGTGATTACTCGATAAAGGTCACGACACCACCGGCCAGCGACTTCACCCGCGCCAGCGACTCAACCCGATAACCCTGTGCATCCAGTTCTGCACGCCCACCCTGGAACGACTTCTCGATCACAATGCCCAAGCCGGCTACGGTCGCGCCGGCCTGCTTGATGATCGAGATCAGCGCTTGGGACGCCTTGCCGTTGGCCAAAAAGTCATCGATCACCAGCACGCGGTCGCTGCTGGTCAGGTGGCGCGGGGAGATCGCCACGGTGCTTTCGGTTTTCTTGGTGAAGGAATACACCGTGGCCGACAGCAGGTTTTCCGTGAGCGTCAAGGATTGCTGCTTGCGCGCGAAGATCACCGGCACACCCAGGTTCAGCCCGGTCATGATCGCCGGGGCAATGCCCGACGCTTCGATGGTGACGATCTTGGTGATGCCCGAATCCTTGAACAGTGCGGCGAACTCGTCGCCGATCAGTTTCATCAGTGCCGGGTCGATCTGGTGGTTCAGAAAGGCGTCAACCTTGAGGACCTGATCGGAAAGCACGATGCCTTCTTCGCGAATTTTCTTGTGCAGTGCTTCCACGGAAAGCTTCCTCTAATGGCGCGTTGTGCGCCGAAAGTAGATTAAAAAGTAGTCGATTCTAGCGCTTTAACATCGCGCGTATATCCGCCAAGGCGGTGTTGCCGCGAACGGCCTTCACCTCGGTGGGAGTGTCGTCATTGCCTTCCCAGGCCAGGTCGTCCGGCGGCAGTTCATCCAGGAACCGGCTGGGGGCACAATCGATGATTTCACCGTATTGCTTGCGCTTGGCGGCAAAGGTGAAGGCCAGGGTCTGACGAGCGCGGGTAATGCCCACGTAGGCCAGGCGGCGTTCTTCCTCGATGGTGTCGGCTTCGATGCTGGAGCGGTGCGGGAGGATTTCCTCTTCCATGCCCATGATGAACACGTAGGGAAATTCCAGGCCCTTGGACGCATGCAAGGTCATCATCTGCACGCCTTCGGCACCGTCTTCCTCTTCTTGCTGGCGCTCGAGCATGTCGCGCAACACCAGCTTGCCGATGGCGTCCTCGACGGTCATCTCGCCGTCTTCGTCTTTTTCCAGGGTGTTCTTCAACGCCTCGATCAGGAACCAGACGTTGCCCATGCGGTAATCGGCGGCCTTGTCGCTGGAGCTGTTGGTGCGCAGCCAGTTTTCATAGTCGATGTCCATGACCATGCTGCGCAGGGCGCTGATCGGGTCTTCGCCGGCGCACTGCTCGCGGACCTTGTCCATGAAGCGCTTGAAGCGTGACAGGCGATCAGTGAAGCGCGTGTCCAGGTGTTCGCCCAGGCCGATTTCGTCGGTGGCGGCGTACATCGAGATCTTGCGTTCGGTGGCGTAGTTGCCGAGCTTTTCCAGGGTAGTGGAGCCGATTTCCCGGCGCGGCACGTTGATCACGCGCAGGAAAGCGTTGTCGTCGTCCGGGTTCACGATCAGCCGGAAGTAGGCCATCAGGTCTTTGACTTCCTGGCGTCCGAAAAAGCTGTTGCCGCCCGACAGGCGATACGGCACCTGGTGATGCTGCAGCTTCAGCTCGATCAGTTTGGCCTGGTAGTTGCCGCGATACAGGATCGCAAAGTCGCTGTAGGGCCGGTCGGTGCGCAAGTGCAGGCTGAGGATTTCCACGGCGACGCGCTCGGCTTCGGCGTCTTCGTTGCGGCAGCGGATCACACGGATCTCGTCACCATGGCCCATCTCGCTCCACAGTTGTTTTTCGAACTCGTGGGGGTTGTTGGAGATCAGCACGTTGGCGCAACGCAGGATGCGGCTGGTGGAGCGGTAGTTCTGCTCCAGCATCACCACTTTCAAGGAGGGATAGTCTTCCTTGAGCAGCATCAGGTTTTCCGGGCGGGCGCCGCGCCAGGCGTAGATCGACTGGTCGTCGTCGCCCACCACGGTGAACTGGTTGCGCGTGCCGATCAGTAACTTCACCAGCAGGTATTGGCTGGCGTTGGTGTCCTGGTATTCGTCCACCAACAGGTAGCGCACCTTGTTCTGCCACTTCTCCAGGATGTCCTTGTGCTCCTGGAAAAGCTTGACTGGCAGCAGGATCAGGTCGTCGAAGTCCACAGCGTTGAACGCCTTGAGCGTACGCTGATAGTGGGTGTAGACGATGGCAGCGGTCTGCTCCTTGGGGTTGCGTGCAGCTTCCAGGGCTTCGGCGGGCAGGATCAGGTCGTTTTTCCACGAGCCGATCATGTTCTTGATTTCGTCGACGCCGTCGTCGCCCGCGTATTCCTTCTGCATGATGTCGGTCATCAGGGCCTTGACGTCGGTCTCGTCAAAGATCGAGAAGCCCGGCTTGTAGCCCAGTCGCACATGCTCCTTGCGGATGATGTTCAGGCCCAGGTTGTGGAAGGTGCACACGGTGAGGCCACGGCCTTCGCCACCCTTGAGCAGGGTGCCGACCCGCTCTTTCATTTCCCGCGCCGCCTTGTTGGTGAAGGTCATGGCGACGATGTACTGGGCGCGGATGCCGCAGTTCTGGATCAAGTGCGCGATCTTGCGCGTGATCACGCTGGTCTTGCCGGAGCCTGCACCGGCGAGCACCAATAGAGGGCCGCCGACGTAGTTCACGGCTTCTTGCTGCCGGGGATTGAGTCGGGACATACGGAATTTCAGGGGTCGTTGTTCAAAAGGGCGGGCATTTTAACAGGCTGGAAAGATTCTGCTGCCATAGAACGACGGTGTGACGTACCACTCGATCTAAATTTGCCGGTTTTGCTACTTTGCCGCAGGATGTTAAGGATTATTCGAGACTAATATTTACAGTCTGCGTGTTTGATAACACCTATCATTTGTCATCCTTTGTCATTGTCAGGCCGCACGTCATAATGGCACCGCTAATGAAATTTTGCAGAGTCTAGGGAGTTAGCGTGTCTACGCCTGTCGAACCCTTGCGTTTGCTGCTGCTGGCCGATGAGCCCGAGTGGGCAGCGTTGTTGCGCGAGTGCCTGGAGCCGATGGGCGAAGGGGCTGTGCTGATCAGTGCGCCCAACTGGGACTCGGTAAGCCGCCTGTTCGATGACGACCAGGGTGCTGTGTTATTGACCACGCCCAGCCTGCAGCCCGGCCCCGGCCGGTGCAGCCTGCCGTGTGTATTGCTGCTGGAGCAGGAGCCACTGGTGTCGCCGCTGGGTGTCAGCGATTGGTTGGTGTCGGATGCATTGGACGCCGACACCTTGCGCCGCTGCCTGCGCCATGTGCGCGAGCGCGGCGTGCTGGAAAACACCTTGCAGCGCCTGGCCGAGCAAGACCCGCTCACCGGTATTGCCAACCGTCAGGGCTTCCAGACCTTGCTGGCCGCCCGGCTGGCAGAAAACGAAGGCCGTGGCCTGGCCCTCGGCCATCTGGACCTGGACAATTTTCGTCATGCCAACGATGCCCTCGGCCATCAGGCGGGCGACCGTTTGATCCTGCAAGTGGTGTCGCGGCTCAAGAGCCAGCTCGAAGCCGGGGACCAACTGGCGCGCCTGGGCAGCGATGAGTTTGCCTTGTTGATCGATACCCGCCGGGCGCCCCAGCGCGCCGAATGGATGGCCGAGCGCATCACCGAAGTGATGGCCGAACCCTATTGGGTGGATGGCGAAAGCCTGTTGATCGGTTGCAGCCTGGGCATGGCCCATGCTCGAGCCCGCGCTGGCGCCGACCCGTTGATGTGGCATGCCCATATCGCCATGCAGCAGGCCAAAAGCACCCAAGGCTGTACCTTTCATATCTTCAATGAACGCATCAACCGCAACGCGCGCAGCCTGGCCGACCTGGAAAGTGAACTGCGCCGGGCTTTGCGTCGCGATGAGTTGGAGCTGCATTACCAGCCGCGACTGGACCTGGACGATGGTCATATCGTTGGCCTCGAAGCTCTGGTGCGCTGGCGCCACGGTGAACGCGGCTTGTTGCCGCCTAGCGAATTCGTGCCGCTGGCCGAACAGAGTGGTCTGATCGTGCCATTGGGCTACTGGGTGATCTCCCGAGCTCTGCGCGACATGCAAGACCTGCGTGAACGCGGCCTGCCGCCGCTGCACATGGCGGTCAACCTGTCGTTTCGCCAGTTCCAGGACAGTCAGTTGCTGTCTACCCTCAGCCGCCTGATTGCCGAGCGCGGCGTGGAAGCGCAATGGCTGGAGTTCGAATTGACCGAAACCGCCGTGATGCGCCGCAGCGACCTGGTCAAGCAGACCATGGACGCCCTTGGCCGGCTGGGTGTGCGGTTTTCCCTGGATGATTTCGGCACCGGTTTTTCGTCGTTTGTGCACCTCAACAGCCTGCCGATTGCCTTGTTGAAGATCGACAAGAGCTTTGTCGGCGGCATGGAAGAGCGCGAAGAAAACCGCAAGCTGGTGCACGCCATGATCAACCTGGCCCACAACCTCAACCTGGAAGTGGTCGCCGAAGGCGTGGAAACCCCTGAGCAGCTTGAGCTTTTGCGCTTGTTTGGGTGCGACCAGGTCCAGGGTTACCTGATCAGCAAGCCGTTGCCGCTGCCCGAGCTGGTGGAAAACCTGATGTTCGGGCAAAGCCAGCAGGCGCTGTTGGGTTAAGCCTTCAAAGTGGTTCAAATGTGGGAGCTGGCTTGCCTGCGATAGCGGTCGTTCAGCTAATAATGATTAGCCTGACACACCGCTATCGCAGGCAAGCCAGCTCCCACATGTGCCGCGTGTACTCGCTAGTCAGGCAGGGCCGCTCGGAATCCAACAGGAGCATCCGGCTCCTGCCGAATCATCCGCTTCATTTTCGCCTCAAATGCCCAGGTCAGGCTCACCGCCGCACACGCCAGGCCCAGTGCCAGGCCCCACCAGACGCCTGTTGGCCCCCAACCCAGGGTGAACGCCATCAACCAGGCTGACGGTGCGCCAATCAGCCAATAGCAACCCAGGCCCACCAGGAAGGTGGTCTTGGCGTCCTTCAAGCCACGGATACAACCCATGGCTATGGTCTGCACGCCATCGAACAATTCAAACCAGGCGGCGACGGCCAGCAGGCTCACCGCCAGGACGATGACGTCATGGAACGCCGGGTCGTCATGGTCGAGGAACAGTCCGATCAGCGGGTCGGAAAACAGCCACAGTACCGCCGCAAACCCCAACATCACCATGGCGCCGAATCCTATGCCCACTCGTCCGGCCAGGCGTGCCTGCAGCAACTGCCCGGCGCCGTAATGCTGGCCGATGCGCATGGTCACCGCGTAGGACATCCCCGCCGGCACCATGAAGGCCACCGAGACAATCTGCAGGGCGATCTGGTGTGCCGCCAACTGCGTGCTGCCCATGGTGCCCATGCACAACGCCGCAAAGGCAAACAACCCGACCTCTACCGCATAGGTGCCGCCAATCGGCAGGCCCAGACGCCACAGCTCGCGCAGGTAGTGGGTATTCAGGCGCAGCAGGCCGGTGCCCAGCGGGTAGGCGGCGTAGGCGCGGTTGCTGCGGATGTACCACATCAGTGCTAGCGCCATGCCATTGGCGACGATGGCGGTCACCAGGCCGATGCCCATCAGGCCCAGTTTCGGCAGGCCGAACATGCCTTCGATCAGCGCATGGTTGAGCAGGTAGTTGACCACGGTGCCGCACAGGCTGATCACCATCACCGGGGTGGCCTTGCCGATGGCGCTGGTAAAGCCGCGCAGGGCCATGAAGCTCAGGTAGCCGGGCAGGGCAAAGGGCAGGATCGTCAGGAATTGCCCGGCCGCATGCACGTTGGTTTCGGTCTGGCCGAACATCAGCAGCACCTGCTTCAAGTTCCATAACAGCAACGCCGCCGCCAGGGCCATCAACCACGCCAGCCACAGCCCGGCCTGGGTCAGGCGAGTGGCGCCGTCGATATCGCCCGCGCCATGGCGAATGGCGACCAGGGTGCCCACGGCTGCGATCACGCCGATGCAGAAGATCGCCACGAACGAATAGCTCGCCGCGCCCAGGCCTCCGCCGGCCAGTGCCTCGGGGCTCAAGCGCGCCATCATCAAGGTGTCGGTCAGCACCATCAGCATGTGCGCCAACTGTGAGGCAATCAACGGCCCCGATAGCCGCAGAATGGCCCAGAGTTCGGTACGTGCCGGATGTTGCATGATCATCACACTCGAATGGTCAGGAAGGTGGGGAAGGGTTGATTCTCGGCGCATTCAGCGCATTGCACAAAAGGATAAAAGCGATCGTTGGCATGATTAAAACTCATGCATGAGCGATTCTGGTAGGGTTTCCAGATTGCGCAGTCGGAGCTTTCAGCATGTCTCGTCGTCTTCCTCCTCTTTATGCCTTGCGGGCATTTGAAGCGGCCTCCCGTCACCACTCGTTTACCCGTGCGGCTGAGGAATTGTCGATTACCCAGAGTGCGATCAGCCGGCATATCCGTACGCTCGAAGATTATTTCGCCTGCCGATTGTTCCAGCGCAGCGGGCGCACGTTGCAGCTCACGGAAGCGGCGCGTTTGTTGCTGCCAGGCGTACGGGAAGGCTTCGCTGCCCTGGAGCGTGCTTGCCATACCTTGAATGCCGAAGATGACATCCTGCGTATGAAGGCGCCGTCCACCTTGACCATGCGCTGGCTGCTTGCGCGGTTGAGTCGCTTCCGCGCATTGCAGCCAGGCAATGAGGTGCAACTCACCAGTGCGTGGATGAGCATTGATGAAGTGGACTTCAACCAAGAGCCATTCGACTGCGCGGTGTTGCTCAGCAACGGGCACTTTCCGGCGGACTGGGAGGCCAGTTATCTGTTTGCGGAAATGCTTATCCCGGTGGGAGCGCCGAATCTGTTGGACGACGGTCCCTGGGACGTGACGCGGCTGGCAACCGCCGAACTGCTGCACCCGACGCCTGACCGCCGCGACTGGCGTTACTGGCTGCAGCGCATGGGGTTGTCATCTCACGTTTCACTCAAGGGTGGGCAGGTGTTCGACACGCTTGAATTGGGCATGATAGCCGCCGCCCGAGGCTATGGCGTCTCCATGGGGGATTTGCTGATGGTGGCCGAAGACGTGGCGCAGGGACGCTTGAGCCTGCCGTGGCCTACGGCCGTGGCCAGTGGGGAAAGCTACTACCTCGTGTGGCCGAAAACCCGTCCGGGTGGCGAACGTTTGCGACGGCTGGCGGAATTTCTTCAGGGTGAAGTCAAGGCGATGGAATTGCCTCAGGTTGAACGCCTCGATTGAGTAGGGCCGGACCGTTTGTGCAATCGTTTGCGGGATACCCCTGTGATTCGCTCAAGTATTGCCAAATGCCGCCGAAGAAAGGTGTTGGAACCCTCGTGCACTACCGTTTCCCACTAGATAATTTGCCGAGCAGCGCTATGAGATCAGGATGATCCTGGCCTCGGCCAGGAGCTGTCATGTCTCAACCTCGTGCCCGGATTGCCTCCCAGTTAGGCCTTGCACTCGCCGTGATTCTGGCTGTCGTGATCAGCGGCAGTACGGTCTTTGCCTTGCGTACCCTCGACTCCGCCAACCTCGCCACCCGCGAGGAACACTTGGCCAGCGAGGCGCGTTTGCTCGCCGACCAACTCAACACCTTCCACAGCACCTTGCGTGAAAGCACCCAGCGTTTGAGCGGGCTGTTTGAAAAGCGCTTCGGCGCCGGCTTGAGTGTGCGTGCGGACCAGCCCGTAGCCGTGGCCGGCGTGCAGACGCCGAGCCTCTACCTGGGCAATGAGGTGCTGAACAATAACTTCGAAGAGGTGGATGAGTTCAAGCAGATGTCCGGTGGCGTGGCCACGGTGTTCGTGCGCAGCGGCGACGATTTTATCCGCGTCAGCACCTCCCTGACCAAGCAGGACGGCAATCGCGCCATTGGCACCGTGCTCGACCGTCAGGGCGCGGCCTACCAGCGCGTTGTGAGCGGCCAGACCTACATCGGCCGTGCCGTGTTGTTCGACCGCTCCTACATGACCCAATACAGCCCCGTACGTGACAGCAGTGGGCAGGTCATCGCCGTGCTGTTCATCGGTTTCGATTACACCGATGCGCAGAACGCCCAGTTTGAAAACCTCAAGCGCTTCCGCATCGGCCAGACCGGCTCCCTCGCGCTGCTGGATGAGCAAAAGCACTGGCTGGTGCCGCCGGCTGGCGTGCAAGCGCCGGATCAGGCGATTGCCGTGATGCTCGACCTGGCGAAAAAGCCGGGTGCTGGCCGTTTCTGGAGCGACAAAAACGAAGATTTCTATAGTGTCTCGGTGCCGTTTGAAGGCGGCCCTTGGGCGGTGGTAGCGAGCATGCCCAAGGCTGAGATTCGCGCAGTGACCTGGGAAGTCGGCATCCGCCTGGTGATCGGCAGTGTGCTGGCGATGTTGCTGGCAGTGGGCGCCACGGTGTGGCTGTTGCGCAGCAAGCTGGCGCCATTGAGCGAGCTGGTGCGCCAGGCCCAGGCCCTGGGTGCGGGCGATTTGAGTGCGCGGCTCAATGTGTCCAGCCATGACGAAATCGGCCAGCTGGCGCGTAGTTTCAACCAGATGGGTGAGGCGCTGTCGACCATGGTGTCGCATATCCGTACCGCCGCCGAACAGGTCAACAGCCGCGCCCAGGCGCTGTCGGGCTTGTCCGGCGGTGCCTATGAAGGCATGGAGCAGCAGTCCGGCGAGATCACCAGCATGGCCGGTGCGGTGGAAGAGTTCAGTGCTACCTCGCTGAACATTGCCGACAACATGGGCAACACCGAGCGCCTGGCTCAAGAGAATGCCCAGCAAACCCGTATCGGCCGCAGTTCGATGCAAGAGGCGTCATCGTCCCTGGAACATATCGCCACTGCGCTGAACAGCACCGCTGCCGTGATCAACACCCTGGGCCAGCGTTCCCAGGAAATCGGCGGGATCGTCGGCGTGATTACCGCCATCGCAGAACAGACCAACCTGCTGGCGCTCAACGCTGCCATCGAGGCCGCGCGCGCCGGCGAGCAAGGCCGTGGCTTCGCCGTGGTCGCCGACGAAGTGCGCAACCTGGCTTCGCGCACCCGCCAGGCCACCGATGAAATCTCCGGCATGATCCAGAGCATCCAGCAGGAAACCGGTAACGCCATCAGCACCATGGAGCACGGCAATGCGCTGATGCAGGAAGGCCTGTCGCGCAACGCCGATGTGGCCTCGGCCCTGGCGCGTATCGACGAGCAAAGCCGCTCGGCCGGCCAGCAATTTGCTGCGATCACCACCGCCACCCAGGAACAGAGCAGCACCGCGACCTTGCTCAGCAGCAACCTGCAGAGCATTGCGCTGGCCAACAGCGAGCAGCGTGAAGTGGTGTCCAACCTGGCGGTTACCGCCAAGGAACTGGAGACCTTGGCGGCAGGCTTGCGTCATGAGGTGGATCGGTTTCGTTGAGGCTCAGGCCTCCCCAAGCCCTGGGTCTACGCGCTTGCCAATGTCCTTGAGCCGCGCCAGTTGGTCGACCATGCCTGGCGCTTCGTCCAGGCTGGTGACGAAGGTCCACAGATAGGTCATGACGGCGTAGATGTGGCCGGCCTTCACCGCTGGGGACATGGCCAATTGGCTGATCGCAACCACGAACAGTAAGGCCGCGGTCATGCCGATAAACAGGAACGCCGCAGCCTCGCGGTCTGACAGCCAGATGCGCAGGCGTGACAGCACCTGGTAGTGGCGTCGCAGGGTCGGCGCGCCGACCTTTTCGACCAGGCCGATTTCTTTTTCCAGGCGGTTGTTCAGACGTTCGTGCAGCGCCTGATTGCGCTGGGCAAAACGCGGCAACAAGGTGATGCACAGCAGCAGGGCCGCCAGGCACGCCATGCCTACCCATGGCTCAATCACGATCAGCATCACTGCCGCGCCCACAATCGACACCAACGCCGTGGCGATGATAGGCACGTGCTTTTCAAAGAAGTCGACAAACTCCCGAGCAAGTACTACCCGTGCCGCCGATTTCGAGGTGCTGTGGTTCTGTTGGCGCTGGTTGAGAATGACCGGCACCGCAAGGTCCGCGTAGATGCGCGTGAACGTACGGGTGTCCAGCGCCCGTCTCGCCGCCCCAACGGCCCAGAACGCCATGACCACGGCGGCATACAGCAACGCACTGGTGGTATCGCCACGGATAATCGAATCCACCGCGAACCCGGCAAACAGTGGGTAAGCCAACAACAGCGCGTTCTCCAGCGCCACCAGCGACAAGGTGCAAGACAGCTTGCCGGGATAGGCTCTGGCAATAGCCTTGAGGGTCTGGCTGGCAGACTGCTGGCCGATTTTCTTGCTTTCTTCGATCAGAATTTGTGGGGTGACGGATGTCATGGGTGCACCAGAGGAGTAATAGACGCTATTATTGAGCGACTGCTCAAGTATCCTTGAGCGATCGCTCAAAAAGCAAGCGCCGCTTATCTGCTCGTGCTCGAAGGAATTGCCCATGTCGCGTACCGACCGTAAAGACCAGATCATCGCCGCCGCCCTGGAGCTGTTTCGCAGCAAGGGTTTCGCCGATGTATCCACCCGTGACCTCGCCGAACATGCCGGCTTGTCGCGCAGTCATGTCTATCACTACTTCAGCGACTGGAATGAACTGCGCCGCGAAGCCTTCGTACGCTTTGCCAATGAGCAACTGGATGAAGTGCGCGAGCCGTTGGCCGATGCGCCACCCCTGGAGGCGCTCGTGGGTTTTTTGCGCGACTGCCTGCCCAGCACCGCTGACGCCGGCTGGGCGCTGTGGCTCGACGCCTGGGACGAGGCCATGCATGACGCGCAAATGACCCAGGCTTATCTGGTAATCAACGCCCAATGGCAAAGCATGCTTGCCGAGGTGATCGAGCGGGGCGTTGCCGATAGCGTCTTTCGCTGCGAGTCGGCTCAACGCGCTGCACGGCAGATCTTCGCCCTGGCGATGGGCTATGCCGATGACCTGATGCTCAAGCCTTCCGCAGAGTCCGCAGAAGCGGCGCTGCAAGAAGTGCTGGAAGTGGCGAGGCTGCTGCTGGATTTTGCCTGACAAGTGCTAGCCATTTGCGGCTGGTCGGTACTGCAACGCCTCCGCCAAATGATGGCGGGCGATGCCTTCCACTTGCTCAAGGTCCGCCAGGGTGCGAGCCACCTTGAGCAATCGATGGGCTGCGCGCAGTGATAATGTCAGCCGCTCACACGCGCTTTCCAGCCAGCTTTCATCGGCTTTGGCCAACTGGCAGTGTTCGCGCAGCCGGGGCAGATCGAGGAATGCATTGGCGCAACCCTGGCGCTGGTGCTGGCGTTCCCGGGCTTGCGCCACCTGAGCGGACGCTTGCGCGGTGGTATCACCGGCTTGTTGGGCGGGGTTCAGCGCAGTGACCTCCCGCGCGACTGTCAGGTGCAAATCAATCCGGTCCAGCAACGGCCCGGAGAGCTTGTTGCGATAGCGCTGGATCTGCTCCGGTGTACACCGACAACGCCCGCTGGGCTCGCCCATGTAGCCGCAAGGGCAGGGGTTCATCGCCGCGACCAGTTGAAAGCGCGCCGGGAAGCGCACCCTGTCACGGGCGCGGGATATCACGATATGTCCCGATTCCAATGGCTCGCGCAGCACCTCCAGCACCTTGCGATCGAACTCTGGCAGCTCATCCAGGAACAACACCCCGTGATGGGCCAGGGTGATTTCCCCCGGTTGTGGCTTCGAGCCGCCACCCACCAGCGCCGGCCCGGATGCCGAGTGGTGCGGCTGGCGAAACGGGCGGTTTGGCCAATGGCTCAGCGGTGCCAGGCTGACCACGGATTGGATCGCTGCCACTTCCAGCGCTTCCTGCTCGCTCAACGGCGGCAGCAAGCCCGGTAGCCGGCTGGCCAATAAAGTCTTGCCGGTGCCTGGTGGCCCGGTGAACAACAGGTTATGCGCACCCGCCGCCGCGATCAGCAATGCTCGCTTGGCCGCGAGTTGGCCCTGTACTTCACTCAGGTCCGGGTAAGGTTTGTTCAGATACAGCAAGCCGTCGGACGCGTAGGGCTCAATCGGCACATGCCCATTCAGGTGCGCCACCACTTGCAGCAGGTGATCCACCGCAATCACCTTCAACCCCGACGCCAGGCACGCCTCCTCGGCATTGGCGCGCGGCACTATGACGGTGCGCCCGGCCTTGCGCGCCGCCAGCGCGGCCGGCAACACCCCCTTCACCGCGCGCACCTCGCCGGACAGCGCCAACTCGCCAAGGCATTCCACGTCATCGAGCATCAACGCCGGCACTTGCACACTGGCTGCCAGGATGCCCAGGGCAATCGCCAGATCAAAACGTCCGCCGTCCTTGGGCAGGTCGGCGGGCGCGAGATTGAGCGTGATGCGGCGGGCCGGATATTGCAGCGCCGAGTTGAGGATGGCGCTGCGCACGCGATCCTTGCTTTCCTTCACTGCAGTTTCGGGCAAACCCACGAGAGTGAGAGACGGCAGACCATTGGCCATGTGCACCTCGACGGTGACGGCGGGGGCTTCTACACCGATCTGGGCGCGGCTGTGGACGATGGCGAGGGACATGCTCGTTCCTTGAATGGGAGGGCCGCTTCCTGCGGTTTTTTCAAGGGTAGACGAGGTGGGATGGAGCGGGGCGGGGAGGTTTTACAGAACGTATCCGGGCGGCAATGCAAAACAAATGTGGGAGCGGGCTTGCCTGCGATGGCTGTGTGTCAGCAAAGAATCATCCGCTGATGCACCGCCATCGCAGCTTAGGTATCTACACAACTTTGTAGGCTGTCGCAGCAAGGTAACCACGATGCGAAGCGAGTCGCTCTTGATCTGCTTTTGATCTTAGGCGCCCCGTTAAACCACGCTGGCGAATTACGGGCACACCGAGCCTAAGCGAGGTGCCGAGTGGTGGGGCAAGAGCGTTTTGCTTACTTTTGTCTGGGCCGGCATTCCGGCTTTTCAAAAGTGAGCCGCCGTCAGGGCGGAACCCTAAGTGGCCGTTACCGCAGCAATGGATATGTACACAATCCAGCTGTGTTGACTGTCAGGGCGCTATCGCAGGCAAGCCAGCTCCCACATTTGGATCGCGGTGCGTCAGTTAGAACAGCGTCGGCTATCCGGTCGTCACGGGAGCAAGCTCTCTCGCCACAAGTCCAGCGTCGCCACAGCTGTGTAGATACCTATGGCCATCGCAGGCAAGCCACACACTCACCGTGTTTATTCAGCAGAGGGTGGCGTCAACCGTGCTTCAAGTTCAGCCACCTTCGCCTCCAGGCTCTCCAGCCGCGCACGTGTGCGGGCCAGTACCACCATCTGGCTGTCAAACTCTTCCCGGCTGACCAGGTCGAGCTTGCTGAAACCGCTCTGTAGCAAAGCCTTGAACTGGCTTTCGATTTCATTGCGGGGCAGCGGAGTGTCGCCGCTGAACAGGCGAGAGGCGTGGCCGCTCAGGGCGTCGAGGAAGTCTTTGGGCGCGAGCATTGGACATATTCCGGAAAACAGTTGGTCGGCAGTGTACCACGCAGCGTCTATAGTCATTTTCACGCCCCGCTGCGCACGGTTTTCGCGCATTGGGGTGGGCGGCTGCGCACTGTTTTGATGCGCATTGCGGCCGCACAGGCGCCCCGTAGGTGGGCATAAGCGGGCAAAGGATTGATTTCGGTGGTTTTTACGGAGCTGGCAAGGTTTCTGCTTAGACGATCATGACCCATGCACTGATGCAGTCGCTGTGACGAATGCAGTGCGCCGACGGATCCGGGGTACAGGGCTCGTCACCAGTGGTTCGCTGGCGTCGCGACGGCAAATGCCGAGGCGACGATGCGTTACAAAGCCAGGCACTGCGCTTAGACTTGAGACGGGTTTGTTTTCCTGGGGCAAGTCCACCAAATTCGGGAGAGAGTTTTCATGAAGCTAGTCACTGCCATCATCAAGCCGTTCAAGTTGGACGATGTACGCGAGTCACTGTCCGAGATCGGCGTGCAGGGCATTACCGTTACTGAGGTCAAGGGCTTCGGTCGGCAGAAGGGTCATACCGAGCTGTATCGCGGCGCGGAATACGTGGTCGATTTCCTGCCGAAGGTGAAGATCGATGTCGCCATTGACGACAAGGATCTTGATCGGGTTATCGAGGCGATAACCAAGGCGGCCAACACCGGCAAGATCGGTGACGGCAAGATCTTCGTGGTCAATCTGGAACAGGCTATTCGCATCCGTACCGGCGAAACCGATACCGACGCAATCTAAGCCGCCAAACCCCAACGCCCCAGGAGAAAACAATATGACTCTGCGTAAATTCGCAGGGCTCGGAGCCCTGCTGTCCATCGTAATGCCAAGCCTGGCCATGGCGGCAGATGAAGTGGCTGCTCCAGTCCTCAATTCCGGCGACACCGCCTGGATGCTTACCGCCACCGCGCTGGTGCTGTTCATGACCATCCCTGGCCTGGCGCTGTTCTACGGCGGCATGGTCCGCTCCAAGAATATTCTGTCGGTGATGATGCAGTGCTTCGCCATCACTGGCCTGATCAGCATCCTCTGGGTTGTCTACGGCTACAGCATCGCGTTCGATACCACCGGTATGGAACAAGGTGTGGTCAACTTCAATTCCTTCTTCGGCGGCATGGGCAAGGCGTTCCTGGCGGGTGTCACCCCAGCCAGCATCACCGGGCCGGCGGCGCTGTTTCCGGAAGCCGTGTTCATCACCTTCCAGATGACCTTTGCCATCATTACTCCGGCGCTGATCGTCGGTGCTTTCGCTGAGCGTATGAAGTTCTCCGCGATGCTGATCTTCATGGCTATCTGGTTCACCCTGGTCTATGCGCCGATTGCGCACATGGTCTGGAGCGGCAATGGCGGCCTGATGTGGGACTGGGGCGTGCTGGACTTCGCCGGCGGCACCGTTGTGCACATCAACGCGGGTGTGGCTGGCCTGGTGGCGTGCATCGTGCTCGGCAAGCGCAAAGGCTTCCCCACCACCCCGATGGCCCCGCATAACCTGGGCTATACCCTGGTGGGCGCGGCCATGCTGTGGATCGGCTGGTTTGGCTTCAACGCCGGTTCCGCTGCGGCGGCCAACGGCACCGCGGGCATGGCGATGCTGGTAACTCAAATCGCTACCGCAGCTGCGGCCCTGGGCTGGATGTTTGCCGAGTGGATCACCCACGGCAAGCCAAGCGCACTGGGTATCGCCTCGGGCGTGGTCGCCGGCCTCGTCGCCGTGACACCAGCGGCTGGCACCGTGGGCCCGATGGGCGCCCTGGTGATTGGTCTGGTCGCCGGTGTGGTGTGCTTCTTCTGCGCGACCAGCCTCAAGCGCAAACTGGGTTATGACGACTCCCTGGACGCCTTCGGCGTGCACGGTATTGGCGGTATCGTCGGTGCGATCCTCACCGGTGTGTTCGCAGCTCCTGCTCTGGGCGGCTTCGGCACCGTGACCGATATCGCGGCCCAGGTCTGGATCCAGTGCAAAGGCGTGGGCTTCACCGTGATCTACACGGCGATTGTGACCTACGTCATCCTCAAGGTGCTCGACATGGTCATGGGCCTGCGTGTCACCGAAGAAGAAGAGGCGGTCGGCCTCGACCTGGCGCAACACAACGAGCGCGGCTACAACTTGTAACTACGCGAAAAAAACATGCCCGGCTTGCCGGGCATTTTTTTGCCCGGCGTTTGTCTGTGGCTAAAGGTGCGTGGGTTTTTTATCGACTTTGTGATGGGATCCACACTGCACTTTTAAGGGTGCAAATGTCTTACAGGCATGAAGGCGTATTAGGCACTTTGTTTTTTCCCAGAGCGCGCTAGAATGCGCGCCGATGGGCGGAGAACTGTATGTGGCAACAGACCCTGATTACCCTGCGGGCCAAGCCCAGGGGCTTTCACTTGGTAACGGACGAGTTGCTTGCCGGCTTGCCTGAATTGAGGGCGTGCCGTGTGGGCCTGTTGCATCTGTGGCTGCAGCACACCTCGGCCTCGTTGACCGTCAACGAGAATGCCGACCCGGCGGTTCGCCGTGACTTCGAGCGTTTTTTCAACCTGCTGGTGCCACAAGGTCGCGCAGGGTTTGAACATGACGACGAAGGTCCGGATGATCTGCCGGCGCACTTCAAGGCCAGTCTGCTGGGCTGCCAGCTGAGTTTGCCGGTCAAGGCCGGCCGCTTGGCGATAGGGACCTGGCAAGGTGTTTATCTGGGCGAGCACCGTGATCATGGCGGTGCTCGTAAAGTCCTCGCCACCTTGCATGGTGAAGGGGCATAAGCCACTGGTGATCCAGTGGATGTTGATTTTTTTCCGGCAACCTCGACAGAGGGTGAAGCTGGGCTATAACTAATCTGCTTTTCGCAAGTCATGAGGTAGAACATGAGCGACGATGATCTGGAACAAGACGACCTCGAAGTAGGTGATGAAGACGACACCGAAGACGGTCTTGAAGTTGCGGCCGAAGACGTTGCTGAGGACGTCGATGACAGTGTTGGCGATGACGCGGCTCCCAAAGCCAAAGGCAAAGCCAAGGCGGCTGTGTCGGTAGACGAGTTGCCGAGCGTTGAAGCCAAGAACAAAGAGCGCGATGCCCTGGCCCGTGCGATGGAAGAGTTCCTCGCTAAAGGCGGCAAAGTGCAGGAAGTCGAGGCCAACGTGGTGGCTGATCCACCGAAGAAGCCGGATAACAAGTACGGCAGCCGACCTATCTGAGGTCTGCCTCCTGCTTGTAAGAAAAGCCCGCCGTCGCTGCGGGCTTTTTCATGCCTGGAGCAATTTACCGGTTTGCTGCAATACCCTGTGGGAGCTGGCTTGCCTGCGATAGCGGTCTATCTGCGAGCCCTGTGTTGACTGATCCACCGCTATCGCAGGCAAGCCAGCTCCCACATTGGGGGCAGTGTTAGCTCCAGCGACTCAGCAGTGGCGGTAACTCCGTCAGGCTGCGAATCTGCGCATCCGGGCGCTTGTCACCCTCCCAGGCCTTGCCCGTGGGGTTGAACCACACTGCCCGCAGTCCCGCCTGCTGCGCGCCGGCGATGTCATCCCCAGGATGATCGCCCACATGCACTGCCGCGCTGGCGTCCACACCGCCACGTTGCAGTGCTTCATGAAACAGCCGTGCATCCGGCTTGGCGATGCCGATATCTTCAGCGCGCAGGGCAAAGTGAAAGTAGTCCGCCAGGCCCACACGCTGCACATCGGCATTGCCATTGGTGATCACGCCGAGCAGGAAGTGCTGGCGCAGCGCCTTGAGCATCGGCTCGGCTTCCGGAAACACGGTGAGTTGGTGGCGTGCGTGGATGAACGCTTCGAAGCAGACATCCGCCATCTCTGTGGCCTCAGGCTGGGGATAACCGGCCTCCTCGAACGCATGCATCAACACGCGATGACGCAGCAGGCTGATACGGTGTTTGAGTTCGGGATGACGCTGCAGCACCTGCTGGCGCAGGCTGGCAAAATGCTCAAGGGGCAGGTCGCCGACCTTGGACGCGTGGGTCGCCAGCCATTCGCGCATCGACGCTTCGGCGCTGATGATGACGGGTACGTTGTCCCAGAGGGTATCGTCCAGGTCGAAGGTAATCAGCTTGATACTCATGAGTCGCCGCCCTTGATGCGTTTGGCCCGTGGATGGGCGCTGTCGTACACCGTTGCCAGGTGCTGGAAGTCGAGGTGGGTGTAGATTTGCGTGGTCTTGATATCCGAGTGCCCGAGCAGCTCCTGCACGGCGCGCAGGTCCTGGGAGGATTCGAGCAGGTGGCTGGCAAAGGAATGACGCAACATGTGCGGGTGCAGATTCTGCCCCAGCTCGCGCTCGCCGGCAGCCTTGACCCGCAGTTGAATCGCGCGCGGCCCCAGGCGCCGGCCTTGCTGGCTGACAAACACGGCATCGTCTGCAGGGTTGGTCAGAAGGCGTAGCGGCAGCCATAGCTGCAAGGCTTCGCGGGCTTTCCTGCCCACGGGCAGTACGCGCGTCTTGCTGCCTTTGCCGAGCACTTGCACCAGGCCATCGGCGAGGTCCAGCTGATCGAGGTTCAGGCCCGTCAGCTCCGACAGGCGCAGGCCCGAGGAGTAGAACAGCTCCAGGATTGCCTGGTCGCGATGGGCCAGGAAGTCATCCTCGACGGCACCGTCGAGCAATTGCAGGGCGCGGTCTGTGTCCAGGGTCTTGGGCAGGCGCCGTTCGCCTTTGGGCGGTGACAGGCCATTGGCCGGGTCGTGGTCGCACAGGCCTTCGCGATTGAGGTAGTGATAGAGGCCGCGCACCGCCGATAGCAGGCGAGACAGGCTGCGGGAGGATTGGCCCTGTTGGTGCAACCGGGCGACCAGGCTGCGCAGGGCCTGGATATCCAGGGCCTTCCAACTGCTGACGTGCTGTTTTTCGCAATAGGCCAGGACCTTGTTCAAGTCCCGCCGATAAGCTTCCAGCGTGTGGGACGACACCTGGCGCTCATTGCGCAGGTGAGCGCAGTAAGCGTCCAGTTGCCGCTCCATGATCAGCGCACCGCGCGCAGGGTGGTGGTGTGGCGTGGCAGGACGCGGCCCAGCACTTCGGCGATATAGGTCAGGAACAACGTGCCCACCGAGCTTTTGTAGTGCGCCGGGTCGCGGCTGGCGATGGCCAGTACCCCGTGCAAGCCTTGATGGCTGAGGGCGATAACGGCCGTAGAGCCGATCTGCTTGCGCTGTTCGGCGCCAAACAGGAAGTCCAGCTCATGCTCGCGCAAGGTGCCGCTGACGGTCTTGCCTTCGGACAGCAGGCCACCGATGGCCGTCTGCGCTTCGCCACCTGTGACCCAGCGCCCCACCGGCATCGGGTTGTCGCTGAACAGGATCAGGCTGACGAAGGGCACCTGGAAATCCTCGCGCAGGCTGTCTTCCACGGCGATCACCGTTTCTTCCAGGCTGGCGGCATCCATCAGGGCCAGAATCAGGCGGCGGGTCTTGTCGAACAAGCGGTCGTTGTCGCGGGCCACGTCCATCAGATGAGAGAGTCGGTGGCGCATTTCAATGTTGCGCTCGCGCAGGATCTTCATTTGCCGCTCCACCAGCGACACGGTATCGCCGCGCTGGTGGGGGATGCGCAGGGCCGGCAGCAGTTCTTCGTGCTCGACGAAGAAGTCCGGGTTAGCCTCAAGGTACGCCGCGACAGCAGCGGCCTCCAGGCTTTCACTCGGGGTAGCGTGTGCGGGTACTTGAGGCTTATCGGTCATTAGCTTGGCTCACTCATAGACGGACCTGTCCTTCGTATACACGCGTGGCTGGCCCGGTCATCATCACCGGGTGGCCAGGGCCTGCCCATTCGATGGACAAACGTCCGCCGGGCAGGTCGATCAACAGTGGCGAATCCATCCACCCCTGGCTGATCGCGGCCACGGCAGCGGCGCAAGCACCGGTGCCGCAAGCCTGGGTTTCGCCGGCGCCGCGTTCCCATACGCGCAATTGCGCACGGTTACGGTCGATCACCTGCAGGAAGCCCACATTGACCCGTGCCGGAAAGCGCGGGTGATGTTCGATCTTCGGCCCCAGTTCATGCACGGGGGCGTTATTGATGTCGGTGACCCGCAGCACCGCATGGGGGTTGCCCATGGACACGGCGGCGACCTCCACGGTTTTGCCCTCCACATCCAGTGGGTAACTGAGGGCCTGCTCGGTGGCCTGGAACGGAATATCCGCCGGCACCAGGCGTGGGGCGCCCATGTTGACGCTGATCTGGCCATCATTGCGGATGTCCAGTTCGATCACGCCACCCTTGGTTTCGACGCGAATCTGGCGTTTGGCAGTCAGGCGTTTGTCGAGCACAAAGCGCGCAAAGCAGCGCGCGCCGTTGCCACACTGTTCCACTTCGGAACCGTCGGAGTTGAAGATCCGGTAACGGAAATCCACCTCCGGGTTGCTCGGCGCCTCGACCAGCAGCAACTGGTCGAAACCGATCCCGGTGTGGCGATCGCCCCACTGTTTGGCGTGCTTGGGCAGGATGTGCGCGTGCTGGCTGACCAGGTCGAGGACCATGAAATCATTACCCAGCCCGTGCATCTTGGTAAAACGCAGCAGCATGGCTTACTCCGGCAGCAGGCTTTCGCCAGCATACAACTCGGCTACCGTCTCGCGGCGACGCACTTCAAATGCTTGATCACCGTCCACCAGCACCTCGGCGGTGCGCCCGCGGGTGTTGTAGTTGGAACTCATGACAAACCCGTAGGCTCCGGCCGAATGCACGGCCAGCAGATCACCTTCTTCAAGCGCCAACTCACGATCCTTGGCCAGGAAGTCGCCGGTCTCGCAGATGGGCCCGACGATGTCATAGGCGCGGGCGTCGCTTGCGCGCGGCGTCACGGCGGTGACATCCATCCAGGCCTGGTACAGGGCCGGGCGGATCAGGTCGTTCATCGCCGCATCGACGATGGCAAAATCCTTGTGCTCGGTGTGCTTGAGGTACTCGACCTGGGTCAGCAACACGCCAGCGTTGGCGACGATGTAGCGGCCCGGCTCGAACATCAGCGTCAGGTCGCGGCCTTCGATGCGTTCGCGCACGGCCTGGATATAGTCGGCAATCAGCGGCGGCTCTTCATCGCGATAACGCACGCCCACGCCACCACCGAGGTCGATGTGGTGCAGGTAGATGCCGCACTCGCCCAGACGGTCGATCAAGGCCAGCAGGCGGTCGAGGGCATCCAGGAACGGTGGCAGGGTAGTCAGTTGCGAGCCGATATGGCAGTCGACACCCAGCACTTCCAGGTTCGGCAGTTGGGCGGCGCGGATGTACACGTCCTCGGCGTCGGCGATGGCAATGCCGAACTTGTTTTCTTTGAGACCGGTGGAGATGTACGGGTGGGTGCCGGCGTCGACATCCGGATTGACGCGCAGGGAGATCGGCGCACGCACACCCATCTCGGCGGCGACCATTTGCAGGCGCTCCAGCTCGTCGGTGGATTCGACGTTGAAGCAATGCACGCCGACTTCCAGGGCGCGGCGCATGTCTTCGCGGCTCTTGCCGACGCCAGAGAAGACAATTTTGTCTGCCTGGCCGCCGGCGGCCAGTACGCGTTCCAGCTCGCCACGGGACACGATGTCAAAACCAGCGCCAAGACGCGCCAGGACATTGAGTACACCCAGGTTGGAGTTGGCCTTGACTGCGTAGCACACCAGGTGCGGCACGCCGTCGAGGGCGTCGGTGAACGAGCGGTATTGGGCTTCGATATGCGCACGCGAGTACACATAGGTCGGGGTGCCGAAGCGCTGGGCAATCGCGGACAAGGCCACGCCTTCCGCGAACAGCTCGCCGTCCCGGTAGTTAAAAGCGTCCATAAGTTTCCCTTAACTTAGTAGGTGTCGTGCTTATGGGCTTTTGACGGCTTTTGCGACGATTGCGCCTGTTCGTTTGGATCTTTGCTGTCATCCGGCAGGTACAGCGGGCCTTTCTGGCCACAGGCACTAACGAGGCAAGCGACCGCGACGAGCGCAGCAAGGGAAGAGATCAGGCGCTTCATGGCGAAATCCTTGAATATGCATTAATTGCGCCCGAGTATACCGACCACCCGCCAGCTTGCCTATGCGCCGCACCACCCGTCCGGCGGGGGTTTGCCGAGACAGTAGGGAAGCAGGCTACGATGTCTGGGGATATTTCGTACCGTCATCCGTGATGAAATCAGTATCCTTTGCAATCGGCGAAGCTCGCCCGTATCGTGCGGCGCTTGAGCAAAACCAGACACTTTTGAGGTTGCCACAATGAGTTTGACCGAAGCCCGTTTTCACGACCTGGTGGATGCCACCCAAGAGAAGCTGGAAGATATTTTCGACGACAGCGGCCTGGACGTGGACCTGGAAAGCTCGGCCGGTGTGCTGACGGTCAAGTTCGAGAGCGGCCAGCAATTGATCTTCAGTCGCCAGGAGCCGCTGCGTCAGTTGTGGCTGGCGGCGCGCTCCGGTGGCGTTCACTTCGACTACGATGAAGAAAGCGGCACATGGCAGTGCGACAAGAGTGAAGAGTTGCTGGGTGAGATGCTCATGCGCCTGGTTCAGGAATACACCGGCGTCGAGCTGGATTTCGACGAGATCTGATGGTGAGTGAGCCTGTAGCCGTACGCCCGCCCAAACCGCTGTTCAGCAATGTCAGCCCGGCGGTGCCGTCACCTTGTATCAGTTTGTGTCGCCTGGACGAGCGGAAAGTCTGCCTTGGCTGCTTTCGCCATGTGGAAGACATCCGGGAATGGCGCTCTGCCGACGATGCGCGGCGCCGGGTGATCTGCGCCGAGGCCGAGCAGCGCAAGGCGAGCGCCTGACGGCGTCTTGTTTATTTGTGTCGCTGTGGTAGTGTCCGGATACACCTCCATTCATTGAGGTCCGTGAGAACCCCGCCTTTTCCTGGCGGGGTTTTGCTTTTTTGTGCAGAAAAAAGGAGTCTGCCTGAATCATGACCACCGCACCGTCCATCATTCTTACCCGTCTTGACGTGCAGCGTCTGGAGCAACTGATCGACCGCTTGGGCGACGAGTTTCCCGGCGTCGAAGCGTTGCAAGCCGAACTCGACCGCGCCGAAGACGTGGTTGGTCACGATGAAGTGCCTGCGGGTGTCGTGACCATGAATTCCAGCGTGCATTGTCGTGAACAAAGCAGCGGCAAGGACTATCACCTGACGCTGGTCTACCCCAAGCACGCGAACGCCGACGAAGGCAAGATTTCGATCATGGCGCCCGTGGGCAGCGCATTGCTTGGCCTGCAAGTGGGCCAGCACATCGACTGGCCGGCGCCTGGCGGCAAGACCCTCAAGCTGGAATTGCTCAGCGTCGAAGGCCAGCCCAAAGATGGTGGCGCCTTCCCGCTCTAAACCTGATCCAAGGCCGCATTGAGTGACTGTTCCAGTTCGGCTTTATAGCGCAGGTACAGATTGCTTGGGCTTTGCACATCACCGAGCAGCCCCGACAGATCCAGGTCAGTGATATAGCCGCGGTAACGCTCGGTTTCCCGACGTTGCCCGACGATCTCCCGGGCGACCACTGCAAACAGCTGGTCGCCAAATTCCAGTTCGGAAAACTCCCGCTGATTACAGTACAGGGTGATCCCTACCTGGCCTGGCGCGCCTTTACCGATGATGGCCTGCACGTCATAAAACGCCTTGTTGGCCGGGTCTTGCGGGGCCGGTCGTGGCTCCACGCCCCGCGCCCGGCCGTTGCCCGATGGCAACAGTTGGTAGTACAGGATCTGTACTTCGCCCGCAGGTTGCTGGGTGTCCAGGGACAATAGCGCTTCCCGACGGTACAGGATCGATTGCAAAAAGCGTTGCAGTGGGGCCAAGAGGCTTTGCTCATCATGAAACGGCAAGCGCTGTTGCCAGAGCGCGTTGAATTCGTCGAGCACATAGACGTCGGCGAAGCCTTCATTGACCCGGTAGAACACCTGCACACACTCGGCTTGGCCCATGGGCAGCAGCAGCGCCAGGTCGTGGTCTTCCAAGGCCATGGCGTCCAGGTGCCACGGGCTGTAGCTGGCCAGCTCCTCGCTAAGGTAAGCGATCAGCGCGTCCTGAGTCGGCAGTGATACATGGGTGGCTTGGCCCGGTACCAGTTCCATGACGTGATAATGCTGCTGCACCTGGAGCAGGTAGCGATGATTGCCTTGGCCGAGCAGCAGATGCTGCGCGGTGTCGAATACCTCTTCCACCCGCTGGGCAATGAACTGTGCCCGGTTGTGACAAAAACAACGCACTCGCAGGCGTGGCAGATGGTTCGATGGCAATTGGTTGAGATAGTCGCGCAGGCAGTCGAGCAGGGCGTGCGGGCCGTCATAGCGGCTGACCATCACTTCGTTCCAGCTGTTGAGTGTGACTTGGTCCAGGGTCAGCACCAGGTTGTCGCGCACGCCGGCATAGCTCAGGGAGTCGGTGCGCTCCGTGGTCATCAGAATATTCAGGTCGCGATGATGCTTGAGCGGGTCAACCCCGACGTTGATCAGCAGCAGCACCTCTTCTGGCACTGCCGGGCGCAGCAAGCGGACCTCGTCGACACTGGCCAGGGGCAGGGTGATGGTCTGTTGCAGGCTGCCCAGCAGGTTGAACAGCTCGAACTCGGTCATGTCACTGGTGCCGGGGTGCAGCGCCAGGCGGGTGCTGCTGTCGATCACGCCGTTGCGATGGCACCAGGTGAGCATTTCCAGCAGGTCGCGGCTGCGTTTGATCGGTGCAAAGTGTTCCCATTCGAGAGCGGTAAGGTTGCCGTTATACAGACCCCAATGGTGTTGGCCCGGCTCCTTGCGGTTGGGCGACTGCACCAGAGTCAAGGTATCTTCGGCCAGGTCAGGGGCGATGCCGGGGTTGATGAACTCGACCTTGCCGGCCTTGCGCTCGAACGCCGCGTACAAGCGGCGGCCCAGTACATTGAGTTCGCGCTTATTGACCGCGCTGGCGGTCTGTTCGCTGCGGGTGAACTGCGTGAGGAAGCGGTAGCTGTAGTTCAACTCATTGACCAGAGCGCGGCGCTCGGAGGCGACCTGGCGCACTTTCCATTGGCTGCGGCTGTCCAGCAGGGCCAGTTGGCGCGTGTCCCAGCTCCACTCATGCGCCAGGCGTTCCAGCAGTTGCCGTTGCCAACCGGCGGTGCGCTGGCCGGCGCTGAGCTTGCGGTTGACCTTCAGGTACAGGCTGCGCCGCACCAATTCCAGGCGCTCCAGCTCGTTGCGGGCCTTGAGGTACTCCTCGATACGGCGGTAGACCATGATGTACGGGTCCAACTCATCCAGGTCTACCTGATGGCTGAACACCGCCTGTTTGAAGCGCAGGCTCAGGCAGCGCACGTTCGGGTGTTCGCTTGCGTAGACCTCGGTCAGCAGCAGCTTGAGCACCGACTTGTAGGGCGACTCGATGCCCTTGAACAGTTGCCACAGCCCGGCCCCGATAAACTCCCCTGGAGGAATATGAGCCAGATGGCCGAGGTCGAGGGTTTCATCGGTGCGGATAAAACGCTTGGACACCAGGGTGTGAGTAAATTCGGCGTAGCGGCTTTCTTCGTAGACCGGCACCAGCCACCAGATGGGCGTGCGCCCGGCCAGCCAGATCGCGGTGCGATAGAACTCATCCAACAACAGGTAGTGCTGGGTGGTGCCGCAGTCGTCGGAACTCAGTTGCGTATCGCGATCACCCAACACAAAGCGCGTCGGGTCGATCAGGAAGAAATGCGCTTCGGCGCCCATGCCCAAGGCCCAGGTTTCCAGCAGTTGGCACTTTTTGCGCAGCTCGGCCAGCTCGGTTTCGCTCAAGTCGGGAGCGTGGCACACCCACACGTCCATATCGCTTTGATCGGCCTGGGCCAGGGTGCCAAGGCTGCCCATCAGGAACAAGCCGTGGATCGGCGTAGGCGGGTTGCCGTGGCGCGGTTTATAGGAGAACGAACGGGTCAGGCGCTGGGCATCGGCCAGGGTCTGGGCGTGCGGTTCGAAATTCGACAGCCCGGCCGGCGTGCTGCTAGAGACATAGCCCGGCAAGAGCGGGTGATTGACGTGGAAAAACAGCGGCAACAAGGCCAGCACGCTTTGCTGACGTGGCGTCAGCCCCTCGACGGCCCGGGCCATGCGGCCTTGATTGAGGGTCATGAAACGCGCGCGCAGTTGGGTCAGCACCTTGCGGTCGATGCCTTCGTCCAGATCGGGGCGGATTTCATGGGTGCGGGTCATGTCGAACTCGTTGGCTCGCAGGGCCCGACGCGGGCGGCCATGCAGGAGTTTACAGACAGTAGCGTAGGAGTTTTAGAGGGAAATGGCTTTTTGGCGTCAGAATTCTGTATGCCGCGCAGCAGTGCCCGCGGAATCCGCAGGCGGCGGACTCCATGGGCAGTATCAGGTATCAGGCGGCTTCTTTGGTGCTGGCAGTGGTGAGGATGGTCAGCAGGGTTTGGGCTTGCTCGGCAGCGTCCCGGCCAAGACTCGTCAGGTAGCCCCCGTCCGGTTGGTCGATCAGCCCTTTGGCATGGAGGCGCTTGGCAGCGGCGATGGCAGTGGGGGCGGCAGTCTGATGGACTTTCAAGCCTTCCTTGGTGCTGTCCAAGGGGAAGAGTACAAGGATTTCCAGTTCGGCAACCAACTCAGGGGTATACGACATAAGGACTCCAGACTTTCTAAAATTTATTAGAGGCTAGCAGGCCATAAGGTGAACGCACTTTGCCGAACTGTCCAGCGTGTTGCTGCGTGCCGGGGTTATTCCTTTTCCGGCGGCAGCTCGGGCAGTGCCCGCAGTGCCGTTTCATACCACTCGGTATTGAAGGCGCGGTCATCTTCGAGCATGGCATCGATCTCGAACGCCAGCACGTGAGCCATCAGATTCAGGATATCTTCGCGCTCGTAACCCACCAGGGTCAGTTTGTTGAACGTAGCCTTGGCCGCTGGCGGGTTATCGCTCTCGATCTGGTTCTCGATGGCTTCGATCAGCGTGGTCTCGGTGAATTCTTCTTCGTCGTTGTCGATATCGGTCGGCTCGCTCATGGCAGGCTCCTCAAGGAAAGGGCGTCAGTCTACCCCCATTCAGGTGGGTGATGCTGCTGGTCAGGGTGCCCTCAAGGATCTATAACTCTTGCAGCCAACCCCACACCCGGCCTGGAGGCTTTGCGATGCTCAAGCTTTACGGATTTTCGGTCAGCAACTACTACAACATGGTCAAGCTGGCGTTGCTGGAGAAAGGACTGCCCTTCGAAGAAGTGCCTTTTTACGCCGGGCAAACCCCCGAAGCTTTGGCGGTCAGCCCCCGCGGCAAAGTGCCGGTGCTGGGTGTGAAGCAGGGGTTCATCAACGAAACCAGCGTCATCCTCGAATACCTCGAGCAGAGCCAGGAAGGCCCGGCGCTGTTGCCCGCCGACCCGTTTGCGCGGGCTCAGGTGTTGGCGTTGTGCCGTGAGATCGAGCTGTACATCGAACTGCCTGCGCGGGCGTGTTACGCCGAGGCTTTTTTCGGCATGACGGTGCCGGAGGCGATCAAGGAAAAATCCAGGGCCGAGCTGCTGCTTGGGATGGGTACGTTAGGCCGGCACGGTAAGTTTGCGCCTTATGTGGCAGGTGAGAGCTTCACCCTCGCGGACCTGTATTTCATGTACAGCCTCAGCCTGGCCTGCGGTGTGGGCGAAAAGCTGTTTGGGCTGGACCTGCTGGAGCAGTTGCCGAAGGCGAAGGCATTGTTGGCGCGCCTGAATGAGATGCCCAATGCGCAGAAGGTAGAGGCGGACAGGCAGGCGGCGATGCCGGCGTTCATGGCGATGATTGCGGCCAAGAAATAGAGTCGCTTTTGTGGCGAGGGAGCAAGCTCCCTCGCCACAGTTTTAGCGGCTGGCGAGCAATGCCTTGCCGCGCACGACCGCCGCCTTGACCTGTGCCGGCGCAGTGCCGCCCACATGGTTACGGGCATTCACCGAGCCTTCCAGGGTCAGCACGGCAAACACATCCTGCTCGATCTGGTCGCTGAACTGGCGCAGTTCTTCCAGGCTCATTTCCGCAAGGTCCTTGCCGGTGTCCACACCGTACTTCACGGCGTGGCCAACGATTTCGTGGCAGTCACGGAACGGCAGGCCACGGCGCACCAGGTAATCCGCCAGGTCGGTCGCGGTGGAGAACCCGCGCAGTGCCGCTTCACGCATGATCGCGTGCTTTGGCTTGATCGCCGGGATCATGTCGGCAAAGGCGCGCAGCGAGTCGCGCAGGGTGTCGGCGGCGTCGAAGAGCGGTTCCTTGTCTTCCTGGTTGTCCTTGTTGTAGGCCAGTGGTTGGCCTTTCATCAGGGTCAGCAGGCCCATCAGCGCGCCAAACACACGGCCGCTCTTGCCACGCACCAGCTCTGGCACGTCGGGGTTTTTCTTTTGCGGCATGATCGAGCTGCCGGTGCAGAAGCGGTCTGGCAGGTCGATGAACTGGAATTGCGCGCTGGTCCATAGCACCAGCTCTTCGGAGAAGCGCGACAGGTGCATCATCGCGATGCTGGCTGCGGCGCAGAATTCAATGGCGAAGTCACGGTCCGACACGCCGTCCAAAGAATTGCCGCCCACGGCGTCAAAGCCCAGCAGTTGTGCGGTGTACTCACGGTCGATCGGGTAGGTGGTGCCGGCCAGTGCAGCGCTGCCCAGCGGCATGCGGTTGGCGCGCTTGCGGCAATCGACCAGGCGTTCGTAGTCGCGGCTGAGCATTTCGAACCAGGCCAGCAGGTGGTGGCCGAAGGTCACGGGTTGTGCGGTCTGCAGGTGGGTGAAGCCGGGCATGATGGTGTCCGATTCACGCTCGGCCTGCTCCAGCAAGCCTTTTTGCAGGCGGGTGATTTCGCCCAGGATCAGGTCGATCTCATCGCGCAGCCATAGGCGGATATCGGTGGCGACCTGGTCGTTACGGCTACGGCCGGTGTGCAGTTTTTTGCCGGTCACGCCGATGCGATCAGTGAGGCGTGCCTCGATGTTCATGTGCACGTCTTCGAGGTCTACGCGCCAGTCGAACGTCCCTGCCTCGATCTCACCGCGGATGGTGGTCAGGCCGTCGATAATGCTGTCACGCTCGGCGTCGGTCAGCACGCCGACCTTGGCCAGCATCGTAGCGTGGGCGATGGAGCCCATGATGTCGTGGCGGTACAGGCGTTGATCGAAGGTGACGGAGGCGGTGAAGCGCGCGACGAAGGCGTCGACGGGTTCACTGAAGCGGCCGCCCCAGGACTGGTTGGTCTTGTCGGTGCTCATGGATTCGCTCGTGATCTGCTTAAAAGAGGCATGAAGGTGTGCAGGCGATCATAACAGGGTTGCCCGTGGAGGCGGTGCTGCGGGTGGTCGGCAATTTTTTTGTGTAAGAGATGGCTAAGTGCCTTGCCGCCGACCGCATCCAGGACGAGACTGGTGACAGGTACTTATTGAAACGATATTTGACGATTGAGCAATGTCGCCTCACTGAGCGTCTACAGTTGGACTGATAGTGTGTGAATGCACCAAAGTCGGGTGATGCGGTCATAACCAGACTATCCATTAAACAGGGGGGTATTCGGATTGTTTATCAGTGAACCCTACGACGATGCCCGAATGCAGCGGGTCTTGGGCGCTATTGAACAGGTCCGGGTAAATTTGGGTGCCATTCTCAGGGCACTTTTTGCCGCTCGCGCTAGTCTTAGCGTGGATCGCTGTGACGTCAGTCACCGCACCTGTCTACGCTATCCTTGTGCGAGACTCACGCAGGAATCCAGCGCAATATGAATGTCCTGATCGTTGATGACGAACCCCAAGCCCGCGAGCGACTGAGCCGTCTGGTCAGTGAACTCGAGGGTTATTCAGTCCTTGAACCGAGTGCCACCAGTGGCGAGGAGGCGTTGACGCTGATCGACAGCCACAAGCCCGATGTAGTGCTGCTCGATATCCGGATGCCGGGCTTTGATGGCCTGCAGGTCGCCGCCCGCTTGAGCGAACGCGAATCGCCGCCTGCCGTGGTGTTGTGTGCGGCGCAGGATGAGTTTTCTGCACAGGCGCTGGAAGACAGCGGTGTCAGTTTTCTCGTCAAGCCGGCCACTGCCGAAGCCTTGCTCAAAGCCTTGAAAAAAGCCGAGCGTCCCAGCCGCGCCCAACTGGCTGCCTTGACGCAACCGGCTGCGCAAAGTGGTAACGGGCCACGCAGCCATATCAGCGCGCGTACCCGCAAGGGCATCGAACTGATCCCGCTCGGCCAGGTGGTCTACTTTATTGCCGATCACAAATACGTGACCTTGCGCCACGAGACCGGTGAAGTGTTGCTCGATGAGCCGCTCAAGGCGCTTGAAGACGAGTTTGGCGAGCGTTTCGTGCGCATTCATCGCAACGCGCTGGTCGCCCGTGAACGTATCGAGCGCCTGCAGCGCACGCCCCTGGGGCACTTTCAGTTATTCCTGAAGGGGCTCAATGGCGATGCGTTGATCGTCAGCCGACGCCATGTCGCTGGCGTGCGCAAAATGATGCAGCAGCTTTAGCCCAAGGGCTGCGGCGCGGTCTGCATTCCTTATCCCGGTGCGACGTGGCCAGGGAGGCCCCGCACTTGCTGATTCAAATCAAAGCGTATTTGCCTGAGCTGTTATTATCCGCCGTATCTATTCAGTACGGATTGATCCATGTCCTCTCGCGAAATCCGCATCGCCACCCGTAAAAGCGCCTTGGCCTTGTGGCAGGCCGAATACGTCAAAGCACGCCTTGAGCAGGCCCATCCCGGCCTCAAGGTCTCCCTGGTGCCCATGGTCAGTCGCGGCGATAAGCTGCTGGACTCGCCACTGTCCAAAATCGGCGGCAAGGGCCTGTTCGTCAAGGAATTGGAAACTGCGCTGCTGGATAACGAAGCCGACATCGCCGTGCATTCGATGAAAGACGTGCCCATGGACTTCCCTGAAGGCCTGGGCCTTTTTTGTATCTGCGAGCGCGAAGACCCGCGCGACGCCTTCGTTTCCAACACCTTCGCGTCTCTGGACGAATTGCCGCCAGGCAGTATCGTCGGCACCTCCAGCCTGCGTCGCCAGGCCCAGTTGCTGACGCGGCGTCCCGACCTGCAGATCCGCTTTTTGCGTGGCAACGTCAACACGCGCCTGGCCAAGCTGGACGCCGGGGAATACGACGCGATCATCCTCGCCGCTGCCGGCCTGATCCGCCTGGGCTTTGAAGACCGCATCACCTCGGCCATCAGCGTCGAAGACAGCCTGCCAGCTGGCGGGCAGGGTGCAGTCGGCATCGAATGTCGCACCGCCGACAGCGAAATTCACGCACTGCTCAAGCCTCTCGATCACGCGGACACCGAAGTGCGTGTTACCGCCGAGCGTGCCTTGAACAAACACCTCAACGGTGGCTGCCAAGTGCCCATCGCCTGCTATGCCGTACTCGAAGGTGAGAACCTGTGGCTGCGTGGCCTGGTCGGTGATCCGGACGGCGGTAACCTGCTGACCGCCGAGGTGCGTGGGCCGCAGCGTGATGCCACGGCACTGGGGATTCAGGTTGCCGAGGAACTGCTGGAAAAAGGCGCGGGTGCCATTTTGCAAAAAGTCTATGGCGAGGCCGGCCCGCAGTGACCAAATGGCGAGTGCTGCTGACGCGGCCTGCCGAGGAGTCGACGGCCGTGGCGGCGTTATTGGCCAAGAGCGGCATTCACAGCAGCTGCCTGCCTTTGCTGGAGACCGAAGCCTTGCCGGTGACTGCTGAGCAACGCGCGGTATTCGGCGCGCTGCCGCGCTATTGTGCCGTCATCGTGGTGAGCAAGCCGGCTGCACGCCTGGCGTTGCAGCGGTTGGGGGACAGTGTGCCGCCAATGCCCTGGTTCAGTGTCGGCGCGGCGACGGCACAGATACTGGCCGATCATGGCCTCAAGGTTCACTATCCCGCCACTGGCGACGATAGCGAGGCCTTGCTTGAACTGCCCGCCTTGCGCGAGGCTATTGCACTGCCGGGCGGCCGGGTGTTGATCCTGCGCGGCGAGGGCGGGCGTGAGTTGCTGGCAGAGCGTTTACGCGAGCAAGGTGCTAGTGTCGATTACCTGGAATTGTATCGGCGTTTTCTTCCGGTGTATGAAAAGGGCGCGTTGATGCAACGCATCCAGTTGGAACGCTTGAACGGCCTGGTGGTCAGCAGTGGGCAGGGTTTTTTACACCTGCACGCGTCAGCCGGCCCCGATTGGCCAGAGGTGGCACAGCTGCCGTTGTTCGTGCCCAGCCCGCGTGTATATGAAATGGCGCGTGCTGCGGGTGCAGAAAAAGTTGTGGATTGTCGCGGCGCGAGTGCCGCGGCTTTGTTAGTGGCGTTAGGGAGCTATCCCGTTCCCACTCTCTGATACGCAAAGGACGGATACGTGAGCGAAACAGCCTTGCCTAAAGATGAAGCTCAGCCCGCGCTTGATGCGCCGGTCGAGACACCGGTCAGCGCGCCACGCCGTGGCAATGGCCTGGCCGTCGTCGCCTTGCTGTTGGGCGCTGCGGGCGTAGCCGCCGGCGGCTGGGGGATCTGGCAGGTCCGTGCCCTGCAAGCCAGCAGCCAGCACCAACTGGGCCAGGTGCAGACCCTGGATGACCAGTCCCAGAGCCTCAAGCAAGGCCAGCAACAGCTGGCCGCCCGCCTGGCGCAGTTGCCGGGTGCGGATGAGCTGGAAGAGCGTCGCCGCCTGGTCACGCAGTTGCAGGGAGATCAGCAGCGCCTCAACCAGCGTCTGGAAACCGTGTTGGGTGCCAGCCGCAAGGACTGGCGCCTGGCCGAGGCCGAGCATCTGATCCGTCTGGCCAGCTTGCGTTTGTCCGCCTTGCAAGACATTAACAGCGCCCAGTCGCTGGTCCAGGGTGCCGACGAGATTCTTCGCGAACAGAGCGACCCAGGGGCTTTCGCTGCACGGGAGCAATTGGCCAAGAGCCTGGCCGCGCTGCGCAGCACCGAGCAACCGGACCGTACCGGCCTGTACCTGCAATTGGCTGCCTTGCGTGACCAGGTGGTGCAACTGGCGGCGATTGCCCCGGAGTATCAGCTCACGGAGCCTGCTTCCCAGGGGCGCCCCACCAGCGATACGCAGAACCAGTTGAGCCAGTGGTGGGAGCAGATCTCCCGTTATTTCCGCATTGACTTCAACCCGGATGACAACATCCGTCCCTTGCTGGCAGGCCAAGGCCTGAACCAAGTGCGCCTGGCCTTGAGCCTGGCACTGGAGCAAGCCCAATGGGCTGCGCTTAACGGCGAGGCGGCCGTCTACAGCCGCTCGTTGGGGGAAGCGCGCAGCGTGTTGCAGGACAACTTCAACCAGGACAACCCGCAGAGCAAGGCGATGCTGGCGCGCATTGCCGAGCTTGAGCCCAAGGCCGTGTCCGTGGTCACGCCTGACCTGGCCGCGAGCCTGGCCGCTGTGCAGGCGTACCTTGAGCGTCGTCATCTGTCGGCCGACGAAGCCAAGGCCGCGGCTGGCAAACCGGCGACCCAGGAGTAGAGCTGATGAAGCGTTTCTATGTGATCCTGGTGCTCGCAATTGCGCTCGCCCTGGCCCTGGGTGTAGGCATTTCGAAGCACACCGGCTACGTGTTGATTACCTATCCTCACCTGCTGCATTACGAATCAAGCCTGTGGGCGACATTGGTGGCGGTGTTTGCCATCGGCCTGGCGATTTATCTGGTCCGCGTGTTGTGGAGCCTGGTCACCACATCCGGTGGCGTGGTCAACCCCTGGTCACGGCGCAATCGCAGCCGCCGTGTTCAGATCGCTATCGAGCAAGGCCAGATGGACCTCGCCGAGGGACGTTGGGCCAGTGCGGAGCGCCACTTGCACCGCGCCGCCGAAGCAGAGCGTCAGCCGCTGCTGTATTACATCGGTGCCGCCCGTGCGGCTAATGAACAGGGCCGTTATGAGGAATCCGACGGCTTGCTGGAGCGCGCTCTGGAGCGCCAGCCCCAGGCCGAACTGGCCATTGCCTTGAGCCACGCGCAATTGCAGATGGATCGAGGTGATACGGAAGGCGCGCTGGTCACTCTTCAGGCGATGCATGAGCGTCACCCGCATAACGCGCAAGTGCTGCGACAACTGCAACGCCTGCATCAACAGCGTGGCGATTGGTCGTCTGTGATTCGCCTGCTGCCTGAGCTGCGCAAGGACAAAGTCTTGCCCGCCAATGAACTGGCCGAGCTGGAGCGTCGCGCCTGGGGCGAGAACCTGAGCCTGGCGGCCCAGCGTGAAGAGCAAGGCGAAGCAGGGTTGCAGTCCTTGGAACGCGCATGGGAGCAACTGACCACTGCCCAGCGCCAACAGCCACAACTGGTGTTGGCGTATGCCGACCAACTGCGTCGATTGGGCGCGGATGCCAAGGCCGAAGAAGTGCTGCGTGGTGCTCTCAAGCGCGGTTATGACAGCCACTTGATCCGGTTGTACGGCCTGTTGCGCGGCAGTGATCCTGCGCGCCAATTGAAGTTTGCCGAAGGCTGGCTCAAGGACCACCCAGGCGATGCCAGCCTGTTGCTGACGCTGGGCCGTCTGTGCCTGCAAAACAGTCTGTGGGGCAAGGCGCGGGATTATCTGGAAAGCAGCCTGCAAGTGCAGCGCAATCCCGAAGCCTGCGCCGAATTGGCTCGCCTGCTGGCCCAATTGGGCGACACCGAGCGCAGCAACCAGCTGTTTCAGGAAGGCTTGGGATTGCTCGACAATCGCCTGCTGTCTTCGCCGCTGCCGGTGCCTGCGCGAGCTTGAAGTAGGAAAGGGTGAGTGGGTTGGCTCGGACCGATCCGACACCCGCTCCTTCAACGCTTGAAAACACTCGGTTTAACTGGCCTTGTTACTAATTCCTACTTGTTGTAACTGAATTTCCTCGGGCCCGTGGCGGGATGTCCTTATGTTTTCGAGGAAATGTCTGCTCTAGGGCGTATTGAAAGGGGTCGGGCCTTTCCTCTACCGTAGCGACCTATCTCTTGCAGTGCGGATAAACAATGTCTTTGGCCCCTTTACGCTCTTTGTTTTTCCTGGCGTTCATGGCGGGTGCGCTGACGTTGGGCGCGTCTTTCTACCTTCAATACGGCGCGCTGCTACGACCTTGTTTTCTATGCCAGGTACAGCGCCTGTTCCTCGCGTCTTTTGCCTTGATCAACCTGATTGCCGCACTTCACAGACCTGGGCGTTCCGGCCATTGCCTCTACGGGCTGGCGAGCATGGCCTGTGCGTTGCTGGGCGCCATCACCGCAGGCAGGCAAGTGCTGTTGCAGAACAGGCCGGCAAGTCAGGTCGGGGATTGCTGGCCCAGCGTGCAGCACATGCTTGAAAACCTGTCTGTCTGGCAGGCAATGCGCTCGGTGTTCAATGGCACGGTCGATTGTGTCGAAATCAACTGGACGCTGTTTGACCTGAGCCTGCCTGAGTGGAGTCTGTTGTTCTTCGTGGCGATGCTGATCCTGGGGTTCATGCAGGTGTCACGGTTGTTGTTCGACAGGCATTTGCGCCTCGCAACGCCTTGAAAACAAGACTCAGGTTGTAGGAGCGGATTAAACACTTGTATGAACATTCTCTCCTGCGTACCTTGAAGCCATAGTCATGCGGGCATAATCTGGCCCGCACGCGTTATCCAAACCGCTTGTCAGACACGGCCTTGTCCGTCTGCTGCTTCATCCTTGAAGTGTTGCGCAGGTACAGAGCTGCGGCGCCCCAATAGGGAAGAGAGATCATCATGTTGGAAAGTTGTCAGAATGCTCAGGAACGCTGGGGTGGGGTGCATAAGCTGATCGATAGATGGCTGTTGGAGCGCCACGAACTGATTCAGGCCTATGACACTCTTGGTGCCCATCCCGATGCATTGGCTGAGAAGCAAAAGCCTCTGCAAGAATTCTGCGGGTCTTTGGTGGACTACGTGTCTGCGGGTCATTTTGAGGTTTATGAGCAGCTGACCGGCGAAGCGAAAGCCTTCAATGACAAGCGCGGATTGGAATTGGCCGAAACCCTTTACCCGCGCATTGATGTGATCACCGAGAAGCTGCTGGCCTTCAATGATCTGTGTGATGAAGGCAAGTGTGTTGCTGAAAAATTCAAGGAGCTCGGCGGTCTGCTCCATGAGCGTTTCGAGTTGGAAGATTGCCTGATCGAAGTGTTGCACACGGCCCACAAACAAAAGGCTGCTGTCCAGGCCTGACCCTCGGCGGGGAGATACAAAACGGTGCGCATGTCGCACCGTTTTTTTATGGGTCAGTGGCGAGTGCCGAGTAGTTCGATCTCGAACACCAGCGGCGTATAGGGGGGGATCAACTCACCTGCGCCGTCTGCGCCATAGGCCTGGGCTGAAGGAATCACCAGACGCCATTTCGCACCCACCGGCATCTGTTGTAATGCACTGCTCCAACCGCTGATCACGCTGTTGAGGCGAAACCATTGCGGTTGCGTACTTTTGTCGAAGACAGTTCCATCAGGCAGTCGGCCCACGTATTTAACCTGCACTTCATCGCTGGCCAACGGCTTGTTGCCAGTGCCGGGTGCCAGCTCGGTGAGCAGGATACCATCGGCCAACTGACGAACGCCGGCTGCGGCTATTTCCCTTGAGAGAAATTGCTGCTCGGCAGCGAGTGCTTTTTCGCTTTGAGGTCGTTGGGCGTCGGCGGCGCTCTGCGCTTCGTGCTGTGCGAGGATCTGTTCGATGCGCGCGTTATCCAGCGCCAGTGGCTTGCCTTGGTAGGCTTGCTTGAGTCCGTCGAGCAGGGCCTGTATCTGCAGGTCGGGGACTTCCTGGCGCAACCGTTCGCCAAGGCTTGCGCCCATGCTATAGGCAAGATCGTGCGGGGTTGCGGCGGTGGTGTTTGAAGAGGGTTGCTCGCTTGCATCGGCCACGCAGATCGCCAAGCCGAACACTAGAAAAAGGTAACGCGACATGGGCATTCTCCCGGCGAAAGTGCGACGGATTATGCCAGTGCGGCTGCGTAAAAAGTGACGTGGTTTTCCGTTATATCGATAAGAATTTTCGCACGCTGCAACGCAACGCAAAGGATACTGTCAACATGCCCTAGCGGCGGTAAGAGCAGAGGGCTAGTATGAGCCGCACCCACGTCAGCCAGGAGGTAAACCATGTCGGCCAAACAGAAGCCTGTAAATACCCCGTTGCACTTGCTCCAACAACTTTCGGGCAGCCTGCTCGAACATCTGGAAAGCGCGTGCTCCCAAGCCTTGGCTGATGCAGAAAAACTGCTCGCCAAACTGGAAAAGCAACGCGGTAAAGCGCAAGAAAAACTGCACAAGTCCCGCACCAAACTGCAAGACGCCGCCACTGCCGGCAAGTCCAAGGCGCAAGCCAAAGCCAAAGGCGCGGTCAAAGAACTTGAAGAGCTGCTGGATGCTCTCAAGGATCGCCAAGCCGAAACCCGCAGCTACATTTCCCAACTCAAAAAAGACGCTCAAGAAAGCCTGAAATTGGCCCAAGGCGTTGGCCGTGTGAAGGAAGCCGTAGCTAAGGCACTGGGTGCTCGTACGCCTGCAAAAGTAGCCGCGAAGCCAGCCGCTAAAACCGCTGCTTCCAAACCAGCCGCCAAGCCGGCTGCTAAAACTGCTGCTGCCAAACCAGCCGCGAAGCCAGCCGCTAAAACCGCTGCTTCCAAACCAGTCGCCAAGCCGGCTGCTAAAACTGCTGCTGCCAAACCAGCCGCTAAGCCAGTTGCTAAAACTGCTGCTGCCAAACCAGCCGCTAAGCCAGCTGCTAAAACTGCTGCTGCCAAACCAGCCGCTAAAACTGCTGCTGCCAAACCAGCCGCTAAAACTGCTGCTGCCAAACCAGCCGCTAAAACTGCTGCTGCCAAACCAGCCGCTAAGCCAGCTGCTAAAACTACTGCTGCCAAACCAGCCGCGAAGCCAGCCGCTAAAACTGCTGCTGCCAAGCCAGCCGCGAAGCCAGCTGCTAAACCTGCTGCTGCCAAACCAGCCGCGAAGCCAGCCGCTAAAACTGCTGCTGCCAAGCCAGCCGCGAAGCCAGCTGCTAAACCTGCTGCTGCCAAACCAGCTGCCAAGCCAGTCGCTAAAACGGCAGTTGCCAAACCGGCCGCTAAACCCGCTGCTGCCAAACCAGCCGCTAAGCCAACTGCTAAACCTGCTGCCGCCAAACCGGCCGCGAAGCCCGCTGCCAAGCCAGCGCCCGCAAAGCCAGCTACTCCAGCAGCACCCACTGCTACTCCGGCAGCAGCCACCGCTCCAACTGCATCGGCCAGCAGCACCCCTGCACCGGTAGCGCCAAGCACCACCCCAACCAGCGCTTCCTAAGTGTTGGTGGCCATGGCGCGCAATTGCAGCAGCGCGTCGTGGTCAAGGTTGGCGGCTTCGGTCGCCAGGCCTTCAAGCCATTCTTGCTGACCCGGCACCTCATTGATCGGCCACGCCTGCGCCAGCGCTTCCAAGCGCGCCAGCAGCGTTCTTTCGGCCTCCAGTTCCAGTGTCTTGACCTGCTCTCGTAGCAATGCCAATTGCGCATCCTGCTGGGCCAAGGCTCGCCATTGCCCGCGCATTTGTCGCAAGGGTTCGACAACCTGCACCCGCCACGGCTGGGCAATCTGCTGCAGTGCCTGAACGCGTTCGGGCTTATATGCCACACCTCGCCATTCCAGCCACGCACCACACAACAACAGGCACACGTCTGCCCCTTGCTCCTGCAAGCGCAGGCAAGCGGCCTCCACGCCCGGGCGAGCGTAGGTCGAAAGGGCAAAGCTCCACAGGTCAGCGCACATATTCACACCCAAGCCAGCGGCCAACGAAGCTGGTAGACTCCGCCGCCATTATGATCCGACTTCAAAGCCTAACATTACAGCGTGGCCCGCAACGTCTTCTCGAAGACGCCGAGCTGACCCTGCACGCCGGTCACAAAGCCGGCCTGATCGGAGCCAATGGCGCCGGCAAATCCACGTTGTTCGCCTTGTTGCTGGGTGAGCTGACCCCGGATTCGGGGGACTGCCTGCTGCCGGCCGACTGGCGCATTGCCCATATGCGCCAGGAGATCGACACCCTGGACCGTATCGCCATCGACTACGTGCTCGATGGCGACCTGCGCCTGCGCCAGGTGCAGCACGACCTGGCTGAGGCCGAAAAAGCCCAGGACGGTGCCGCACAGGCGCGCCTGCACTCGGAGCTGGACAGCGCCGACGGCTATACCGCCGACGCCCGTGCTCGCAAGATGCTCGCCGGCCTTGGGTTTACCAACGAACAGATGGACCGTCCGGTCGCCGACTTCTCCGGCGGCTGGCGCATGCGCCTGAACCTGGCCCAAGCGCTGATGTGCCCCTCGGACCTGCTACTGCTCGACGAACCGACCAACCACTTGGATCTCGATGCGATCCTGTGGCTGGAAGACTTCCTCAAGAGTTACCAGGGCACCTTGCTGCTGATTTCCCACGACCGGGATTTCCTCGACGCCGTGGTCGATAACATCGCCCATGTCGAACAGAAGAAAATCACCCTTTACCGTGGCGGCTATACCGCGTTCGAACGCGCGCGTGCCGAACGCCTGGCCCAGCAGCAACAGGCCTTTGAAAAGCAACAGGCGCAACGTGCGCACATGGAAAGCTACATCGCAAGGTTCAAGGCCCAGGCTACCAAGGCCCGCCAGGCCCAGAGCCGGATCAAGGCCCTGGAACGCATGGAAGAGCTGTCGGCGGCCCACGTCGATTCGCCGTTCGACTTTGTCTTCCGTGAGTCGGTGAAGATCTCCAGCCCGCTGTTGGACCTCTCGGACGCTCGCCTTGGCTATGGCGACAAAACCATCCTTGAGAAGGTCAAGCTGCAGCTCACGCCGGGCGCACGCATCGGTTTGCTCGGCCCGAACGGTGCAGGCAAGTCGACACTGATCAAGAACCTCTCGGGTGAGCTTGAGCCGCTGGCCGGCCGCCTGACCCGTGGCGAGAACACGGTGGTGGGTTACTTCGCCCAGCACCAACTGGACTCCCTGGATGCCAAGGCCAGCCCGCTGTTGCACCTGCAACGCCTGGCGCCGACCGAGCGCGAGCAGACCCTGCGCGACTTCCTCGGCGGTTTCGACTTCCGTGGCGCGCGTATCGACGAACCCGTGCTGAATTTCTCCGGTGGCGAAAAAGCCCGCCTGGCCCTGGCCCTGATCGCGTGGGATCGCCCGAACCTGTTGCTGCTCGACGAACCGACCAACCACCTGGACCTGGAAATGCGCCTGGCGCTGACCATGGCTCTGCAGGAGTTCAGCGGTGCGGTATTGGTGGTGTCTCACGACCGTCACCTGCTCAAGAGCACTACCGACAATTTCCTGCTGGTGGCCGACGGCAAGGTCGAAGAGTTCGACGGCGACCTGGACGACTATGCGCGCTGGTTGACGGAATACCGCCTGCGCAATGCGCCGGCCAGCAACACGCCGGTCAACCCGGACAAGACCGACAAGAAAGCCCAGCGCCAGGCCGCCGCCGCGCTGCGCCAGCAGTTGGCGCCGCACAAGCGTGAGGCCGACAAGCTGGAAGCCGAACTGGGCAAGGTGCATGAGCGCCTGGCCAAGATCGAAGCCAGCCTGGGCGACAGCGCCGTGTATGAGGCGGCGCGCAAGGACGAGCTGCGTGACCTGCTGGCCGAACAGGCCAAGCTCAAGGTGCGCGAGGGGCAACTGGAGGAAACCTGGATGGAGGCCCTCGAATTGCTCGAAACCCTGCAAGCGGAGCTGGAGGCGCTGTCCTGATGGAAGCGTTGCAATTGCCAGTCCCGGTGCAATGGATCGAGCCCATCTGGATTGGCGTGCAAATCCTGCTGATCCTGCTGGCCGGCTACCTGGCCCAGCGCTTTGTCGCCAAAGGCCTGACACGCCTGGGTGAGCGCTACCCGTTTCCGCCGCAATTGTTGATGCCCCTGCGCGGTGGCTTGCGCTGGCTGATCATGGGCAGTGCACTGATCTTTGTATTGGGCCGCCTGGGTGTGTCGGCCACGGTGTTGTGGACGGCCTTGTCGGGCTTTGTCGCGGTGGCGGCCGTGGCGTTCTTCGCCATGTGGTCGGTGCTGTCCAACCTGCTGTGCGCGATACTGATCTTTACCGTCGGGCCGTTTCGCCTGGGTGATATCGTCGAGCTGGTGGACACCGTCGACAAGCCGGGCGTGAAGGGCCGGGTCGTGGCGATCAACTTGCTCTACACCACGCTGATCGAAGTCGAGGAAGCCGGGACCAACAGCGCGATGGTGCAGGTGCCCAATAGTCTGTTCTTCCAGCGCTCGGTACGCCGTTGGCCCGGCTCTGGCACCAACATCCTGTAGGAGCAAGCTTGCTCGCGAAGACCGTCAACGATAACGCAGCGCTTGCAGTCAGCCCGCATCGCCTGTGCATTTTTCGCGAGCAAGCTCGCTCCTGCAGAAATCTGTAGCCAGCCTTTGGTCGCTGGAGTTAGCTTAAGGCACAACCGCTAACTCCCTTGCGAGGTGTGCAATGGCTCTCGATACATGGCTGGCCTTTTTCCTGGCCAGTTGGATCATCTCCCTTTCTCCTGGCGCCGGTGCCATCGCCTCGATGTCTAGCGGCCTACAGTACGGTTTTGTGCGTGGCTACTGGAACGCCATCGGCCTGCAACTTGGCCTGGCGATGCAGATTGCTGTGGTCGCCGGTGGTTTGGGGGCCATTCTGGCGGCCTCGTCTACTGCGTTCTATGCGATCAAATGGTTCGGCGTGGCCTACCTTGTGTACCTTGCCATCAAGCAATGGCGCGCTTTACCCATGGACATGACCGATGACGCCGCCGTGCGCCCGATCGGCAAACCGATGGCGATGATGTTCCGCGGCTTTCTGGTCAACGCCAGCAACCCCAAGGCGCTGGTATTCATGCTGGCGGTGCTGCCGCAGTTCGTGAACCCGCAGGCGCCGTTGTTGATCCAGTACCTGATCCTTGGTGCGACCATGATCAGCGTCGATATGATCGTGATGGCGGGCTACACAGGGTTGGCCTCGAAAGTCTTGCGCCTGTTGCGTACGCCTAAACAACAGAAACGTGTGAACCGCACCTTTGCTGGCTTGTTTGTCGGCGCTGCCGGTTTCCTTGCCAGCCTGCATCGCGCCACGGCCTGACCAAGCGACTGGCTCAAAAATGTGGGAGCGGGCTTGCTCGCGAATACGGTATATCAGTCAAAGAAAATAGTGACTGAAGCACCGCATTCGCGAGCAAGCCCGCTCCCACATTGGCTTTAGCGTGATATGAAATAACACCTTGAGTCGAATCCATTAAAGCTCAACAATAGTGTTACTTCGTATTTCCACTTGAGATTCATTCATGACCGCCCCTTTCCGCTTTCTCGCCTGGCTGCTGTTGCCGGCATTGCTGTCGTGCAGCCTCAATCTGTCGGCCGCGACCGCCGAGGGCGCGCCGCAAGCCCTGCATTTGCTTGACTACATTGGCGCCGACTACCCACCGACGGTAGAGGCGGGCAAGGTGGTGGATGACTCTGAATACCGCGAACAAGTCGAGTTTCTCGGGGTATTGCAGGGGCTGGTGGCGGAGTTGCCAGACAAGCCTGAGCGCGCCGAGCTGGTAAAGGGCGTTGATGAGCTGCTGGCCGCGGTCACTGCCCACCAGGACGGCGCGAGCGTTGCCCGCCAGGCTCGTCAATTGGGCGCCAAGCTGGCCGTGGCGTATGAAGTCAGCCAGGCCCCGGCCATCACGCCGGACCCGACGCGCGGCGCGCCGCTCTACGCCCAGCATTGTTCGGTGTGCCACGGCACAACGGGCGCCGGCGATGGCCCGGCAGGCGTGGGCATGACCCCACCGCCGGCTAACCTGCGCGATGCAACGCGCCTGGACCGCCTGAGCCTCTACGCGATCTATAACACCCTCGGCCTGGGCGTCGAAGGCACCGACATGCCGTCGTTCGCTGACCAATTGGACGACCGCCAGCGCTGGGACCTGGCAACCTATATCGCCGGCTTCACGGCCGACCCGGCCGCTGCCAAAGGCGAGCAGACATTCAACCTCGCCGACCTGGCCCGCCAGACCCCCACTGAAGTACTCGCCGCTGACGGCCCTGACGCTGCCACGACATTCCGCGCCCAGCGTGCGCAGCCGCCGCAGGTTCAGCGTGGCCCCGCGCAGTTGCTCGACTACACTGCCGCCACCCTGGACAAGAGCCTCGCGGCTTTCCGCAACGGCGACCATGAGCAGGCTTACGATCTATCCGTCGCAGCCTACCTGGAAGGCTTCGAGCTGGTGGAAAGCTCCCTGGATAACGTCGATGCCAATGTGCGCAAAGACACCGAGAAGGCCCTGATGGCCTATCGGCAATCGTTGCAGGACGGCTTGCCTATCGAGCAGGTGCAGCAGCGCTTGGATGCAGCCAAAGGCAAACTCACTGAATCGGCTGGTTTGCTGGGCGGCGATGGCCTGAGCTGGTCGTTGAGCTATATCTCCGGCTTGCTGATCCTGCTGCGTGAAGGCCTGGAAGCGATTCTGGTGCTGGCCGCGATCCTCGCCTTCCTGCGTAACACCGGCCAGCAATCGGCGGTGCGCAGCGTCAACGTCGGCTGGGGCCTGGCGCTGTTGGCAGGTTTGGGTACCTGGGCCTTGGCGGCCTATGTCATTGACGTCAGCGGCGCCCAGCGTGAGTTGCTTGAGGGCTGCACGGCGTTGTTTGCCAGTGTGATGGTGCTATGGCTCGGCGTGTGGATGCACGACCGGCGTCACGCGGCGGCCTGGCAGGACTACATCAAGAGCAGCCTGGTGGGCGGCGGTGGGCGTTTCGGGTTTGCCGTGCTGGCGTTCTTCTCGGTATATCGCGAACTGTTCGAAGTGATCCTGTTCTACGAAACCCTGTGGCTGCAGGCCGGCCCTGCCGGGCACAACGCGGTGCTGGCCGGTGGTGCCACGGCGCTGGTGCTGCTGGTGGGCCTGGCCTGGGTGATCTTGCGCGGTTCGGCGAAGTTGCCCCTGGCGCTGTTCTTTGGCATCAACGCCGCGTTGCTGTGTGCGCTGTCGGTGGTGTTCGCCGGGCACGGTGTGAAAGCCTTGCAGGAAGCGGGCATTTTCGGCACGCGGCCAGTGGCGTTCTTTGACTTCGACTGGCTGGGCATCCACGCCGATGCGTACTCGTTGGGGGCACAGGCCGTGGCGATCCTGGCGATTGTGGTGTTGTATGGCCGTAGCCGCCTGACCGAAAAGCACCGGGCGGCGGCGTAGCATGCGCGTGTGGATCGACGCCGACGCCTGCCCTCGGGCGGCCAAGGACCAAGTGGTGAAGTTTGCCCTCAAGCGCCAGTTTGAGGTGGTGCTGGTCGCAGGGCAAAGCCAGATCAAGCCTAGCTTTGCCTGTGTGAAGCTGATCGTGGTGCCCAGCGGGCCGGATGCCGCCGATGATTACCTGGTGGAGCACGCCGTGCCCGGCGAACTGGTGATTTGCAGCGACGTGCCCTTGGCCGATCGACTGGTGAAGAAGGGCATCACGGCCCTCGACCCGCGTGGCAAGGAGTTCAGCCCTGCGAACATGAGCGAGCGGTTGGCGGTGCGCAACCTGTTCACCGACCTGCGCGAGCAAGGCCAGATGGGCGGCGGCCCGCCGCCCCACAGCGAAAAGGACAAGCAGGCGTTTGCCAATGCGCTGGACCGAATTCTTACCCGCTTGATGAAACCAGCCTGACCTGTGGCGAGGGAGCTTGCTCCCGCTGGGCTGTGCAGCAGCCCCAAAGCCGTCGTCAGTGTTTTATCTGAATCACCGCGTCAGCTTAGATGGGGCGGCTTCGCCACCCAGCGGGAGCAAGCTCCCTCGCCACAGGTGCATCCCCATCAGTCGTTTTCGTGGGTTAATTCCAATACCCGATCCACCAGCTTGTTGATGCCGGACGCCACCTCGCTGATGTTCTTGCCCAGCATATAGGCCGGTGTACTCACCAGCTTGCGCGCCTGGTCCTCGACGATATCCTCCACAGTGCATTCGACGTGGGTGGCGCCCATCTTGTCCAGGGCTGCGGCGGTGCTGGCATCGTTGCCGATGGTGCAGGTCACGCCAGGGCCGTAGATCTTGGCGGCCAGGGCCGGCGAAATGCAGATCAAACCCACCGGCTTGCCCGCTTCGGCAAAGGCTTCAGCCAGTGCCAGCACCTGGGGGTTGATGCTGCAGCCGGCGCCTTCCACGGCAAAGTTCGACAGGTTCTTGGCCGCGCCAAAACCGCCCGGCACGATCAGCGCGTCAAAGTCTGCGGCGTTGGCTTGGCCAATATCCTTCACGGCGCCTCGAGCGATGCGCGCGGATTCCACCAGCACATTGCGAGACTCGGGCATTTCTTCGCCCGTGAGGTGGTTGATCACGTGCAACTGCGCAACGTCGGGTGCAAAGCATTCCACTTGAGCGCCGCGCTGGTCCAGGCGCAGCAGGGTGATCACGCTTTCATGGATCTCTGCGCCGTCGTACACGCCACAGCCGGAAAGGATCACTGCAATCTTTTTGCTCATGGGCATTTCTCCTGATTCATGGCGTTAAATGTCTACTAATTTGTAACCTCTTGCCAATGGGAACTCACGTCGCTGCACCTAATCTTGATGTAACAAAAATAGACCGGACTAGCCCATGGACTTTGTGCCTTACGCAGTACCGTTTTTTATTGCCCTGATCGTGGTCGAGTTGCTGGCCGACCGTTGGCGTGGCGTGCGCAACTACCGAGTGGCGGATGCCATCAACAGCCTCAGCACCGGAGTGCTGTCCACCACCACAGGCTTGCTCACCAAGGGCGTGGGCCTGCTGACCTACGCGTTCGCCATCGAGCACCTGGCGCTGTTCGAATTGCCTGCCCAGAGTGCCTGGACCTGGGTGTTTGCCTTTGTGTTCTATGACTTCTGCTACTACTGGCTGCACCGCATGGGTCATGAGCGCAACATACTGTGGGCCGCGCATTCGGTGCATCACCAGAGCGAGGACTACAACCTCAGCACCGCTCTGCGCCAGACCAGCACCGGTTTCCTGCTGAGCTGGATCTTCTACTTGCCCCTGGCGGTGGTTGGTGTGCCACTGGTGGTGTTTATCAGCGTGGCGTCGCTCAACCTGCTGTATCAATTCTGGGTCCATACACGCCATGTTCCCAAGCTTGGCTGGTTCGAATGGTTTTTCGTCACACCGTCCAATCATCGGGCCCACCATGCGCAGAACGCTCTCTACATGGATCGCAACTACGGCGGGGTGTTCATTATTTGGGACCGACTGTTCGGTACCTTCCAGGAGGAAGACGATAACGAACCGGTGATTTTCGGTGTGACCACACCCTTGGCCAGCTGGAACCCGCTGTGGGCCAACCTGCAGTTTTATGCGCAACTCTGGAGTGACGCCCGGCGTACTGAGCGTTGGTGGGACAAGCTGCGTATCTGGTTCATGCGCACCGGCTGGCGCCCGGCGGACGTCAAGGCCAAGTACCCGATGGCCAAGCCGGACCTGAGTCAGTTCCGCAAATTCGAGGTGCCGCTGGATGTGCGCCAACAGGTCTACATCGCCTTGCAGTTTGCGGCCTATGTAGGGTTTGGCAGTTATCTGATGAATTTCGGTGAGGGCTTGCCCTCCACGGCGCTGGTCCTTGGCTGGGGCACGATGGCGCTGGGGTTGTTTACCCTGGGCGTGGCGCTGGAGAATCGCCCATGGGCGCTGAAGGCCGAGCTGGCGCGCCTGGCGCTGAATGTTCCCTTGGTATGGCTGGCGCCGCTGGTGGGGTTGTGGCCCGCCAGCAACCTGGGCTGGCTGGGCCTGGCGAGCTACAGCCTGCTCAGCATCATCGGCCTCTACTGTTGCAGAAGCCGGCTTACTCGGTTGGTGTCTTAGGCGTTTCGACCGAGGCTGGCTCGTTAGCCAGCCGAGCCTTGGCCTCGGCACAGGCTTGGCGGGCGATGCGGGCATTCTTGAAGCGACGGCGCAGCCACAGGCCAAAGCCCAGCACCAGCAAGGCGGCCAATACCCACAACTCGTATTTCTTGACGCTGCCGAGCATTCCTTCCAGCACTGCGCCGAAGTGATAGGCTGCCGCCCCCAGTGCCGCGGCCCAGATCGCCGCGCCAATACCGTTCAGAACCAGGTAGCGCAACGGTGGGTAGCCGGACAGGCCAATCGCCACGGGCATCACCGTGCGCAACCCGTATACGAAGCGGAAACTCAATACCCAGATATCCGGATGCTTGCGGATATGTTCCAGTGCCTTGTCGCCCATCAGTTGCCAGCGCGGCTTGCGCGCCAGCAACTTGCGGCCGTGCTTGCGCCCCATGTAGTACCAGAGCTGGTCGCCGGCGTAGCTGCCAAAAAAGGCAACGACCACCACCAGGTTGATATCCATGTAGCCACGGAACGCCAGGAAGCCTGCGAGTACAAGGATGGTCTCGCCTTCGAAGAACGTGCCGAGAAAGAGGGCAAAGTAGCCGAAGTCATGCAGAAATTGTTGAAGCATGGTCTAGGGTGCTGGCGAAATGAACGCGCAGCCTACGCCTTCACGAAGATTCATGAAAGTATCGAGATGTGTCACGAAGTGAACAATTCCTACGCAAATGACGAATGGGACTACAGGTCGTGTCGATAAGCACAACTGTCATTCATTCGTCATAATGGCCGCTTATAACTGCAACGCTCGCCCGTAAACACGGGCTCAGGAGTCTGTCGTGAGCTTTACCCCTGCCAATCGCCTGTTCCCCGCCACCCGTCTGCGTCGCAATCGTCGTGATGATTTTTCTCGTCGCCTGGTACGTGAAAATGTACTGACCACGAATGATCTGATCCTGCCGGTTTTCGTGCTCGACGGTGAAAATCGCCGGGAAGCGGTGGCGTCGATGCCGGGTGTGGAGCGTCTGACCATTGACCTGTTGCTTGAAGAGGCGGCGAAGTGGGTCGAATTGGGCATCCCGGCGCTGGCGCTGTTCCCGGTGACCCCGGCCGAACTCAAGACCCTGGACGCCGCCGAAGCCTGGAACCCCCAGGGGATTGCCCAGCGTGCCACCCGTGCCCTGCGCGAGCGTTTCCCGGAGCTGGGCGTGATCACCGACGTGGCCCTGGACCCTTTCACCACCCACGGCCAGGATGGCATTCTTGACGAAGACGGTTATGTTCAGAACGACATCACCGTCGATGCACTGGTCAAGCAGGCGTTGTCCCACGCGGCTGCGGGCGCCCAGGTGGTTGCACCGTCGGACATGATGGACGGACGCATCCAGGCGATTCGCGAAGCCCTTGAGCTGGCCGGTCACGTCAATGTGCGGATCATGGCCTACTCGGCCAAATACGCCAGCGCCTACTACGGCCCATTCCGCGATGCGGTAGGCTCGGCGCTGAACCTGGGCAAGGCCAACAAGGCCTCGTACCAGATGGACCCGGCCAATAGCCAGGAAGCCCTGCACGAAGTGGCCACCGACCTGGCCGAAGGCGCCGATATGGTGATGGTCAAGCCGGGGATGCCTTACCTGGACATTCTTTACCGGGTCAAAGAGGAATTCAAGGTGCCGACCTTTGTCTATCAGGTCAGCGGTGAATACGCCATGCACATGGCGGCGATCCAGAATGGTTGGTTGAGTGAAGGGGTGATCCTCGAATCCCTGACTGCCTTTAAACGTGCCGGCGCTGATGGCATTCTGACCTACTTCGCCGCCCGCGCCGCCCAATTGCTTAGAGAGCAACAATAGCCCTCACAGGAACACTCGATGAATACCGAAGGACTCTCAGAAGTTGCCGTAAAAGACGCTCACCCGGTGGTTGAACAAGTCGCCCAGACCCCGCCGGAGCTGGAGCCTGCACCGCCTGCGGTGGTGGCCGAAGCGCCTGCGCCGGCGCCAGTGCCAGTGGTCACCAACCTGGATGACAGCAGCCTGTACATCCACCGCGAGTTGTCACAACTGCAATTCAACATCCGCGTGCTCGAGCAGGCGCTGGATGAGTCCTACCCCTTGCTGGAACGGCTGAAATTCCTGCTGATTTTCTCCAGCAACCTGGACGAGTTCTTCGAGATCCGTGTTGCCGGCCTCAAGAAGCAGATCACCTTCGCCCGTGAGCAAGCCGGTGCCGACGGCCTGCAACCGCACCAGGCCCTGGCGCGTATCAGTGAGCTGGTGCACGGCCATGTGGACCGCCAGTACGCGATCCTCAACGACATCCTGCTGCCGGAGCTGGAAAAGCATCAGGTCCGCTTCATTCGTCGTCGTCACTGGACCGCCAAGATCAAGACCTGGGTGCGCCGTTACTTCCGGGACGAAATTTCGCCGATCATCACGCCTATCGGCCTCGACCCGACGCACCCGTTCCCCTTGCTGGTGAACAAGAGCCTCAACTTCATCGTCGAACTCGAAGGTATCGACGCTTTCGGCCGCGATTCGGGCCTGGCGATCATTCCAGCGCCGCGTCTGTTGCCTCGGATCATCAAGGTACCGGAAGAGGTAGGGGGCGCTGGCGACAACTATGTATTCCTGTCGTCGATGATCCACGCGCACGCCGATGACCTGTTCCAGGGCATGAAGGTCAAGGGCTGCTACCAGTTCCGCCTGACTCGTAACGCCGACCTGGCGTTGGACTCCGAAGACGTTGAAGACTTGGCCCGTGCCCTGCGCGGCGAACTGTTCTCGCGGCGCTATGGCGATGCGGTGCGCCTGGAAGTGGCGGACACCTGCCCGAAACATTTGTCGGACTACCTGCTCAAGCAGTTCAACCTGGCCGAGTCGGAGCTGTACCAGGTCAACGGCCCTGTAAACCTGACGCGCCTGTTCAGCATCACCGGCTTGGACAGTCACCCGGAGCTGCAATACAAGCCGTTCACTCCGCAGATCCCGAAACTTTTGCAAAACAGCGAGAACATCTTCAGCGTGGTGAGCAAGCAGGACATCCTGCTGCTGCACCCCTTCGAGTCGTTCACCCCGGTGGTCGACCTGCTGCGCCAGGCTGCCAAGGACCCGCACGTCCTGGCCGTGCGCCAGACCCTGTACCGCAGCGGTGCCAACTCGGAAATCGTCGATGCGTTGGTGGATGCTGCGCGTAACGGCAAGGAAGTCACTGCGGTGATCGAGTTGCGGGCGCGCTTTGACGAGGAGTCCAACCTGCAACTGGCCAGCCGCCTGCAAGCGGCCGGTGCGGTGGTGATCTACGGCGTGGTCGGCTTCAAGACCCACGCCAAGATGATGTTGATTCTGCGCCGTGAGGCCGGTGAAATTGTGCGTTACGCCCACTTGGGTACCGGCAACTACCACGCCGGCAACGCCAAGCTCTACACCGACTACAGCCTGCTGACATCCGATGACGCGCTGTGTGAAGACGTCGGCAAGTTGTTCAGCCAGTTGATCGGCATGGGCAAGACCTTGCGCATGAAGAAGCTGCTGCACGCGCCGTTCACCCTCAAGAAGGGCATGCTCGACATGATTGCCCGCGAGACCCAGTTCGCTCTCGACGGTAAACCGGCGCACATCATCGCCAAGTTCAACTCGCTGACCGATCCTAAGATCATCCGCGCGCTGTACAAGGCCAGCCAGTCCGGTGTGCGCATCGATCTGGTGGTGCGTGGCATGTGCTGCCTGCGCCCCGGCATTGTGGGCGTGTCGCATAACATCCACGTGCGCTCGATCATCGGCCGCTTCCTGGAGCACACACGCGTGTTCTACTTCCTCAACGGCGGCGAAGAGCAGATGTTCCTCTCCAGCGCCGACTGGATGGAACGCAACCTCGACAAGCGTGTGGAGACCTGCTTCCCGGTAGAAGGCAAGAAGCTGATCATGCGGGTCAAGAAGGAGCTGGAAAGCTACCTGACCGACAACACCCATAGCTGGAGCCTGCAGTCGGATGGGCGCTACGTGCGTAACACGCCGACCGGCAACCAGAACCCGCGCAGCGCGCAGGCGACGTTGCTGGAGAAGTTGGGTAGCCCGATTCTGACGGTGAACTAGCCCAGGCATACGCAATTCCATGTGGGAGCGGGCTTGCTCGCGAATGCGGTGTGTCAGTCAATGCATCTGGTGACTGATCCACTGCATTCGCGAGCAAGCCCGCTCCCACATTTGTTCTGCAGAATGCTTTTAGATTTGCTTAGCGCAGGTTCAGGCTGAACCCTACCCGCGTCAGCCATTCCGCTTCCTGGGCGAAGTCCGCCTGGGTCAGCTGGTTTTCATCCAGCCAGCCTTTGGGGAACATCACTTCCAGGCTATCGCCATCGGCGTGCAGTTTGACCTGGGGCATTTCCTGGGTGCCGCGGATGTGGTGGAACAGGATTGCAAAGCGCAGCAGCGCACACAGGCGGATCAGCTTGATGCCGTCTTTACCGAACTCGGCAAACTTGTCCTTGGGAATATTGCGACGATGGCCGCGTACCAGCAGCGCGAGCATCTGTTGGTCTTCCCGCGAGAAACCGGCCAGGTCCGAGTGTTCGATCAGGTACGCGCCGTGCTTGTGATAATGGTAGTGGGCGATGTCCAGGCCGACCTCATGCACCTTGGCTGCCCAGCCGAGTAACTCGCGCCAGACGCCGTCTTCCAGGTCCCAGTCCTCGGCCACCTGGTCGAAGGCGTGCAAGGCTTTGCGCTCGACGCGGGCGGCTTGCTCCAGGTCGACGTGGTAACGCTCCATCAGCGAGCTGAGGGTGCGCTCTCGCACGTCTTCATGATGGTGCCGGCCCAGCAGGTCGTAGAGCACACCTTCGCGCAGGGCGCCGTCACAGTGGTCCATGCGTTGCAGTTCGAGGGCGTCAAAGATGGCTTCGAGAATCGCCAGGCCCGCAGGGAAAATGGCGCGACGGTCGGGCTTGATGCCGTCGAAGTCGATTTTCTCTGCATCCCCCAGCTTGAACAGCTTGCGCTTGAGCCACGCCAGGCCTTCGGCGTTCACCTCACCGGTGCCATGGCCACCGGCCTTCAAGGCCAGGCCAATGGCACGGATGGTGCCGGACGAGCCGATGGCTTCATCCCAGGTCAGGCGGTGCAAGGCATGTTCGATGCTCATGATTTCCAGACGCGCTGCGGTGTAGGCCTGGGCATAACGCGCCGGGGTGATCTTGCCATCCTTGAAATAACGCTGGGTGAAACTCACACACCCCATCTGCAGGCTTTCACGCAGTAGGGGTTCGAAACGCTGGCCGATAATGAACTCGGTGCTGCCACCGCCAATGTCTGCCACCAGGCGTTTGCCGGGCGTGTCGGCCAGGGTGTGGGACACGCCGAGGTAGATCAGGCGTGCCTCTTCACGGCCCGAGATGACTTCCACCGGATGCCCGAGGATTTCCTCGGCGCGATGGATGAATTCGTTGCGGTTGCGCGCTTCGCGCAAGGCGTTGGTGCCAACGATACGCACCGCGCCAGGGGGCATGCCGTTGATCAGTTGCGCGAAACGCTTGAGGCAATCGAGTCCGCGCTGCATGGATTCTTCATTGAGCTTGCGCTCGTCGTCGATCCCGGCGGCCAGTTGCACCTTCTCGCCGAGCCGCTCAAGGATGCGGATCTCGCCGTTCTGGGCCTTGGCCACGACCATATGAAAGCTGTTGGAGCCCAGGTCGATGGCGGCGATCAAGGACAGATTCTTGGCTTGGGATTGCGGCATGGTTTGGGGGTCTCGGTCGATAACCTTGCCATCGTGCCACGATCGACGGCTGGCGCCAACGCGTAGTGCCAGAGGAATTTTCCCCAATCACTCATCAGAAATTGTGAATGCCGCTTGTAGGAGGTGGTTGCGATAGCTGTGTTATTGGGTCAGGAGTCGCTGTAGTTCATAACTTGCAGTGTGCGTAATTTCTGGATGGTCAACTTAGTCCTACATGTGTATGCATATTTGTCTTGGTTTTTTGTGTTTGCTCCTACAGTAAACAATCTAAATGTGAGCCGTTTTCGCAGAGCTGTCTTACGTTGATTGAGGTATTTTTCCGGCTTAATTATTTATGTGTGGCGCCGATACTGCCGGTCGGCAATTAAGCCGTGGCGGTAATTATTTGTCGCTCAGGGCTTGTGCAAGGGGGTAGTTATGCGTGTGGGGTTCAACAAGTGAACACCTCACATCGCTGACTATAGGTGCTGTTTTTACATGTTCAGGAAATTAAGGTGCTCAGATGAAGAGCAAAGGGTCAGTGCCGGCGGGACTGCTTCTGGCTGCTGTAGATTTAAGCGTCGAAGCAGCCAATCTATGAGTGAAGGGTATTAATGGCCCCGCCCGTTGCAGTTTAACACTATGAGTTCGATGGCAAGCAGCCTGCGCTAGAGCTGTGTTATTTCCGATAGTTGTTGTGTCGGCAGTTTTAGTGATGAGCGATATCGGTTTTTTGCTAGCGAATCCATTTCTATGTCTATGCAGGATGTAAGATCATGAAAGTAAAGTTTGTTTTGGTGGCAGGTATGGTGCTTTCGGTGGCTAGTCTGAGTGCTCAGGCCTCAGAGTTGCGCGTAAAGGGGGCCATTGTTCCTGCCAGTTGCAGTTTTACAATGACTAATGCCGTTTTCGATTATGGTGATATCCGGCCGTCGAGCCTAAGCGAAACTCAGTATACGCGTTTGACGGCGAAGTCTACGCCGTTCGCTGTTAAATGCGAGGGAAGTGCACTTACTGCGGTTGGGCTCAAGGCAGTGGATAATCGTTCATCCAGCAAAGTGCCAGGTATCGTTAGCTCAATAGACCAGGGCTACACTGATAACTACAACTATGGATTGGGTTTGTCGTCCAAAGGACAAAAAATAGGGGGTTATGCCGTACATGTTCAAAACTCTATTGCTGATGGGCGAACCGTCCGTACAGTGACTTCCGCAGACAATGGCAATACATGGACGAACTATCGAAGTAACGCGTTGGGTCAAGGCGGCGATGTCATTGCCTGGTGGGGTGGTTCAGGAGCGCAAACACCACTTAAGGTTAATTCGGTATCGGGGAATATTCAGATTATCACCTTTATTAATAAAAAGTCCGCGCTCGATGTGGGCAGTAAAATTGAGTTGGACGGTCACGCAACCTTGGAGCTTCGTTACCTCTAGGCTCCTATTCGTACTTCCTTGATCAGATAATTCGCATCGGTGTGTGGGTGATAGCGCAGGCCTAATTGTCATCGGGTTTGATCTGATATTTATCGTTATGTTGAGAGTGCTAAAAATGAATAAGACGATGTTTGTAATGAGTGTCGCGTGCTTGGCGTCCCTTGGTTTTCATGCTCAAGCTGCTGACCTGAGTGTGAAAGGAACGATTGCCCCCGTCAGCTGCAGTTTCACGATAACCAATTCGGTTTTTGACTACGGAAGGATTGACCCGAATTCCCTGAGCCCGACGCGTTATACACAGTTGGCTAAAAAGACAACGCCTTATTCGATCAAGTGTGCCAGCAATGTCAAGACAACGGTGGCGATCAGGGCGTCGGACAATCGTGCAAGCTCTCGAATTCCCGGCATGATGCTCAGTCTTTTTGGCAGTAATTATAAAGATATTTATAACTTCGGATTGGGTGCTACGTCCCAAGGGCAAAAGATTGGTGGGTATCTGATCCACTTACGTAATTCTGTGGCGGACGGTGTAGCGGTGGGGATTGTTGGTTCCGAGAATAATGGCGGATATTGGCATACGAATAGCACCCAAGCCGTCGGCCATACCTCCAACCTTACGGCTTGGCGGGCAGGAAATGTCTACGCACCTATCAAGCTTAATACGGTGGCAGGCCAAATTGAAGTGTTGCCTGTTATCAATAAAACATCAGAGTTAAATATGAGTAATCAGATTAATCTGGACGGTCAGGCTACTTTAGAGCTGCGCTATCTATAACTAGGTTCGGAAAGGGGCCGAGCAGAGCCACGCTTTATTAAGCGGGCTTTGTGTCGGCCAATATTTCTTTCGCAAAGCCTGTGCGCACAAGTGGGTAGTGAAGTGATGGTTAAAAGATTTCTTAAATCATGCTTGTTAATAGGTTTTTTCTTGCCGGCGGTGCTGTTCGCCGACGGTATGCGTCCTGATACCACCGTCATTGTGCTACATGAGGCAGAAGGTGAAGTCAGCATTAACGTCACCAATACGGATAGCAGTCCGGCACTGCTGCACTCGGTTATCGAGGATGTCCCGGAAGATACCGAGCAACTGATTGTTGTCACCCCACCGGTCACACGTGTGGATGCAGGAGAGCGTCAGATGGTGCGGTTTCTTTCAATAGGCACCGAACCACTCAAGACCCAGCGCCTGAAGCGTGTGTCCTTCGAAGGAATTCCTCAGGCACAACCTGGTTCCGGTGCGACCATTGGTATCAGCCTTCGGCAGAACCTTCCGCTGATCCTGCATCCCAAAGGCTTGCCAAAGAACGATGCGCCTTGGGAGTTACTGACCTGGCATCTTCAGGCCAACGTCTTGAGTGTGCGCAACGACAGCCCCTACGTAGTTCGCTTGGCGGCAGACGTCCGTCTTAATCCGCAACGAGTGACGGCCAGCCTTGCTCGTACCTACGTGCTGCCTGGCGAAGTGTTGCAGGTGGCCTTGGACAAGCCTGTACCCGGTGCGACCTCGGTCACCCTTGAACCCGCGACCGTCTACGGCTTCGCTGTCGATAGCTACGATGCGCTGCTCATCACGAATGCGCCGTGACCGTTCATGAACACAACCAATGGCAATTTCGGTGCAGCTCCCGACGACTTGAATCATGTACAAAAGCGTGAGGCGCTTTTCAGGCGAAGCGGGCTGAGCCTGTCGGTGTGCATGGCAATGATGGCGGTGGTGGTCACGGATGCTTCTGCCGCCCGTGTATCGAGCATTTCCGGGTTCGACTTGGAAACGCTGCAGGCGCGGGGTATCAGCCCTTCGGTTGCCCACTATTTTCGTCATGCGCCACGTTTCAGTGAGGGTGTGAGGGTCGTGGACCTGCACGTCAACGGTGAGCGGATAGGCTTGACGGATGCTCGGTTCGATAAAGAAGGCGAGCTATGTTTTACCCGTAGTTTGCTTGATCGTGGCAGCTTGCGGGTACCTTCCTCGGTGATCGACAAAAGTGTCCCCCCCGAGCAAGCCTGTCATGACTTCAAAGCCGAATACCCTGAGACAGTAACGACATTGCGTCCTGGCAACGAAGAGGTGTCGTTGGTGGTGCCTACGCAAGCGCTGCGAGACGTTCAGCGAGACTCCGGCAGCTATGCGCGCGGAGGCACGGCAGCGCTACTCAATTACGACGTCCAGGCAATCAACAGTCACTCCAGGGCGGATACCTATCGGTATCTTTCAGCCTCCACAGAGGTGGGCTTCAATTTTGGCGATTGGATTGCCCGCAGCCGCCAGCTTTATATTTCCAACGATCGCCGCACAACGGCCGAACACCTTTTCGCCTATGCACAACGGGATTTCTTGCCTTTGGCTTCGACCTTCCAGGTCGGTCAGATATCGAGCAATAACCCGGTGTTTGGGGGAGTACAACTGACGGGCGCGCAGATTTTCCCCGATGGTATTGAAAGTGGTGGCAGTCACAATGGCGTGGTAGTCGAGGGGCGAGCCCTGAGCCAATCACGGGTGGAAGTACGGCAATCCGGCGCGTTGATCTATACCACGGTCGTTCCTGAGGGGCCTTTTACGCTGACCAATCTGCCCTTGCTCAACGGCACCAGCGACCTTCAGGTCACGGTGATAGAGACCCAGGGCGGGCAGCGCAGTTTTATCGTGCCGGCTGCTACGTTCCGCGCAGTGGTCCCCGTGAAGTCTGGATATACAGCTTCTTTGGGCAAGATCCGCGAGGTGGAGGGGAGAGGGGCCAAAGAGCCCCTGCTGGCCATGGCCAGTGGTACGTGGGCTGTGGGCAAGGACAGCGCGGTCAGCGCAGGGGTACAAGGTACCGATAGCTACAATGCGGTGGGGCTTGCCCTGGACAGCAGCTTTTCTCAGCGCTTTTCCCTGGGGGTGCGTAACAACTTGTCCCGGGATCATTCAACAAACGTACAAGGCGCGCGCAACAGTGTGTCTGTGAGCGTCGGCCTGCCTGCGAATGTACAGATGTCCTTGAGTGCCACTGCGCAGACACCGGGCTATCGTGACGTCATCGATACAGTGACGCCTCATGTAAACGATGTGGATGGCTCGCGATTCAAGAACCAGTACACCGTAGGATTCAGTTGGGCGGACCCTCAGTTGGGTGGCTTCTCCATCGGTTATAACCGGGGGGCCGATTTCAAGAGCCGGATTACCCAGAATATCTACGGCACGTGGAACAAGAGTTTCAGATATGCCAGTGTCGGTGTAACCGTGGACTCTCAGATTGGCCAGTCCAACAGTGCCGATGACCGGAACGATGACGGACTGGGTATTCGACTGCAGGTCAGTGTTCCCCTGGGCCGTGATCGGAGCCTCAGCGCATTCGCTCGACGTCAGGGAGAGCGCTCCAGTATCGGCACTGCCTATGATGAGCGTGTCGACGAGACGCTGAACTACCAGATACGCAGCGACAGAGACTTCGCAGGGCATCGTGAGCACACCCTGGGCGGCACGCTCAACGCGTCTTCTCGTTACGCGCAAGTGGGGCTGGGGCTGAATCGTGACTCGTCCAGCACCAGTTACTCCGGGCAATTGCAAGGGGCGGTGGTCGCCCATTCTGAAGGTTTCACATTGTCGCCGTATCGGGTTGAGGACACGTTTGGCGTGGTCTCGGTGGGCGAGGTTGCCGGTGCTCGTCTTACCACACCTCAAGGGCCGGTTTGGACCGACCCGTGGGGCAAGGCTGTGATCGCCAGTTTGCCGGCTTATCAGTCGAGCGTGTTGGAGCTGGAAGGCAAAAGCCTACCTCGCCAGATGGATATCAAGAACGGTACCAAGGTCCTGGAAGCGGGCCGTGGGTCCTTCAACAGGGTCGATTTCGAAGTAATCAACGTACGCCGGGTACTGCTGCGCGCTACGGATATACACGGCAAACCATTGCCTCAGGGCGCTGCCGTGCTGGGGCCAGAAAATGCATTGCTGACCACGGTGGTTGGGGATGGGATGATTTTTCTCAGCAACGTCGACGCGCCCCAGGCCCTTAAAGTCTCTTCCAGCACAGTGTCCTGCGCGCTGCAGCTCGACCTTCCGGAGCAAACCTATAATGGCAAATTCTACGAAACCGCTTCGGCGGTCTGTCGGTGAGATGGCCCGCATGAACGAGTGGCGTATCGGGTGCCTCAAAGGCTTGGGGCTGTTGTTGAGCTGCCTTTTATTGGCAGCGCCGGCAAGCGCTGCGAACTGCCGCCTGTCCCTGAGCCAGCCCATCATCGATTACGGCCTGCTTCGCCCAGGCGAACAGCTCGAAAACCGGGGTGCTTCGCTGGGGAAGCGTATGGTACGTCTGAACGTGATCTGCGTGGAGGCTGCGGTGATTGCGCTACGTTTTCAAGGCGTGCCGGCCAATGAGACTGGCTACAGGTTTGGCCGCCAGGGCTTTTTCAACCTGACGCTTCAGCATCCTCAACTCGACGGTAAACCCATCGAGTTAGCGCAATGGCACAACCCTACCGAACGGGACGCCCAGCTACGCCCAGGCCAATCTCTGGTAGTGCTGGTCGGCGGAGCTCCTGCCAGAGGCCACGCTTTTTCGGCGCAGGTGCAAGTAGACACCTGGCTATCGAGCGCAGCCACTGCTGTTGGCAATAAAACCACATACGAGGGCAATGGGCGTTTCGAGCTGGTGTCCGGTGGCTGAGTCCTCAGGCAGGTGATCCATGGCTGCCGATGAAGTTTGCCAGCTCGGCAGATTGCGGATGTGCAAACAGCACTTTCGGATCGCCCACTTCATGCACCTTTCCCTGGTGCATGAACACCAACTTATCCCCAACCTCCCGGGCAAAACGCATTTCGTGGGTCACCATGATCAGGGTCATGCCGTCTTTAGCCAGTTGGCGCACCACGCTGAGCACTTCATTGACCAGCTCAGGGTCCAGGGCCGATGTGATTTCATCGCACAGCAGCACTTTGGGTGACATGGCCAGTGCGCGGGCAATGGCGACTCGCTGTTGCTGGCCACCGGACAGTCGATCAGGGAAAGCGTCGAACTTCTCGCCCAGGCCTACCCGTTCCAGCATCTGCTTTGCCAACTGCACCGCTTTGGCCTTTGGCACTTTCTGCACCACTTGCGGCGCCAGCATCACGTTCTCGCCCACGGTCAGGTGCGGGAACAGATTGAATTGCTGGAACACCATGCCGACCTTCTGCCGCAGGCTGCGCAGGTCGGCGCGGGCCGCGTCGAGGTATTCACCATCGACTTCGATGACGCCGTCGTTGATCGACTCCAGACCATTGAGGGTGCGCAGCAAGGTGGACTTGCCCGAGCCGCTGCGGCCGATGATTGCCACCACCTGGCCTTCGTCCACCGTCAGGTCGATGCCCTTGAGCACGTGGTGATCGCCGTAATACTTATGCAGGGCAGAAATTCTAAGCAGAGGCATGCAGTCTCCTTTCCAGGTAGCGCGCACTGAGGGACAAGGGGTAGCAAAGCAGGAAGTAACCGAGGGCCACCAGGCCATAGACCATGAAGGGTTCGAAGGTGGCGTTGGCGAGCATGCCGCCCGTCTTGGTCAGTTCGGTGAAGCCGATGATCGAGGTCACGGCGGTGCCTTTGACCACCTGCACCGAGAAACCCACTGTCGGCGCGACAGCAATACGTAGCGCCTGGGGCAAGATCACGTAGCGCAGTTGTTCAAGCGGGTTGAGGGCCAGGCTGGCCGAGGCTTCCCATTGGCCGTGGGCAATGGAGTCGACGCAGCCGCGCCATATTTCAGCCAGGTAAGCGCTGGTAAACAGGGTCAACGCAATCGCCGCTGCCAGCCAGGGCGATATGTCCACGCCGAGCAGGGCAACGCCGAAAAACACCAGGAACAGCTGCATCAGCAGTGGCGTGCCCTGGAACAGTTCGATATAGGCGCGGGCAATGTTGCGTGGGAACGCTTTGCGGCTGATGCGCAGGGTCATCACCAGCAAGCCGATCAGACTGCCGCCCACAAACGCCACCAATGACAGCAGCAGCGTCCATTGCAGGCCGGTAAGCAGGTTGCGCACGATGTCCCAAAACGAAAAATCACTCATCGGCTGTTCCTCATGACAAACCGTCGGCCGATCCAGTTGAGCAACTGGCGAATCATCAGCGCCATGCACAGGTACACCAGCGTGGTCAGGGCATAGGTTTCAAAGGCACGGAAATTACGTGACTGGATAAAGTTGGCGGCAAAGCTCAGCTCTTCAGTCGCGATCTGCGAACACACCGCCGAGCCGAGCATCACGATGATGATCTGGCTGCTCAGGGCTGGCCACACCTTGCCCAGGGCTGGTAGCAACACCACATGGCGGAACGCCTCGAAGCGCGTCATTGCCAGCGCCGCGGCCGCTTCCAGTTGCCCCCGTGGGATGGCCTGGATACCCGCACGTATGATCTCGGTGGAGTACGCCCCCAGGTTGATTACCATCGCCAGCACGGCGGCTTGCCATTCGGTGATTTTCAATCCCAGGGACGGCAGTCCGAAGAAGATGAAGAACAGTTGCACCAGGAACGGCGTGTTGCGGATCAACTCGACATACACACCAAAGAGCCATGCAAACGGCTGGATCTTCCACGCCCGTACCACGGCGCCGACAGTGCCCAGTGCCACGCCGAGGAGGGCGCCAATGGCCGTCAGCTCAAGGGTGAACAGCGCGCCACGCAGGAGCAGGTCGGTATTGGCCAGCACCGGCACAAAGTCGAATTGATAGGCCATCGTTGAGCTCCGCGTCAGAGGTCGGCAGGCAGCGGTTCTTTGAGCCACTGCATGGCGTTTTTCTCCAGGCTACCGTCAGCCTTGGCTGCGACCAGGATCTGGTTGACCTTTTCCAACAGCGCCGGCTCGTTCTTGTTCACGCCCACGTACACCGGCGAGTCCTTGAGCTTCACCTTCAGCGCGGGTACGCGTTTGGGGTTGCGTTCGCTGATGGCCACCATGACCACGTTGCCGCTGGCGATCAGGTCGACCTGGCCGGCCAGGTAGGCGGCGATGGTGGAATTGTTGTCTTCAAAGCGCTTGATCGTGGCTTCCTTGGGCGCTACCGCTGTCAGCTCGATGTCCTCGATGGCGCCACGGGTCACGCTGATGGTCTTGCCCTTGAGGTCGTCGAGGCTGGCGATGGCGGCGTCAGGCGGTCCAAACACGGCGAGGTAGAACGGCGCGTAGGCGCTGGAGAAGTCGATGACCTTTGCGCGCTCGGGGTTCTTGCCCAGGCTGGAAATCACCAGATCGACCTTGCCGGTGGTGAGAAACGGGATGCGGTTGGTGCTGTTCACCGGGGTCAGTTCCAGCTTGACCTTGAGTTGGTCGGCCAGCAGCTTGGCGGTGTCGATGTCCAGGCCACGGGGTTGCATGTCAGGGCCGACCGAGCCAAACGGCGGAAAGTCCTGGGGGACGGCAACCTTCAGCGTGCCACGAGCGACGATGTCATCCAGACCATTCGCCTGGGCGGGTGCCTGGCTCAGCATCAGGCTGGCAAACAGGGCAGTGAGCAGGGCGCTGTAGCGCTTGGTCATGGCAACTCTCCGAAAAAGGCGAAGGAATTTTCTGAGTTTGCCCAGTGCACAGCCCATGCCAGCACCGTTCGGATCGTCTGCAAGGCTGATGTTTATTGAGATGCACAGGTCTTACTGGTCTGAACAGTTGCCAGGGTTTTCGCACCCTTTTCGAGCGCTGACAAAAAGCTGCGAGCCCCTTTGGGGCGTGGCTTGCAGCCGGCCATAAATAGTTTTACAACGGGTCACGCAGCTATCGGGAACCTGTGCTTTTTATGAATTCCATTGCCCAAGCCGTACCGGAAGCGGCCTTGCAGGCCATCCGCAAACTCATCAAGGAGCAAGGCTTCGGGCCGGGCGATGCGTTACCGTCCCAGCGCGACCTGGCCCTGCAATTGGGGGTGAGCCGGGCTTCGTTGCGTGAGGCGCTGTCATCGCTTAGCGCCTTGGGCGTGGTCAGTGTGCAGCCGGGCAAGGGCGTGTTCGTGCAGGACGTGCAAGAAGCGCCCGGGTTTGCCTGGCCCTTCGCGGCGCAGGCTACGCCGCCGGATATCTTCCAGCTGCGCTACGCATTGGAGGGGTTTGCGGCGGGGTTGGCAGCAATGGCACTGACCATCGAGGCGCTGGACAGCCTGGAGGATAATGTCGAAGCCATGCACAGAGTGCTCAAGGCGCGTGACTTCGAAGCGGCCGCACGCCTGGACTTCGAATTTCACCAGTGCATTCTGCTGGCCAGCGGTAACCAGGCAATGGTGAGTATCCTCAGTGCCAGTGCCGAGGTGTTTTTGGAGAGTCAGAAACTACCGTTCATCCGGCCGGAGCGGGCCATGGAAACCTGGCAGGAACATCGCAGGATCCTGCGCGCCCTGGCCCGCCGCAACAGTACGACGGCGCAGAAAACCATGCAGGAACATATACGTAATGCTGCGTTGCGCACGGGCATTGCGTTCGTGACGCCCGTTACGTCGTGAGTGGGGTCATACCCACACTCATTCAACTTCATAGCAAGACTCAATCAGACGCGGCTTCCTGAACAGGGGAAGGGCGGCTATGATGGGCAACGTTTTTTTTGCTTACAATCCGGAGACATCCATGAGCAACGATCTTATCAAGCACGTCACCGACGCGACCTTTGAGGCCGAAGTACTCAAGGCTGCCGGCCCGGTGCTGGTTGACTACTGGGCTGAATGGTGCGGCCCTTGCAAAATGATCGCTCCGGTCCTGGACGACATTGCAACCACCTACGAAGGCAAGCTGACCGTTGCCAAGCTGAACATCGACGACAACCAGGAAACTCCGGCCAAGCATGGCGTACGTGGTATTCCTACGCTGATGCTGTTCAAGAACGGCAATGTTGAAGCGACTAAAGTGGGCGCGCTGTCGAAGTCCCAGCTGCAAGCTTTCCTCGACGCGAACATCTAAGCGTCGTCAAAAAAGCCCCGCAAATAGCGGGGCTTTTTCGTAAAGCAGGGCTAGACGCTCCGAAATCCAGGTGGTACATTCGGCCCCGCAGTGGTTTCTCCACTGCCCCCTGCAAGCCGTCGCCGACGCATTCCTTTTCGATTAGTACGCGATCCTGTCGCCTTCTCTGCGGCGCGGCCTCATTAAGCCAAAAGCTTAATTTCCCCCCTCCATAAATGATTACGTCATTCCTATATGAATCTGACTGAACTCAAGCAAAAGCCGATTACCGACCTGCTCCAATTGGCCGAAGAAATGGGCATAGAAAATATGGCCCGTTCGCGCAAGCAGGACGTGATTTTCTCCCTGCTCAAGAAGCACGCGAAAAGCGGCGAGGAAATCTCCGGTGATGGCGTGCTGGAGATCCTCCAGGACGGCTTCGGCTTCCTCCGCTCTGCAGACGCGTCCTATCTCGCCGGCCCAGACGATATCTACGTCTCGCCGAGCCAGATCCGTCGCTTCAACTTGCGCACTGGTGACACCATCGTTGGCAAGATCCGTCCTCCGAAGGAAGGCGAGCGTTACTTCGCCCTGCTCAAGGTCGACACGATCAACTTCGACCGCCCAGAGAACGCGAAAAACAAGATTCTCTTCGAGAACCTGACCCCGCTGTTCCCGACCGTGCGCATGAAGATGGAAGCCGGTAACGGCTCCACCGAAGACTTGACCGGTCGTGTGATCGATCTCTGCGCTCCGATCGGCAAAGGCCAGCGTGGCCTGATCGTCGCACCGCCGAAAGCCGGCAAGACCATCATGCTGCAGAACATCGCCGCGAACATTGCACGTAACAACCCTGAAGTTCATCTGATCGTGCTGTTGATCGATGAGCGTCCGGAAGAAGTGACCGAAATGCAGCGCACCGTGCGCGGCGAAGTGGTTGCCTCGACGTTCGATGAGCCGCCAACCCGCCACGTGCAGGTTGCCGAAATGGTGATCGAAAAGGCCAAGCGCCTGGTCGAGCACAAGAAAGACGTGGTGATCCTGCTCGATTCCATCACGCGTCTGGCCCGTGCCTACAACACCGTGATCCCGAGCTCCGGCAAGGTGCTGACCGGTGGTGTCGATGCCCACGCCCTGGAGAAGCCAAAGCGTTTCTTCGGCGCTGCGCGGAACATCGAAGAAGGCGGCTCGCTGACCATTATCGCCACCGCGCTGGTTGAAACCGGCTCGAAGATGGACGAAGTGATCTACGAAGAGTTCAAGGGTACCGGCAACATGGAACTGCCTTTGGACCGCCGCATCGCTGAAAAGCGTGTGTTCCCGGCGATCAACATCAACCGCTCCGGCACCCGCCGCGAAGAGTTGCTGACCGCAGACGACGAACTGCAGCGTATGTGGATCCTGCGCAAGCTGCTGCACCCGATGGACGAAGTCGCGGCCATCGAGTTTCTGATCGACAAGCTGAAAACCACCAAGACCAACGACGAGTTCTTCCTGTCGATGAAACGCAAGTAATACAGCGTTTTAGGTCCAAAAAAATGGCGTCCTTAATGGGACGCCATTTTTTTTGCGTCGAGATTCTGCGATTTTTGTGGCATAAGTATCCGTTAAGTAACAAAAATTGACGCGTGACTTCGCTCATCCCTTTCGTCGCAGACTGACCACATTCTTATGACCACCCTTGCTTACCGCAGAGACATCGATGGCCTGCGTGCCATTGCTGTCCTTGCAGTCGTGTTGTTCCACTTTGGTGTCCCTGGCATTACTGGCGGTTTTGTTGGCGTTGACGTCTTCTTCGTCATCTCAGGTTTCCTGATCACGTCAATTATCTGGCGTGAGCGTCAAGCTGGACGCTTCAGCTTCATCGACTTCTGGGCTCGTCGAGCCCGGCGTATCTTGCCGGCCCTGTTTGTGATGATCGCCGCGACACTGGCAGTGGGTTGGTTTCTGTTGGCGCCCAAGGACTATGAGGAGTTAGGGCGGTCTGCGCACTATCAGGTGACCTTTACGTCGAACCTGTTGTTCTCGCGTCAGCATGGCTACTTTGATGCCTCATCCGACATCAAGCCCTTGCTGCATACCTGGTCGCTTGCAGTAGAAGAGCAGTTCTATATTTTCTTCCCATTGCTGCTGACGTTGCTTTCCAGTCGGTTGAAGCACTGGCGCCTGGCATTGTTCGCGGTACTGTTGGTGTCGTTTGGCATGAGCGTCTGGGCGGTTCAGCATGAGCCGCAGAAAGCCTTCTTCCTGTTGCATCTGCGGGCCTGGGAACTACTGGCCGGTGCAATGCTGGCGGTGCAGCCCAAGCGTGAATGGCGCGCCTCGCCGGCCTTGGCTCAAGGGGTCAGCCTGGCTTCCCTGGCATTGATCCTCATCGCTGTGCTGGGCTACGACGCGAAAACGCCGTTCCCAGGTGCGACCGCGTTGTTGCCCGTGCTGGGGGTGGTCGGGTTGATCTGGGCCAACGGTCAGCAACAGACCTGGGTCGCTCGCCTGTTGGGCACACGGATCATGGTGGGTATCGGGCTGATCTCTTATTCCTGGTACCTCTGGCACTGGCCGGTGTTCGTGTACGCCAACTATGCCGCGGTGGATGGCTTGAGCGCGCTGGAGCTGGCGGGGCTGATGCTGCTTTCGCTGGTGCTGGGCTATCTGTCCTGGCGCTTCGTGGAAACGCCGTTCCGGGAAAAACGTTTGCTGGCTTCGCGTAAGGCGATTCTGGCGTCAGCCATGGTCGGCATTCTGGGGCTGGGCTTCACTGGCCTTGCGATACGCGAAGCTGACGGCGTGCCTTCGCGCTTGTCCGAACAGGCGTTGCGTTTTGCCCAGGCCAAGAAGTGGAGCCCTGACCTGCTGGCGTGCATGGCCGACAAAGATACGCCCGATGAACGCTTGTTCTGCCATTTCGGCCCGAAAGGCCAATCTGTTTCAGCGCTGGTATGGGGCGACAGTCACGCCACTGCGCTGATACCCGCACTTAAAGAGGGCGCTGATCGCCACGATATCAGCCTGGTCGAAGCCAGTTTTGCCGGCTGTATTCCCCTCGATGGCCTGGAGAATATTGCCCGCTGCGCGCATTTCAATCGTCGCGTCGAGAAGGCCATGTCCGAGCAGGCTTTCAGCGATGTGGTGTTGGCCGCCCGCTGGAGCCTGTATGTGTACGGGCAAATGTCCGGTGACAAGGAGCATGCGCTCAAAGACCCGGGCACCGGCCAGTATGTGCGTGCCGTCGCCGAACAACGCTTTGCCCAGGGCTTGCGCGAGCGCATCCAGGGCTTGCGCGCTGCCGGGCACAAGGTCTGGCTGGTCAAGGAAGTGCCGCTGCAGGAAATCATCGTACCTTACCGTCTCAGCCGCCTGGCCATGATGAACCGCCCCGTGGACGGTGAAGGGCTCGCCGTGGCCGAGCATGTAAAGCGCCAGGCCTTTATCACGCACTTGTTTGATGAGTTGGCGGCGGCCGACAGCGGTGTCGCGGTGCTGGACCCTGCACCTTTGCTGTGTGGCACCGACGGTGTATGCCGGGTCGAACTCAATGGCCGAGCGCTGTATACCGACGATAACCACCTTTCAGACGTCGGCGCGCGACACATCGAAGCCTTCCTGGAGCCGTTGTTCAGTTCGTTGCAATCACGCGGATTGACGGCCAATTAAGCTGCCAGCCGCCCTCAGAGCAGGTAGGATGTACGCCTATTTTACGGGTGGCATGGTTAATGAAATTCAAGGATCTTCGGGATTTCGTGCAGCAACTTGAGCAGCGCGGAGAGTTGAAACGTATCCAGATGCCGATTTCTCCGGTGCTGGAAATGACTGAGATTTGCGACCGCACCTTGCGCAACAAGGGCCCGGCGCTGTTGTTCGAAAACCCGACCGGCTTCGATATTCCGGTGCTGGGCAACCTGTTCGGCACTCCCGAGCGCGTGGCCTTTGGCATGGGCGCCGAGTCCGTCAGCGAACTGCGCGAGATCGGCAAGCTGCTGGCCTTTCTCAAGGAGCCCGAGCCGCCCAAGGGCTTGAAGGACGCCTGGTCCAAGCTGCCGATCTTCCGCAAGATCATTGCCATGGCCCCCAAGGTGGTCAAGGACGCGGTGTGCCAGGAAGTGGTCATTGAGGGCGACGATGTCGACCTGGCCATGCTCCCGGTGCAAACCTGCTGGCCCGGCGACGTCGGCCCGCTGATCACCTGGGGCCTGACCGTCACCAAAGGCCCGAACAAGGACCGCCAGAACCTCGGTATCTACCGTCAGCAAGTCATTGGCCGTAACAAAGTGATCATGCGCTGGCTGAGCCACCGTGGCGGCGCCCTCGACTTCCGTGAGTGGTGCGAAAAGCATCCCGGCAAGCCGTTCCCGGTATCCGTGGCCCTGGGTGCCGACCCGGCGACCATCCTCGGCGCGGTCACGCCCGTACCTGACAGCCTCTCCGAGTACGCTTTCGCCGGTTTGTTGCGCGGTAATCGCACGGAGCTGGTGAAGTGCCGCGGTAATGACCTGCAAGTGCCGGCCACCGCCGAAATCATCCTTGAAGGCGTGATTCACCCAGGTGAAATGGCCGATGAAGGCCCCTACGGCGACCACACCGGTTACTACAACGAAGTCGACAGCTTCCCGGTGTTCACCGTCGAGCGCATCACCCATCGGGTCAAGCCGATCTACCACAGCACCTACACGGGTCGTCCGCCCGATGAGCCCGCCATCCTCGGCGTGGCGCTCAACGAAGTGTTCGTGCCGATCCTGCAAAAGCAATTCCCGGAAATCACCGACTTCTACCTGCCGCCCGAGGGCTGTTCGTATCGCATGGCCATCGTGACCATGAAGAAGTCGTATCCGGGGCATGCCAAGCGGGTAATGCTCGGCGTATGGTCGTTTTTGCGACAGTTCATGTACACCAAGTTCGTTATTGTCACCGACGACGACATCAATGCCCGGGACTGGAACGACGTGATCTGGGCCATCACCACGCGCATGGACCCCAAGCGCGATACGGTGATGATCGACAACACGCCTATCGACTACCTCGACTTCGCGTCGCCGGTATCGGGCCTTGGCTCAAAGATGGGCCTGGATGCCACGCACAAATGGCCGGGCGAAACCACGCGTGAGTGGGGCCGGGTGATCGTCAAGGATGAAGCTGTCACTGCGCGGGTCGATGCGATCTGGAAAGAATTGGGAATAGATTGATGCGTGTAACCCTGCAACCTTCCGGTGCTGTGCTGGAGCTGGCTCCTGGCGAGCGAATCCTCGAAGGCGCCCGTCGCCTGGGCTATGAGTGCCCTCAAGCCTGTCGCAATGGCGTGTGCCATGTCTGCGCGGCGTTGCTGGTGGAGGGCCGGGTACGCCAAGCCGGGGAAGTGCGCGATCATGGGGAGTTCTACACCTGTATCGCCGAGCCCCTGGAGGATTGTGTGGTGCTGTGGGATGGCGTTCTGGCGCCGGGAGAGTTGCCGTTGCGCAAATTGTCGTGCCAATTGATCGAGTGTGCGCAAGTGGGTGGCGATGTGTGGCGCGTGCGCCTGCGCGCCCCGGCTGGCAAGGCGGTGCGTTATCACGCCGGGCAATACCTGATGATCGAGCGGGACAACGGCGAGAAGTCAGCGTTTTCCCTGGCCTCGGCGCCCCATGCCGGGCGTGAGTTGGAGTTGCATGTACTGGCACGGGAAGCCAGCGCGCGCAGCCTCATCGAACAGTTGCAGCGTAACCAGATGGCGCGCGTCGAGCTGCCGTTTGGCGACACTCACCTGGCTGAACTGCCAGACGGGCCACTGGTACTGATGGCCGCCGGCACCGGCATGGCGCAGATGAACAGTCTGATCGAGCATTGCCGCGCTTCAGGTTTCAAGCACCCGGTGCATCTGTATTGGGGCGTGCGTCTGCCGGAAGATTTCTACGAAATCGAGCATTGGGATCAATGGCTGCAATTACCCAACCTGTTCCTGCACAAAGTCGTCAGCGACCTGTGTGGTTGGGAAGGGCGCTGTGGTTTGCTGCATGAGGCAGTGTGCGAAGACATTGCCGACCTCAATAGCGTGCACGTCTACGCCAGCGGTTCGCCGGCGATGATCTACGGCACGCTGGACGCACTGGTCAGCGCCGGCATGGATGCGCACCGGATGCGCGCCGACGTCTTCGCCTACGCCCCAAGGCCCTGAAGCCTTGCGCTGAATAATGTAGGAGCAGGCAAGTCAGCTCCCACAGGGGACAGTGTCGTGTCAGAAGCGCACGCCAGTTGTCACCATTGCCGCGTTGAACCCGAGCAACACCAACTCCGCCGCCACCGGCCCGTAATGCGCGCCCACCGACGGAATGATCACCGGCGCCACACCGAATCGGTTCAACGGGATCTTGTCGCGGTAGTCGCCGCGATAGCCCTGAAGCAGCCCGCCGGTCAATTTTGTATACACCGGATAGTCGGCCAGGTCATAGCGCTTGCCCGCATAGGCGTAGTACGAGCGCTGGCGGAACGAGTTGCGAAAAGTCACCCCACCATACAACAGCCCCGATGCCTCGTTGCGTTCCAGGCCGATCAAGTCCTGCTTGTTGTTGTGCTCGGGGTCGGGTGCGAAGTGCCGGGTGTAGACACTGGTCTGGGCGTACCAGAAGCCTTTGTCGTCGTTGGCGAGTGGGGTTTCGCTCGCCAGCGCGGTGGTGGCTTGGGCCAGGAACAACAGCCCAGGCAATCGAAATTTTTTCATGGGGCGACCTCGATAGTCGATGTAATGAACGGCTAAGTGGGTCGTTATGTGCGCGCTAGTTTGACGGCATGGCGCCCGCCCAGGCTGAACCGGGGCTGACAGTAGCGGGATTAACCGTCCAGATCCTGACGAGTGGCGGCGTTGATTAATGCCCAGTGGCACTTTTTCGCCGTACGGTTACAGCGCTGCGTTTTATTACGGTAAAGTCGCTCACAACTGGTAACACTCAGGAGGCGTACCGCATTTCGCCATGACCGCCATTGAAACCGATCTTCTGCAATTGGCTTACCCTCCGCGCCTCGATCTTGGGCCGCAACTCACACACGAACAGTTGATGAGCTCGATGCAAGCCACCATGGCACGGCATAAGGGTGGGCCGGTGTGGCTATTTGCTTATGGTTCGCTGATCTGGCGCCCTGAATGTTCATCCACCGAGCGCGTTCGGGCACGGGTCCACGGTTATCACCGGGGCTTGTACCTGTGGTCCCATGAGCATCGGGGTACGCCGGAATTGCCGGGGTTGGTGTTTGGGCTGGACCGCGGTGGTTCCTGCAGCGGGTTCGCCTACCGTTTGCCGGAAGATCAGTTGGAGGCCTCGCTGTATGCCCTGTGGCAACGCGAGATGCCATACCCCTCTTACCGGCCGCACTGGCTCAGCTGCCGATTGCAAGATGGCAGTACCGTGCAGGCGTTGGGGTTTGTGTTGGAGCGGCATTTGCCCAGCTATGCCGGCAACTTGCCTGATATCGTGCTTAATCATGTACTGCAAAGCGCTTGCGGGCGTTACGGCACGACTCGCGATTATGTCGAGCAGACCGTGAACGCCCTGCGTAGCCACGCCATGCCAGATAAAAACCTGGAGGCGCGGCTCAAGCGTTGTGCCAAGGGTTGCCCGGGCGATTAACGCGCCGAGCTGACACTGTTGGTGTGCCACAGCGTGGGGATCAGGAACGCGATCGCCAGTACGCACGCACCAATCAGCAGCACGAAACCACCGTCCCAGCCGAAATGGTCGACCGTGTAGCCCATGGCCGCACTTGCCGCTACCGAACCGCCCAGGTAACCGAACAGACCGGTGAAGCCCGCTGCGGTGCCGGCGGCCTTCTTCGGAGCCAGTTCCAGTGCCTGCAGGCCGATCAGCATCACCGGGCCGTAGATCAGGAAGCCGATGGAGAACAGCGCAATCATGTCGATCATCGGGTTGCCCGGCGGGTTGAGCCAGTAAACCAGGGTTGCCACTGTCACCAGGGCCATGAACACGATGCCGGTCAGGCCGCGGTTGCCACGGAAGATCTTGTCCGACATCCAGCCGCATAGCAGCGTGCCCGGAATACCTGCCCACTCGTAGAAGAAGTACGCCCAGGACGACTTATCGACTGTGAAGTGCTTGGCTTCTTTCAAGTAGGTCGGCGCCCAGTCCAGTACGCCGTAGCGCAGCAGATAGACAAACACGTTGGCGAAGGCGATGTACCAGAGCATTTTGTTGCGCAGCACGTACTTGACGAAGATTTCCTTGGCGCTGAATTCGTCTTCGTGGCTGGCATCGTAGCCTTCCGGGTAATCGTTCTTGTACTGCTCGATAGGCGGCAGGCCCACCGATTGCGGTGTGTCGCGCATGGTGATGAAGGCAAACGCTGCCACCGCCAAGGCCACGGTGGCCGGTACATAGAACGCCGCATGCCAGTCGTTGAACCACGCCATGCCCAGCAGGAACAGCGGGCCGATCAAGCCACCGCCGACGTTATGCGCCACGTTCCACACGGACACCACGCCGCCGCGTTCTTTCTGCGACCACCAGTGCACCATGGTCCGCCCACTTGGCGGCCAACCCATGCCCTGGGCCCAGCCGTTGATGAACAGCAAAATGAACATCATGGTCACGCTGGACGTTGCCCAAGGTGCGAAACCGAAAATGAACATCACCCCCGCCGAAACCAGCAGGCCAAAGGGCAGGAAATAGCGTGGGTTGGAGCGGTCGGACACTAGGCCCATCAGGAATTTGGACAAGCCGTAGGCAATCGCGATCGCCGACATCGCCAGGCCCAGTTCACCGCGGGTGTAACCCTCGTCGATCAGGTAGGGCATGGCCAGGGAGAAGTTTTTACGCAGCAGGTAGTAACCGGCGTAACCAAAGAAAATACCCGCGAAGATCTGCCAGCGCAGCCGTCGGTAGGTACTGTCTATTTTTTCTTCAGGCAGGGGCGCCTGGTGTGCGGCAGGACGAAAGAAAGCAAACATTCAAGAGCTCCAAATTTCTTGTTTTGACTGCGGATGCGAATGTTACAGTTTCGTTACCGAAAATAGCATCGCCTCTTATCTGCAAACACAGGAAACGAGAGCAATTGCATGTTCTTTTACGAACATGTCGCCTATAGATAAGTGATAGTCGTGGTTAGGTCCTAAGACCGCGAAGTAACTGCTGTGGGAGCTGGCTGGCCTGCGATGACGGTCTTTCAGCTTCATCTGTAGCAGCTGACTCACCGCTGTCGCAGGCAAGCCAGCTCCCACATGGATTGCATTTCAGGTGTGTTATCGGGTTTGGACAACTATTTTACCCACTGCCTTGCGCTGCCCCAGATCATTGATCGCCTGTGCTGTCTGTTCCAGCGGATACACCTGTGACACCAACGGCTTCAACTTGCCCTCGCCATACCACGTGAACAACTGCTGAAAATTCGCCGCGTTATCCTGCGGTTGGCGCTGGGCAAACGAACCCCAGAACACCCCGACCACCGCTGCGCCCTTGAGCAACGCCAGGTTCACCGGCAGTTCAGGAATACGCCCGCTGGCGAACCCCACCACCAGCAGCCGACCATTCCAGGCGATCGAACGAATGGCCTGGTCAAACAGGTCGCCACCCACCGGGTCGTAGATAACATCGGCGCCATTGCCATCGGTCAGGCGCTTGACCTCATCCTTGAGGCTGGCTTCGCTGTAGTTGATCAACTCATCGGCGCCGGCCGCCTTGGCTACTGCGAGCTTGTCGGCGCTGCTGGCGGCGGCAATCACCCGGGCGCCCATGGCCTTGCCGATCTCCACGGCGGCCAGGCCCACGCCGCCGGACGCACCAAGCACCAGCAAGGTCTCGCCGGGTTGCAGGTTGGCGCGTTGTTTCAGCGCATGCATGGAGGTGCCGTACGTCATGCTGAAGGCGGCGGCGGTGTTGAAATCCATGCTCGGCGGGATCGGCAGCACGTTATAGCCGGGCACCGCGACCTGCTCGGCAAAGCTGCCCCAGCCGGTCAGCGCCATCACACGGTCACCGACTTTCAGATGGCTGACTTTCTCACCCACTTCACTGACCACGCCTGCCGCTTCGCCACCGGGTGAGAACGGAAAGGGCGGCTTGAACTGGTATTTGCCTTCGATGATCAGGGTGTCCGGGAAATTCACCCCGGCGGCGTGCACGTCCAACAGGATTTCGTTCTTCTTGATCGCGGGGCTGGCGATCTCTTCCAGCACCAGGGTTTCGGCGGGGCCGAAGGCTTTGCACAGCACAGCTTTCATCGGACTATTCCTTTTGGCGTCGTGGCCGATAAGTGTAGGAGGGAACGCCCGTGGGTCAACGAGCATGCCCGCGCCTGATAAGCCCCCATAAGCTTGTGCTCAGCCTTGCTAGCGTTATGCTACCCGGCAACCGAATTCGAGGAATGAACTGTGAAAGCGTGGATCCTGTTGATGCTGGCCCTGACCTTGCCGATGGCAGCCCAGGCCGAAGAGGCCAAAGAGGGCGAGGCGCCGAAGGTCAGCTATATCAGCCTGAGCCCGCCGTTCGTGGGCAATTACGGCCTGGATGGCACCGCCAAGCTCAAGGTCTACAAGGCCGACATTGCACTGCGCGTGACCGGTGATGAGGCGGCGAAGCTGGTCAAGGCCAACGACCCGTTGATTCGCAACCAACTGGTCGCGCTGTTTACCCAGCAGACCAACGAGACCATGAGCAGTGTGGAAGGCAAGGAAAAGCTGCGTCAGGAAGCGTTGAAGCAAACGCAGCAGGTGATGAACGATGAAACCGGCAAGCCAGTGGTAGAAGACCTGCTGTTCAACAACCTGATCATCCAGTAAGTCGCTGCGCGACTATCGCGGGCAAGCCCGCTCCCACAGGGGCTCGCATTTCCAGTGTGGGAGCGGGCTTGCCCGCGAAGAGGCCCTGACAGGCACCGCAAGAAGCCAGTGTCAATTAAAGCAACTGCAGGACCACCGCCCACTGCTCCGGTGTGACTGCCATGACCGAAAGCCGGCTGCCCTTTTGCACCAGCGGCATTTCAGCCAGGGCAGTTTGCTGCTTTAGATAGCCGAGCCCCAGCACCTTGGGGAAGGTCTGCACGTGCGCGACATCGATCGCGCTCCACGGGTTTTTCTCCGGGGTGGCCTTGGCGTCGAAATAGTGGCTTTCTGGTTCCAGCGCAGTGGGGTCCGGATAGGCGGCCCGAGTGATTTTGCCGATGCCGGCAATCCCTGGCTCCGGGCAACTGGAGTGGTAGAAGAAAAACTCGTCGCCCACGGCCATGGCGCGCAAAAAGTTGCGGGCCTGATAGTTGCGTACCCCGTCCCAGCGCGCTTCGCCGAGCTTTTCCAGGCCGTTGATAGAGAGTTCGTCGGGCTCGGATTTCATCAGCCAGTAGGCCATTGTTGGGCTCCTGAAAAAGGCATTGGGCAAGTTGTCGGGCAATTGCATGACAAACCGACAGTCGGTTGGCGTCAAGGTTTGCGTGTTGGTTCACGTTACCGCAGAATGCGCGCTTTTAAGCTTGACGCAGCTGCAACGGACTACTTTGGAACGTTGTTGTCATCGTGTACGAGGTGCCTGAAAGGGGGGCAATCGATGCAACGTAAGCCGGATTTACTATGGATTTTGGTTATTTTGTTTGGTCTGGGCGTCGTGACCACCGGTTATGCCCAGAGCCTGTGGTCGAACAAGACCGATGCACCGGTTGAACTGGCTCAGCAGCAGCCACAACCGTTCAAGCGTTAACTCAAGCATTCACCAAGGCGCCGCTGTTTCCAGCGGCGTTTGTGCGTCATACCACTGTGTATCAGTCACCGTCCCCGCCAACGGCACATCCCAACTCGCCTGCGCCAGGCGTTCGACTTTCTGGCATTCATGGGCCAGCCCCAGCAGCGTTGGCTTGCGCCAGCTCTGGCGGCGGGCAAGATAGGCCAGGCTGCGATCGTAGAACCCGCCGCCCATGCCCAGGCGCCCACCCACATCGTCGAACCCCACCAGCGGCAATAACACCAGGTCCAGCGCCCAGACCTGGCGCTGACGATGGGCATTGACCCGTGGTTCAAGGATGCGAAAGCGGTTGGGCAGCAACTTGTCCCCAGGTCGTACACGCTGGAACACCATCTTGGTGCGCGGCCAGGCGCTGAGCACCGGCAGGTAAGTGGCTTTGCCGCGGCGCTGGGCCGCACGCAGCAGCAGGCGCGGATCGATTTCACCATCCGTGGGCAAATATAAAGAGATATGTTTGGCCCGGCGAAACAGCGGGTGCTGTGCCAGTTGCCGGTACAGACCCTGAGCGGCCTGGCGCTGCTCGCTTGGCGTGAGGGCGCGGCGGGCCTTGCGCAACATGCGTCGAAGTTGCGGACGAGATAGCGGCGCAGGTTCGGTCATGATTTTCGGCTCATAAAACAATGCCAGTCCGGGGACTGGCATTGAGTTTGGGAATTCAGGCTCCCCGACAGAGCCGCTGTCGACTTAGCCCTTGAACCCGAAAGTTCAAGGTGGAAGAAGCAGTAGGCTTTAAGGCTTTCCGTCTAGCGGACATGCACACCAGCCCAACGTGCAACTTCCAGGGTAGTGCGAATCGGCTCAGGGACATCGCCGACTGGCAAACACGCCAGGGAGTGGGGCGAGTATACCTTAAACCCGCTCGGCAATCAGCCCTTGGGTGTGTCTGAATCGGTGGAAAGCGCCAGATCCACGCGATCAAGCAGGTCACGCACCTGCTCGCGCGTCGAACCACTGGCCTGTACGTCAGGGCGCTCCTGCTTATGCAGCAGGTCGTGGGTGATATTCAGCGCGGCCATCACAGCGATGCGGTCGGCGCCAATCACTTTGCCGCTGCTGCGGATTTCGCGCATCTTGCCGTCCAGGTAGCGGGCAGCGCTCACCAGGTTGCTGCGTTCTTCCTGGGGGCAGATGATCGAATATTCTTTGTCGAGGATCTGCACGGTAACGCTATTGCTTGAACTCATGAGTCTTGCTCCAGGGCCTTCAGGCGCGAAATCATCGATTCGACCTTACGCCGGGCGATTTCGTTTTTTTCAATGAGGTGAGCGCGTTCCTCGCGCCAGGTCTTTTCCTGAGCTAATAGGAGTCCGTTTTGACTCTTAAGTTGCTCGACCCGATCAATTAGCAGTTCGAGTCTGGCCATCAGCGCTTGCAGGTCGGTGTCTTCCATTGGGTTCCACTGGATTTGTCTGATGAATGGCAACTGCAGGATAAACGATCTGACGCCCTCGATAGTCTTGGTACGTCTGCCGGTGCTAGGATACAGCGCTCCATTCTAGACATTGCGCCGTCTGGCGCCTAGCTCACCATGCCCATTCAAAATTCCCCGTACGACGCTTTTTCCAAACTGCTGAGCACCAGCGGCCACCCTTGCTCGCCTGCCGAACTGCACGGCGTGCTGTTGGGCCGCAGTTGCACCGGTGTGGGCTTTGATGCCGACAACTGGCTGGCCGATGTGGCCGAGTTGCTGGAAACCGAACCCACCGAGAACGTGCGCAATGCGTTGATCGGCCTGCAAGAGATGGTCAAGGGCGAGTTGACCGGTGACGACGTCACCGTGGTCCTGCTGCTGCCGACCGATGACGCGCCGCTTACCGAGCGCGCTGCTGCCCTGGGCCAATGGTGCCAGGGTTTCCTCCACGGTTTCGGCGTGAATGCTGGCGGCCTGGAGCTGAGCACCGACGCCAAGGAAGTGCTGCAGGACCTGGCGGCGATCTCACAGGTGCAAGATGCCCTGGAAGAGTCCGAAGATGGCGAAGGCGACTACATGGAAGTCATGGAATACCTGCGCGTCGCGCCGTTGCTGCTGTTCACCGAGACCAGGAAGTCCGCTGAGCCGGTCGCTGCCAAGCCGTCGTTGCACTAAAGAAAGGAAGCCCATCTGCCCATGATTCATATCCCCAAAGCGGAATACACCCGTCGCCGCAAGGCGCTCATGGCGCAGATGGAACCCAACAGCATCGCGATCCTGCCGGCCGCCGCCGTGGCCATCCGCAACCGCGATGTCGAGCATGTTTACCGCCAGGACAGCGATTTCCAGTACCTGAGCGGTTTCCCCGAGCCCGAAGCGGTGATCGTGCTGATGCCCGGTCGCCAGCATGGCGAGTACGTGCTGTTCTGCCGCGAGCGCAATGCCGAGCGCGAATTGTGGGACGGCCTGCGTGCGGGCACCGAGGGCGCGATTCGCGACTTTGGCGCGGATGACGCCTTCCCCATTACCGATATCGACGACATCCTGCCCGGCCTGATCGAAGGTCGCGACCGCGTGTACTCGGCCATGGGCAGCAATGCCGAGTTCGACCGGCACGTGATGGAGTGGATCAACGTGATCCGTTCCAAAGCACACCTGGGCGCCCAGCCGCCGAACGAATTCGTTGCCCTGGATCATTTGCTCCACGATATGCGCCTGTATAAATCGGCGGCAGAAGTGAAGGTGATGCGCGAGGCAGCGCGAATTTCCTGTGCGGCCCATGTGCGGGCGATGCAGGCCAGCCGTGCCGGCCTGCATGAGTTCAGCCTGGAAGCCGAGCTGGATTACGAGTTTCGCAAAGGCGGCGCGAAGATGCCGGCCTATGGCTCCATCGTCGCCGCCGGGCGCAACAGCTGCATCCTGCATTACCAGCAGAATGACGCGGTACTCAAGGACGGCGACCTGGTGCTGATCGACGCCGGGTGTGAGATCGATTGCTACGCCAGCGACATCACCCGTACCTGGCCGGTCAACGGCAAGTTTTCGCCGGAGCAGAAGGCGATCTACGAGATTGTGCTGGCCTCCCAGGAAGCCGCCTTCAAGCAGATCGCGCCGAACAAACATTGGAACCAGGCCCATGAGGCGACCGTGCAGGTCATCACCGCCGGCCTGGTGAAGCTGGGGTTGTTGCAAGGTGACGTTGACGAGTTGATCGCCAGCGAAGCCTACCGCGCCTTCTACATGCACCGTGCCGGCCACTGGCTGGGCATGGATGTGCATGATGTGGGCGAGTACAAAGTGGGCGGTGAATGGCGCGTGCTGGAAGTGGGCATGGCCTTGACCGTGGAGCCGGGCATCTATATTTCCCCAGACAACCAGAACGTGGCAAAAAAATGGCGTGGCATTGGCGTGCGCATCGAGGACGACGTGGTAGTGACCAAGCAAGGCTGTGAAATCCTGACTGGCGGCGTGCCCAAGACCGTTGCCGAGATCGAGGCGTTGATGGCGGCTGCCCGATGAGCCGGGTCAACCTGGCGATTATCGGCGGTGGCCTGGTGGGCGCCAGCCTGGCCCTGGCGTTGCAAGCGGGGGCCAAGGCGCGGGGTTGGAAGATCGTGCTGATCGAGCCCTTTGCACCGGGCGACAGTTACCAACCGAGCTACGATGCGCGCTCTTCCGCGCTGTCGTTTGGCGCGCGCCAGATTTACCAGCGGCTGGGCCTGTGGCATGCCATTTCCCGACGTGCGGAGCCGATCAAGCAGATCCATGTATCGGACCGTGGGCGCTTCTCCACCGCGCGTTTGTCCGCGATGGAGGAGGGCGTGCCAGCCCTGGGTTATGTGGTAGAAAACGCCTGGCTCGGCCAATGCCTGTGGCAAGGCTTGGACAAGGACGTGGTGAGCTGGCGCTGCCCGGCAGAAGTCACGCGCATGGAGCCGCTGCCCGATGGCTATCGCCTGACCCTCAACGATGAAACCGTGCTGGAATGCGACCTTGCGGTACTGGCCGATGGCGGCCGTTCCGGCCTGCGAGAGCAACTGGGCATTGGCGTGAAAACCCGGCCCTACAACCAGAGCGCGCTGATCGCCAACATCACCCCGAGCGAAGCGCACAATGGCGAGGCGTTCGAGCGCTTTACCGATGAAGGCCCCATGGCCTTGCTGCCGCTGCCGGACAACCGTTGCGCGCTGGTCTGGACCCGCATCGGCATGGACGCCCAGCGCTTGGCCAGCCTCGACGAGCGTAGCTTCCTGAGCGAACTGCAGGGTGTGTTCGGGTATCGCCTGGGCACCCTCAAGCAAGTGGGTGCCCGCCACCTGTACCCGTTGACCCTGGTGGAAGCCGAAGAGCAAGTGCGTTCGCACCTGGCGGTCCTCGGCAATGCCGCCCATAGCCTGCACCCTATTGCCGGGCAGGGGTTCAATCTGTCTCTGCGCGATGCCAATGCCTTGGCCGAAGCGCTGCTGGCCGGGCCTGCTGTGCCGGGTGACCTGGCGACTTTGCAAAGCTATCGCGAGCGCCAGCGCCTGGACCAGCAACTCACCGTAGGCTTCTCCGACCAGGTCACGCGCCTGTTTGGCAGTGCCCAACCGTTGGTGGCGCTGGGCCGCAATATGGGCTTGCTCGGCCTCGACCTGTTGCCACCAGCCAAACGCTGGTTCGCCCGCCAGGCCATGGGCCTGGGTACGCGTTCCGATGCGTAAGTGGCTAACCCAACGCGTGGGCAAGGCGCGGCTGTTGCGCTGGTTCCTCACCCTGTACCCGCCGTACCTCGGCGCCGGGGTGCGGGTGCAGGCACTGAGTGCCGACTTCCGGCATGCCAAGGTGCGCATGGGCCTGGGTTGGTACAACCGCAATTACGTCGGTATGCAATTTGGCGGCAGCCTGTATTCGATGGTCGATCCGTTCTACATGTTGCTGTTGATGGAAAACCTGGGCCGCGACTACATCGTGTGGGACAAGGCTGCGAGTATCGACTTCATCTCGCCGGGCAAAGGCCCGGTGTATGCCGAATTCTCCATCGACGACGCTTTGCTCGATGAAATCCGGCGCCAGACCGCAGGTGGCGAGAAATATCTGCCCCACCTCAAGGTCGAGATTCATGACGGCTCCGGCACCCTGGTGGCGCGGGTCGACAAAACCCTTTATGTGCGGCGCAAGCCGCCAGCGAGACAGGCTTGAATATGGACATGCGCGCAGATGTGCTGATTGTCGGGGCCGGAATGGTCGGAAGCGCCCTGGCGCTGGCGTTGCAGGGCAGTGGCCTGCAGGTGCTGCTGCTCGACGGCAGCCCGTTGAGCGTCAAGCCGTTTGAACCGGCTGCGGCGTTTGAACCGCGGGTGAGCGCGCTGTCGGCGGCCAGCCAGCGCATTCTTGAGCGCCTGGGCGTGTGGGACGGCATCGTAGAGCGGCGTGCCAGCCCCTATGGCGAAATGCAGGTATGGGACGGCAGCGGCACTGGGCAGATCCACTTCTCGGCGGCCAGCGTGCATGCGGAGGTGCTTGGGCATATCGTCGAGAACCGCGTGGTGCAGGATGCCTTGCTCGATCGCCTGCATGACTGCGACCTCGGCCTGCTGGCCAATGCGCGCCTGGAACAAATGCGCCGATCCGGCGATGACTGGTTGTTGACCCTGGCCGACGGCCGCAAGCTGCGCGCGCCGCTGGTGGTGGCCGCCGACGGTGCCAACTCCGCCGTACGCCGCCTGACCGGTACACCTACCCGCGAATGGGATTACCTGCACAACGCCATCGTCACCAGCGTGCGCAGCAGTCAGCCGCACCAGCGCACCGCGTGGCAACGTTTCACCGACACCGGCCCGTTGGCGTTCCTGCCGCTGGTGCGCGATGGGCAGGAAGACTGGTGCTCGATTGTCTGGTCGACCACGCCCGCCGAATCCGAGCGCTTGATGGCGCTGGATGACGAAGGCTTCTGCCGTGAGCTGGAGCGTGCTTTCGAGGGGCGCCTGGGCACCGTGCTCAGTGCTGACCCGCGTGTGTGCGTACCGTTGCGCCAGCGCCATGCCAAACGCTATGTGGCCGAAGGCCTGGCACTGATCGGCGACGCCGCTCACGTCATCCACCCGTTGGCGGGGCAGGGCGTCAACCTGGGTTTCCTCGATGCAGCCGTGCTGGCCGAAGTGCTGTTGGCGGCGACCGAGCGCGGCGAGCGCCTGGCCGATGTGAAAGTGCTGAGCCGTTACGAGCGGCGCCGCATGCCCCATAACCTGGCGCTGATGGCGGCGATGGAAGGCTTTGAGCGCTTGTTCCAGGCCGATCAACTGCCGCTGCGCTGGTTGCGCAACGCGGGTTTGAAAATCGTCGACCAGATGCCCGAAGCCAAGGCAGTGTTTGTGCGCCAGGCGCTGGGATTGACTGGCGATCTTCCCGAACTCGCCAAACCCTGAACTGACAATACAACCCTCTGTGGGAGCCGGGCTTGCCCGCGATGAGGCCGTCAGCTCCGGCGCATATTCTGGCTGTGCAACATCTGGTAACGCCTCCACCAAGCGTTACCAAATGTGAGTCCTTATCATTTGCCCTCCATTTGCAAATGAGAGACCGCACCCATGTTGGCACCCAAGCGCCTCCTGACTGCCCTGGCACTCACCCTGATCGGCAGCACCACCGTGCAGGCGGCCGACGAAGTCGTGGTCTACTCCTCGCGTATCGACGAACTGATCAAGCCCGTGTTCGACGCCTACACCAAAAAGACCGGCGTACAGGTCAAGTTCATCACCGACAAGGAAGCCCCGTTGATGCAGCGCATCAAGGCCGAGGGCGAGAACGCCACCGCCGACCTGCTGCTCACCGTTGACGCCGGCAACCTCTGGCAGGCCGAGCAGATGGGCATCCTGCAACCGTTCACCTCTCCTGTCATCGACAAAAATATTCCTCTGCAATATCGCTCATCGGCCCACGCCTGGACCGGTTTGAGCCTGCGTGCGCGAACGATCGCCTATTCCACCGACCGGGTAAAACCGGGCGACCTGACCACCTACGAAGCCCTGGCCGACAAGCAGTGGGAAGGCCGCCTGTGCCTGCGCACGGCGAAAAAAGTCTATAACCAGTCGCTGACCGCCACGTTGATCGAGACCCATGGCGCGGCCAAGACCGAAGAAATCATCAAGGGTTGGGTGAATAACCTCTCCACCGACGTGTTCTCCGATGACATCGCCGTGCTGGAGGCGATCAACGCCGGGCAGTGCGACGTGGGTATCGTCAACACCTATTACTACGGTCGCCTGCACAAGCAGAAGCCAGACCTGGCAGTGAAGTTGTTCTGGCCGAACCAGGGCGACCGCGGCGTGCATGTGAACCTCTCTGGCATCGGCCTGACCCAGCACGCACCGCACCCGGAAGCGGCCAAGGCGCTGGTGGAGTGGATGACCACGCCTGAGGCGCAGAAGATCTTCGCCGACGTCAACCAGGAATTCCCGGCCAACCCGGCGGTACCGCCATCGGCGGAAGTGGCGACCTGGGGCAAGTTCGTGGCCGATACCTTGCCGGTGGAAGTGGCAGGCAAGCGCCAGGCCGAAGCGATTCGCCTGATGGATCGCGCTGGCTGGAACTGAAGCTGCGCCGCTTAACTGTGGGAGCTGGCTTGCCCGCGATTGCATCACTTCGGTATCACTGATACACCGAGGTGCTTGTATCGCAGGCAAGCCAGCTCCCACATTGGTTAGTGGCCGCTTCAACATCTTTATTTTTCTGAGAGCTTTTCCTTGGCCCACCCCGCCCAACGTCGCTGGTACCTACCGGTTTTCAGCGTCGCCGCCCTGGTGCTGTTGCCGCTGAGCGTGCTGCTGCTGTCCTGGCAAAGCATCGACCCGCAGATCTGGTCGCACCTCTGGGACACTCAGATGCCCCGCTTGCTGGGCAACACCTTGACCCTGGTGCTCGGTGTCGGCCTGGGCGTGACGCTGCTGGGCGTCAGCCTGGCCTGGCTGACCAGCCTGTGCGAGTTCCCCGGGCGGCGCTGGCTCGATTGGGCACTGATGTTGCCCTTTGCAATCCCTGCCTATGTGCTGGCCTTTGTGTTCGTGGGCCTGCTGGATTTCGCCGGTCCGGTGCAAACCCTGCTGCGCGAGTGGTTCGGCACCGGGTTGCGCTTGCCGCGGGTACGCTCTACCAGCGGCGTGGTCATTGTGTTGGTGCTGGTGTTCTATCCCTATGTCTACCTGCTGGCGCGCAGCGCGTTCCTGGCCCAGGGCAAAGGCTTGATGGAAGCGGCGCGGGTGCTGGGGCAATCGCCATGGCAAGCGTTCTGGCGCGTGGCATTGCCAATGGCGCGACCAGCAATTGGTGCCGGTGTGGCCTTGGCGCTGATGGAGACGCTCGCGGATTTTGGCGCGGTCTCGGTGTTCAATTTCGACACCTTTACCACCGCAATCTATAAAACCTGGTACGGCTTTTTCAGCCTGTCCAGTGCCGCGCAACTGGCCAGCCTGCTGCTGCTGGTAGTGATGCTGGTGCTGTATGGCGAGCGACGTGCGCGCGGGGCCAGCCGACCGAGCAATGAGCGCCCACGGGGCAAGGCGTTGTACCACCTGCGCGGGTTCAAAGCCGTGGCGGCCAGCGCGTGGTGCAGCTTGGTCTTCGCCTGTGCGTTCGTGATTCCGATGCTGCAACTGGTGGCGTGGTTCTGGCAGCGTGGCCGCTTCGACCTGGATGAACGTTACACCGGGCTGATCGTGCATACCCTTTACCTGGGCGGTATCGCAGCGCTGATCACGGTCAGCGTGGCGCTGATACTGGCCTTTGCCAACCGTCTGGCGCCCACTCGCGCGATTCGCTCCGGTATCAGCCTGGCCAATGTCGGCTATGCCTTGCCAGGCTCGGTGCTGGCGGTGTCGATCATGCTGGCGTTCAGTTACCTGGACCGCGAGTTGGTGGTGCCGCTCTCCGGATGGCTGGGCGGGGCGGGCAAGCCTTTGCTGCTGGGCAGCCTGTCGGCACTGGTGCTGGCGTACCTGGTGCGGTTTCTGGCGGTGGGCTACGGGCCGCTGGAAAACAGCCTGGCGCGAATCCGTCCGTCACTGCCCGAAGCGGCACGCAGCCTTGGCGTGAGCGGCCCACGACTGTTTTGCAAAGTGTATCTGCCGTTATTGCTGCCGGGCACGTTGAGCGCAGCGCTGCTGGTGTTTGTGGATGTGCTCAAGGAAATGCCCGCCACCTTGCTGATGCGCCCGTTTGGTTGGGACACCCTGGCGGTCCGCATCTTTGAAATGACCAGTGAAGGCGAATGGGCGCGGGCGTCTTTGCCGGCGCTGACCCTTGTGCTGGTTGGCTTGTTGCCGGTCATCGGGCTGATTCGTCGCTCGGCTCGGCAAATCGGTTAGGTGCCAGTCCTACGGCTTGAGGCTACAATGCGCGGCATTCGGTGCGCTCCGTCTTTCGGATCGACCTGCTGTATGTGGCTGCGGGCCTTGTAGTACGAGGTGTTCAGCGCAAGTGGCAGCTCTGCGCGCCTTCGCCAAGCCCGGAAGGAGAAACCCATGGGACAGCGTACGCCTCTGTATGACCTGCATCTCGCCCTCGGCGCGAAAATGGTCGATTTTGGCGGTTGGGATATGCCTTTGCATTACGGCTCGCAAGTTGAAGAGCACCACCAGGTGCGACGTGACTGCGGGGTCTTCGATGTATCTCATATGACCGTGATCGATGTCACCGGCCCCCAGGCCAAGGAATGGCTCCAGTACCTGCTGGCCAATGATGTCGACCGACTGCATGGCTGTGGCCGTGCGTTATACAGCGCCATGCTCAACGAGCAGGGCGGGGTGGTGGACGACATGATCGTCTACCGCACCGAAACCGGTTACCGCCTGGTGGTCAACGCCGCCACCCGCGATCAGGACATGGCCTGGATGCAGGCGCAACTGGGCACCTACTCAGTGCAGCTGCATGAGCGGTCAGAGTTGGCCATGCTCGCCATCCAAGGCCCCCACGCCCGGCAGAAAATCGCCGAACTGGTGACCCAGTCCCGTGGCACCCTGATCCACCAGCTCAAGCCGTTCGAAGGCCGGGCCGACGGTGACTGGTTTATCGCCCGCACCGGCTATACCGGCGAAGACGGCCTCGAAATCGTGCTGCCGGCCGATCAGGCACCGGGCTTTTTCAACGATCTGGTGGGCGCAGGCATTTCCCCCATCGGCCTCGGTGCGCGCGACACCTTGCGCCTGGAGGCCGGCATGAACCTGTATGGCCAGGATATTCACCAGGCCGTCTCGCCCCTGGCGGCCAACATGGCCTGGAGCATCGCCTGGGAACCGGTCGAGCGTAACTTCATTGGCCGCGCTGCGCTGGAAGCAGAAAAAGCGGCCGGCGTGCAGTTCAAACTGGTGGGGCTCGTCCTCGAAGAGCGTGGCGTGCTACGTGCTCATCAGGTGGTTCGTATCGCCAATGTTGGCGAAGGAGAGATCACCAGTGGTAGTTTCTCGCCTACGCTAAGCAAATCCATTGCGCTGGCGCGTGTGCCGACGGCGACTGCCGACCGGGCCGAAGTGGAAATCCGCGGCAAGTGGTATCCGGTTCGAGTGGTCAAGCCGACCTTCGTGCGTCATGGCAAAACCCTGATCTAACCAATTCCGGCAGGCCAAAGGCCGCTGACATTTCATCTTGAGGACACAGACTATGAGCAATATCCCTGCCGACCTGCGTTTTGCCGAAAGTCACGAATGGGCCCGTCTGGAAGCTGACGGCACCGTGACCGTCGGGATCTCCGACCATGCACAGGAAGCTTTGGGTGATGTGGTGTTTGTTGAACTGACCGAAGTGGGCAAGGTGTTTGCCGCTGAAGATCAAGCGGGGGTGGTGGAGTCGGTCAAGGCCGCTTCGGACATCTACTCGCCGATTGCGGGCGAAGTGATTGCTGTCAACGAGGACTTGAGTGGCAGCCCTGAGCTGTTGAACTCTGACCCTTACGGCGCCTGGATCTTCAAGCTCAAGCCAAGCGACAAGGCTGAGCTGGACAAGCTGCTGGATGCCGCGGGCTACAAAGCCGCCATCGGCGAATAAACGCCATAGTTACAACGACACAAATCAATGTGGGAGCTGGCTTGCCTGCGATTGGATCACCCGGGTATCACCGATACACCGAGGTGCCAGCATCGCAGGCAAGCCAGCTCCCACAGTTGATTGGGGTGTGTCTGCTGGTTGTGATCAGTCTCTTTTCAATACGGCTTTAACCGCCGCTACAGCCCGCTCCACATCCGCCTCTGTCATCGCCGTGAACATCGGCAACGACACGATCAAACGCCCAACACGCTCCGCCACCGGGAACATGCCTTCCTTGAAACCCTGTGCCCGATACAGGCTCAGCAGGTGGATCGGCGGGTAGTGATAGCCGATACCCATGCCGTGGGCCTGCATCTGTTCCATGAACGTGGCGCGGGCTGGCAGGCCATCCTGGCGCTCCGGCAATACCAGTTGGAACAGGTGCCAGTTGCTGTTTTCGAAGTTGGCCGGCGGCAGTTGCGCGCCGTATTGGGCTTCGAAATCGCTGCCAAAGCATTTGAAGTAGTGCCGTGCCAGGTTCTGACGATGGGCGGTGATCTTCTCGATGTGCGCAAATTGCCCCAGGCCTATGGCGGCGGCAATGTCGGTCATGTTGAACTTGCCACCCAGCACATCCACATCCAGGCCATCGAAGCCGCTGCGGGTGACGCCTTGCAGTCGGTACTTCTCTGCCAGACGGGCCTCCTCGGCATTGTTCAACACCAGGCAGCCGCCTTCGGACGACGTGATGTTCTTGTTCGCCTGGAAGCTGAAGGACACGAAGTCGCCGGTTGCGCCGATGCGTTCTCCATCCCAACTGGACCCCAGGGCCTGGGCAGCATCTTCGACAATACGCAGGTTGTACTTGTTGGCCAGCGCGTAGAGCATCGGCATATCCACAGGCAAGCCGGCCAGGTAGACCGGGATGATCGCCTTGGTGCGCGGAGTAATGGCCGCTTCTACCTGGGCCAGGTCGATATTGCGCGTCACCGGGTCGATGTCGGCAAAGACCGGAGTGGCACCGACTTCGAGAATCACGTTAGCCGTGGCAACCCAGGAAATTGGGGTGGTGATGACTTCATCCCCAGGCCCGATCCCGGCGATGCGCAAGGCGATCTCCATGGTGCAGGTGCCCGAGTTGAAGGTGCGTACCGGACGGCCGCCAAAATAGTCCGACAGCTGTGCTTCGAATGCCTGCACCTTTGGTCCGCTGGTGATCCAGCCGGAACGCAGAACATCGCCGACCGCCGAAATGGTGGCTTCATCAATGGTCGGTTTGGAAAACGGCAGGAAGGGCTGTTGGCTCATGACGAAGAAGGCATCCGTTTCAGGTAGGCAATGAAAGATAGACGAGTCAGTAGGGCATGGTTGCACGCTGAGACTGAATATAGCCTGTCATCCATGAACGATTCGTCATGCAGCAGGCAAAAAAATGCCGCTTGAGAAAGCGGCATTTTTTATGAGGGCAGTTGTTACTCGGTTACAGCATTCTTCGCCAGGATGGCGTTAGCCAGTTCCATGTCCGTGGCTTGGAGGCCAGGGTTATCGGCGCGGACCTTCTGCATGGCCGCTTCCAGATACGGGCCGCGAATGCCGCCGTCGCTGGCGACGAAGCTGCCCGCGTCGTCCTGGGCGGCGACCACCAGCTTGTGGTCCTTGAAGGTCAGGTAAGTCGAGCCAGTGGTGGCGCCCGACGAGATGACATTACGCCAGAAGCTATCGGCCATGGCTGAGCCGACAGGTAGGGAAAGCACAGCGAGGGTTGCGACAGCATATTTGAGACGCATGATGGGTGACTCCGGTGGGTTATCTGTACGTTTTGATTGTAGTTAACCCGATCCAGTTCCATCACTGACTAAACAGTTTCAGTACTCGATCAAACCCGAAGAATTTGTTTCTGAATCCCCTGGCGTGACCCGCAATACCTCCGTCATCGTGGTCAGGCCGGCCTTCACTTTCTCGACGCCGGCCATGCGCAGGCTGCTCATGCCCTGCGCCAGTGCCTCACGGCGCAGCGCTTGTACGTCCGCGCCCGGGGTGACCAGCGCTTGGAGTGCCGGGTCCATGAGCATGATTTCATACAGCCCGGCCCTGCCTCGATAACCGCTGTCACGGCATTGCGCACAGCCGACGGCTTCGCAGCCGTCAGCGTCCTCCTGGCCCAGCGGGCGCTTGCAATGGCTGCACAGCAGCCGCACCAGGCGCTGCGCCATCACACCTATGAGCGTAGCTTTGATCAAATAGTGAGCAACGCCCAGTTCCTGCAGGCGGCTGATGGCGCTGGGTGCATCGTTGGTGTGCAAGGTCGAGAAAACCAGGTGCCCGGTCAGCGCGGCCTGGATAGCCATCTCTGCGGTTTCCTGGTCGCGGATTTCGCCGATCATGATGATGTCCGGGTCCTGGCGCAGCAGGGCGCGGATGCCGCTTGCGAACGTGAGGTCGATGTTGTGCTGGACCTGCATCTGGTTGAAGGCCGGCTCGACCATTTCAATCGGGTCTTCCACCGTGCACAGGTTGACCTCGCGGGTCGCCAGTTGCCTGAGGGTGGTGTAGAGGGTGCTGGTCTTGCCTGAGCCGGTGGGGCCGGTGACGAGGATGATGCCGTGGCTGCGTCGCGTCATGGCGTGCCAGCGCTGCTGGTCGGCGTTGGACAAACCCAACTGGTCAAAGTCCTTGAGCAGCACTTGTGGGTCGAAAATTCGCATCACCAGTTTTTCGCCGAATGCCGTGGGCAGGGTCGAAAGCCGCAATTCCACTTCGACACCCGCAGGGTTCCTGGTCTTGACGCGGCCATCCTGGGGTTTGCGTTTTTCGGCCACGTTCATTCGCCCCAGGCTTTTCAGGCGGCTGACCACGGCCATGGTGACCTGTGGGGGAAATTGATAGACGTCATGCAGCAGCCCGTCAATGCGAAAGCGCACCCGGCCCTGGTCGCGGCAGGGCTCGATATGGATATCGCTGGCTCGTTGGCCAAAGGCGTATTGCAGCAGCCAGTCGACGATGTTGACGATATGCGCGTCGTTGGCATCCGGCTCCTTGTCGCTGGCGCCGAGGCTGAGCAAGTCGAGATTGCCAGGCGTCGTCATCTTTTCATCCGCACCGCTGACGGACTTGGCTAAACGGTAAAACTCGTTGATACAGCGCTGGATATCGCTGGGGTTGGCAACCACGCGCTTGATCGTGCGTCTGAGCACCTGGGACAGCCCGGCTTCCCAAGTGGTGATATTGGGTTGGGCACTGGCGACCGTCACGCTGTGGGCATCCACCGCGACTGCAAGAATGCCGTGGCGCTGAGCAAAGGCGTGGGACATCAAGGGCACCACGGCCGCCACATCAATCTTCAATGGGTCGATGCGCAGGTAAGGCTGGCCGACCTGCCGGGCCAGCCATTGAATCAAGGTCTCCAGACAAGGGCCCTGGGCTGCGATGCATTCCAAGGGATGCTGGCTGCCGGACGCTGGCGCCACCTTTTGCGCCGCCTGCGCCGTGATCAGCCCTTGCTCGACCAACGCCGGCAATAATTGCTGCAGTTCCAAGGGGTGATCGTGAGTGGCGACGGGCATGCAGGTTTTCCTGGGGCGTGGGGGTAATCCCAGGCTAGCCAGCCGCTGAAGATCCTGCTGGCGCTTGTATTGCCGGTTTTTACTGCGCCATCGCCGCCAACGCTTGAGGCCGCTCGGAATCAGCCGACCACAGCTCCAGGGTGCAGACGCTGATCAGGTTTCGAATCTTTTCACCGATCACTTGGGCGCGGTGCCAGCTCAGGCCGGTCATCACGATATCGATGCTCAGCAGGTCGGCTTCCCGGTTCATGCTGACCTGGGTGGGCGTGAGCAATTGCAGCGCGAAGTAGTTCAGCACCCGGCACAGCACGTCCGGTTCAGCCTCGGCGACGATGCGATAGTGCGCCTGGCAGTGGCTGCTATTGACGGCCCACGCATCGACGCGGGTGGCGGGGTAGGCGGTTTCGACGGCATGCATGCTGACTCTCCAGTTTCGACTGGAGAAATTTTTACATTCGCCTCGGGAGATTTCTTATCTAATATAAGCCTATTTGGCGATAAATAGACCAAAACAATTCAAGATAAGCCTATTCATGGGTACTTTTATGCACAATGAGTTGGACGCCTACGACCGCCGCATCCTGGCCTTGCTGCAAGAGGATGCCTCGCTCTCCAGTGCACAGATTGCCGAGCAGGTCGGCCTGTCGCAGTCGCCATGCTGGCGGCGTATTCAGCGGCTCAAGGAGGAGGGCGTGATCCGCGGCCAGGTCACCCTGCTGGACCGCAAGAAAATCGGGCTCAACACGCAGATTTTCGCCGAGGTCAAACTCAACGCCCACGGTCGCTCCAATTTCACCGAGTTCACCGAGGCGATTCGCGGGTTTCCGGAAGTGTTGGAGTGCTATGTGCTGATGGGGGCGGTGGACTTTCTGCTGCGTATCGTCACCTCGGATATCGAGGCGTACGAGCGGTTTTTCTTCGAGAAGTTGTCGATGGTGCCGGGGATTCAGGAGGTCAACTCGATTGTGGCGCTGTCGGAGATCAAGTCCACCACCAGCCTGCCAGTATTGCGCTGACAGGCATGCCATTGACTGTAGGAGCGAGCTTGCTCGCGAAGATCGTTAACGATAACGCGGGAAGCCTGGCTCCCCACATCGCTCTCGGGTTTTTCGCGAGCAAGCTCGCTCCTACAGGTAGAGTGACTTACAGGCGCAGAAGGGTCTTCCAGGCACGATTCTGATAAACCGCAATCGCCTGGTGCATACGCGCATCCAGCGATTCATCGGTAATCGGCTGGTTGGCCAGGTGCGCCAGCTTGTTCAGCTCGCCGTACAAACGGTCCAGCTCAGGAATGTCCACCACATGGCGCGCATGGTGCAGCCAGGCCTGGATGCGTTCGATGCGCGGCAGTTGCTCGGCCAGGTCTTCCGGCTGTTGCTGGTAGCGCTGCAGTTGCAGGGCGACAGCGTCGTCGGCCAACAGGCGTGGCAGCCAGTTGGTAATTTGCGCAGCGCCCTGGCGGTTGCCGCGCACGTTACGTTCGGCCGTCCAGGTGCGAGCCAGCAGCCAGCGCGAGAGGTTGAGTGAGAACAGGCCCCAGCGCACGTCTTGCAGCTCTTCGATGAACTGTTCCGGCGCGGCTTTGCGAATGTCTTCATCGTCGTCACCGGCCTGGACCAGCGGGCGCCAGTCTTCCAGCAACGCATCCAGGGCGCTGCGCAGTTCGCTGGTGGATTGGCGTGGCGCGGCCTGGCCGAGGCTGCCGATCAGGGCGCGCAACTCGCCGAGGTTCTCGACCCAGTCCTGCAACAGGCGCCAGTGGCCATTGAAGCGGTATTGCTCAGCCAGGCGCTGGCTGCTGCCCAGCAGGTGCCACAGGATCGCGGCGAAGGCGTCGTCCAATGGCATTTCGGCGTGGATCTGTGGCGCCGGCAGGCTCAGGGAATAGCTACTGGCGTCATACAGGCGATAGCCGCGTTCGGCCTTGCTGATGTCGCACGGCATCAGGGCCAGGGTTGCGGCCAGCTCGGCGGCCAGTTCCAGCAGGGCCGCCGGTTCGCCTTCGCGCAGTTCCAGTTCCAGCTCGCAGATTTCTTCTTTCTGCTTGCCGACCACCACATGGCCCAGGTCCAGGGCGGCTTCGATCACCACCTTGGCCTTGCCACGGCCCCAGGCGATTTCGGCGCGTTCACGCACGAAGTCGGTGGTGAAGATCGGCTTGAGAGTCTTTTTGTCCAGCTCGGCCAGTTGCTCGGGCCAGCACTCGCCATCGAGTTTCTTCACATCGAGCTTGGCTTTGGGCAGGTCCCAGTTGTATTCGTTGCGTTCCGACAAGCCGGCGACGCTTTGGCCGCGGGTCTTGAGGGTCTGGATGATGTCGTCACCGTCCTTGCGCAGGCGCAGGGCAACCTTGGCCTGGGCCAGGTCACGCTCGGGGGTGTCGAAGTACTGGTTCATCAACTCACGGCGTTCCCAGCCACTTTTGTTGCGTTTTTTCAGTAACGGGTGCTCACGCAGCGCGGCGAGTGTTTCGCGGCTGACGCGTAGCTTGATTTCGGTTTCTTTCTGCATGGCCGGAAAATCCAGGATCGGGAGCGCAGCCGGGGAAAAGTGTGGCTGCCAAGGTCGTGCAGTGTACAGGACTGAGCCCGGCAACGTGCCGCAACGGTTTATTGTGTTGCGCAGATGCCTCTATAGTGAGGTTCATCCGGGAAGTTGGGAGACCGCGCATGCCTTTACCGTCTATGAAAGAGCAGTTCGCCGCCTTGATCGCCGCGCCGTCGGTGAGCTGCACCCAGGCGTCTCTAGACCAGAGCAACCGCCCGGTGATTGACCTGCTCGCCGCTTGGCTGGGCGACCTGGGCTTTGCCATCGATATCCAACCAGTCAGCCCCGGCAAGTTCAACCTGTTGGCCAGTTTCGGCAGCGGCCCCGGCGGCTTGGTGTTGGCGGGGCATAGCGATACCGTGCCGTATGACGCGGCGCTGTGGAACACCGACCCGCTCAAGCTGACGGAAGTCGACGGCCGCTGGGTAGGGCTGGGCAGTTGTGACATGAAGGGGTTCTTCGCACTGGTTATCGACGCGGCGTTGCCGCTGCTGGACCAACCCTTCAAGCAACCGCTGTTGATCCTTGCCACCTGTGATGAGGAAAGCTCTATGTCCGGTGCCCGTGCGCTGGCCGAGGCGGGGCGCCCATTAGGTCGTGCAGCGGTGATCGGCGAGCCGACCGGGCTCAAGCCGATCCGCCTGCACAAGGGCGTGATGATGGAACGCATCGAGATCCTCGGGCGCAGTGGCCACTCGTCGGACCCCAGCCTGGGCCATAGCGCCCTGGAAGCCATGCATGACGCCATCGGCGAACTGCGCGGCCTGCGCTTGGCCTGGCAGCGCGAGTACCGCAACGCGCAATTCAGCGTGCCGCAGCCGACGATGAACTTCGGCTGCATTCACGGCGGCGACAACCCCAACCGCATCTGCGGCCAGTGCTCCCTGGAGTTCGACCTGCGACCCCTGCCGGGCATGGACCCCGAGGTGCTGCGCGCCGCGATCCGCCAGAAGCTCGAACCCCTGGCCGAGCGGCATAAGGTCAAGATCGACTACGCGCCGTTGTTCCCCGAAGTGCCACCCTTTGAGCAGCCCGAAGACGCCGAGTTGGTGCGGGTGGCGGAACGTTTGACCGGTCATCGTGCCGAAGCAGTAGCGTTCGGCACCGAAGCGCCTTATCTTCAGCGCCTTGGTTGCGAAACCCTGGTGCTCGGCCCTGGCGACATTGCCTGCGCCCACCAGCCTGGCGAGTACCTTGAAATGTCACGCTTGACGCCTACAGTGCGTCTATTGCGGGAACTGATCGAACACTACTGCCTGAAACCTGCATAAATTAACCCCTGCCCATTCGTACATAAGGAGAGTGAGCGTGTCGCCAAGCCTGTTCCGACGATAACCATCAGCCGCTGTGCGCTTTCACGATTGATCCTTTATTTGGCTGCTTTTTATTACAGGCCCAGGTGTTATGCCCGAATACGTCAACTGGCTTCGTCACGCTTCGCCCTACATCAATGCCCACCGCGACTGCACTTTTGTGGTCATGCTGCCCGGCGATGGTGTAGACCACCCCAACTTCGGCAATATCGTCCACGACCTGGTGCTGCTTCACAGCCTGGGTGTGCGCCTGGTGCTGGTGCATGGCTCGCGCCCGCAAATCGAAACCCGCCTTGAAGCACGCGGCCTTACCCCGGCTTACCACGAAGGCTTGCGCATCACCGATGCTGCGACGCTGGAGTGTGTGATCGACGCGGTGGGTCATTTGCGCATTGCCATCGAGGCGCGCTTGTCCATGGACATGGCGTCATCGCCGATGCAGGGCTCGCGCCTGCGTGTGGCCAGCGGCAACCTGGTCACCGCACGGCCAATCGGCGTGCTTGAAGGCGTGGACTACCACCACACCGGCGAAGTGCGCCGGGTCGACCGCAAGGGCATCAACCGCCTGTTGGATGAGCGCTCTATCGTGCTGCTGTCGCCGTTGGGGTATTCGCCCACCGGCGAGATCTTCAACCTGGCCTGCGAAGACGTCGCCACCCGCGCCGCCATCGACCTGGGCGCCGACAAGTTGCTGCTGTTCGGCGCCGACCCCGGTCTGATCGATGAGAACGGCCGCCTGGTGCGTGAATTGCGCCCACAACAAGTACCCGCGCACCTGCAGCGCCTGGGCAGCAACTATCAAGCCGAACTGCTCGATGCCGCTGCCGAAGCCTGCCGGGGTGGAGTAGGGCGCAGCCATATCGTCAGCTACGCCGAAGATGGCGCTTTGCTTACCGAACTGTTCACCCGCGATGGTGGCGGTACGCTGGTGGCCCAGGAACAATTCGAACTGGTGCGCGAAGCGGCGATTGAAGACGTCGGCGGCTTGCTGGACCTGATCAGCCCGCTGGAAGAGCAGGGCATTCTGGTGCGCCGTTCGCGGGAAGTGCTGGAGCGTGAGATCGAGCAGTTCAGCGTGGTCGAGCGCGAAGGCATGATCATCGCCTGCGCGGCGCTGTATCAGATCGCGGATTCGGATGCGGGGGAGTTGGCGTGCCTGGCAGTGAACCCGGAGTACCGCCACGGCGCGCGAGGCGATGTGTTGCTCGAACGCATCCAGACCCGGGCACGCGCCCAAGGCTTGAAAACCCTCTTTGTACTCACCACGCGCACGGCCCATTGGTTCCGCGAACGCGGCTTTGTACCCAGCAGCGTGGACCGCCTGCCGTCGGCGCGAGCGTCGCTGTACAACTATCAGCGCAACTCCAAGATCTTTGAAAAGGCCCTGTAAAAGAGTACGGCTCTGTGTGGGAGCTGGCTTGCCTGCGATAGTGGCGCCTCGGTTTATCTGAAGGACCGAGTTGCTGGTATCGCAGGCAAGCCAGCTCCCACCGAAGACTGTATTTATTGTGTGATGAATTTGTCGGTCACATACGCCGAATAATCCGGCAGCACTGTCTCCACCTTCCCCTGTTCCTTCAAGAACTTCGCCGTCTCCTCAATCGCCTTCGCCGTGCCGCCCTTGAGCAGCGCAGCGGTTTGCTGTGCCTGCGCATCCGGAAACGTCGTACCGGCCAAGAGTTCCGGAATGTCATCCGCATTTGAACCTGTCAATTTGGCGATTTTCTGCACTGGCTCGGAATCCACCGTCCAGCTGTCTTTGTGGGCGGCATAGTCGGCAAAGGCATCCAGGGTAACTTTGGCGAACTTGGCCACTACCTCAGGATGTTTTTGCGCAAAATCCTTGCGCGCCACCCACACCTCAAACGTCGGCGCGCCCCATTGGCCCACCTGCGCCGCGTCTGTGAGGGTCTTGCCGCTCTTGCGGATTTCACCCAGGGCCGGGGACCACACAAAAGCCCCATCAATATCGCCACGCTTCCAGGCGGCGGCGATTTCGGCCGGTTGCAGGTTCACCACTTTGACTTGCTGGGTGTTCAGACCCCAGTGTTTCAGCGCGCCGAGCAGGCTGTAATGGGAGGTGGAGACGAAGGGCGTGGCGATGGTTTTACCGATCAAGTCCTGGGGGTTGTCGATGCCACTGCCGTTGCGCACCACCAGGGCTTCAGAAGCGTTGATCTGTGCCGATACGATAAACGCCACAATCGGCAGGTTGCGCGAGGCCGCCGCCGCGAGCGGGCTGGAGCCGAGGTTGCCGATTTGTACATCACCCGAAGCGATGGCCGTGACTACCTCTGGCCCGCTGTTGAAGCGGCGCCAGGCGATTTTTTCGCCGATGGCTTTTTCATACAGGCCGTCGGCCTGGGGAACCTTGCTGGGATCGATGCCGGTCTGGTAGCCCACCGTCAGGTCGGTGGCGTTGACACCAAAAGAAAGTAATAGCGATACAAAAACTGTAACAAATTGACGGGAGGATGTGCGTTTGGCCATGATGGCGTCGCCTTTTTGATCGTGAGTGACGTATGCAACCGTACGGCAACACTAATCGATCTAAAAAAGCACCAGTAAATACCCTTTAGGAATTAGCTTATGGAGCGGCGCGTCTATCCTGACCGGCCAGCTTCACGGAAAGTCTTATTCCTGGATCGTATGAAAAAGAATGAAATAATTCTTTTTGGGTGTATGAAAAACTCATTACCCTGCAGGGACCAAATCAACTGCGATTAGACGAAGGTAGTAGACACACAAGGTTACGATTGACTTGGTGGTCACTATCTGGCGCTAATCGCGCATCTGTGGATCGAGGGCGTCAGACCCGAGACCAAAGAAATACAAAAATTAGAAATGAGAGGAGCGGTACATGAAGAAGTCCACCTTGGCTGTGGCTGTAACGTTGGGCGCAATCGCCCAGCAAGCAGGCGCTGCCGGTTTCATCGAAGACAGCAAGGCCACACTGGGCCTGCGTAACTTCTACATCAACACCGATAACCGCGAAGGCACGGCCAACCCGAGCCGCAACGAAGAGTGGGGCCAAGGCTTCGATCTGCGTTTCATCTCCGGTTACACCCAAGGCACCGTCGGCTTCGGTCTGGACGCTATCGGCCTGCTGGGTGTTCGCCTGGATTCCGGCGGTGGCACCAACGGCGCGACTGCCAGCTCCTACGGTGGCACGATCTTCCCGAGCAAGTCCAATGGCGAAGCCGTTGATAACTACTCCAGCCTGGGCCTGACTGCCAAGGCCAAGATCTCTCAAACCGAACTGAAGTTGGGTACCTTGCAGCCCAAGCTGCCGGTCATCGTCACCAACGATGGTCGTATGCTGCCGCAAACCTTCCAAGGTGGCCAGATCACCTCCAGCGACATCAAGGACCTGACCCTGGTCGCGGGCCAGATCGAAAAGGCCAAGGGCCGTAACTCCAGCAACAACGAAAGCCTGTCCATTTCCGGCGCCAACAGCCGCGGTGTGAACTGGCGTTCGAGCAACAAGTTCTACTACGCCGGTGGCGACTACAAGATCACCAAGGATCTGACCGCCCAGTACTACTACGGCAACCTGGAAGATTTCTACAAGCAACACTTCCTGGGCCTGACCCACAACTGGGCTATCGGCCCTGGCGTGCTGAAGTCTGACCTGCGTTACTTCAACAGCTCCGACGATGGCAACAACGGTAACCAGTCCGCTTATTTCTCGACGGGCAACTACAGCGGCGTGAACTCCGGCCGTGGCAAAGTCGACAACAACCTGTACAGCGGCCTGTTCCTGTACTCGGTGGCCGGTCACACCTTCGGTGGCGGTTACCAGGTCAGCAACGGCAGCAGCGACTTCCCTTGGCTGAACCAGGGTGACGGCTCGTCGGCTTACATCACCACCGACATGCAAATCCAGAAGTTCGCCCGTGCCGGCGAGCGTACCTGGCAAGCTCGCTACTCCTACGACTTCGCCAAAGTCGGCGTGCCTGGCCTGACCGCCGGTGTGGTTTACCTGAAAGGTGATCATATCGACACCGTCGCCAGCAACCGTACCGAGTTCACCGGCCAGTCCGAGTGGGAGCGTGACATCACTGTTGCCTACGTCGTACCGGAAGGTCCGCTGAAGAACGTCGGCGTGGCGTGGAAAAACGCTATGTGGCGCAGCGACATCGCCAACGCGCGTAACCAGGACGAAAACCGCTTGATCGTCAGCTACTCGATCCCGCTGTTGTAAGACTGTAAAACCTTGCCCGGCGCAATGCCGGGCAAGGTGTCTTGCTATTCAAGTCGGGCTCAACCCCCGCAAGCCCTTCCTGAATCCCTCTTTTTTGCAGCGTCTCAAGGCCTTCTCGAACCTTGAAGGCGATGTTGGCCTCAGGCCGTTCCCAAGTCCAATGAACTGATTTTTAATATTCTTTTATCGTCTAGATAAATCGATATTTATTCTTTTTAAATCACCAAAAATCCATGCATAGTGGGCTCCATAAGCACTCATCAGGAGCCACACCATGAGCCTAAGACTGGGCGATATCGCCCCCGACTTCGAACAGGATTCCAGCGCCGGCAAGATTCGCTTCCACGAATGGCTGGGCGACAGCTGGGGTGTGCTGTTTTCCCACCCTGCGGACTTCACGCCGGTGTGCACCACCGAGCTGGGTTTTACCGCCAAGCTCAAGGATGAATTCGCCAAGCGTGGCGTCAAGGCCATCGCCCTGTCGGTAGATCCGGTGGACTCGCACCACAAGTGGATCGAAGACATCAACGAGACCCAGAACACCGTGGTCAACTTCCCGATCCTGGCCGACGCCGACCGCAAGGTCTCGGACCTCTACGACCTGATCCACCCGAATGCCAGCGATACCCTCACCGTGCGCTCCTTGTTTGTGATCGACCCGAACAAGAAGATCCGCCTGACCATCACCTACCCGGCCAGCACCGGGCGTAATTTCCATGAAATCCTGCGGGTGATCGACTCGCTGCAGCTGACCGACAACCACAAGGTGGCAACACCGGCCAACTGGCAGGATGGGGATGAGGTGGTCATCGTGCCGTCACTCAAGGACGAGGAAGAGATCAAGAAACGCTTTCCCAAGGGCTATCGCGCGGTGAAGCCGTACCTGCGTCTTACCCCACAACCCAATCGTTAAGGCATCACGGACCATGCCTCTGTAGGAGCGAGCTTGCTCGCGAAAAACGTCAACGATAACGCGTGCTTCCTGAATGAACGCGGCGCCTGTGAGTTTTTCGCGAGCAAGCTCGCTCCTACCAAAAAGCACTGACTCACAGCAGGGGTTTTCAGGCCGTTTCCACGGCCTTTTTTTTCGCCTGGGGATTGATCAATCGCTTATGTTTTTATGGAATAAACAAATGAATAAATAAGATTTATAGATATATAAATCTGCTGATAAGGTCTATCCCATCTTGGCGCCATCGCCGTACAGCGAACCGCCGACACTTGCTCAAGGAATCTCCTGCATGCTGGTCGTAACACTTGGAGGCAGTCCCAGCCAGCGGTCCCGCTCTGGGGTCTTGCTGGATAAAACCCGTCAGTGGCTGCAACAGCAGGGCGTGGAAGTGGTGAGTTACCAAGTACGGGACTTCCCGGCTGAAGACTTGCTGCATGCGCGCTTCGACAGCCCCAAGGTCATCGACCTGCTGCAACAAGTCGCCAATGCCGACGGCCTTGTGATTGCCACGCCGGTGTACAAGGCGTCGTTTTCCGGGGCGTTGAAGGCCGTACTGGACCTGCTGCCGGAGCGTGCGTTGGCCCATAAGGTGGTGCTGCCGATGGCGACCGGCGGCAGCATCGCCCACATGCTGGCGGTGGACTACGCCCTGAAGCCGGTGCTGTCGGCCCTCAAGGCCCAGGAATTGCTCCACGGTATTTTTGCCGAAGACAGCCAGATCGCCTATGGCGAAGGCAGCGTGCAGGCGCAACTGGTGCCGGTACTCGAACAGCGTCTGCACGAAGCCCTGGAGCAGCTCTACAGCGCCATGGCGCGCCGGCCAAAACCGCTGGACCCTGACGTATTGAATGAACGTTTGTTGAGTGCTCGCTGGAGCATCTGAGCCTCACCCCGAAAAGCTGGAAACACTCACCTTACTCAGCCGACAACGGCCAAGCAGGTGCAGCCAAAACCCTAATCGCACAGTTGGAGAGAGCGCCATGCGCACTGTCATCTTGCGTCGTGGTCTGGTCGCACTCTTTGCTGCGGCTGTGTCCCTCGGCGCCATCGTTCAAGCCCAAGCCGCCGAGACCTTGCGGATCGGTTATCAGAAGTACGGCACCCTGGTGCTGCTCAAGGCCAAGGGCACCCTGGAAAAACGCCTGGCCGACCAAGGCGTGCAGGTGCAGTGGACCGAGTTTCCCGGTGGCCCGCAATTGCTCGAGGGCCTGAACGTCGGCTCCATCGACTTCGGCGTTACTGGCGAAACCCCACCGGTGTTTGCCCAGGCGGCTGGCGCCGATCTGCTCTACGTCGCCTACGAACCACCCGCGCCTACCAGCGAAGCGATCCTGGTGCCCAAGGACTCGCCGATCAAATCGGTGGCCGAGCTCAAGGGTAAAAAGGTCGTGCTCAACAAAGGCTCCAACGTGCACTACCTGCTAGTGCGTGCCCTGGAAGATGCCGGCCTCAACTACACCGACGTAAAGACCGTGTTCCTGCCCCCCGCCGATGCCCGTGCTGCGTTCGAGCGTGGCAGCGTGGACGCCTGGGTGATCTGGGACCCGTACCAGGCCGCCGCCGAGAAGCAACTGCAAGCGCGCACCCTGCGAGACGGCACCGGGATTGCCGACAACCATCAGTTTTACCTGGCCACCAAACCCTACGCCGAACAGTACCCGCAAGTGATCAAGGCGTTGGTGGAAGAGGTGCGTGCGGTAGGCGAATGGTCCAAGGCCAACCCGCAGGAAGTGACTGAGCAGGTCGCCCCACTGCTCGGCCTGCCGGCAGATATCACCCTCACATCGGTGAAACGCCAGGGCTACGGGGCGCTGTTCCTGACCCCGGCAGTGGTCGCCGCCCAGCAGAAAATCGCAGACACCTTCTACCAACTCAAATTGATCCCCAAGCCCTTGAGCATCAAGGACGTGATCTGGACGCCACCCGCCGCGGTTGCCAAAGCGCCGTAATCCGACTTCATTCAGGAGACAACTCCATGAGCCTCAATATTTTCTGGTTCCTGCCCACCCACGGCGACGGTCATTACCTTGGCACCGCCGAAGGCGCCCGCGCTGTCGACCACGGTTACTTGCAACAAGTGGCCCAGGCTGCTGACCGCCTGGGTTTCGGCGGGGTGTTGATCCCTACGGGTCGCTCTTGCGAAGACTCGTGGTTGGTGGCCGCCTCGCTGATCCCCGTGACCCAGCGCTTGAAATTCCTGGTTGCCCTGCGCCCTGGGATCATCTCCCCGACCGTGGCCGCGCGTCAGGCCGCGACCCTGGATCGCCTGTCTGGTGGCCGTGCGCTGTTCAACCTGGTCACCGGTGGCGATCCGGAAGAACTGGCTGGCGACGGATTGTTCTTGAGCCATGAAGAGCGCTACCAGGCGTCGGTGGAATTCACCCGCATCTGGCGCCGTGTGCTGGAAGGCGAGACCGTGGACTACGACGGCGAGCACATCAGCGTCAAAGGCGCAAAATTGCTCTACCCACCGATTCAACAACCACGCCCGCCGCTGTATTTCGGGGGTTCCTCCGAAGCCGCCCAGGACCTTGCGGCCGAACAGGTCGAGATGGTACTGACCTGGGGTGAGCCGCCGGCAGCCGTTGCGGAAAAGATCGCGCAGGTACGCGCCAAGGCTGCAAAACTGGGACGCACGGTGCGCTTTGGCATTCGCTTGCATGTGATCGTGCGCGAAACCAACGACGAAGCCTGGAAAGCCGCCGACAAACTGATCTCCCACCTGGACGACGAGACCATCGCCCGGGCCCAGGCGTCCTTGGCGCGCTTCGATTCGGTGGGCCAGCAACGCATGGCAGCCTTGCACGGCGGTAGCCGTGACAACCTGGAAGTCAGCCCCAACCTGTGGGCCGGCGTCGGCCTGGTACGTGGCGGCGCAGGGACGGCGCTGGTGGGCGATGGCCCAACGGTTGCGGCGCGGGTCAAGGAGTACGCGGACCTGGGTATCGATACCTTTATCTTCTCCGGTTATCCACACCTGGAAGAGTCGTATCGGGTCGCCGAGCTGTTGTTCCCGCACCTGGATATCGAACGTCCCGAGCTGCCAAAAAGCGCCGGCTACGTCAGTCCGTTTGGCGAGATGGTGGCCAACGACATCCTTCCCAAAGCTGCGTCACAGAGCTGAGGCGCCGTTATGGACTTAGAAAAAATCAGCCATCGCGTGGCGCCCTGGGTGCTGCCGATCTTATTGCTGGCGGTGTGGCAGTTGTCGGTGTCGGCGGGTTGGTTGTCGACGCGCATTCTGCCAGCGCCGAGTGCGGTGATCGAAGCCGGGGTGAACCTGGTGGTCAGCGGCGAAATCTGGACGCACCTGGCCATCAGCGGCTGGCGCGCCGGCCTGGGCTTTGTGATCGGTGGCAGCATCGGTCTGGCCCTGGGCTTTATTACCGGCTTGTCGAAGTGGGGCGAACGCTTGCTCGACAGCTCGGTGCAGATGATTCGCAACGTGCCGCACCTGGCGCTGATTCCGCTGGTGATCCTGTGGTTCGGCATTGATGAGACTGCGAAAATTTTCCTGGTGGCCCTGGGTACCTTGTTCCCGATCTACCTGAACACTTACCACGGCATCCGCAATGTCGACCCGGCACTGGTGGAAATGTCGCGCAGCTATGGCTTGTCCGGTTTCAGCCTGTTCTGGCAAGTGATCCTGCCGGGCGCGCTGCCGTCGATCCTGGTGGGGGTGCGCTTTGCCCTGGGCTTCATGTGGCTGACGTTGATCGTGGCGGAAACCATCTCGGCAAGTTCCGGCATCGGTTACCTGGCGATGAATGCCCGTGAATTCCTGCAAACCGACGTGGTGGTGCTGGCCATCGTCATGTACGCCATCCTCGGCAAACTGGCAGACCTGGCAGCCCGCGGGCTGGAACGTGTGTGGCTGCGCTGGCACCCGGCGTACCAAGTCAAAGGAGGCGCAGCATGACGGCTCAACAACCTCCGCGTCTGTTGAAGGGCATCCCTCTGGCAGTGCGCAAATTGCGCAAGGCCTTTGGTACCCGCGAAGTGCTCAAAGAGATTGACCTGCATATTCCCGCAGGGCAGTTCGTGGCCGTGGTCGGTCGCAGTGGTTGCGGCAAAAGTACCTTGCTGCGCCTGTTGGCGGGGCTGGACAAAGCCAGTGGCGGCGAGCTGCTGGCCGGCTCCGCGCCACTGCACGAAGCGATTGAAGATACGCGGTTGATGTTCCAGGAAGCGCGCTTGCTGCCATGGAAGAAGATCATCGATAACGTCGGCCTGGGCCTCAAGGGCGACTGGCGGCCCAAAGCGCTGGATGCGCTGGAAGCGGTTGGCCTGGCCGAGCGCGCCAATGAATGGCCGGCGGCGTTGTCCGGTGGCCAGAAACAGCGCGTGGCACTCGCACGGGCGTTGATCCATCAGCCGCGCCTGTTACTGCTCGATGAGCCGCTGGGCGCACTGGATGCCCTGACCCGCATCGAGATGCAGCAACTGATCGAAAACCTGTGGCGCAAGCACGGTTTCACGGTGTTGCTGGTGACCCACGACGTCAGCGAAGCCGTGGCGATTGCCGACCGCGTAATTCTGATTGAAAACGGCGAAATCGGCCTCGACCTGAACATCGATCTGCCACGCCCACGGGCCCGTGGCTCACACCGCCTGGCCGCGCTGGAAGCCGAAGTGCTCAACCGCGTGCTGTCGCTACCCGGTTCCCCACCGGAACCCGAACCTGTTTCACCGCTGCCGACGCAATTGCGTTGGGCTCAATAACTCACACAGGAAAAACACCATGACTATTAAAGCCATCAACGTGCGTAACCAGTTCAAAGGCACCATCAAGGAAATCGTGGTCGGCGACGTGCTGTCGGAAATTGACGTGCAGACCGCGTCCGGCATTGTCACCTCGGTAATCACCACCCGTTCGGTCAAGGAGTTGGAGCTGGTGATCGGCAGTGAAGTGATTGCCTTTGTGAAATCCACTGAGGTGTCGATTGCCAAGTTGTGATAACCCCACTGATCGTTCCCACGCTCTGCGTGGGAATGCCGCCTGGGGCGCTCCGCGTCCCGCTGTGCCAAAGGTGACGCAGAGCGTCACGGGATGTATTCCCACGCAGAGCGTGGGAACGATCAGCGCTTGGGCAGATAGGCCGGCAAATAAAGCCCCACATACGCATCAAACACCCGCATCCCTTCCTCCGCCATGCGCGGCGTAATCAGCCCATGCTGATGCACCGAGCGCGCGTACACGCGGTCGCTCAACTCCAATGCCAGGGCAAACACGTCCACATCGCCCGGTAGCGTTGGCACTTCAAAGTGGCGATTGAACACCGCCAGCATCAAGTCGCCCAATTCCAGATCATGCTGGCGATCGGCCTGGGTCACTTCGGTCAACCCATGCTGGGCCAGGATCAACTGGCGCGCCGCGGCATCGTTGCTGTAGATGCTGAGCATGCGTTGTTCAACGATGTAGGACAGGTCGCGCCAATGCTTGAGCGATTCATGCTCGATGGGCGCCTGGATGGCAGCGCGAAAGGCTGCGTGAACGTCAGCGGTCAACGCCTCAAGCAACGCCGGCACACTGGCGAAAAAGTGGTACACCGATGACGGCGGTATCTGTGCTCGTTCGGCCACGCTGTAGATCGACAAACTGGCCACACCTTCGGCGGCCAGCAAGGTGCGGGCGGCGTCGAGGATCGCATCGATCCGGGCCTGGCTGCGGGCGCGGGGTTTGCGAGGGGCGGCGGGGCGGGTGGTCATGGATGTCTCCTACAAGGCAGCAGGCATTGTATGAGCAGGAATCTGTGTTGTCTGCCAAGCCGCTATCGCAGGCAAGCCAGCTCCCACATTTGACCGAGTTCCAACCTTGAAATGCGTTCCACTGTGGGAGCTGGCTTGCCTGCGATGAGGCCAACCCGGTTTCCCAAAATAAACCCATAAAAAAACGCCACTGACCAAAATCAGCGGCGTTCTTTTATTGCAGCAACCGCTTACACGGTATGCAGGTACCAGTTGTACTCAAGGTCGGAGATGGAGTGTTCAAACTCCTCCAACTCACTTTCCTTACAGGCGACGAAGATATCGATGTATTTAGGATCGATGTACTTGGCCATCACCTCGCTGTCGTCCAACTCACGCAGCGCATCGCGCAGGTTGTTCGGCAGGCTCTGCTCGTTCTGCTCGTAGCTGTTGCCTTCCACTGGAGCGTTCGGCTCGATCTTGTTGGTCAGGCCGTGGTGTACGCCCGCCAATACCGAGGCCATCAGCAGGTAAGGGTTGGCATCGGCGCCAGCCACACGGTGTTCGATACGCACGGCATCGGACGAGCCGGTGGGTACGCGAATCGCCACGGTGCGGTTATCCAGGCCCCAGCACGGCGAGTTCGGCACGTAGAACTGTGCGCCGAAACGACGGTAGGAGTTGACGTTGGGGCACAGGAACGCCATTTGGGCGGGTAGGGTCTCCAGCACACCGCCGATCGCGTGACGCAATGCGGCGTTCTGCTCGGGATCCTCGCTGGCAAAGATGTTCTTGCCGTCCTTGTCCAGAATGGAAATGTGTACGTGCAGCCCGTTGCCTGCCTGGCCTGGGTAAGGCTTGGCCATGAAGGTGGTGTCCATCTCATGGTCGTAGGCGATGTTCTTGATCAGGCGCTTGAGCAGTACCGCGTAGTCGCAGGCCTTGATCGGGTCGGCGACGTGGTGCAGGTTCACTTCGAACTGCGCCGGGGCACTTTCCTTGACGATGGCATCGGCCGGAATGCCTTGCTCCTTGGCACCTTCCAGAATGTCCTGGAGGCAGTCGACGTATTCGTCGAGGTCGTCGATCAGGTAGACCTGTGTCGAGTGCGGGCGTTTGCCGGAGATCGGCGAGCGGGGCGGTTGTGGGCGGCCGTTCACGTTCTCCTGGTCGATCAGGTAGAACTCAAGCTCGAAAGCGGCGCAGATGGTCAGACCGAGGTCGTCAAACTTGGTGACAACTTGGCGGAGCACTTCGCGCGGATCGGCGAAGAAAGGTTCACCTTCAAGTTCGTGCATGGTCATCAGCAGTTGCGCGGTGGGGCGCTTTTGCCAGGGTTCATTGCACAGGGTGTCGGGGATTGGATAACAGATTCGGTCAGCATCACCGATGTCCAGGCCCAGGCCGGTGCTTTCCACCGTAGAGCCGTTGATATCCAGGGCAAATAAAGAGGCAGGCAGGTTAATGCCCTTCTCGTAAACCTTGTGGAGGCTGGTGCGTTCGATGCGCTTACCGCGCACCACACCATTCATATCCGCAATTAGAAGGTCTACGTACAGAACCTCAGGATGATCCTTAAGGAACGCGTTCGCTTCGTTAAGCTGAACGGCACGCGGGGGTACCGACATGATGCAACACCTTTGTTGTTAAAAATATCAATCATTGATCTTTTCTGGTTTCAGTCAACCCGAACGGCCTGCCGAAGTCAAGCGAGGCATTTTTTGCCCTAAAAAAGCGCCACGAAGCCTTTTTTGCGGGGTTTTGGGGCGATTTTTTGGGTTTGAGGGGCTTGGGACCTGCAGGCTTGAGCGGGCCGTGTAGGATTTTTTACGGGGGTGTTGTGTAAAAAAATGAACAAGGCTAAGCTCGATTCAAACCCATAACAGCAATAATACCGGGGTGCTTCATGTTTCACCTGCCGCCAATCGGCGTCTCTGCCTGCTCCAGCCAGGCGTTGTCCGCAGTTCGTTCGCCCCGCGTGAATGCCCAGGCACCGGCCAATATTCTTGACGGCCCGGCCGATCTCCTTTTTGCCATCTCCGACGCCGCTGAGCGACCCTCATCCGCCGTGCCGATCATAATTGCGCACAACTTTGGCCTGAGGAATGCAACCCATGGGCAAATGGCAGGTAAGCTCCTACCCTGAATGAAAAAACGACGCGGATGCTGCGTCAACCAACGCCTGGCCTTTAATGGATGCCAGGAAACCCAGCCCAGAGGCATTTATGAGTAACAACCTCGACCAGCTCACCGATTGGTTGAAAGACCACAAGATCACAGAAGTCGAATGCATGATTGGCGACCTCACCGGTATTACCCGGGGCAAGATCTCGCCGACCAACAAGTTCATTGCCGAAAAAGGCATGCGCCTGCCCGAGAGTGTTCTGTTGCAGACCGTGACCGGCGACTATGTCGAAGACGACATCTATTACGAATTGCTCGACCCGGCCGACATCGACATGATCTGCCGCCCCGACCAGAACGCGGTATTCCTGGTGCCCTGGGCCATCGAGCCGACCGCCCAGGTGATCCACGACACCTACGACAAGCAAGGCAACCCGATCGAGCTGTCGCCGCGCAACGTGCTCAAGAAAGTCCTCAAACTCTACTCCGACCGCGGCTGGCAGCCCATCGTGGCGCCGGAGATGGAGTTCTACCTGACCAAGCGCTGCGAAGACCCGGACTTCCCGCTGCAACCGCCGATTGGCCGCTCCGGCCGCCCGGAAACCGGTCGCCAGTCCTTCTCTATAGAAGCGGCCAACGAATTCGACCCGCTGTTCGAAGACGTCTACGACTGGTGCGAACTGCAGGAGCTGGACCTCGACACCCTGATCCACGAGGACGGCACCGCGCAGATGGAAATCAACTTCCGTCATGGCGACGCCCTGTCCCTGGCCGACCAGATCCTGGTGTTCAAGCGCACCATGCGTGAAGCCGCGCTCAAGCACGACGTGGCCGCCACCTTCATGGCCAAGCCCATGACCGGCGAGCCCGGCAGCGCGATGCACCTGCACCAGAGCATTATCGACATCGCCACCGGCAAGAACGTCTTCTCCAATGAAGACGGGACCATGAGCCAACTGTTCCTCAACCATATTGGCGGCCTGCAGAAATTCATCCCTGAATTGCTGCCTTTATTCGCCCCCAACGTGAACTCGTTCCGCCGCTTCCTGCCCGACACCTCGGCGCCGGTGAACGTGGAATGGGGCGAAGAAAACCGCACCGTCGGCCTGCGCGTACCGGATGCCGGCCCGCAGAACCGCCGCGTGGAAAACCGCCTGCCGGGCGCCGACGCCAACCCGTACCTGGCGATTGCCGCCAGCCTGTTGTGCGGCTACATCGGCATGGTCGAGGGCCATAACCCGAGCGCGCCGGTGGTGGGCCGCGGTTACGAGCGACGCAACCTGCGCCTGCCGTTGACCATCGAAGACGCCCTGGAACGCATGGAAAACAGCAAGACCATCGAGAAATATCTGGGGCAAAAATTCATCACAGGCTACGTCGCGGTCAAGCGGGCCGAGCATGAAAACTTCAAGCGCGTGATCAGTTCGTGGGAGCGGGAATTCCTGCTCTTCGCCGTCTGATGCGCCGGGCGCGCCCTTCAAACGGCGCGCCTTCACTGAAAAGTCTAGGAGATTGGTATGTCCAGCAACAACCCGCAAACCCGTGAATGGCAAGCCTTGAGCAATGATCACCACCTGGCGCCGTTCAGCGACTTCAAGCAATTGAAAGAGAAAGGCCCAAGGATCATCACCAAAGCCCACGGCGTTTACCTGTGGGACAGCGAAGGCAACAAGATCCTCGACGGTATGGCCGGCCTGTGGTGCGTGGCGATCGGTTACGGTCGCGATGAACTGGCCGATGCCGCCGCCAAGCAGATGAAAGAACTGCCGTACTACAACCTGTTCTTCCAGACCGCACACCCGCCGGTATTGGAGTTGGCCAAGGTCATTTCCGATGTCGCGCCGGCTGGCATGAACCACGTGTTCTTCACCGGCTCTGGCTCCGAAGGCAACGACACCATGTTGCGCATGGTCCGCCACTACTGGGCGATCAAGGGCCAGCCCAACAAGAAAACCATCATTGCCCGCAAGAATGGCTACCACGGCTCTACCGTGGCCGGCGCCAGCCTGGGCGGCATGACCTATATGCACGAGCAGGGCGACTTGCCGATCCCGGGCATTACCCACATCGCGCAGCCGTACTGGTTTGGCGAAGGCGGCGACATGAGCCCCGAGGAATTCGGTGTGTGGGCCGCCAACCAGTTGGAAGAGAAAATCCTGGAGCTGGGCGTGGACAACGTCGGCGCCTTTATTGCCGAGCCGATCCAGGGTGCCGGTGGCGTGATCGTGCCGCCTGCCACGTACTGGCCGCGCATCAAGGAAATCCTCGCCAAGTACGACATCCTGTTTGTCGCCGACGAAGTAATCTGCGGCTTCGGCCGTACCGGTGAGTGGTTCGGTAGCGATTTCTACGACCTCAAGCCGCACATGATGACCATCGCCAAGGGCCTGACCTCGGGCTACGTGCCCATGGGCGGCCTGATCGTGCGTGACGAAGTGGTGGCGGTGCTCAACGAAGGGGGCGATTTCAACCACGGCTTTACCTACTCCGGCCACCCGGTGGCCGCGGCCGTGGCGCTGGAAAACATCCGCATCCTGCGCGATGAAAAAATCGTTAACCGTGTGCACGACGAAACGGCACCGTATTTGCAAAAGCGTCTGAGGGAACTGGGCGATCATCCGCTGGTGGGTGAAGTACGCGGCGTCGGTATGCTCGGTGCGATCGAGCTGGTGCAGGATAAGGCGACGCGCAAGCGTCACGAAGGCAAAGGCGCCGGCATGATCTGCCGAACCTTCTGCTTTGAAAATGGCCTGATCATGCGCGCCGTGGGCGACACCATGATCATTTCGCCGCCACTGGTCATCAGCAAGGCTGAAATCGACGAGCTGGTAACCAAGGCCCGCCATTGCCTGGACCTGACTTTGGCTGCCTTGCAGGGCTAAGTGCTAGGCTCAGTGCGCGGTGCACTGGGCAGTTAAAAATGCAGGGGCTTTGGTTGAAAGCCGGCCCCTGAACTTGCCAGACTGTCGCCCTGTTTTGTTGCCCTTCGGTTGGGCCGTAAAACATACAACGCTTGTGGCCCAAAAAAGAAAAAATTGGAGCATCACCAAATGAAGGCATTAGGTTTGAAGAACGCTGGCAAGACCCTCCTCGCCTTGTCCCTGATGGGTGCAATGGCGGGCGCGGCCCAGGCAGACAATAAAGTGCTGCACGTTTACAACTGGTCCGACTACATTGCACCGGACACCATCGCCAACTTTGAAAAAGAGTCGGGCATCAAAGTGGTGTACGACGTTTTTGACAGCAACGAAACCCTGGAAGCCAAGTTGCTGGCAGGCAAGTCCGGCTACGACATCGTCGTGCCGTCGAACAGCTTCCTCGCCAAGCAGATCAAGGCCGGTGTCTACCAGGAGCTGGACAAGTCCAAGCTGTCCAACTACGACAACCTGAACAAATCCCTGCTCAAGGCCGTATCGGTCAGCGACCCGGACAACAAGCACGCCTTCCCGTACATGTGGGGCTCGATGGGCATCGGCTACAACCCGGAGAAGGTCAAGGCCGCACTGGGCGTGGACAAGATCGACTCGTGGGACGTACTGATGAAGCCGGAAAACATCGCCAAGCTGAAAAGCTGCGGCGTGAGCTTCCTCGATTCGCCAACCGAAATGCTGCCGGTAGCGCTGCATTACCTGGGCCTGCCGACCGACACTACGAAGAAGGCTGATCTGAAACAGGCCGAAGACCTGTTCATGAAAATCCGTCCTTCGATCGGCTACTTCCACTCCTCCAAGTACATCTCCGACCTGGCCAACGGCAACATCTGCGTGGCTGTGGGCTACTCGGGTGACATCGAACAGGCCAAAACCCGCGCGGCTGAAGCCGGCGGCAAGGTCAAGATCGCCTATGACATTCCCAAGGAAGGTGCTGGCAGCTTCTTCGACATGGTCGCCATTCCCAAGGATGCCGAAAACGTCGAGGCTGCCTACGCATTCATGAACTACCTGCTCAAGCCAGACGTCATGGCCGCGATCACCAACAGTGTGCGTTTCCCGAACGGTAACGAGAAAGCCACTGCCCTGGTCGATAAAGACATCACCAGCGACCCGGGTATTTATCCGTCGGCCGAAGTGCAATCCAAGCTCTACGCCATTGCCGACATGCCGGCGGCAACTCAGCGTGAAATGACCCGTAGCTGGACCAAGATCAAGTCCGGTAAATAACGCACAAACCTGTAGGAGCGAGCTCGCTCGCTAAAATCGTCAACGATAACGCGGGGCCTCTGATAGCCCGCGTTGCCTGTGAGTTCTTCGCGAGCAAGCTCGCTCCTACAAACAGTGGCAGCCGTACAGAAAATAAATGACAGAAAGTTTTGCCGGATCGGTTTATCGACGGTAAGTTGCGCGCCGGTTTTGTTGCCGGGCAACAACTTCAAGGCCCCCAACTATTCAAGAGGACCTCCACTTGCCAATTTCTTTATTTCGCAAAGCCATGCTGGTGGGTGCAGGTATCACGCTGGCTGCCAGCGTACAGGCCGCACCGACGGTGCATATTTATAACTGGTCGGACTACATCGGCCCCGACACCCTGGCCAACTTCGAAAAGGCCAGCGGTATCAAGCCTGTGTATGACGTGTTTGACTCCAACGAAACCCTGGAAGGCAAGTTGCTCGCCGGGCGTACCGGCTACGACGTCGTGGTTCCGTCCAACCATTTCCTGGGCAAGCAGATCAAGGCTGGAGCGTTCCAGAAGCTCGACAAGTCACTGCTGACAAACTACGCCAACCTCGACCCGGTGCTGCTCAAGCGCCTGGAAAAGAACGACCCGGGCAACCAGTACGCGGTGCCGTACCTGTGGGGCACCAACGGCATTGGCTACAACGTCGACAAGGTCAAGGAAGTGCTGGGTGTCGACAAGATCGACTCCTGGGCAGTGTTGTTCGAACCGGAAAACATGAAGAAGTTGGCCACTTGCGGCGTGTCGTTCATGGACTCGGCCGATGAAATGCTACCGGCGGTACTCAACTATATGGGCCTGGACCCCAACAGCACCAACCCGGCCGACTACAAGAAAGCCGAGGAAAAACTGCTGAAAGTGCGGCCCTACGTGACCTACTTCCATTCCTCCAAATACATCTCGGACCTGGCCAACGGCAACATCTGCGTGGCGGCCGGTTTCTCCGGCGATGTGTTCCAGGCCAAGGCCCGTGCGGCGGAGGCGGGCAAAGGCGTGAACATCGCCTACACGATTCCCAAAGAAGGCGGCAACCTGTGGTTCGACGTGCTGGCGATTCCCAAGGATGCCAGCAACGTCAAGGAAGCCCACGCCTTCATCAACTATTTGCTGCAGCCTGAGGTGATCGCTCAGGTCAGCGATCAAGTCGGTTACGCCAACCCTAACCCAGGGGCGGACAAACTGATGGAGCAATCGATACGCACCGACGAAGCGGTTTACCCACCGCAGGCGGTTCTCGAGCGGACATTCGTCAACTTTGAGCTACCCCCGAAAGTGCAGCGTTTAATGACCCGTAGCTGGACCAAGGTCAAGACGGGCAAGTAAGGCTAAAACTATCCAAGGCTGGCCCGCATTGGGCCGGCTGCACAGTTTTTTTTGGGAGTTTCGTAAATGGCAGTTGCCTCCGGCGCCTATAAGAAAGCCCTCGAGGGCGACCAGACACCGAAAAAGGTGCTGGTCAAAATCGACCGGGTCACGAAGAAGTTCGACGAGACGATTGCCGTGGACGATGTGTCCCTGGAAATCAAGAAAGGCGAGATCTTCGCCTTGCTCGGCGGTTCGGGTTCGGGCAAATCCACCTTGCTGCGCATGCTTGCAGGTTTCGAGCGCCCAACCGAAGGTCGCATCTACCTCGACGGTGTGGACATCACCGACATGCCGCCCTACGAGCGGCCGATCAACATGATGTTCCAGTCCTACGCCTTGTTCCCGCACATGACCGTGGCGCAGAACATCGCCTTCGGCTTGCAACAGGACAAGATCCCCAAGGCTGAAGTCGACGCACGCGTGGCCGAGATGCTCAAGCTGGTGCAGATGAGCCAGTACGCCAAGCGCAAGCCGCACCAATTGTCCGGCGGCCAGCGCCAGCGTGTGGCCTTGGCCCGCTCCTTGGCCAAGCGCCCGAAGCTGCTGCTGCTCGATGAGCCGATGGGCGCACTGGACAAGAAGCTGCGCTCGCAGATGCAACTTGAGTTGGTGGAGATCATCGAGCGCGTTGGGGTGACCTGCGTGATGGTGACCCACGATCAGGAAGAGGCCATGACCATGGCCGAACGCATCGCGATCATGCACCTGGGCTGGATCGCTCAGATCGGCAGCCCCATCGATATCTACGAAACTCCCACCAGCCGCCTGGTGTGCGAGTTCATCGGCAACGTCAACATTTTCGACACCCAGGTGGTGGACGACGCCGAAGGCCACGCAGTGCTCAAGTGCCCGGACCTGGACCGCGACATCTACGTAGGCTACGGCATCGCCACCTCGGTGGAAGACAAGTCGGTGACCTACGCCATTCGCCCGGAAAAGCTGTTGGTGACCACCGAAATGCCGACCTGCGAACACAACTGGTCCAGCGGCAAGGTGCACGACATCGCCTACCTGGGCGGCCACTCGGTGTTCTACGTGGAGCTGCCGAGCGGCAAGCTGGTGCAGTCTTTCGTCGCCAACGCCGAACGCCGTGGCCAGCGCCCAACCTGGGGTGACCAGGTGTACGTGTGGTGGGAAGACGACAGCGGCGTGGTACTTCGCTCATGAACATGAAGAAATTCAAGCGGCGCTTGGATCGCATCGTGCCCAATGGCAAGCAGGTGGTCATCGGGATTCCCTTCCTCTGGCTGTTCCTGTTTTTCGCACTGCCGTTTTTCATCGTGCTGAAAATCAGCTTTGCCGAAGCCGATGTGGCGATCCCGCCCTATACCGAGATCTATACCTACGTTGAGCAAAAGCTGGAGGTGGTGCTGAACCTGGCCAACTACAGCTTGCTGGCGGGCGACGAGTTGTACATCGCCGCCTACCTGGGCTCGCTGAAGATGGCGTTTTTCAGCACGCTGCTGTGCCTGCTGATCGGCTACCCGATGGCCTACGCCATTGCCACCGCGCGCAAAGAGATGCAGACCGTGCTGGTGCTGCTGATCATGATGCCCACCTGGACCGCGATCCTGATCCGGGTGTATGCGTGGATGGGCATCCTCAGCAACAACGGCCTGCTCAATGGCTTCCTGATGTCCATGGGCTTGATCAACGAGCCGCTGCAGATCCTCAACACCAACATCGCGGTGTACATCGGCGTGGTCTATTCGTACCTGCCGTTCATGATCCTGCCCCTGTACGCCAACCTGGTGAAGCACGACCAGAGCCTGCTGGAAGCCGCTTCGGACCTCGGTTCGAGCACCTTCAACAGCTTCTGGAAAATCACCGTGCCGCTGTCCAAGAACGGCATCATCGCCGGTTGCATGCTGGTGTTTATCCCGGTGGTGGGCGAGTTCGTGATTCCTGAACTGCTCGGCGGCCCGGAAACCTTGATGATCGGTAAGGTGTTGTGGCAAGAGTTCTTCAACAACCGTGACTGGCCGGTGGCGTCTGCCCTGGCGGTGGTGATGCTGGCGATCCTGATCGTGCCGATCATCCTGTTCAACCGCAGCCAAGCCAAAGAGCTGGAGGGCAAGATATGAAGCGCTTTCGTTTCTCCAGCTTCATGCTGGTCGCAGGCTTGTTGTTCATCTACCTGCCGATGTTGATCCTGGTGATCTACTCGTTCAACGAATCCAAGCTGGTGACAGTGTGGGGCGGTTGGTCGATCAAGTGGTACGTGGGCCTGTTGGACAACACCCAGTTGATGGGCTCGGTGGCCCGCTCCCTGGAAATCGCCTGCTACACGGCGGTGGCGGCGGTGGCGTTGGGTACCCTGGCCGCCTTCGTGCTGACGCGCATCAGCCAGTTCAAGGGCCGCACGCTGTTCGGTGGCCTGGTGACGGCGCCGTTGGTGATGCCGGAAGTGATCACCGGCCTGTCGCTGTTGCTGCTGTTCGTGGCCATGGCGCAGATGATCGGCTGGCCCCAGGAGCGTGGCATCGTCACCATCTGGATCGCCCACACCACCTTCTGTGCGGCGTATGTGGCGGTGGTGGTGTCGGCGCGCTTGCGTGAGCTGGACCTGTCGATCGAAGAAGCGGCGATGGACCTGGGCGCGCGGCCGTGGAAGGTGTTCTTCCTGATCACCATCCCGATGATCGCGCCATCGCTGGCAGCGGGCGGCATGATGTCGTTCGCGCTATCGCTGGACGACCTGGTACTGGCCAGCTTCGTGTCGGGCCCCGGTTCCACCACCTTGCCGATGGAAGTGTTCTCGGCGGTGCGTCTGGGGGTTAAACCCGAGATCAACGCCGTGGCGAGCCTGATTCTGTTGGCGGTGTCGCTGGTGACCTTCCTGGTGTGGTTCTTCAGCCGTCGGGCCGAAGAGCATCGCAAGAAGGCTATTCAGCAAGCGATTGAAGAAGCCGCAGCGGATGGCTGGCAGCAGCCGGACAAGCGCCGGGCGCCAGCGCCGGTCTGACTGCCGACGCGATCCACTGTAGGAGCGAGCTTGCTCGCGAAGAACGTTAACGATGACGCTGGGTACCTGACACCCAGCGGCGCTCTCAGGTTTTTCGCGAGCAAGCTCGCTCCTACAGTGGGGTTTAGCTATGCAGCCCACGGCGACGTGCGGATCACCTGCACAAAATTCATCGGCTTGAACCCCGGCTCCTGGTCCACCAGCACGTCGGTCTTAACATTGCCAAACGTGGTCTGCGGGCGATGGCGCAAGCCGTCGGCGAACGCGCAGATAATGCACTCCTTGAACCCTTCACCTCGTGGATGCGCGTGCACCACCGCTTCGCGCTGCGCGCTGCTGAACGCGGCGTAGTCGATGCCCAGCACGTCCATCTCCACACCGGCGGTCACCAGCGCTACGGTGGGGCGCAGGTGTTTCGGCACGCCCGGTGTGGTGTGCAGGGCGATGGACAACCACACTTGTTCGATATCGTCATCGCTCAACCCATAGGGCTTGAGAAATGCGGCGGCGGCGTTGGCGCCGTCCACTTCAAAACGCTCATCGTCACTGCGGTGGCCTTCCACCAGGCCCAGGTCATGGAACATCGCGCCGACGTAGAGCAACTCCGGGTTGTAGGCCAATTGCTTGCGCTCACCGCTCAAGGCGCCGAACAGGAAGACGCGGCGCGAATGGTGGTAGAGCAGGTCCGATTCGACGTCGCGGATGTATTCGGTGGTGGCCCTGGCCAAGGCGCTGTCAGGGATCTGGATACCGGCTATGGTGGTGCTCATGGTGGATCTCCTCTGGAAAGACTTCAGTCTGGTCCCATGACCCTGAAGCGGCTATTGCGACAGGGAGGCGATCCCGGCCAATGTGCCGCCACATCGTGCCAAGCATGTAGGCGATCCCCTGTGGGAGCTGGCTTGCCTGCGATAGCATCACCTCGGTGTACCTGAGGTACCGAGCCGTCTGCATCGCAGGCAAGCCAGCTCCCACAAGGGGGGCGCGTTTATCCAGTTGGAAAAAGGTGTTTGTGACCATGGGCAAAACCGTCGCCATCCTGATCTTCCCCGGTGTCCAGTCGCTGGACGTGAGCGGGCCGATGGATGTGTTCTGCGAGGCCAACCGCTTCCTGGCGCCCGAGGATCACTATCGGCTGGAAGTACTCGGCTTTGGCCACGGCGCCATGGCGGCCTCCAACGGTTTGTCACTGCAGGCGCACAAGCACTACAGCGAAGCCCGGCAACCCTATGACCTGTTGCTGGTCGCCGGTGGCCCACAGTTACCCTTCGAGGATTTCGGCTTCGAGTTTGACGCTTGGCTGCGCGCGGCCGCCGCGAAGGCGCAGCGCTTCGGCTCGATCTGCAATGGCGCCTTCATGCTGGCCCGCGCAGGTCTGCTGGACGGCAAGACCGTCACTACCCATTGGACCGATGCCGCCAGCCTGGCGCGCCTGTGTCCCTCGGCCCAGGTCGAAGCCGACCGTCTCTATGTGCAGGACGGCAAGCTCTACACCTCCGCCGGGGTCACGGCAGGTATCGACCTGTCGTTGTACTTGCTGGCCCAGGATCACGGCCCGGAAGTGGCCCTGAGCGTGGCCAAGCGCCTGGTGGTGTTCACCCAGCGCTCGGGCGGGCAATCGCAGTTCAGCCCGTTCCTCACGCCCCATGCCGAAACCACCTCGGCGGTGGCGCTGGTGCAGCTGTACGTGCTGGCCAACCTGACGGGAGACTTGACCATTGCCGACCTGGCCAAGGCGGCCAATATGAGTGCGCGCAATTTCTCCCGGGTGTTTGCCCGTGAAGCGCGGATTACGCCGGCGGAATTTGTCGAGAGGGCGCGCGTGGATGCGGCGCGGGTGATGCTTGAAAGCAGCCACGCACCGCTTAAAACCGTGGCCTATCAATGCGGCTTTCGCGACGCCCAGCACATGCGCAGTGTGTTCAACCGCCGGCTGGGCGTCACGCCGCAACAGTTCAGGCTTAACTTTGCGGCGCCGGTTTGAGCGTGTCGTAGGCTTCCAGGGCGCGCAACGAGTAGATGTAGGCCGCGCCTGCATTCAGCGAGATCGCGGTGGCCAGCGTGGCCGCCACTTCTTCGCGGGTTGCCCCGGCCTTGATCGCGGCATCGGCATGCACGCCGATACAACCGTCGCAGCGGGTGGTGATCGCCACCGCGATGGAAATCAGTTCACGGGTCTTGGCGTCGAGTACATTGTTTTCCTCGGCAGCTTCCCCCAGCGCCATGTAGGCTTTGACCATCTTCGGGTTGCTCTTGCCCAGTGAGCCAAAGGCTTTCTTCACGGTAGGCAGCAAGTCGGACCAGTTATTGAACATTGCGGTAACTCCTGAACAGGTTGGGTGTGAAGCCAGTCTGTAGCGTTGAAGGCTACGGCTATTGTTCAATCCGCTCATTTTTTTGACCGATGCTCGCAAATGAATGCCATCGACACCCTTATCGCGCTGGCCAACCTGCGCGGCAGCCTGGATTTGCGTTGCCAGTTCCAAGGGGACTGGGCGTTGGACCATGCGCCGGAAAACCTCGGCGTGGCGCCTTATCACATCGTGCTTAGCGGCACCTGCCGCGCCGAGTTGTCTGGCGGGCAATATGTAACGTTGGAGGAGGGCGATATCCTGCTGATGCCCGGTGGCGGTACCCACTTGCTGCGCAGCCAGGGCGCGCGGATCCGCCCGATGCAGCCTCGCGTTATCGAAGGGGGTGCGCTGACCGTGCACCGTTTTGGCGGTGAACAGCCGGATGTGGATATGCTGTGTGGAAGCTTTCACTACAACCGCCAATCGCTGTTGTTCGATGCGTTGCCGGACTACCTGGTGGTGTCCAGCCGCCAGTGGCAAGGCGATGGGCAACTGGCGGCGTTGATAGCGTTGCTGCGCAGTGAAGCGGACGGGCAGCAAGTGGGTGCCCGTTCGTTTATCAATGCGCTGTCGTCAGCCCTGTTCACCTTGATCCTGCGCAGTTGGCTGAGCGACCAGGCGCCAGGGGCGGGAACCTTCGCCTTGCTCGCTGACAAGCGCTTGAGCAAGGCCTGGCAAGCCATGCTGGCCGAACCTGGGCATGAATGGACCATCGATGGTCTGGCGTCGGCGGCCAGCATGTCCCGTGCGACTTTTATGCGTGCGTTCGTCAAAGTGGCAGGTGTATCGCCCTGGGTGTTGCTCACCCAATTGCGCATGGAGATGGCGTTCAACCTGCTGCGCCAGTCACGCCTGAGCCTGATCGATATCGCCGCCCAGGTGGGTTATCAATCCCAGGCGGCGTTCAGCAAGAAATTCAAGGACACCTACGGCCAAGCGCCAGGGCGCATGCGGGCTCACACCCGATGATCATTCCCACGCTCTGCGTGGTAACGCCTCTTGGGACACTCTGCGTCCCGCTTCTAAGGGCGGACGCGGAGCGTCCATGCCTGCATTCCCACGCGGAGCGTGGGAACGATCATCGGGCGGGTAGCAGTTTCAAGGTGCCGTGGGTATTGGCCGTCACTTCCTCCTCACTGAAGTGCGCCTGCTCATACCTGCCCTCGATATAGCTCTGCGCCTGGTCGCCATAGTGCGTATCAAAGGGCACACCGCTTTGCCCCACCGGGTTGATGGTGAGGGCGTGGGCCGGGTCGGCGAAGTCGATCAGGCGCCGTGTCGACGGGCCGTAGGTCACAGGCCACGGCGCCGGGCCAATCGGGGCGGTCTGGTTGTTCGGCACTTCGTGGCTGCCCGGTGCCGGGAACGGGCCGACGTTGAAGATTTTATCCAGCGGTTTTTGCAGGCCCAGCGGGTGGCCGTGGGTCAGGGTGTGCGCCTTGCCCCACTGCCACTGTGCCGGGTCATCGCCGAACGTAGCCTTGAGGTGGGCCAGGCTATTGTCCCAGGCGAGCTTGACGGTGTCGGCCCGATTGCCGTTCCACCAGGGTGAGTCTGCCGACGCGGCCAGGCGTGGCAAGGCGGCGTCGATCACGCGGGTGCCGAGCAGGGTCTTGAACAAGGCATCGCCGAGTTTGGGGTGAAAGGTTGCGTCGCTGAGGTTGAAGAGCAACTGGTTGAACAGCGTGGCATTGGTGGAGTCCAGTGGGTAGTCACCCTTCCAGTTGGCAAGCTGTTCCACCAGTTTGAGTTGCGCCGGGTCCTTGACCACCTCGCGCAGCACCGGCAACAGCGGTGCCAGCAGGCGTGGGCCGTAGGCGGTGGTGGTGCCCAGTTGCAGGGCCTGGCTGTTGGTCACATCCCACTTCACGCTTGTGTCGCTCAACTGCGCGTTCAACTGCTGGCCGCGGTCAGCCAAGTTGTAATAACCGGGGATCGGCATGCCGGTGGGCGATGCCGGCTGGGCATTGGCGGACACCACATAGCCGCGCGGCGGGTTTTCTTCCTGGGGGTTGGCACTGAAGGGGTAGAAACCCAGCTTGTCGGCCTGGGCAGTGCTACCGTCGAGGATGAACGCCGGGTTGACGCCGGCCGGGCGGATCGGCAACTGCGCTGCCGCCCACCAGCCGATATCGCCTTTGGCATTGGCCCACACGATGTTCAGGCCTGGCGCCGACACCTTGGCGGCTGCGGCACGTGCCTTGGCCAGGGTGTCGGCACGGTTGAGCTGATAGAAGCCATCGAGGATCGGGTTTTCACTGTCCAGGAACGCCCACCACATGGCAATCGGTGTGCTGCCGGCGTTCTCACCGAGCACGTCGTTGATGATCGGGCCGTGGGGCGAACGGCGCAGGGTGAGGGTTACCGGCGCCTGGCCCTTGACCTGGATCTGCTGCTCGCTGCTGCTCATGTCCACCCATTGGTCGTGGTACCAGACCTGGTTGGGGTTGTCCGGATTGACCTTTTCGGCGATCAGGTCGAGGTCGTCGTTCTGGAACATGGTCAGGCTCCAGCCGAAGTCCAGGTTGTGCCCCAGGAACGCCACCGGTACCAGCGCGTTGTGGTAGCCGTACAACTCGAAGCCTGGCGCCGACAGCTGCGCCTCGTACCAGACCGAAGGCACCGAGAAACGGATATGAGGGTCACCCGCCAGCAACGGTTTGCCGCTTTGGGTATGGCTGCCGCTGACGGCCCAGGCATTGCTGCCTTCGAACTGCGGCAGGCCGTTGTCGGCCAGGGCCTGTTCGCTCAGGGCGGCGATGGCGCCAAGGGTCTGCCAATCGCTGGCCGCCAGGTTGAGGGCGCCCTTGGGTTGCCAGTCGAGATCGAAGACGTTCAAGTAGGCGCTGCCCAGTCGGTCGCGCACATAGGTCAGTACCGGCTCGGTGCGAAAGGCTGCGGCAAAGCTGTAGGCCATGTACCCGGCGACGCTGATGCTGTCTTCGGCGGTAAACGGGCGCTTGGCGATGCCCAGCACATCGAATTCCATGGGGCTGGCGTGGCTGTCCTGATACTGGTTGATCCCGTCCAGGTAGGCTTGCAGGGCCTTGGACGAGGCTGAGCCAGGGTCCATGTGCTCCACATAGCTCAAGGCACGCTCGCGAATGCGCAGGCTGCGAAACAGCTTATCGGTCTCCAGCAGCTTGGGCCCCAGCACCTCGGCCAGTTCGCCACGGGCCAGGCGCCGCATGATCTCCATCTGGAACAGGCGGTCCTGGGCATGCACATAGCCCAGGGCGCGGTACAGGTCGGCTTCGTTTTCGGCGCGGATATGCGGTACGCCACGGTCGTCGTAGCGCACCGTGACCGAGCCTTGCAGGTGCGCCAGCGTCACCGTGCCCTGGCGCGTGGGTTGTTTGCTGTAGACGTACCAACCGACGCCCAGGGCGACCAGCACAATCAGCACCGCAAAAACCTGCAAGACGCGCTTCATGAACATTCCTTACCAAAGTGGACGGACTACAGATCCTTAGGCCACGAACAATAGCAGCCTACCGCAAGGGTGTGAGTGGCATTCACTTCGCGTCCGGCTCCAAGGACCTTGAGGATTGGCTCGATAAAACTGTTGCTGGCGTTGCACGTCAGGCCTTCGCTGTAGGGGCCGAAATACGCCAGCTTGCCGGTGCGGTCCCAAATGCCCACGGCCGGGCTGGCGGGGATCTGGTCCGCGCCGGGCAGGGCATCGAGGACTTTCAGATGGCGCAGGTTCTCGGGCAACTGGCCGTGGCTGCCGGGTTTTTGCAGGGCATAGAACTCCACCCCTTGGGGCGCGTACTGCTCGATCAACTCGCCCAGGTGTTGCTGGTTACCGACATTGCACGGGCACGCCGGGTCCCAGAAGTGCACCAGGCGAATCGGGCCAGGGCCGCTGAGAGCTGCGGGTAGTTGCAGCGCATCGCCGGAAAATACCGCGGTGTGTTCGCTGAAGGCGCGCAGGTAGCGGCCCTGGAACCAGTCATAGGCCGCCCACAGCACCCCGGCGCAGATAACCAGGATCAGGCTGGCGAACAGGGCGTTACGGTAGGGCGGTCGCATTGGATGTATCCTCGCAGGTCGCGTAGCTTGCCATGCTTGTCCTGACAGATGAATATCGCAGCTCGATATTCATCTTCACCGCAAGTCTGGAAGCCTTTATGCCCGTCACCTTTGACCCTGATCATCTGCGCGAAAGCTTGCGCCCCCTGGTGGATGCGCAGCCGCTGTCAGCCGAGGCGAGGGTTTACCAGCGTTTCTACGGGCTCGACCTAGCCGCACGTCAGGTGCCGGCGGTGAGCCGCCTGGGGCGCTTGCAGGTGGATGGGTTCGAGGTGGTGGCCCAGGTCTGGTGGCCGCCAGCGCCAGTGGCGACGATGTTCCTGTTCCACGGTTTCTACGATCACATGGGGCTGTATCGCCATGTGGTGGATTGGGCGTTGGACCAGGGCTTCGTGGTGATCGCCTGCGACCTGCCTGGCCATGGCTTGTCCAGCGGCGCACGCGCCAGCATCGATGACTTTGCGGTGTACCAGAGCGTGGTGCAGGCCTTGTTCGTCGAGGCCAAGGCGCTGCAATTGCCGCAACCCTGGCACCTGTTCGGGCAAAGCACCGGCGGCGCCATCGTGGTGGACCATCTGCTCAACCACGGCGCCCAAAGCCCGGCCCAGGGCAAGACCTTCCTGTTGTCGCCGTTGGTGCGGCCGCGTGCCTGGGGTTGGTCGCAGGTCAGCTATTACCTGCTGCGCCCGTTCGTCAAAGGCATCGCCCGGCGTTTCAGCGATAACTCCAACGACCCTGCGTTCAAGCCGTTCCTGGAAGCCGACCCGCTGCAGCCTCGCCAATTGCCGACCGCCTGGGTGGGGTCGCTGGCGCGCTGGATCAAACGCATCGAAGCCGCACCACGCAGCCCCCGGCGCCCGGTGATCGTGCAGGGTGAGGAAGATATGACGGTGGACTGGCAGCACAATTTGCAGGTGTTGCGAGGTAAGTTCGACCGGCCTGAGGTGTTGATGCTCAAGCAGGGGCGGCATCACTTGGCCAATGAAATTCCGCAGATTCGCGAAGCATATTTTAACTTCCTCACGGATCACCTGAAATAACGCAGTCCAAATGTGGGAGCTGGCTTGCCTGCGATAGCGGTGTCACTGACACATCGCAATCGCAGGCAAGCCAGCTCCGACAGGGTTTACTGCGTCAGGCTTGAGGTGCTTTGACCAACGGCAAGCCCTGCGCGAATGGCTGCAAGGGCGGCCTGGTAATACGCCTTGCCCTCCGGCGACTCAGCAAAGGTGGCGAACTCTTCCAGCTCCGGGTCGGACAAATCCCGATAGACATACAGCAGGGTATTGTTCAAATCCTTGTCGATCTGCTGCATCAGCCGCTCGCGCTGGCCATTCAACATTCCTTGCGCCTGACCGCCGCCGAGCAGGCCTGGGATCATCTGGCTCAAGCTGTCGGCCGCCACGCCAGCAATCGCCAGGCTGACCTCGGCGCCGGCCTCGCGGGCGGGCAGGGCCTGGGCCAAGTGGCCGATGATCAGGCTGCGGGTGGCATCGGCTTCAAGTTTAGGCAGACCCTGGGCGTTTTTTGCCAGTTGGTCGCGGCGCGTGGCCAGCAACTCGGCGGCGACGATCTTGCGGCCCAGGGGCGATTGGAAAAACGCCAGGGCAGGTTTCGGGTCGGGCAAGTGCTTGCGCAATTGCGCCTCGGCACGCTGGTCCATGGCCTGGGCGGCAAAGCGTTTATTGCTGTTGTCCACCAGCGCCTGGTACACCACCGGCGGCAGGCTATTGCGGTAGCGCTGCTGGGCGGCACTGAGGGCGTCATTGAAGTGCGCACGTTGTTCAGCCCAGCCGGCGACCTTGTACAACTGGTCATGGCCGTCTGCCCAGGCGGGCAAAACGCAGAACATCAACACAGAAAAAAACAAACGACGCATAAGGACTCCTGTCAGTCGGCCACTATTGTCCGTGTCGGGCGTAGGATTTGTCGAGAAGTCCTATCAGTCACCTGACTAAAGTGTATTCAGACGCTCAACGGCGCTGTCGGATTTTCAGGCGTATGGATACTATGCGCGCCATGCAAATACCCCTCGAACACCCGCTGCTGCAACGCATCGTCGACGACTTGGCCGAAAAAGGCTGGTCGCAGCAAAATGGCTTCCTGCCCCAGGCTCTGACCCTGGAGCTGGCGGCTGAGTGCCGTAAACGTGCGGCGCAAGGTGAACTGGCACCCGCAGCAGTAGGTCGTGGGCCGGCCCAGGAGATTCGCGAGGGCATTCGCGGTGACCATATCCAGTGGTTGGAGGAGGGGGACGCGCCTATCTGCGATACCTACATGGGCGTGATGGACGGCCTGCGCCTGGCGATGAATCGCAGCCTGTTCCTGGGCCTGGAAGATTTCGAAAGCCACTTCGCGATGTATCCGCCGGGCGCGTTTTACCTCAAACATGTAGACCGTTTTCGCGACGATGACCGGCGCATGGTCTCGGCGGTGATCTACTTGAACGACGCCTGGCTGCCCGAGCATGGCGGCCAACTGCGCATGTACCTCAAGGGCGGTGTCGAATACGACGTGGTGCCCACCGGGGGCTGCCTGGTGGTATTCCTGTCGGGCGAGGTGCCTCACGAAGTCCTGCCCGCTACGCGCGAACGCCTGTCCTTGACGGGCTGGTTTCGCCGGCGGGGCAACGAGCCGTTTTAAACATGGAAAAGATTCTGGTCAGCCGCTGCCTGCTCGGGCACAAGGTGCGCTATGACGGCGGGGCCAGCGGCCCGTTCGATCAACTGGCGGCGTGGCAAGCTGAAGGTCGCGTGGTTGCCATCTGCCCGGAAGTGGCGGGCGGCTTGCCCACACCGCGGCCCTCGGCCGAAATCCCAGGCGGGCAGGGCATCGACGTGTGGGAAGGCCGCGCCCAGGTGCTGACGGCCGAGGGCGAAGACTTCACCAGCGCCTTTCTCGACGGTGCCCGCCAAGCCTTGGCGCTGGTGCAACGGCATCACATCCGCATCGCCATTCTCAAGGCCAACAGCCCATCCTGCGGCAATCTGTTGACCTATGACGGCACCTTCAGCGGGGTGAAGGTCAGTGGCGAAGGCGTTACGGCTGCGCTGCTCAAACGCCATGGTGTGCAGGTGTTCAGTGAGCTGGAGTTGCCACAGGCGGCGATTGCCCTCACGCAGCTTTAAGAAGCTTAAACAGATCAAGTGTGGGAGCTGGCTTGCCTGCGATAGCGGTCTGTCAGTTACACATAAGGTGCTGATACACCGCTATCGCAGGCAAGCCAGCTCCCACATTTATTGCGCCTTGAGCCATTTCTGCGACAGCGCCTTCAACCGGCCATCGTCCTTAACCCGCTTCAACGCCCCGTTCAAACTGGTCTTGAACGCCGGGTTGCCCTTCTGGAACGGGATCGCCAATGTCGGCTTCTGGTGATAAGGCTCACTGAAATCGAAACGATCCTCAAGCTCGGCAGTCATAGCCATATGGTTAATGGCCACGTCGTACTTGCCGGTTTCCACGCCGGAAAGCAGGTCCGCGTTATCGGTGGTGATAAACGAGGAGCGCACCTCCATTTCCTTGGCCAGCAGTTCACCCAGCTCCACTTCAAAGCCGGCGAGTTTGTCGCCCTCTTTGAAATTGTACGGCGGAGTATCGGCTTCCAGGGCGATGCGCAGTTCACCGCGATCGTTGACGTCGTCAATCAGTTCGGCATGAGCCAAGGGGCTCAGAAGAGGAAGCAACAGCAACAGGCCAGGCGAAAAGCGCATGGTCACTCCTAAAGAATTCGTACAGGCGAGGCGCCGTTCAGCAACGTTTTGTTATGGTGTCGGGTGCCTTGGACCGCAATTTATCGCGAAGTTGTCATAACCCTACAGATTTCACAGAAAAACTGGAGAAGCGAATGAAAGCCCTTTTGTCCCGTGCAACGATTGCCAGCCTTTTGCTGGGTACCTCGATGTTGGCCAGTGCCGCAGACCTTCCTCGTACGCCTGCGCCTGAAGGTGCCGAAGTGTTCATCGTCTCGCCGAAAGATGGCGCCACCGTTGATAAAACCTTCACCGTCAAATTCGGCGTCAAGAAGCTGGACCTGGAACCGATCGACAAGCAAGTGCCTAACGCCGGGCACCACCACCTGTTGGTAGACCAGAAGGTGGAGTCGCTCAACGCCAATGAGGCGATCCCGGCAACGCCTACCTCGATTCACTTCGGCAAGGCGCAGACCGAAACCGAGCTGACCCTGACGCCAGGCAAGCACACCCTGCAACTGGTGGCCGGCGACAACGTGCATCGCCAGTTTGAGCCCACTGTTGCATCGAAAGTGATCACTGTTAACGTCAAATAAAAAAACGGGAGCCCTTTGCGGGGCTCCCGTTTTTATTTGTAGGAGCGAGCTTGCTCGCGAAAATCCCAAGGGCACCGCGTTTAAACAGCTTAAACGCGTCATCGTTGACGTTCTTCGCGAGCAAGCTCGCTCCTACTAGAACAACACGCGGCTACGAATAGTGCCGTTGATGTGCTGCAGCTTCTCTTGCGCCAGGTCCGAGTACTCGGCGTCGACGTCGATCACCACGTAGCCGACCTTCTCGTTGGTCTGCAGGAACTGACCGGAGATGTTGATGCCGTTTTCCGCGAAGACCTTGTTGATCTCCATCATCACGCCAGGGATGTTCTGGTGGATGTGCAGCAGACGGTGCTTGCCCGGGTGAGCCGGCAGGGCCACTTCCGGGAAGTTGACCGACGATACCGAGGTACCGTTGTCGCTGTACTTGACCAGTTTTTCCGAGACTTCCAGGCCGATGTTGGCTTGGGCTTCAGCGGTGGAGCCGCCGATGTGCGGGGTCAGGATCACGTTGTCCAGGCCACGCAGCGGGCTTTCGAAGATGTCATCGTTGGAGCGTGGCTCCACCGGGAACACGTCGATGGCAGCGCCGATCAGGTGCTTGTCCTTGATCGCGTCGGCCAGGGCATCCAGCTCGACCACGGTGCCGCGAGCGGCGTTGATCAGGATCCCGCCTTTCTTGATCGCGCGGATTTCCTTCTCACCGATCATCCACTGGGTCTCGGCCGTTTCCGGAACGTGCAGGGTGACGATGTCGGACATGCCCAGCAGCTCGGTCAGGCTGGCCACTTGGGTGGCGTTGCCCAATGGCAGCTTGGTCAGGGTGTCGTAGAAGAACACCTGCATACCCAGGCCTTCAGCCAACACCGACAGTTGCGTGCCGATCGAGCCGTAGCCGACGATGCCCAGCTTCTTGCCGCGGATTTCGAAGGAGTTGGCCGCGCTCTTGATCCAGCCGCCACGGTGGCAGGAAGCGTTCTTCTCAGGGATACCGCGCAGCAGCAGGATGGCCTCGGCCAGCACCAGCTCCGCTACGGAACGGGTGTTGGAATACGGTGCATTGAACACCGCGATGCCGCGCTCGCGCGCTGCATTGAGGTCGACCTGGTTGGTGCCGATGCAGAAACAGCCGACAGCCACGAGTTTTTTGGCGTGGTCGAAGATCTCTTCGGTCAGCTGAGTGCGGGAGCGAATGCCGATAAAGTGCGCGTCGGCGATCTTTTCCTTGAGCTGGGCTTCCGGCAGAGAACTGGTGATGTACTCAATGCTGGTGTACCCGGCGGCTTTCAGAACGTCGACAGCCGATGGGTGGACGCCTTCCAGAAGAAGGAACTTGATCTTGCTCTTATCGAGAGAAGTCTTGCTCATCTGCGTAAACCTGTATCCCGGAGAAAATTGGCAGGGAGTCGAGCAGCGCAAGCTGACCCGGACGGCAGGAAAGCCGTCACCGCAGAAACGCCCTTTGGGTCTGTCCTGCGGGGGCGGTATGCTAGCATACGCACCCCGCTAAACACCTATTCCTGCGACGTGAAGCGTTCTCAGGATGACCATGAATTGTTCGAGAGTTCTGTCGATGACCCATCCTGCCCTGATTGATGAGCTAAAGACCCTGGTTGAGCCCGGCAAAGTGCTGACCGACGCCGACTCCCTGGAGGCTTACGGCAAGGATTGGACCAAGCACTTCGCTCCCGCACCTAGCGCCATCGTGTTCCCCAAGACCACCGAGCAGGTGCAGGCCATCGTGCGGTGGGCCAATGAGCACAAGGTGGCGCTGGTGCCATCGGGCGGGCGCACCGGTCTGTCGGCCGCTGCCGTTGCCGCCAATGGTGAAGTGGTGGTGTCGTTCGACTATATGAACCAGATCCTCGACGTGAACCTCACTGACCGCACCGCCGTGTGCCAGCCGGGTGTGGTCACCAAGCAACTGCAGAACGTCGCTGAAGAAAACGGCCTGTATTATCCGGTGGACTTCGCCTCGTCCGGTTCCAGTCAGATTGGCGGCAATATCGGCACCAATGCCGGCGGAATCAAAGTGATTCGCTACGGTATGACCCGCAACTGGGTGGCCGGCATGAAGGTCGTCACCGGCAAAGGCGATGTGCTGGAGCTGAACCGCGACCTGATCAAGAACGCCACCGGCTACGACATGCGCCAGCTGTTTATCGGCGCTGAGGGCACCCTGGGCTTTGTGGTCGAAGCCACCATGCGCCTGGACCGTGCGCCAAAGAACCTCACGGCGATGGTGCTCGGCACGACTGATTTCGACTCGATCATGCCGGTGCTGCACGCCTTCCAGAGCAAGCTGGACCTGACCGCCTTCGAATTTTTTTCCGACAAGGCCCTGGCCAAAGTCCTTGGCCGTGGCGACGTGCCGGCGCCGTTCGAAACCGAGTGCCCGTTCTACGCATTGCTGGAATTTGAAGCCACCACCGAAGAAGTCGCCAACCACGCTCTGGAAACTTTCGAACATTGCGTGGAGCAGGGCTGGGTGCTGGATGGCGTGATGAGCCAGAGCGAAACCCAACTGCACAACCTGTGGAAACTGCGCGAGTACATCTCCGAAACCATTTCCCACTGGACGCCGTACAAGAACGACATCTCGGTGACCGTGTCGAAAGTGCCAGCGTTCCTGAGCGAAATTGACGCGATCGTCGGTGAACACTACCCGGACTTCGAAATCGTCTGGTTCGGCCATATCGGTGACGGCAACCTGCACCTGAACATCCTCAAGCCGGAAAACCTGAGCAAAGACGAGTTCTTTGCCAAGTGCGCCACCGTGAACAAGTGGGTATTCGAGACCGTCGCCAAGTACAACGGCTCGATCTCCGCCGAGCACGGCGTGGGCATGACCAAGCGCGATTACCTGACCTACAGCCGTTCACCGGTTGAAATCGAATACATGAAGGCCGTCAAAGCCGTGTTCGACCCTAACGGGATCATGAACCCTGGCAAGATCTTCGCTGTTTAATCGCACCTGAAGGAGTCGTTCCATGAGCTACCAGCACAAGTATGTCGACGGCACCAACATCCACTTCCCGGTGGGTAAAGTGGTGTGCATCGGGCGTAACTACGCCGAACACGCCAAGGAACTGGACAACCCGGTGCCCACCGAGCCGCTGCTGTTCATCAAGCCGGGCAGCTGCGTGGTGCCGTTGGAAGGCGGCTTTGCCATTCCGACCGAACGCGGTTCGGTGCACTACGAAGCGGAAATCGCCGTGTTGATCGGCAAGCCTTTGTCCGCCAAGCCGAGCCGGGAAGAAGTGCTGGACGCCATCTCGGGCTTCGCCCCGGCCCTGGACCTGACCCTGCGCGACAAACAGGCCGAGCTCAAAGCCAAGGGCCTGCCGTGGGAAATCGCCAAGTCTTTCGATGGCGCGGCGGTGATTGCCCCCTTCGTGGTCAGCAGTACCTTTGCAGACGTGACCGATATCGGCATTCGCCTGAGCATCAACGGTGAAGTGCGCCAGGACGGCAACAGCGCGCAGATGCTCAACCCGATTGTGCCGATGATTCAGTACATGGCGGGTTGCTTCTCCCTGCAGGCGGGCGACGTGATCCTGACCGGCACCCCGGCGGGCGTTGGCCCGTTGAATGTGGGGGATGAAGTGGTGTTGGAGCTGGCGGGTGTCAATCGCTTCGAAAGTGTTGTGCGCTAAATCACTGCCAAACTGCAATTAAACTGTGGGAGCGGGCTCGCCCGCGATGGCAGTGTGACAGTCACTGAATAGTTGACTGAACGCCCTCAATCGCGGGCAAGCCCGCTCCCACAGTTGTTTGTGTACATCTGCAGGATCCGGCGTTTTGCATTTTTTTCACACGCCATCCGGATAATTCCCTGCTCTTGCGCGCGGGGCCTTGAATCCTGTGCTATCCCCTACGGCTCACTTTCCGGAAAAGCGCTCAATGGTCGTGCCTTTGCCCACTTCGAAAACCTCGCTCCGCTCCCGCTTGTCCATGCGCTGGTATTCCTGGGTGTTCTTGGCCGGTGCCATTTTGTATGGCGTGGCCTGGGCCATGCACTGGGACGATCGCGGTCTGCTGTGGGTGCTGGAGCGTTTCGAGAGTTCGGCTGAGCGCCGGGAGAGTGTGTGGCTGCCCGACTATCACGCGGTGATCGACGCCAAGTTGCTGCCCGGTATGGAGAAGGATGAGGCTTCGGACCTGTCCTACAACCCTCAGACCAAAACCCTGTTTTCGGTGATGGGCAAGAACCCCTTCCTGGTCGAGTTGAGCCTGCAAGGCGATGTGTTGCGCAAAATGCCGCTCAACGGTTGGAACAATCCGGAAGGCGTGGCGGTGATGGAAAACGGCTTGATGGCGGTGGTCGATGAACGCGATCACAGCCTGACCGTGGTCAAGGTCGACGCCGGTACTACGGCGCTGAACAAGGCCGATTTCCCCAGCCATGACCTGGGCCCGTCCAAAGATCAGAACAAAGCCTTTGAAGCCGTCACATGGGACAAGCGCAACCAGCAGCTGGTGCTGGGCGAAGAGCGTCCGCCGGCCTTGTTTACCTGGAAAAGCGATGGCAATACGCTGACCGGCGACAAGCAAAAACTGGCCAGCACCGAACTGGATGTGCGCAACCTGTCGGCCCTGTCCATCGACCCACGTACCGGGCATTTGCTGGTGCTGTCGGCCGATTCCCACCTGCTGCTGGAACTGGATGAAACGGGCGAGCAAGTCAGCTTCATGACCTTGCTTGGCGGCTTCAATGGCCTGAAAGACACGATCCCACGTGCCGAAGGCGTGACCATGGACGAGAGCGGCAATCTGTACATGGTCAGTGAGCCAAACCTGTTCTATCGCTTTGAAAAGCAGAAATAACTGACGAATTACGTCAGAGTTTTCTTTATAAACGGCATTCGCCAGGCAGTCCGGTGCGTTTAAGTTTAAATTCAGGTGACCTTGATATCTATTCGCCAGTTTTTTCTCTGAGCCCGCCCCGATGCGTCGACTTGCCCGCCCCAAACCTGCTGTTTTTATCCTGCTGTTGCTCGCCTTGGTCGCTGCCGGGCTGGTGGCACAGCAGTTCCGTCTGTTCGAACGCGCCTGGTTCAACTGGCAGGTGTGGTACCAGCCTGCGGATGAGCGCGCGATTGGCCTGGCGGATTATCGCGTCACCCTCGAAGGCCAGGTGATCGAAGGGCTCGACGACGATGTCTCGGCCCTGACCTACGACCCCGTGCGCAAAAGCCTGTTTACTGTCACCAATAAAAACGCCGAACTGGTCGAGTTGTCGCTGGAGGGCAAGATCCTGCGGCGCATTCCGCTGGTGGGCTTTGGCGATGCCGAAGCGGTGGAATTTATCAGCGACAACATCTACGTCATCAGCGATGAGCGCCAGCAGCGCTTGATCAAAGTGCATGTGGACGATGACACCACGTTCCTCGACGCCGCCGATGCGGAGCAAATGACCCTGGGCGTGCACGTTGGCGGCAACAAAGGCTTTGAAGGGTTGGCCTACGACTCGGTGGGCAAGCGCTTGTTCGTGGCCAAGGAACGCGACCCCATGCTGATCTACGAGGTGCACGGGTTTCCCCATTTCAAGCCGGAAAAAACCTATTCGGTACATGTGATAAACAACCCCAAGCGCGATGCCGGGCTGTTTGTGCGCGACCTGTCGAGCCTGCAATACGACGAGCGCAGTGGCCATCTGTTGGCGCTGTCGGATGAGTCGTTCCTGGTCTTGGAGCTGGATATTGATGGTCGCCCTCTAAGCAGTCTGTCGTTGCTTAAAGGGCGCCATGGGCTGAGCAAGCGCGTGCCCCAGGCCGAAGGGATCGCCATGGATGACGACGGCACGCTGTACATGGTCAGCGAGCCCAACCTGTTTTACGTGTTCAAGAAACCCTGATCAGAACATCCATTGCACGCCCAGCGAATAACCGGTCTGGCTGCCTTCAGCATGCCCTAGGCGGCCATTGACCTCGGCAAACACGCCCAACTGTGGGGTGATCGCCAGTTGGCTGCCGAGTTGTGCGCGAGCGAAGCTTTTATCCACTGAGCCCAGCCTGGCGGTGCGGGCCTGGCCATCGGCGCGTGCGGTGAGTTGCAGGTCGTCCAGGCGGCCGTCGGCCAATTCCTTGACCCAGGCGATGTCGCCGTAGGGCATCAGGTTCAGGCCATAGGGCAGGGCAACAGCGCCGCGCACGCGCCAGCCGAGGCTGGCTTCCAGCGAGTCGAAAGACTGCTCTTCGTACTCCAGGGCCGTGCGCAGGTTCTGCTTTTCGTGGAACTTGTCGATGCGGTAATGGCTGTAGTCCAGGCCGGCGAACGGCCCGCTCTTGATCGCGCCAAAATCAAAGTCATAGCCACCCAGCACCCGTGCGCCCAACGCCAAGGCATCGGTGTCGCCCGTCAGTTGCTGATTGAGCAGGATCGGCCCGCCATTGGCCTGGATGACCAGGTTGCGCTTGGAGTCGAAGCGCGTGTGGCCCACGCTCAGGTCACCGGCCAGCCAGCTTGGCCCGCCATCGTTGAGCAGCGCATAGACGGCTGCCTGCCAGGTGTCGCTGTCGAGCTTGCCGCGATGCTCCAATTTGTCGCGCCCATTGAGGTAGCTGAGGCTGGCGCCGATATTCAAGCTTGAAGTCAGTTGGTAGTCGCCGAGGGCATGCAGGCCCACGCGCCGGGCTTCGGGGTTGGGGGCACTGTCGAAGCCGCTGTCCGGGTTGTATTCGCCATCCACCCCGATCTCGCCATCGAAGCTTGCGACCTCGCGGCTGGCCGCTTGCAGGGTCAGCCAGCGGCGATCATGCAGGCGCACCAGGGCCTGATGCTGGCGCTGCAGGTTGTCTTGCATATTGCGCGCAACGGCACCGCCAGAAGCGGTCGAGGCCATCAGGTCGGCGTTGGTCAGTTCCAGCACCAGGCGGCTGAGCAGGCGTGAATAGTCACGCAGGCGCTGGTCGATGCGCGCCTGGCCGAACGCATCGGTCAGCACGGCTTTGTTGTCTTCGTTCGGGTCGTGCCAGGTCGAGCCGCCGGGGATTTTCGGGTTGTCGGTCTGGGTGTAGCCGTCCAGGTCGCCCAGTTCCCAGTTGGTGGCCTCTATATAAAGGATCGGGATATTCAGCGGTTCGAACGCTTCACCATCGCTGCAGCAGCCCGTGCCCTTCGGGTACTGCGGGTCGAGGCCGGGGTTGCTGAACAAGGGAATGTTCAACTCCTTGGCGATCTGGAAGGCGTGCTCGCGCAAGGAGGCCAAGGCCGGGTTGGCGGTGCTGTTCTGGCCGGCGTGGGCATACATCATGTCGCCGGTGATCAGGCTGTCGAGGTTGATCATCGCGAGCATGTTGGCGCGCTGGCTGGCGCTGAGTGAGTCGACAAAGGCACGGGAGCCGCGCAGGCCTTCTTCTTCGGCGCCGAAGCCAACGATTTGCAGGCCATTTTCCAGTGACAGGCCGCCGAGGTTCTTCGCCACCTCGGTCAACACGCTGGCGCCGGAGCCGTTGTCATCCAGGCCTTGCAGGGTCGGGCGGCCGAAGTAAGTGTCGAAGTGCGCGCCAATCACCACGTACTGGGCCTTGATACCAGCGGCAGAGGCCACCACGTTTTGCGAAGCCCGGCTGCCGTTGTTCCAGGTGAAGTCCTGGCGGCTGAAGCTATAGGCCGTGCCCATCTGGCTCTGCATCCAGTCGGCTGCCCCGGCAAAATTTGCCGTGCCTCGATATCGGCCAGGGTAGTCGTTGATCAGTTTTTCCAGGGTGGTGTTGGCGTGCTGGCCGTAATCGTAGGCCTGGGTATGCGTGGACAGCAGCGCACCGGCAACGCTGATGGCGAAGGCTAAGGGCTTTATCACAAGGTCTTCCTTGAGGTGAGGGGGACGTTCAAGCCCAGACCCTTTGCACAATGCGCGCCTCATTCCATGGGCGGCTGCGAATTGGCGCATTGTTAAACGCGTGGGTCGCGTGGCTGTAATTTGTAACGGATTGGATACCAGGCGGGGCAGGGGATGCCGTGACAGAGCGCACGGTTTTGGCGAGGAGTGCTGCGAAAAGTAGCGTTTTTGTTACATCGCTCTAGAGTCGAGCGCTAACACATGTGGGAGCTGGCTTGCCTGCGATGGCATCGCCTCGGTATCCATTGATACGCCGAGTCGTCTGCATCGCGGGCAAGCCCGGCTCCCACAGGGTCAGGCCTTGAGGGTTTTCACGCCTTCCGGGGTGCCCAGCAGCAATACATCCGCCGGGCGCGCCGCGAACAGGCCGTTGGTGACCACGCCCACAATGGCGTTGATCTGCGTCTCAAGCTCCACCGGGTTGGTGATCTGCATATTGAACACGTCGAGGATGATGTTGCCGTTGTCGGTCAACACACCTTCGCGGTACACCGGGTCGCCGCCCAGTTTCACCAGCTCGCGGGCCACATGGCTGCGGGCCATGGGGATGACTTCCACCGGCAGTGGGAACGTGCCCAGCACGGGTACCAGCTTGCTCGCGTCGGCGATGCAAATGAAGGTTTTGGCCACGGCCGCGACAATCTTCTCGCGGGTCAGGGCCGCGCCGCCGCCTTTGATCAGGTTCAGGTGCTCGTCGCTTTCATCGGCGCCGTCGACGTAGAACTCCAGGTCGCTCACGGTGTTGAGCTCGTACACCGGAATGCCATGGCCCTTGAGGCGGGCAGCGGTGGCTTCGGAACTGGCCACGGCGCCGTCGAACGCGCCCTTGTGCTGGGCCAGTGCGTCGATGAAGCAGTTGGCGGTGGAACCGGTGCCGACACCGACGATGCTCTTGTCGTCGAGCTTAGGAAGGATTAAATCGACAGCGGCCTGGGCCACTGCCTGTTTGAGTTGATCCTGGGTCATGCGGGCTCCGGAACGGGCGGGGAATTAACGAGGGCGGCGAGTATAACCCAACAAAACCTCGGGATTCGTGTGGTCGCCCGGCCAAACGCTGGGTTAGACTCCTTGGCCCTGCCCAACCCGTGAAGTAGATGCCTGCCGATGCTTGAACACTACGTCAAAAAAATCCTCACCTCGCGTGTCTACGACATCGCCGTGGAAACCCCCTTGCAGACTGCCCGCCAGCTCTCCGAGCGGCTGGGTAACAAGATTTGGCTCAAGCGCGAAGACTTGCAGCCGGTGTTCTCGTTCAAGATTCGCGGCGCCTACAACAAGCTGACCCAGCTCAGTGCCGAAGAACGTGCGCGCGGCGTCGTCACCGCGTCGGCCGGCAACCATGCCCAGGGCCTGGCCCTGGCGGCCAAGGTGCTGGGGGTCAAGGCCACCATCGTGATGCCCAAGACCACCCCGGAGATCAAGGTCGAAGGCGTGCGCTCCCGTGGCGGCAAAGTGGTGCTGCACGGTGATTCCTTCCCGGAAGCCCTGGCCTACTCGCTCAAGCTGGTCGACGAAAAAGGCTACGTGTACATCCACCCCTACGATGATCCGCACACCATTGCCGGGCAGGGCACCGTGGCGATGGAAATCCTGCGCCAGCACCCAGGGCCTCTGGACGCGATTTTCGTACCGGTGGGCGGCGGCGGTCTGATCGCCGGGATTGCGGCGTACGTGAAATACCTGCGCCCGGAGATCAAGATCATCGGCGTGGAGCCGGACGATTCCAACTGCCTGCAAGCCGCCATGGCGGCGGGCGAGCGCGTGGTATTGCCGACCGTCGGCCTCTTTGCCGACGGCGTGGCAGTGGCGCAGATCGGCCAGCACACCTTCGACATCTGCAAGGACTATGTGGATGAAGTGATCACCGTCAGCACCGATGAAATCTGTGCGGCGATCAAGGACATCTACGACGACACCCGCTCCATCACCGAGCCGGCGGGTGCGCTGGGCGTGGCCGGGATCAAAAAGTACGTCGAGACCCGCGGTGTCAGCGGCCAGACCTTTGTCGCCATCGACTCGGGCGCCAACGTCAACTTCGACCGTTTGCGCCATGTGGCCGAGCGCGCCGAACTCGGTGAAGGCCGTGAGGCCATCATCGCGGTGACCATCCCCGAGCGGCCGGGCAGCTTCAAGGCCTTCTGCGAAGCGGTGGGCAAACGCCAGATCACTGAATTCAATTACCGCTACCACTCCGGCAGCGAAGCGCACATTTTCGTCGGCGTGCAGACCCACCCGGAGAACGACCCGCGCAGCGCGTTGGTGGCCAGCCTGACCAGCCAGGGTTTCCCGGTGCTGGACCTTACCGAGAACGAACTGGCCAAGTTGCACATTCGCCATATGGTCGGCGGGCATGCTGCCAAAGTCAGCGACGAGCTGGTGTTTCGTTTCGAGTTTCCGGAGCGGCCGGGGGCGTTGTTCAACTTTCTCCACAAGCTCGGCGGGCGCTGGAACATCTCGATGTTCCACTACCGCAACCACGGCGCGGCTGACGGCCGAGTGGTGGCGGGCTTGCAAGTACCGGCGGACGAGCGCCACCTGGTGCCTGCCGCGTTGGCGCAAATCGGTTACCCGTACTGGGATGAAAGCGAAAACCCGGCTTACCAGCTGTTCCTCGGTTGAGCGACTACGCTGACTGAGCGGCCTATAAGGAATAGAGACCATGGAAACGCTGACCACCCTCAAGGTGATCCACATCACCGCCACCGTATTGCTGCTGCTCAGCGGCCTCGGCCTGGCCGTATTGGCGTGGCGTAAACGCAGCGCCGGCCCGGCCGCGACCGTGCAGCGCCCCTGGGCATTTGTATGGCTGCTGATGGGAATTTGCCTGGTGAGCATGCCCTTTACCGGATGGTGGCTGGTGCACTTGCTCGGCTGGCCATTGGGGCAAACCTGGATCTTGGGCTCCAGCATCCTCTACACCGTGGCGGCGCTGGCCTGGTTCTGGCTGGTGGCGCGGCTCAATCGGCTGCGCAAGGGCGAGGGCGGGAGCCTGAATTTCACCCTGGTGCTGGCGGTGGTCAGCCTGGTGGGGTTTGTGGCGATTGCAGGGCTCATGGGCGCCAAGCCTGTTTGAAACCGCGTCGCCTTCATCGCAGGCAAGCCAGCTCCCACACTTGACCGGATTCCAACATGAGAACAGGGTCAAAATGTGGGAGCTGGCTTGCCTGCGATAGCGTTGTCAGCTGCGCAGCGTAATCACCGGCCAACCCCGTTTCTGGGCCTCAGCACGAAGATTCGGATCCGGATCCACTGCCACCGGGTGCGTCACCTGCTCCAGCAACGGCAAATCATTCATCGAATCGCTGTAGAAGTAGCTGTCTTCCAGGCTATGCCCGGTTTCTTCCAACCAGCGGTTCAAACGCGTCACCTTGCCCTCGCGAAAGCACGGCACATCGGTGCTGCGCCCGGTATAACGGCCATCCACCATTTCGCACTCGGTGGCGATCAGAGTCTCGACGCCCAGGCGGGCGGCAATTGGCGCGGTGACGAAGCGGTTGGTGGCGGTGATGATCACCAGCTTGTCACCGGCGGCGCGGTGCTTGGCCAGCAGTTCAACGGCCTTGGGAAGCATGATGGGCTCGATGCAGTCGCGCATGTAGTCGTTGTGCCACGCGTCCAGCTGGGCCATCTCGGTGCGGCCGAGGATTTCCAGGCAGAAGTTCAAGTAGGCGGCGTTATCCAGCCGGCCGGCCAGGTAGTCCTGGTAGAACTCGTCGTTGCGGGCCTTGTAGGCTACCGCGTCGAGAATCCCGCGTTCACACAGGTAATCGCCCCAGGCGTGATCGCTGTCACCGCCCAGAAGGGTATTGTCCAAGTCGAATAAAGCCAGGCGCATTGCAGTTACTCGCTGAAAAGTCTGTAAAAAGGCGTCCAGAATACGGTCTTTTCACAAGAGTGCACATAAGGTAAGAAGCCTCGTTGCCGCTGGAACAACCTTTGTGGAACAATGCGGCGACATGCGTTTGCGAGGTTGTTGCCGTGATCGACCCCGATGGTTTCCGTCCTAATGTCGGCATTATTCTGACGAATGATGCCGGACAGGTGCTATGGGCTCGCCGAATCAACCAAGATGCCTGGCAGTTTCCTCAAGGTGGAATCAACCCCGACGAAACCCCTGAAGACGCCTTGTACCGTGAGTTGAACGAAGAAGTCGGCCTTGAGCGCGAAGATGTACAAATTCTGGCCTGTACCCGTGGCTGGTTGCGCTATCGTTTGCCGCAACGCCTGGTGCGTACCCACAGCCAACCGCTGTGCATCGGCCAGAAGCAGAAATGGTTTCTTTTGCGCCTGATCTCCAACGAGCAGCGGGTGCGGATGGATTTGACCGGTAAACCGGAGTTCGATGGCTGGCGCTGGGTCAGCTATTGGTATCCGTTGGGCCAGGTGGTGACATTCAAGCGCGAGGTTTATCGTCGCGCTCTCAAAGAGCTTGCCCCGCGCCTTTTAGCGCGCGACTGACGACGGAGTTCGACCCCGAGCCATGCTCAATACGCTGCGCAAGATCGTCCAGGAAGTTAACTCCGCCAAGGATCTCAAGGCGGCGTTGGGGATTATTGTGTTGCGCGTCAAGGAAGCCATGGGCAGCCAGGTCTGCTCGGTTTACCTGCTGGACCCCGAGACCAACCGTTTTGTGCTGATGGCCACGGAGGGCTTGAACAAGCGCTCCATCGGCAAGGTCAGCATGGCGCCCAATGAAGGTCTGGTGGGCCTGGTGGGGACGCGTGAAGAACCCCTGAACCTCGAGAACGCGGCCGATCACCCGCGTTATCGCTACTTTGCCGAAACCGGCGAAGAGCGCTACGCCTCGTTCCTTGGTGCGCCGATCATTCACCACCGCCGCGTTGTCGGCGTGTTGGTTATCCAGCAAAAAGAGCGTCGCCAGTTCGACGAAGGCGAAGAAGCCTTCCTGGTGACCATGAGCGCGCAACTGGCCGGGGTTATCGCCCACGCCGAAGCGACCGGCTCGATTCGCGGCCTGGGGCGCCAGGGCAAGGGCATCCAGGAAGCCAAGTTCGTCGGCGTACCGGGTTCGCCAGGCGCCGCGGTGGGTACCGCGGTGGTCATGCTGCCGCCAGCCGACCTCGATGTGGTGCCGGACAAGAGCGTCAGTGACATCGACGCCGAGATCAAACTGTTCAAGACCGCCCTCGAAGGCGTGCGCGCCGACATGCGCAACCTGTCGACCAAGCTGGCCACCCAGTTGCGCCCCGAAGAGCGTGCGCTGTTCGACGTGTACCAGATGATGCTCGACGACGCGTCCCTGGGTAACGAAGTCAAGACCGTGATCAAGACCGGCCAGTGGGCCCAGGGCGCGTTGCGCCAGGTGGTCACCGATCACGTCAACCGTTTCGAAATGATGGACGACGCCTACCTGCGCGAGCGGGCATCGGATGTGCGCGACCTGGGGCGCCGTCTGTTGGCGTACCTGCAGGAAGACCGCAGCACCAACATGGTCTTCCCCGATAACACCATCCTGGTCAGTGAAGAATTGACCGCCACCCAGCTTGGCGAAGTGCCTGAAGGCAAGCTGGTAGGCCTGGTCTCGGTATTGGGTTCGGGTAACTCCCACGTGGCGATCCTGGCCCGGGCCATGGGTATCCCGACGGTGATGGGCCTGGTGGACCTGCCGTACTCCAAGGTCGATGGCATCGACATGATCGTCGACGGGCATCGCGGCGAGGTGTTCACCAACCCCAGCGACGTGCTGCGCAAGCAATACGCCGAGGTGGTGGAAGAAGAGAAGCAACTGGCCCAGGGCCTGGATTCGCTGCGCGAGCTGCCGTGTGTCACCCCCGACGGCCACCGCGTACCGCTGCTGGTCAACACCGGCCTGCTGGCGGATGTAGCTCGTGCGCAACAACGCGGCGCCGAAGGGGTGGGTCTGTACCGCACCGAAGTGCCGTTCATGATCAACCAGCGTTTCCCGAGCGAGAAGGAGCAGCTGGCGATTTATCGCGAGCAATTGCAAGCCTTCCACCCGTTACCGGTGACGATGCGCAGCCTGGATATTGGCGGCGATAAGTCACTGTCCTATTTCCCCATCAAGGAAGACAACCCCTTCCTTGGCTGGCGCGGTATTCGCGTTACCCTCGACCATCCCGAAATCTTCCTCGTCCAGACCCGTGCCATGCTCAAGGCCAGCGAGGGCTTGAACAACCTGCGTATCCTGCTGCCGATGATCTCCGGCACCCATGAACTGGAAGAAGCCCTGCACCTGATCCACCGCGCCTGGGGCGAAGTGCGCGACGAAGGCGCCGATGTGCCGATGCCGCCGATTGGCGTGATGATCGAAATCCCTGCGGCGGTGTACCAGGCCAAGGAACTGGCGCGGCAGGTGGACTTCCTGTCGGTAGGCTCCAACGACCTGACCCAGTACCTGCTGGCCGTGGACCGTAACAACCCACGGGTGGCCGACCTCTACGACTACCTGCACCCGGCGGTGCTGCAAGCGCTGCAACACGTGGTGCGCGACGCCCATGCCGAAGGCAAGCCGGTGAGTATCTGCGGCGAAATGGCCGGTGACCCGGCGGCGGCGGTGCTGTTAATGGCGATGGGCTTTGACAGCCTGTCGATGAACGCCACCAACTTGCCGAAAGTGAAGTGGATGCTGCGCCAGGTGGAATTGAGCAGGGCCAAGGATTTGCTCGCCGAGTTGATGACCATCGACAACCCGCAGGTTATCCACAGCTCGCTGCAATTGGCGCTGAAAAACCTGGGATTGACCCGGATGATCAACCCGGCCTCGGCCAAAACCCTGTAGAAGCGAGCTTCTAGCAGATCGTTCCCGCGCTCTGCGTGGGAATGCAGCCCTGGACGCTCCGCGTCGGCTTTTAGAGCGTGACGCAGAGCGTCACAAGAGGCGTTCCCACGCAGAGCGTGGGAACGATCAAAGACCGAGGCGCCTTCATCGCAGGCAAGCCAGCTCCCACCTGTGGAATGCATTCCCCTGTGGGAGCTGGCTTGCCTGCGATAGCGGTGGTCCAAGCAGCGCTAAAACATCAGGTCCACCTCACCCAGCCGCCCCCCGTGCGGGCCAAAGCTGCGCTCCAGCATCCGCCGCGTCCCATCGGCATTCACGATCAGCGCCGTGCTCGCCCGTGTCCCATAACTAGGGCTGGCGATAAACACGCTCGACAGCAGGCTTTCGGTCGCCAGGCCTACGCCGGTGTCCGGCAACTCAGCAAACGGGGCAGTCTGCGGGTCGCTGAGAATTCCCAGCAGTGCCTCAGGCTCGGGGTTTTCCAGCACGGCGCTGAACGCTGCTTTGGTATTCACCAGCTTCGGCCATGGCGTATTCAGGCCGGCATTGGATAACCCGTACACCCCCGCCTTCAACCGCGTCGGCTCGGTATCATTGGCGTTGTAGTGCCACAGCTCATCCCGCGTGCCCACCAGCAGGTTGAACCCGGCATATTCAATCGAGCGGCCATTTACATCGGCCAAATAATCGTCGATCGGCAGCGAACCGCTGAGAAACCGCGCAACCAGTTCGCCGCGAGACTTGCGTGCCGGTGGCTGGTGCGGGTCGCGGATGTTGGTCAAGGCGGCAAAGCGCCCATCCGCGTTCACCCCCAGCCAGGTGCCCCCGGCCTCCTGATCGCGACCGGCATAGACCTGGGGCGCATCCGCCCACTGGGCCAGCGGCAGGCTGGGGCGGGCGTAGAACTCATCGCGGTTGGCCGCAACGATCAGCGGTTGGGCATGGCCCGGTCGCCAGGCGAAAACAATCAGGCACATCGGGTGACCCCTTTTGTGTTTTTGCCACTCTACCCACAGACGCGCCGGTGTTCCATCGTCTCGAAGTTGGGCCGCGCACCTCTGATCCGTTAACATGCCGGGCTGTTTGGTGTGTATGTGAACTTCTTAATTTGATCTCGCAGCTGTAACGCAGGCTTAATCGCACATCGGCATGGTCCGGTGCGTCATGACTAAATGTTTTAACGAGGAGTCGCAATGCTGCCTTACCCGCAGATCGACCCGGTGGCCCTGGCCATCGGTCCGCTGAAAATCCATTGGTACGGGTTGATGTACCTGATCGGCATCGGCGGTGCCTGGCTGCTGGCTTCCCGGCGCCTGAACCGTTTCGACCCGACCTGGACCAAGGAGAAGCTCTCCGACATGGTGTTCTGGATGTCGATGGGGGTGATCGTCGGCGGGCGCCTGGGGTATGTGCTGTTCTACGACCTGTCTGCGTATCTCGCCAACCCGACCCTGATCTTCGAAGTGTGGAAGGGCGGCATGGCGTTCCACGGCGGGTTTATCGGCGTGATGATCGCCGCCTGGTGGTTTGGCCGGCGCAATGGCAAGTCGTTCTTCCAGCTGATGGACTTCGTCGCCCCCTTCGTGCCGATCGGCCTGGGGGCCGGGCGCATTGGTAACTTTATCAACGCCGAGCTGTGGGGCAAGCCGACCGACGTGCCGTGGGCGATGGTGTTCCCGCCGTTCAGCGACCCGGCGCAACTGCCGCGCCACCCGTCGCAGCTGTACCAGTTCGCATTGGAAGGTGTGGCGCTGTTCCTTATTCTCTATATCTTCTCGCGCAAGCCACGCCCAACCATGGCCGTGTCGGGCATGTTCGCGCTGTTCTACGGGATTTTCCGCTTTATCGTCGAATTCGTACGGGTACCGGATGCGCAGTTGGGCTACCTGGCGTGGGGCTGGCTGACCATGGGTCAGGTGCTTAGCCTGCCGATGATCCTGGCGGGCCTGGGCATGCTGTGGTGGGCGTACAATCGCCCGCAGCCGCTGAAGAACGCCGCGCTTTAAATTCGAATGCCAAGACCAGGAGGTCTTGGCTTCAACGATACGGGTAAAAACATGAAGCAATATCTCGAACTGCTGCAGGACGTCGTGACCAATGGCCTGACCAAGGGCGACCGCACGGGCACCGGTACCAAGGCTGTGTTTGCGCGTCAGTATCGGCATAACCTGGCCGACGGCTTCCCGCTGCTGACCACCAAGAAGTTGCACTTCAAAAGCATCGCCAACGAACTGATCTGGATGTTGAGCGGCAACACCAACATCAAGTGGCTCAACGAAAATGGCGTGAAGATTTGGGATGAGTGGGCCACCGAAGACGGCGACCTGGGCCCCGTGTACGGCGAGCAGTGGACGGCCTGGCCGACCAAGGACGGCGGCACGATCAACCAGATCGACTACATGGTGCACACGCTCAAGACCAACCCCAACAGCCGTCGCATCCTGTTCCACGGCTGGAACGTTGAATACCTGCCGGACGAAACCCAGAGCCCGCAGGAAAACGCGCGTAATGGCAAACAAGCCTTGCCGCCGTGCCATTTGCTTTACCAGGCGTTCGTGCATGACGGCCACCTGTCGATGCAGCTGTATATCCGCAGCTCCGACGTGTTCCTGGGCCTGCCGTACAACACTGCCGCGCTGGCGTTGCTGACCCACATGCTGGCCCAGCAGTGCGACCTGATCCCCCACGAGATCATCGTCACCACGGGCGACACCCACGCCTACAGCAACCACATGGAACAGATCCAGACCCAGTTGGCGCGTACGCCGAAAAAACTGCCGGAACTGGTGATCAAGCGTAAGCCTGCGTCGATCTACGACTATAAGTTCGAAGACTTCGAAATCGTGGGTTACGACGCCGACCCAAGCATCAAGGCCGACGTGGCGATCTAAAGCCTTACTCGGTGAAAAACTGTGGGAGCTGGCTTGTCTGCGATAGCGCAGTGTCAGGCGAAATTAATGTCGCTGGTCCACCGCCATCACAGGCAAGCCAGCTCCCACATGGGTTTGGTGTTCACCTGAGTTAATGGCCGTGGCTTCTGCCCACATGCGAAGGCTCGGCCTCGCTGGCCGCAATCCCTCCGCTGACTTCCAACTGCTGCAAGATCCCGCACTGGTTGCCACCGCCGCAACGTTGGCGCAGGTCCAGCAGTTGTTCCTGCAAGGCCAACAATCCGTCGATCCGCGCTTTCACATGATGGATATGCTCGTCGATCAACGCATTTACGCTTTCGCACTGGTCCTGGGGGCTGTCACGCAGCCCCAGCAGGCTGCGGATTTCTTCGAGGGTCATGTCCAGGCTGCGGCAGTTGCGGATAAAGGTCAGCCGCTCGGTGTGCGCCTGGGTGTACACGCGGTAGTTGCCGTCGGTGCGTGCCGGAGGCGGCAGCAGGTTTTCCTTCTCGTAATAACGGATGGTTTCCACCGGGCAATCGGTGAGTTTGGCCAGTTCGCCGATCTTCATCGCAGCAATCTCCAAATGGGTGCTTGACCCTATAGTGGCTACAGGGTCTTTACTTGGCAACAGGCACCTTTACGGACGCGACCTGATGAGCCACTCCATTCATACCCCGCACAAGCACGACCACAAGCATGATCACGATCACGATCACGATCACGCTCATGACCACGGCCATGATCACAAACATGACCATGGGCCCGCCAAACTCACGCCTGTGGATAACCACGGCCATTCCGGCTCCTGCTGCTCCGGCGCTGCCGGGCCTGCCATCGTGACCTTGAGTGAAGCGCCCACCGCCGGCTCGCGCCTGAGCACCTTCCGCATCGAAGCCATGGATTGCCCTACCGAGCAGACGCTGATCCAGAACAAGCTGGGCAAGCTCGCTGGCGTGCAGCAACTGGAATTCAACCTGATCAACCGCATCCTCGGCGTCACCCATGACCTGCCGAACACGGCGCCGATCATTGAGGCAATCAAGTCCATCGGCATGCAGGCCGACCCTATCGAAGAAGGCAGCCCCGCCGCCGCGCCGCCCGCCAAGAAACATTGGTGGCCGCTGGCGGTGTCGGGCGTGGGTGCCCTGGGGGCCGAGGTGTTGCATTTCACTGGTGTGGCACCCACCTGGGTAATCGCGCTGGTGGCGTTGGTGTCGATTCTCAGCGGCGGCCTTACCACCTACAAGAAGGGCTGGATTGCCCTGAAGAACTTCAACCTCAATATCAATGCCTTGATGAGCATCGCGGTGACGGGCGCGATCCTGATTGGCCAGTGGCCGGAAGCGGCGATGGTGATGTTCCTGTTCACCGTGGCCGAGTTGATTGAGGCCAAGTCCCTGGACCGGGCGCGCAACGCCATCAGCGGCCTGATGCAGATGACCCCGGAACAGGCCACGGTGCGCCAGGCCGATGGTTCCTGGCTGGAACAAGAGGTCAAGAGCATTGATCTTGGCGCGATTGTCCGAGTAAAACCCGGCGAGCGCATCGGGCTCGACGGTGAAGTCACGGCCGGCCAGTCCACCATCGACCAGGCACCGATCACCGGGGAAAGCCTGCCGATCGAAAAAACCGTGGGCGATAAGGTGTTTGCCGGCACCATCAACCAGGCCGGTTCCCTGGAGTACAAGGTCACCGCCGCGGCCAACAACTCCACGCTGGCGCGGATCATCCACGCGGTGGAACAGGCTCAAGGCGCACGCGCACCGACCCAGCGCTTTGTCGACAGTTTCTCCAAGGTCTACACCCCGGCTGTCTTCCTGTTTGCCCTCGGTGTGGCGGTGATTCCGCCGCTGTTCATGGCGGGCGTGTGGTTTGACTGGATCTACCGCGCCCTCGTGCTGCTGGTGGTGGCCTGCCCTTGTGCCTTGGTGATCTCCACCCCGGTGACCATTGTCAGCGGCCTGGCGGCGGCGGCGCGCAAAGGCATCCTGATCAAGGGCGGCGTGTACCTGGAGGGCGGCTACAAGCTCGACTACCTGGCCCTCGACAAGACCGGCACCATCACCCACGGCAAACCGGTGCAAACCGACTACCTGCCGCTGTTCCCGAACATCGAAGACAGCGCGCCGGCCCTGGCGGCCAGCTTGGCATCGCGTTCCGATCACCCGGTGTCCCTGGCGATTGCCAACGCGGCTGTGGATAAAAACCTGTCGACTCACGCTGTGGATAACTTCGAAGCCCTGGCCGGGCGCGGTGTGCGGGGTGATATCAACGGCCAGACCTATCACCTGGGTAACCACCGCCTGGTGGAAGACCTCGGTCTGTGTTCCGAGGCCTTGGAAGAGAAACTCTTTGCCCTGGAAAAACAAGGCAAGTCCGTGGTGTTGCTGTTGGACAAGTCTGGCCCGCTGGCGCTGTTTGCCGTGGCCGACACGGTCAAGGAGAGCAGCCGCGAAGCCATTCAGCAGTTGCACGACCTAGGCATCAAGACCCTGATGCTCACCGGCGACAACACCCACACTGCCAAGGCCATTGCGGCCCAGGTGGGTATCGACCAGGCCCAGGGCGACCTGTTGCCCACCGACAAGCTGCAAGCCATCGAAACCCTCTACGGCCAGGGCCATCGGGTGGGCATGGTCGGTGACGGTATCAACGACGCCCCGGCCCTGGCCCGTGCCGAGATCGGCTTTGCGATGGCCGCAGCGGGCACCGATACCGCTATCGAGACCGCCGACGTGGCGCTGATGGACGATGATTTGCGCAAGATTCCGGCTTTCATTCGGTTGTCGCGGCAAACGTCGAGTATCCTCAAGCAGAACATCGCCCTGGCGCTGGTGATCAAGGCGATCTTCCTGGCCGTCACGTTCATGGGCATGGCGACCATGTGGATGGCGGTCTTCGCCGACATGGGCGTGAGCCTGCTGGTGGTGTTCAATGGCCTGCGCCTGGTGCGCAAATAGAGGATGAGAGGGTGGTGTGCTGAGTGCTGAGTTAAAGGCGTTTTTCATGGTCGCCCGCCTGGGCAGCATTACCCAGGCGGCGAAGAAACTCGGCTTGAGCCAGCCCACGGTGACCACCCAGATTCGCAACCTGGAAAGCCACTACGGCGTCGAGTTGTTCTACCGTGGCGGCCGCCGCCTCACCGTCAGCGACGAAGGCGCGCGGCTATTGCCGATGGTCAAGGCGCTGTTGCAGCAGGAAGCGGATATCGAGTTTTTCCTGCGCAACAACGGCCAGGTCCAGGGTGCGCTGAGAATTGCCGCAACGGCGCCGTATTACATCCTCGATCTGGTCAAAGCCTTTCGCGAGCGCCTGCCCCAGGTGGACGTGTCGGTGGAAATCGGCAACTCCCAGCAGGTGCTTGAGGCGCTGGACGATTACCGCGTCGATGTCGCGGCCTCATCGCAATTGCTGGAAGACGCCCGTCTGATCCGCCGCGTGCTGGGCACCGACCCGCTGGTACTGGCGGTGCACCGCAATCACCCGTTGGCCAAGCTCGATCACGTACCGTTGAGCGCGCTAGTCGGGCATACCTTGCTGATGCGTGAAGCGGGCTCCACTACCCGCAGGCTGACGGAAGAGATGTTGAAGAATGCGGGCGTCGGATATGGGCCGTTGTTGGAGATTGGCAGCCGTGAGTCGATTCGCGAGGCGGTGCTGCGCAATATCGGCATCAGCATCATCGCCCGCCAGGAAGTGCCCCACGACCCGCAGTTGCGCGTGCTGACCATCGAGAATGCACCGCAGATTCCGGAGTATCTGTATTGCCTCAAGGAGCGCAAAGGAGCGCGCCTGCCGGCGGCGTTCCTTGGCCTGGCTCAGGAAATGTCACCCCTCTGATCGTTCCCACGCTCCGCGTGGGAACGCCGCCCAGGACGCTCCGCGTCCGTGACGCGGAGCGTCACTAGAGACATTCCCACGCAGAGCGTGGGAACGATCATGATAGCGGTCGTGAGTCCTACACAAATCCACCAATACCACTATCACCTCTTTTTGCCTTTCTGCCACACCCGCTACGCATTGCCCTCCTAGCATGGCCTTCATCCGTTCGATGAGGTGCCACCATGCACACAGCCCTGACCCAACCCGGCGCACCGATGAAAGTGCGCGCAATCCAGAAACGCTTTGGCGCCTTCACCGCGCTGGACAACGTCTCCCTGGACGTCGCCGCCGGCGAGCTGGTGTGTCTGCTGGGCCCTTCCGGCTGCGGCAAGACCACACTGCTGCGTTGCATCGCCGGCCTGGAGCGCCAGGACAGCGGTGAGCTCTACCTGGGCGAACGGGACGTGTCCCTGCTGCCACCCCAGGCGCGGGACTACGGCATCCTGTTCCAGTCCTATGCGTTGTTTCCCAACCTCAGCGTTGAAGCGAACATCGGCTACGGCCTCACCGGCAGCGGCCGCGATGAAGTGCGCAAGCGGGTCGCGCAGATGCTCGAACTGGTCGGCCTGGTGGGCAGCGAAAAGAAGTACCCCGGCCAACTCTCCGGCGGCCAGCAACAGCGCGTCGCCCTGGCCCGCGCACTGGCGCCGGCGCCGTCGTTATTGCTGTTGGATGAGCCGATGTCGGCCCTCGATGCCCGGGTGCGCGAGCACCTGTGCACCGAACTGCGCCAACTGCAGCGGCGCCTGGGTATCACCACCTTGATGGTGACCCACAACCAGGACGAAGCCATGTTGATGGCCGACCGCATTGCCGTGATGAACAACGGCAAGGTCGAGCAGTACGCCACGCCCCAGGAAATCTACGACCGCCCGGCCACGCCGTTCGTGGCGGAGTTTGTCGGCCAGGGCAACTGGTTGCCGTTCAGCCGTAACAGCGCCAGCCATGCCCAGGTGGGTGGGTTGAACATGCGCCTGGCTGAGGACGCGGGTGTCGCCCAGTCCGGCCGCTTGTTCTGCCGCCCGGAAGCCATTTGCGTCAACCCGCTGGTGCATGAAGAAAACCTGTTCCCGGCCAAGGTTCGCGAGATCACCTTTCTCGGCAACCGCTGCCGCATGAGCTTTGAGCTGGAACAATTGCCGGGCCATGCGTTGCTGGCTGAACTGGCGCCGGAAGCGATGCCGCGCCTGGGCGCCCAGGACATCTGGGTGGCGTTGCCGCCGCGCAGCCTGCAGGTGTTTGCCTGAGATGGGGGCTGTGATGACATTGCCGGTACCGCGCCAGGTGTCCCGCGCCGAGTGGGGCGACCGCCTCTTCGTGGTCGGCGGCAAGTGGCTCTGGCTGGGCCTGTTAGTGGTGGCGGTGCTGTTGCCGCTGTTGGCGATCTTCTGGCGCGGCTTCAGCAGCGAAGCCGGGCAGGGCGGTGGCCTGGTAGCCGCTCGCGAACTGCTGAGCAGCGCCAACTTTCACTGGTTGCTGGGCAATAGCCTGAAAGTTTCCCTCAGCGTGGCGGCCATCGTCGTGCCGCTGGCCTACTTGTTTGCCTATGCCCTGCAACGCACGCTGATCCCCGGCAAGTCCATCTGGCGCGGCCTGTCATTGCTGCCATTGATGGCGCCGTCGATGCTGCCAGGTATTGCCCTGGTTTATCTGTTCGGCAACCAGGGCCTGCTGCGCGGCTTGTTCTCGGAAAATATCTACGGTTTCTGGGGCATTGTGCTCGGTGAGGTGATCTACACCTTTCCCCATGCCTTGATGATTTTGCTGTCGGCGTTGTCCTTGGCGGATGCACGCTTGTTTGACGCTGCTTCGAGCATGGGCGCCAGCCCGGCACGGGCGTTTCGCAGCATTACCTGGCCAGCCACGCGCCAGGCGGTGTTCGCCGCTTTCTGCCTGGTGTTCACCCTGACCATCACCGACTTCGGAGTACCGGTGGTGGTGGGCGGCGATTATCAGGTGCTGGCGCTGGAAGCCTACAAGGCGGTGGTGGGCCAGCAACAGTTCGGTCGCGGCGCGTTGATCGGCATGGTGTTGCTGCTGCCGGCGCTGTTCAGCTTTGGCGTGGATGCGTGGTTGCGCCGTCGGCATGGCGACGCGATGAGCGGCCGCGCCCAGGTGTTCCAGCCAGCGCCATCGCGGCTGCGCGACGGGTGCTACCTGGCCGTCGTGCTGCTGATTTGCGCGGCGTTGCTGCTGGTGTTCGGCATGGCGGTGTACTCCTCGCTGGTGAAATTCTGGCCGTACAACCTGTCGCTGTCGCTCAACCACTACCAATTCGAAGACACCGCCGGCGGCGGCTGGCTGGCCTATCGCAACAGCCTGACCATGGCGCTGTGCACGGCGTTGATCGGCAGCGTGCTGATTTTCACCGGTGCCTACCTGATGGAAAAGACCAAGGGCCAGAAGAACCTCAACCTGGCGCTGCGCATGCTCAGCTTCGTGCCGATGGCCGTGCCGGGCCTGGTCCTGGGGCTGGGCTACGTGTTCTTCTTCAACCTCAACGGCAACCCGTTGCATGTGTTGTACGGCAGCATGGCGTTGCTGGTGGTGTGCACCATTGCGCACTACCTGACCACCGCGCAGATGACTGCAACCACCGCCTTGCGCCAGTTGGACGCCGAGTTCGAAGCCGCCGCGTTGTCCCTCAAGGCACCGTTGTACCGCCATTATCTGCGCGTCACGGTGCCGATCTGTCTGCCGGCGCTGCTGGACATCCTGCGCTACCTGTTTGTCTCGGCGATGACCACCGTCTCCGCCGCGATCTTCCTCTACAGCCCCGACACCATCCTCGCCGCCGTCGCCGTGCTGAACATGGACGACGCCGGCAATGTGGGGGGCGCGGCGGCCATGTCGACCCTGATCCTGTTCACCTCGGCCAGCGTCTCGCTGCTGCTGGCGTGGGCTTCACGTGGCGCGCTGCGCCGCTCCCAAGCCTGGCGCCAGCGCGCACCTGGCCAATAAACATCCCTGAAGGAGGTGCTCCATGTTCAAGCCCCTGGCGCTGGTCGCTGCAGTCCTCACGGCATTCAGTCTGAATGCCTTCGCCAAGACCGAGTTGACCGTGTACACGGCCCTTGAAGCCGAGCAATTGAAGACCTACAAAAAAGCTTTCGAACAGGCCAATCCCGACGTCGAGATCAAGTGGGTGCGCGACTCCACCGGCATCATCACCGCCAAACTGCTGGCGGAGAAAGACCGCCCCCAGGCTGACGTAGTGTGGGGCCTGGCCGCCTCCAGCCTGGCGATCCTCGATCAGCAAGGCATGCTCGACAACTACGCGCCCAAGGACCTGGACAAGATCGGCAAGCATTACCGCGACGCCGCCAACCCTCCGGCCTGGGTGGGCATGGACGTGTGGGCCGCCACCCTCTGCTTCAACACCGTCGAAGCCGAGAAGCAGGGCCTCACCAAACCGGTGAGCTGGCAGGACCTGACCAAGCCCGAATACAAGGGCAAGATCGTGATGCCTAACCCGGCGTCTTCAGGCACCGGCTTCCTGGATGTCAGCGCCTGGCTCCAGACCTTCGGCGAGAAGCAAGGCTGGCTGTACATGGACGACCTGCACCGGAACATCGGCCAGTACGTTCACTCCGGCTCCAAGCCGTGCAAGCTGGCGGCGTCCGGTGAGTTCCCGATTGGCATTTCCTTCGAATACCCGGCGGTTCAGCTCAAACGCCAGGGCGCGCCGCTGGAGATCATCCTGCCCAAAGAGGGCCTGGGCTGGGAGATCGAAGCCACCGCTGTGATCAAGGGCACTGCCCATGCCGACGCGGCGAAAAAACTCGCCGACTTCTCTGCCAGCACCGCGGCGATGGACCTGTACAAGGAAAACTTCGCCGTGCTCGCGCAACCGGGTATCGCCAAGCCGCAGACCGAATTGCCGGCGGACTATGAGCAACGGTTGATCAAGAACGACTTTGTCTGGGCTTCCAGGAACCGTGACAGCATCCTGGCCGAATGGCGTAAGCGTTATGACGGCAAGTCGGAAAAACAGTAACCGATCGTTCCCACGCTCCGCGTGGTAACGCCGCTCTGGACGCTCCGCGTCCGCTTTTAAAGGTCGTGACGCGGAGCGTCACCGGATGAATTCCCACGCGGAGCGCGGGAACCAGAGGACAGTATGAGTAGTGATCTGTTAGTCGTCGGCGCCGGCATCCTCGGTCTCTCCCACGCCTATGCCGCCGCCAGGCGCGGCCTCAAGGTCAAGGTGTTCGAGCGCAGCGCCATGCCATTGGGCGCCTCAGTGCGCAACTTCGGCCAGGCACTGGTCACCGGTCAACCACCAGGGCCAATGCTCGACCTGGCGCGGGAAAGCCGCGAAATCTGGGGCCAGTGGGCGCAAGCGGCGGGCCTGGCGCTCAAGCGCAATGGCTCCTACCTGTTCGCCCGCACCGAAGCCGAAGAGCATCTGCTCGAAGCCTTCTGCGCCGGGCGCGCGCGGGAGCACGGCTACAACGTCCAGCTGCTGCAAGGCGCTGCAATGAACGACCTGTACGCCGGCCAGTTCCGCCATCACCGCGCCGCCCTGCATGGCAAGGATGACCAGCAGTTGTACTCCCGCGAGGCGATCCCGGCGCTGATCCATTACCTGAGCCAGCACTTGAACGTGGAGTTTCACTTTTCCACGCTGGTACGCGACGTAGAGCCGGGCCAGCTGCACAGCACGGCCGGCAGCTTTCGCGGTGAGCAGATCGTTGTCTGTTCAGGCCACGACTATCAGACCCTGCTGGCCGAATCCATCGCCCCGCTCAACCCGCACACCTGCCGCCTGCAAATGCTGCGTGCGCGGCCGGTGCTTAATCTGAACCTGCAACACGCCCTGCTCACCGGCTTGAGTTGCGTGCATTACGGCGCTTTCGCCGACCTTCCGGAAGCCGCTGTGGTCCAGGCGCAGATCCTGCGCGAAACGCCGCATCTGCAGGAGCACGGCATTCACCTGCTGATCAGCCCCACGCCCCATGGCGAACTGATCATCGGCGACTCCCACCATTACGACAGCGACCCGTCGCCCTTCAATGCCGAGCGGATCGATGACTGGATGATCGAACTGGCGCAGCAGACCCTGGGGTGCAACATCCAGGTGGTCGAGCGCTGGCAAGGCGTCTACGGCGCTCGCGGCCCCGGGCCGTTTTCGTTTGTGCAGGCGGCACCTGGCGTCAGCGCTGCCTTGATGCACACCGGCGTAGGGATGAGCGTGGGGCCGGCCATGGCCGAGCGCAATATCCGCAGGTTATGGGGAGAAGCGTGATGAACCCGGAACAGGCAGGCATTGGCGGTTCAGGTCTGGTCCAGGCGTTGGGCCAGGGCTTCAACCTGCTCTTGGCGCTCGGCCTGGCTTAGTTTCGCGTGGGGGTTGAGGGATGACCATTGCGGATAGGCGCGGGCTTTGTTCAAGGCGTCGGGCAGTTTGCCCTCGCGCCAGGTTTTGTCCTGGGGCGTATCGACCTTGATGCTGTGCATTGCCGCATGGCCGCGCAGGTTCAGGGCCTTGAGCAACTGGCGCTGGCGCAGGGCTAGCAGGCGCAGCACGCTGTCGTCGACGGTCAGCTCGCGCTGGCCCTTGATCTTGCCGAGCAGGCGACTGCCGTAGCTGCGTGCGGTTTGCAGGGCGCCACCGGCGATAGCGCCTGCCAGGGCCGCGGCGCCAAGGGTCAGGCCGCCGACCAGTAGATCCACGCCAGCACCGGCAGCGGCTCCGGCAGCTATCCCGCCGCCGACCCGCACGCCAAGTTGCTTGAGGGTTTCGGGGTTGAACAAGTCATCGCCCCAGCGACCGTCGAGCAGCGGCAGGTCGCTGGCCGCCGCGTCCTGTGGGCGAAAGCCGAACAGTTTGAGCAGGGCTTCAACGCACTTTTGTTCGCGTTGGCGCACGGCCTTGCGTAAGTCGCTGACGGCTTGGGGCTCATTCTCGGTTGTCACACTGCGACGGCAGGCCGCGCAGTCGATCAACAGTTCGGCGATCAAGCGGGCGGCGCTTTGCTGGCGAGCCTGGCGCTGGGCTTCTTGATCGAGGATCAGGCGTTCCAACTGCGGCCGTGAGTTTTCCAGCAGCAGGGCCAGGCTTTCATACAGCCGGCGTTCGCCGTCTTCGGGCGGTGCCACGCTGTCAAAACGCACCAGCGCATGCAGGCCGAGGCGGGCCAGGGCTTCGCGCCAGTCCGGTTCGCGGTGGTCGCTGCTGCTGACAAAGTTGAGCACCGGCAACAACGGCTTGCCGCAACTGGCCAGCACTTGCAGTTCGTCGCGGTACTTGGCCAGCACCGGCTCGCGAGCGTCGATCACGTACAGGCCGGCATCGGAGGCCAGCAACTGGCGCAGCACCTTGGCTTCCTGTTCGAAACGCTGGCGCGCCTCGCTGCCTTCCAGGAAACGCGTCAGCCGCGCAGGGCCATCCAGGCGTTCGCCGGGGCGGTCGAGGCGTTCCAGGTAATCGAGCAGGGCGATGGCGTCTTCCAGGCCGGGAGTGTCGTACAGCTCCAGCAAAGCTTCGCCATCTACCGATAGGCGTGCACCTTCGACGTGCCGCGTGGTGCTGGGGCGATGGGACACTTCGCCAAAGCCGACATCACGGGTGAGGGTGCGCAACAATGAGGTTTTGCCCACGTTGGTATGGCCGACCACGGCGAGTTTCAGCGGTTTAGTCATGACCTGTCTCCAGCCAAGTGAGCGGCGCGCAATCGGCAAACGACACTTCAAGCTGTTGCAACGCGGCATGCCAGTCGCCCAGGCGCTCGGCGTCCAGCGCCTGGCCCGGTGGTGCCTGCAGCAGCCATACGCGAGTGTCGGTGGCGCTGCGTGCCAGCTCGGCGATCAGTGCCAGGCTGCCACGGTCGGGCGAGCGGCGCGGGTCACAGGCGATGGCCAGGCGCGCGGGTGGGAAACGGCTGAGTTGCTCCAGCAGTTTGTTGCGTGATTCGCGGCTGTCGAGGATGCCGGCGTTCTTGACGTTGGCAGGCAGTTTGGGGGGCCAAGGGTGTTGGTCGTCGAGTTCGATGGCGACCAGCAAGGCGCCATCACTCTCCAGCTCACTTGCGCCGCCGCTGATCGAGTGCAGGTGATCGGGCGCCACATCGTTGACCCCCAGGCGCTCGCTGCTGGGCATCAGGCGTTCGCGCAGTTGGGCGTAGCCGGGGAGGTTGAGGTCCAGGTGCAACGCTGCGCGCCCGCGTTTCCATCGCCACAGGCACAGCAAGGCAAGGATCAACCGCGGCAGCAGACCGTAGACCAGCAACACGCCCACCAGCCAGGCCGCCCAGGCCTGGCGGGCGCTTTCGATATTCAGCGCGGAGTCGCCGCTGGCGCGGATCATCTCCACGGTGGGCACATTGAAACCGAGCAGAGCCGGGAGTGTGCCGAGGGCCTGGGTCACGGCGACAAAGGTATCGGCGCCGAGAATGGTGGTTTCCCACACAAACCCATAGCGGCGGGTGGCGAGCAGAGTCAGCAGGATCACCAGGGCGCTGAGCAAGGCCAGCAACCACAAGCTGTTGACCAGCACACCCACCGCCCAGCGATTGAGTTTTTGCCGTTGCAGCAACAGCAACAACGCCGGGGCCAGTTGCGCGGCCTTGGCGTCACGGGCCAGTTTCTCGCTGAGCCACAACCACAGCCGGCCAAGGCTGGCGCTGTGTTCGCCGGCAAACAGCAGGCCCAGGGCCCAACTGATCAGCAAGATCAGGTTCAGGCCGAGCAGGCTGCCCAAGGCCCAGAACACATTCACCGGGGCCAGGCCATTACCCAGCGCGGCGAACGCCAAACCGGCGCCGCTGATGACGGCGACCGCCGCCAGTAACACCAGCGCCAGGCGTGCGCCTTGCAGCCAGCGGCTGAGCGCGGCGGCCAAACCATCGCGCTCGGCCAGGTGCAGCGCACGCTGCTGGATGCGCGTGGCCAGGTCGCCCCCGGCGGTGCGGGCCAAGCGGTTGGCTTCCAGGTCTTCCAGAGGGCCGGCGTGTTCTTCCCGCAGGCGCACGGTTTCTGTCAGCCAAAGTCTGTGCAGCGGGTTCAGTGCAGTCACGCGCCGTCCTGTCGTGTTGATGAGGTTGGAGCATAACCGCTGGCTCGCCGCTCTGGTATTCTCGTCGCCATGAAAAAAACTCTCCCTTTAAGCCTGATCGCAGCCCTCGGTGAAAACCGTGTGATCGGCGTCGACAACAGCATGCCCTGGCATTTGCCGGGGGATTTCAAATATTTCAAAGCCACCACCCTTGGCAAGCCGATCATCATGGGGCGCAAGACCTGGGATTCCCTGGGCCGACCGCTGCCGGGGCGCTTGAACCTGGTGGTCAGCCGTCAGACCGATCTTGTGCTGGAAGGTGCGGAAGTTTTTCCTTCACTGGGTGCAGCGGTCGAGCGCGCTGAGGAATGGGCCAAGGCGCAAGGCGTGGACGAGCTGATGCTGATTGGCGGCGCGCAGTTGTATGCGCAGGGGCTGGAACAGGCCGATCGCTTGTACCTGACCCGCGTGGCGCTGAGCCCGGGAGGGGATGCGTGGTTTCCGCAGTTTGATGGGAACCAGTGGAAGCTGGTGTCGAATGTCGAAAATCCGGCTGAAGGTGATAAGCCGGCCTACAACTTCGAGGTGTGGGAGCGCAACTAGTGTAGGAGCGAGCTTGCTCGCGAAGATCGTCAACGATGACGCGTGCATTCTGAATGAACGCGGCGCCCTCAGGTTCTTCGCGAGCAAGCTCGCTCCTACAGGTTATAAGCCTTTATGCCTGCGCCAGTTCGGCATGCTCATCGGCATCCAGCAACGCTTTATCCGTCTGCCCCATGATCTGGCTGGTAATCGCCCCCGCCGTCATCGAACCATTGACGTTCAACGCCGTACGGCCCATGTCGATCAGCGGCTCCACGGAAATCAACAGCGCCACCAGTGACACCGGCAAGCCCATGGCCGGCAGCACGATCAGCGCGGCAAAGGTCGCACCGCCGCCCACGCCGGCAACGCCCGCCGAACTCAAGGTCACTATCGCCACCAGGGTCGCGATCCACAGCGGGTCCAAGGGGTTGATGCCCACAGTCGGCGCGACCATCACCGCCAACATCGCAGGGTAAAGACCGGCACAACCGTTCTGGCCGATGGTCGCGCCAAACGAGGCGGCGAAGCCGGCGATGGATTGCGGGATGCCCAGGCGACGGGTCTGCGCTTCAATGCTCAGCGGGATGCTTGCAGCGCTGGAGCGGCTGGTGAAGGCGAAGGTCAGCACCGGCCACACCTTGCGGAAGAAGCGCAGCGGGTTGATCCCGGCCAAGGACAGCAGCAGGCCGTGCACCACGAACATCAGGCCCAGGGCCAGGTACGACACCACCACGAAACTGCCCAGCTTGATGATGTCTTGCAGGTTGGAACCGGCGACCACTTTGGTCATCAGCGCCAGCACACCGTAGGGGGTCAGCTTCATCACCAGGCGCACCAGGCGCATCACCCAGGCTTGCAGGGTGTCGATGGCGTTAAGGACTTTCTGGCCTTTTTCCACGTCGTCCTTGAGCAGTTGCAGCGCGGCAACCCCAAGGAACGCGGCGAAAATCACCACGCTGATGATCGACGTCGGCTTGGCCCGGGCCAGGTCGGCGAACGGGTTGGCCGGTACGAACGACAGCAGCAACTGCGGGATATTCAGGTCGGCAACCTTGCCCGCGTAATCACTCTGGATCACTTGCAGGCGCGCCATTTCCTGGGTGCCGGCCACCAGGCCTTCGGCAGTGAGGCCGAACAGGTTGGTCAGGCCGATGCCGATCAGGGCCGCGATGGCCGTGGTGAACAGCAGCGTGCCGATGGTCAGGAAGCTGATCTTGCCCAGGGACGAGGCGTTGTGCAGGCGCGCCACGGCACTGAGGATCGAGGCGAATACCAGCGGGATCACGATCATTTGCAGCAGCTGCACATAGCCGTTGCCGACCAGGTCAAACCAGCCGATCGAAGCTTTGAGCACCGGGTTGCCGTCGCCGTAGATCGTATGCAACGTCGCACCGAACAGCACGCCAAGCACCAGGGCGAACAGCACCTTCTTGGCGAGGCTCCAGTTAGTACGGCCAGTTTGTGCCAGGCCCAGCAACAGGGCCACGAACACCAATAAATTGAGAATCAGGGGCAGATTCATTGAAGCTCCGTTGAGAAGGCAGCCAATCGCGTGAGCCTGCGATTGCGAACCGGGAAGCCTAACAGCTTGAAATATATTGATTTAATACCAATATGGAATGGCGACTGTCGTTTTTGGAATAAGCGTTTGACGCCCAGGCGTATGCGCTTGGCGCAATCGCGACGTCAGCGGTCGCGCTCGGGCGATAAGTGTCATACGGATTTGTTAGCGTCGATGTCTTTCACTTGAGGGAGACAACGCCTATGAAGCTCGCGCCGAAACTACTGTTATCCGCCGCCTTTTGCCTCGGGCTCGCCAGCCAGGCGTTTGCCGCCACCGAGTTGAAACACTGGCCGGCACCTGCCGCCAAACAACTCAATGAAATGATCGCCGCCAACGCCAACAAGGGTAACTACGCGGTGTTCGATATGGACAACACCAGTTACCGCTACGACCTTGAAGAGTCCTTGCTGCCGTTCATGGAAAACAAGGGCCTGATCACCCGCGAAACCATGGACCCTTCGCTCAAGCTTATCCCCTTCAAAGACACCGCCGACCATAAGGAAAGTCTGTTCAGCTACTACTATCGCCTGTGTGAAGTCGACGACATGGTCTGCTACCCCTGGGTTGCGCAGATTTTTTCCGGCTTCACCCTCAAGGAACTCAAAGTGCAGGTCGACGAGCTTATGGCCTCCGGCAAGCCCGTGCCGGTCAGCTATTTCGAAGGCGACGTGGTGAAAAAATCCGAGGTACAGCCGCCAAAAGTCTTCACCGGCCAGGCCGAGCTGTACAACAAACTGATGGAAAACGGCATCGAGGTATATGTGATGACCGCCGCGTCCGAGGAGTTGGTGCGCATGGTCGCGGCTGATCCGAAGTACGGCTACAACGTCAAACCCCAGAACGTCATCGGCGTGACCACCTTGCTCAAGGATCGCAAGACCGGCGAGCTGACCACCGCACGCAAACAGATCACTGCCGGCAAGTATGACGAGAAGAGCAACCTCGGCCTGGAACTGACCCCCTACCTGTGGACCCCGGCGACCTGGATGGCCGGCAAGCACGCGGCGATCCTCACCTACATCGACGAATGGAAAAAACCAGTGATTGTCGGCGGTGACACACCGACCAGCGACGGCTACATGCTGTTCCACGATGTGGACGTGGCCAAGGGCGGCGTCCACCTGTGGATCAACCGCAAAGACAAGTACATGACCCAACTCAACGGTATGATCGCCAAGCACGCGGCGGCGCAAGCCAAGGAAGGGCTGCCGGTGACGGCGGACAAGAACTGGGTGATCGTCAAGCCGGAAGAGATCCAGTAAGACCGAGTCACCTGCATCGCAGACAAGCCAGCTTCCACCGTCGACCGCATTCTCATGTTGGGGAGCGGTCAACTGTGGGAGCGGGCTTGCCCGCGAAGGCGGTCTTAAGAACACCGCAGACTCAAAGGCAAAATAGATATCAATTGCGAACTAATCTCATTCTTTGCTAGCGTGCGCACTCCCTGAACCGTCCGTTCTTCTCAAGGTAGTGCTGTGTCCTCCTGGAATACGCAGATCGCGCGCCTGTTCGCGGAGCAGAAGAAAGCCCTCGAAGCCTTCGTCACGCGCCGCACCGGCAGCGCCCAGGTGGCTGCCGACCTGACCCAGGAATCCTTCCTGCGCCTGGCGCGCCTGGAGTCCGGCGAGAAGATCGATAACCTACCCGCGTTCCTCTTCACCATTGCCAGCAACCTGGTGCGCGACCACCAGCGCCAGGCTATCCGCCGCGAGCGTCTGGATGCCGGCGCACCGAGCGAAGAACTGCCCTGCAGCAACCCCGGTGCCGACGAACAACTGGCCGCCTATCAGCAGGAGCAACTGATGCAGGATGCGATCCTGGGCCTGCCCGAGGCGACTCGGCAGATCTTCCTGCTCTATCATGTCGACGAGCTTTCCTACCGCGAGATTGGCGAACGCCTGTCGATCAGCCCGCGCAGTGTGGAATACCAATTGCGTCGCGCCTTGATTGAATGCCGTGGGTACATCAAGACGCGCCTAGCCTGCGATGCACAAGGACGTCGGTCATGACTGCCCTGCCTACTGCTGATGTGTTGTTCGAAGAGGCGTCCGGCTGGTATTTCCGCCTGCACGCCGAGGACTTGACCCCGGCTGAAATGGACGCCTTTGCTGCGTGGCTCGGTCAGGGCCAGGCCCAGGATGATGCCTGGCAGGAAGTGCAGGCGATGCTCGGCGGCCTGCGTGAGCCGGCGCGCGTCATTCGCCGTGGCGAGCAGGCCAACTGGCGTAAACCGCTTCGGCGCTGGGCGTATGCGGCTGCCGTGTTGCTGGCCGTGGGCCTGATCGTGCAGAACACTCCCTGGCTTGACCGCTTGCGTGCCGACTACGCCACCGGCACTGGCGAGTCGCGCACCATCGAACTGGCCGATGGTTCCCACCTTCAGCTCAACACCGACAGTGCGGTGCAAATCCGCATGACTGCGGGTGAGCGGCAGATTCGTTTGCTGCGTGGCGAAGGTTTCTTCGATGTGACCAAGGACCCCGCACGGCCCTTCGTGGTGCAGTCGGGCGACGGCTGGGTGCGAGTGGTCGGCACCCAGTTCAGTGTGGCGCGGCGTGATGACCAGACGCGTGTGCAGGTGGCGCAGGGCAAGGTTGAAGTCAGTGCAGGGAGCGGCACGCCGGTCTATCTGGAACCGGGGCGGGCCGTGGAGTATCAGAGCCGGCACCTTGCACACGTCCACGGTTTCGACCCGGCCAGCGGCTTTGCCTGGCGTCAGCGGCAACTGGTGTTCCGTCAGCAACCTTTGTCGGTGGTGGTCTCTGAACTGAACCGTTACTGGCCCGGCAAGACGCTGGTGCTCGGTGATGCGTTGCGCAGTCGGGTAGTGTCCGGCGTGTTCGAAATCGACAAGCCCGATGCCGTGCTCAAGGCGTTGGAATACACCCTCAGCCTGCGTGCCGAGCACTACACCCCGTATTTGCTGGTGTTGCGTGAAGGCAATGCGTCCTGACGGCAATTTCTCAAAATATTTTCAGGGTTTCCCCGCAAGCCATCGTCCTTGATCACTGAGGCGTAAATAGTAAGCACTCTCAAGTAGTGCGGCGCCGATCACAGACTTTTGTACCGGGGAGCACCATTCATGGCACACCGATTCGCCACACGGCCCTTGCTGGCCTTGGCCATTTCCTTGGCCAGCTGTATCGCGCCGTCGTACCTGCAGGCCGCTGAGGCCAAGCAGGCCCAGACCTACCGCTTCGATATTCCCGGGCAGGGCCTGGACGCTGCGCTGGCGGCGTTCTCGGCGGTGACGCGGGTTCAGGTGCTAGTGAATGGGGAGTTGACCCAGGGGGTGATATCGCCGGGTGTGAAGGGCAACCTGGGGCAGCGTGAAGCCTTGGGGCAACTGCTCGGCGGCACGGGACTGAGCGCGGCGTTTATCAATGCCGATACCGTCACCCTGGAAAAACGTGTGGTACCAGGTTCTGCCCTGGAAGTGGGCGCCACCACCATCACGGCCGAACGCCTGGGCGTCACCACCGAAGGCACGGGCTCGTACACCACGGGGGCCGTGACCCTGGGCAAGGGCGAGCAAAAACTCAAGGACATCCCGCAGTCGGTCAGCGTCATGACCCGCAAGCAGATGGATGATCAGAACACCACCAAGCTCTCTGAAGTGGTCAAGCGCACGCCCGGCCTGACAGCGACCAAGTCTCCCGGCTCCGGTATGTTCATCTTCTCCCGTGGCTTCGAGGTTGGCACCCTGCAATACGACGGTGTGGGGATTCCACGTAACACTTACACCTTGGGCAGCTATCTCACCGAAAACATGGCCATTTACGACCGCGTCGAGACGCTGCGCGGCCCGGCCGCCTTGCTGCAAGGTGCCAACAGCCCCGGCGGCACCATGAACCTGGTGCGCAAGCGCGGGCAGCAAGCGCCGACGGCGACCATTACCGCCAAGGCTGGCTCATGGGACAACTACGGCACTCAGGTCGATGTCGGTGGCCCGCTGAACGCCGAAGGCACCTTGCGCGGACGCTTCGTGGCGGATTACGACACCACCGACTCCTTCGTCGACTATGCGGGCGGCTGGAACCAGACGGTTTATGGCGCCGTCGACTACGATTTCACTCCCGACACCACCGTCGGCCTGGGCATCAGTAACCAGAAGGGCCATTCGCGCCCCAACTTCATGTCGTTGCCCCGTTATGCCGACGGCAGTGATATCGGTCTGCCGCGTTCGACATTTGTCGGCGCCAGTTGGAACCGCAGCGTCAACAATCAGACTCAGGTGTTTGCCGACATCGAGCACCGCTTCAACGATAACTGGAAAGTGAAAGCCGCACTGGTAGCCATGGATGAGCACAACGACGCAACCTACCAGGCGACGTGGGACACGGTACCCGTCGGCGGTGGCACTGTGCCCTATGTAGATTGGATCACCGACTTCAATACCAAGAGCCGCGGCGCGGATGTGTATGTAAACGGCAAGTTTGAGGGGCTGGGCTTCCAGCAGGAAGTGGTGCTGGGCGCCAACTATTCCAAGCTCACCACCGACGACCAGTGGGCACGGGCTTCAAACCCCGGCGCGGATATCTTCAACATCGACCACAACCGCCCACAGCGCGACAAATACCAATTGTTCCAGGAGGGTGCCGCCTCGAAGAGCTGGTATGACATTCGCCAGAAAGGCATCTATGGCACCTGGCGTGTGAAAGCCCTGGACCCGCTGACGTTGATCGTCGGTGCGCGTACCAGTTGGTATGACTATTCCTACATTGGCCAGAGTGGTTTCAAAGGCACATATGGTGCCCCGCAGGACAATACCACCCAGTCCAATGGCAAGGTTACGCCCTACGCCGGCCTGGTCTATGCGCTCAACGAGCAGTGGTCGGCCTACGCCAGCTATGCCGATGCCTTTGAGCCGCAAACCAACCTGACCACCTCCGGCTCCCTGCTCAAGCCTATCGAGGGCAAAAACTACGAGTTGGGCATCAAGGGAGAGCTGGCTGACGGGCGCCTCAATACCTCGTTTGCGATCTTCCGTTACGATCAGGAAAACCGTAGCGTGCAGGACCTGCAAGGGCCAATGAACTGCAATGGTTGGTACTGCTCGGTCGCCTCTGGCAAGGTCCGCAGCCAAGGCTTTGAAGCCACACTCAGTGGTGAGGTGCTGCCAGGCCTGCAGCTGGCCTCTAGCTACACCTACAACACCACTGAATTCCTCAAGGACGACACCTACCAAGGCAAGATTTTCAGCACTTGGACCCCCAAGCACTTGCTCAAGGTCTGGGGTGATTACCAGTTGCCGGGCGATTGGCAACATTGGAGCGTGGGTGCCGGTGTGACCGCGCAAAGCAGCACCGAAGCCTATGACCGTACGTTCAGCGTGCCGGGCAATGCATTGTGGGATTCGCGGGTGGCCTACAAGATCAACCAGGAATTCACCGTGGCGGCAAACCTGAACAACATGTTCGACAAGAAGTATTACATCCCGGCCTACAACGCGAACTGGGGCAGCAATTACTACGGGGACCCACGCAATGTGATGTTCACCATGACCTATACCCCACAGTTCTAAAGCTTGACGCATCATTGCTGTAGGAGCGAGCTTGCTCGCGAAAAACTCAAAGGCACCGCGTTTATTCAGTAAGTACGCGTTATCGTTGACGCTTTTCGCGAGCAAGCTCGCTCCTACACTGGCATTAGGGGTAAGCCCCGTCCCATATGGGATTTCCAGGCATAAAAATGCCCCGCACCTGGCGGGGCTTTTTTATGCGCGGGGCTTACAGGCCGTCGAGCATGGCTTTGTTGCGTACGGCACCCTTGTCGGCACTGGTGGCCAACAACGCGTAGGCCTTCAATGCGGTGGTGACTTTGCGCGGGCGCTTCTCCACTGGCTTCCAGCCTTTCTTGTCCTGCTCAACGCGGCGTGCTGCCAGTTCTTCATCGCTGATCAACAGGTTGATCGAGCGGTTCGGGATGTCGATCAGCACCTTGTCGCCATCCTGCACCAGGCCAATCGCGCCACCGGCAGCGGCTTCCGGCGAAGCGTGGCCGATGGACAGGCCTGACGTGCCGCCGGAGAAACGGCCGTCGGTCAGCAGGGCGCAGGCTTTGCCCAGGCCTTTGGATTTCAGGTAGGACGTGGGGTAAAGCATCTCCTGCATACCCGGGCCGCCTTTGGGGCCTTCGTAGCGGATGATCACGATATCGCCTTCCTTGACTTCGTCCGCGAGGATGCCGCGTACCGAGCTGTCCTGGCTTTCGTAGATCTTGGCGCGGCCTTCGAAGACGTGGATGGACTCATCCACACCTGCCGTTTTGACCACACAGCCGTCGAGGGCGATGTTGCCGTACAGCACGGCCAGGCCGCCTTCTTGAGAGTAGGCGTGCTCGACACTGCGGATGCAGCCGTTTTCACGGTCGTCATCCAGGGTGTCCCAACGGGTCGACTGGCTGAACGCCGTCTGCGTCGGAATACCGGCCGGGCCGGCCTTGAAGAAGGTGTGCACGGCTTCGTCGTCAGTCTGAGTGATGTCCCATTTGGCGATGCCTTCGGCGATGGACTTGCTGTGCACGGTCGGCAGGTCGGTGTGCAGCAGGCCGCCACGGGCCAGGGAGCCGAGGATCGAGAAGATCCCGCCGGCGCGGTGCACGTCTTCCATGTGGTACTTCTGGATGTTCGGCGCGACTTTGCACAGTTGCGGCACGTGACGGGACAGGCGGTCGATGTCGCGCAGGTCGAAATCGATCTCGGCTTCCTGGGCCGCGGCCAGCAGGTGCAGGATGGTGTTGGTGGAACCGCCCATGGCGATGTCCAGGGTCATGGCGTTTTCGAACGCCTTGAAGTTGGCGATATTGCGCGGCAACACCGACTCATCGTTCTCGCCGTAGTAACGCTTGCACAGCTCGACGATGGTGCGGCCGGCCTGCAGGAACAACTGCTCGCGGTCGCTGTGAGTGGCCAGTGTGGAACCGTTGCCCGGCAAGGCGAGACCCAAGGCTTCCACCAGGCAGTTCATCGAGTTGGCGGTGAACATGCCGGAGCACGAACCGCAGGTCGGGCAGGCGCTGCGCTCGTATTCCGCGACCTTCTCGTCAGAAGCGCTGGAATCGGCGGCGATCACCATGGCGTCGACCAGGTCGAGGCCGTGGGAGGCAAGTTTGGTCTTGCCGGCTTCCATCGGCCCGCCGGAGACGAAGATCACCGGGATGTTCAGGCGCAAGGCAGCCATCAACATGCCGGGGGTGATCTTGTCGCAGTTGGAAATGCACACGATGGCGTCGGCGCAGTGGGCGTTGACCATGTACTCCACGGAGTCAGCGATGATCTCGCGGCTCGGCAGGGAATACAGCATGCCGTCATGGCCCATGGCGATGCCGTCGTCCACGGCGATGGTGTTGAATTCTTTAGCCACGCCACCGGCGCGTTCGATCTCGCGGGCGACCAGTTGGCCCAGATCCTTGAGGTGGACATGGCCCGGCACGAACTGGGTGAACGAGTTGGCAATCGCGATGATCGGCTTTTTGAAGTCGTCATCTTTCATCCCTGTGGCACGCCACAGTGCGCGCGCACCGGCCATGTTGCGGCCGTGGGTGGATGTTTTCGAGCGGTAATCAGGCATTGGAGCACTCCGGGCGGCTAATCAAGTACTAAAGGGGAGTGAGCTTCTAATTGACGACTGGAACACTCAGAAAATGGCCGTGTGTCCGGAAGTTGCCACTCGCGTCGCGGGATCGCCGCTTGCTTGGGCCTCGAGCTCATAAACCCGCCGGGGGATGACTGGCGATGAATAGGGCCGATTCTACACCGCTGGCGGCTGGAGGGAATGGGCGCAACCTTGAAGTTAGCCGCTACAGGACGTGCGGGTGGCGCCTTGCCCATGAGTTCAACGCAAGGGCGGCGAGGCTCAGGATCAGAAAACACAAGCCAAGCGAAGTACTCAACTGGTGGGTAAAGGTGCTGATAAACGCACTGATACAGCCGCCAGCAATGAACAGCACTGCCGCAACGGCGGAAGCCGCGGCTCCCGCATTGTCTGGAAACAGGCTCATGGCCTTGGAGTTGGACATGGGCCGGGTGATGGTGGTGCCCGCCGTGCAGAGCAGCATGGGCACCAACACTGTCGGGGTTGATAAGCCGAACAGGTAGGCCAACAGCAGTATGACCACGCCAGAGATAGCGATCAGAATCAGCCCGACTGCCATCTGGGTAGCCGCCGCCAGCCGTTTGTGCAGGACGCCTGCACAGAGGCCACCCACTACGTAGGCGGCGCCGTAGAGAAGCAAGGTCAATGAGTACTCATGGGGTGACAGCTTTAACTGGTCCATGAAAATGAGCGGTGACACAACGATGAATGAGAAATGACAGGCGAAGGTGATCGCGGAGATCGTGGCGTAGCTGGCGAAATGTCTGTTGGCGAAAACCTTGGCGTAGGCCCTGAAAATACCCCGCTCGCCTGGCGCGGTTGGAGGGAAGCCGCCATGCAGTAATCGGTGAGCCATAATCCACGTTGCGGCACAGAGGGCGATAAACGCGTAGAAGCTGGCTTTCCATCCCCAGTGCAATTGCAGCCATGCGCCCAGCACTGGGGAAATCGAGATGAAAATGCCTCCGGCCGTGGCCATTGCTATGCGCAACCGCTCCTGTTCCCTGCCGAAAAAAAGGTCCTGCACCAGCGCTTGGGACAGTATGAAACCACCGCAGCCTATGGCCTGAATGACTCGGAAGAACAGGAATTGGGGCGTGTTTCTGGCGGCCAAACACCCGACTGCACCCAGGATGGCTACTACCATACTGGCCAGGAGTAGCTTCTTGCGACCGATTCTGTCGGACAGCGGGCCGATCAGCAGCATTGAGCAGGAAAATCCAATGGCGAACAGGCTGACGGATCGAGCGATATGGGTGGTCGAGGTATGGAAGTGTTCAGCCAGGGCGGGAAAGGAGGGCAGTACGACGTCAAGGGGGAAGACGCCCAGCAAAGTCATGGTCATCAGCCAGAAAACCAAGAGCGGTTTTTCAGCCTGTGTAATTGCCTTCGACATGCGCGAGCCTCGGTTCCATGAGAGGGGCGAGGATCGAGTCTGCGCTACGGAAAGTCAAAGCCTGGGGCAGTACGACATTTCCTGAAAACCTGTAGGAACCCGAAAGTCCCTACAGGGGAACAGCATCAGCTATTGGGTAGCAACCGGCAGGTAATGCTCTTGATGTAGCGCGTCTCGACAATCGCCGGGTGCACCGGGTGGTCCGGGCCTTGGCCGCCGCGTTCGAGCATCTGGATGTTGCGGTCCAGATGGCGGGCGCTGGTGAGCAGGATGTTTTGCAGGTCGTCTTCCGGCAGGTGCATGGAGCACGAGGCGCTGACGAGGATGCCGTCTTTGCTGAGCAGGCGCATGGCTTGCTCGTTGAGGCGGCGGTAGGCGCCTTCGCCGTTTTTCATGTCTTTTTTGCGTTTGATGAAGGCCGGTGGGTCGGCGACGATCACGTCGAAGCGTTCTTCGCTGGCTTTCAGTTCTTTAAGCGCTTCAAAGACGTCGCCTTCGATGCAGGTCATCTTCTCGGCAAAGCCGTTCAGCGCGGCGTTGCGCTCTACGCCGTCGAGGGCGAAGGCCGAAGCGTCGACGCAGAACACTTCACTGGCACCAAAGGCGGCGGCTTGCACGCCCCAGCCGCCGATGTAGCTGTACAGGTCCAGTACACGCTTGCCCTTGGCATACGGGGCCAGGCGGGCGCGGTTCATGCGGTGGTCGTAGAACCAGCCGGTTTTCTGGCCCTGGATCACCGGGGCTTCGAATTTCACGCCGTTCTCTTCCAGCGCCACCCACTCCGGCACCAGGCCGAACACGGTTTCGACGTAGCGGTTGAGGCCTTCGGCGTCACGCGCGGCGGAGTCGTTCTTGAACAGGATGCCGCTGGGCTTGAGTACTTGGGTCAGCGCGGCAATCACATCTTCTTTATGGGCTTCCATGGTCGCCGAGGCGATCTGTACCACCAGGATGTCGCCGAAACGGTCGACCACCAGGCCCGGCAGCAGGTCGGAATCACCGTAGACCAGGCGGTAGAACGGCTTGTCGAACAGGCGGTCACGCAGGGACAGCGCGACGTTGAGGCGGTGCACCAGCAGCGACTTGTCCAGCGGCAACTTGATGTCGCGCGACAGCAGGCGGGCGCAGATCAGGTTGTTCGGGCTCATGGCCACGATGCCCAGGGTCTTGCCGCCGGCCGCTTCCAGGATAGCCTGGTCACCTGCCTGGAAGCCGTGGAGTGGGGTGGCGGCCACGTCGATTTCGTTGCTGTAGACCCACAGGTGGCCGTTGCGCAAACGACGATCGGCGTTGGCTTTGAGACGCAGGCTTGGCAGGGACATGACGTCGCTCCGGAAAAAAGAGCGGGAGTATACCCTTTGCGCACTCTTTCATGTGGGAGCTGGCTTGCCTGCGATGCGGGCGGCGCGGTGTATCAGACGTACGGTGGTGAGGCTATCGCAGGCAAGCCAGCTCCCACATTCGATCGGGTTTCAGTTGGGTTTTTGGGTGTCGGCCACATCGGCATAAGGGGTAGAATTCGCGCCTAGCCCAGAGTGTGTACTTATGTCCCAAGAGCTTTCCCCCGAGCAGATCCAACAGGCCCTGCAAGGCATCAGCGTGCCGCCCCAACCGCAAATCATGGTGGATTTGCAGATGGAGCAGTACATGCCCGACCCGGACCTGGAAGTGATTGCAAGGTTGATCTCCCAGGACCCGGGCTTGTCCGGCGCGCTGCTCAAGATCGTCAATTCGCCGTATTACGGCCTGAGCAACAAAATTGCATCGATCCAGCGCGCGGTAAACCTGTTGGGCAGCCGCTCGATCATCAATTTGATCAACGCGCAGTCAATCAAGGGCGAGATGTGCGACGACACCATCGTCACCCTCAACCGCTTCTGGGACACTGCCCAGGATGTGGCCATGACCTGCCTCACACTGGCCAAGCGCACCGGCTCGCAAACCGTCGACGAAGCCTATGCCCTGGGCCTGTTCCACGATTGCGGCGTGCCGTTGATGCTCAAGCGCTTCCCCAACTACATGTCCGTGCTGGAACAGGCTTACGCCAACGCCGGCCCGGATTGCCGCGTGGTCGATACCGAGAACAATGCGTTCCACACCAACCATGCGGTAGTCGGCTACTACACCGCCAAGTCCTGGCGCCTGCCGGAGCATGTCACCGACGCCATCGCCAATCACCATAACGCCCTGGTGATTTTCAGCGATGAGACGACGCGCAACCCGCAGCTCAAGAACCTGCTGGCCATTTTGAAGATGGCGGAGCATATCTGTTCGTCTTACCGCGTACTGGGTAACCAGGCGGTGGACCATGAGTGGAATGCCATCGGCCACCTGGTGCTGGATTACGTGGGCCTGTCGGACTACGACTTCGAGAGCCTGAAGTTGTCGATCCGCGAACTGGGCGCGCACTGACCCGTCATTCAAGAGGTACACATGCCCGAGTTACCAGAAGTCGAAACCACCCGACGCGGCATTGCCCCGCACCTGGAAGGCCAGCGCGTCAGCCGCGTGGTAGTGCGTGAGCGGCGCCTGCGCTGGCCAATTCCGGAAGACCTGGATGTGCGCCTGTCAGGGCAGCGCATCGTGCTGGTGGAGCGCCGGGCCAAATACCTGTTGATCAATGCCGAGGTGGGCACCTTGATCAGCCACCTGGGCATGTCGGGCAACTTGCGCCTGGTGGAGGTAGGTATGCCGGCGGCCAAGCATGAACATGTGGATATCGAGCTGGAATCGGGTATGGCCCTGCGCTACACCGACCCGCGGCGCTTCGGTGCGATGCTCTGGAGCCTCGACCCGCACAACCATGAGTTGCTGATGCGGCTGGGGCCGGAGCCGTTGACCGACCTGTTTGATGGCGAGCGTTTGTTCCAGCTGTCTCGCGGCAAGTCGATGGCGGTGAAGCCGTTCATCATGGACAACGCGGTGGTGGTAGGCGTGGGTAATATCTATGCGACAGAGGCGCTGTTTGCAGCGGGGATTGACCCGCGCCGCGCCGCCGGGGGAATTTCACGCGGGCGTTATTTGAAGCTGGCGATTGAGATCAAGCGGGTGCTGGCCGCTGCCATCGAGCGGGGCGGTACCACGTTGCGGGACTTTATCGGCGGCGATGGGCAGCCGGGGTATTTCCAGCAGGAACTGTTCGTGTATGGCCGGGGCGGCGAGGCGTGCAAGGTCTGCGGCACTGAGCTGCGCAATGTGGTGCTGGGGCAGCGGGCGAGTGTGTTTTGCCCTAGGTGTCAGAGCTGATTGCTGGGTGAAGGCTGATATTGCTATCGCAGGCAAGCCAGCTCCCACATTTGAATGTATTCATATATCCAAGTGTGGGAGCTGGCTTGCCTGCGATGAGGCCCTTACGGGCAATGAAGAGGCTTAGGCCTTACCGGTAATCTTGCGGTACTTCTCCATCAACTGCTCTTCAGTCTCAGGGTGTGCCTCGTCCAGCGGAATGCAATCCACCGGGCATACCTGCTGGCACTGCGGTTCGTCGTAGTGACCGACGCACTGGGTGCACAGGTTGGGGTCGATCACGTAGATCTCTTCGCCTTGGGAAATGGCGGCGTTCGGGCACTCGGGTTCGCAGACGTCGCAATTGATGCAATCGTCGGTGATGATCAGGGACATGGAAACTCCTGCCAGGGCACTCTGCCAAGGCATCTGAAAACTAATGCGCGCAATTGTGCCGCATTGACGCCCGCAGTGCGAGCCTGTCTCTGTGGTGAGGGATGAAAGGATTGGGACTGCTGCGCAGTCCAGCGGGAGCAAGCTCCCTCGCCACAATGAGCCTTACTTCTTGAAGCGCAATGTCAGTGCGTCTGCTACAGCTGGATGCACGAACTTGGTGATATCTCCGCCCAAAGCAGCGATTTCACGAACCAACGTCGAGGAAATGAACGAATAACGCTCCGACGGCGTGAGGAACAGGCTTTCCACGTCCGGCGCCAATTGGCGGTTCATGTTGGCCAGCTGGAATTCGTATTCGAAGTCCGACACCGCACGCAGGCCACGCAGGAACACATTGGCGTTCTGCTCCTTGGCGAAATGCGCCAGCAGTGTCGAAAAGCCCACTACTTCCACATTCGGCAGGTGCTTGGTGACCTCTTGCGCCAGCTCCACACGTTGTTCCAGGGGAAACAGCGGGTTTTTCTTGGGGCTGGCCGCGACCGCGATGATCACATGGTCGAACAGGCGAGAGGCGCGTTCGACCAGATCGCCATGGCCTTTGGTAATCGGGTCGAAGGTACCTGGGTACAACACTCGGTTCATCGCGTCGTCCTGGCGGAGTCCGTTGGGGAACCGGATGGTATCGCAGCATTACCGGTGGGCCAAGTCGACTTATGTAGATAGATACCGTGAATACCCTGTCTTTTCATGCCGTTTTCAGACGTTCGGCCAATGCGCTCGCCAGTTGCGCGGTCAATCCGTACACCGACAATTGCGGGTTGGCGCCAATGCTGGTGGGGAACAGCGAGCCATCGTGGATCGACAGGTTACGCAACTGATGATGGCGACCCAGGCTGTCGGCGACGGCATTTTTCGGATCTTCACCCATGGCACAACCGCCCATCACGTGGGCGCTGCCCAGGGTGGTGCGATGCAGTTCCAGGTTCAGACCGTCGATCACGCTGCGCGCTTCGGCCAAGTTGTTCACAAAACGCGCGTCGTGATGCAGGGGCTTGACCGATTTGGCCCCCGCCGCGAACTGAATCTCGGCCATGCTGTGGAAGGCCCGGCGCAGGCCGTCCCAGGCGTAGGGCGAGACCTGATAGTCGAGCACTGGCGTGCCGTCACCGCGTAACTCCACCGTGCCGCCTGGGCTGTCGGGGTGAAAGCCGTCGCGCAGCAGGGCGAGCATGGCGTGGGTGTGGGGTAATTGGTTCATGTCCAGGGCGTTCTGGTTGCCGTAGCCACCAAACAGGGTGCTCGCCAGGCCTGGATGCAGGGGCGGTGCTTCCAGTTTGTAGGACATTTTGCCGGTAGTGCCGTCCTGCCATTGGAAGTGGTCGGAGTAGATGGATTGCGGCGCACCGTAGAAGGGGTTGATCACTTCGTCGAACAGCCCGGCGGAGAAATTGACCAGGTGCAGGAAGGTGCGCTTGCCCAGCCGCGAGTGTGGGTCGGGCGCGTCGGAGCGCATCAGCAGGGCCGGGCTGTTGATGCCGCCGCCCGCCAGCACATAGTGCTTGGCTTTCACCCTGATCTTGCGCCCTGTGGGCGCTACGCAGCGGTCGTCCATGGCCACGCATTCGAGGCTGCTGATGGTGTCGCCGCTGTAGATGAGCCGTTCGGCGCGGGCCAGGTAAAGCAGTTCGCCGCCCTTTTCCAGGGTGGACGGGATGGTCGTCACCAGCATTGACTGCTTGGCGTTGACCGGGCAGCCCATGCCGCAATACCCCAGGTTGAAGCAGCCGCGCACATTGCGCGGGATCACATGCCAGCTGTAGCCGAGCTTTTCACAGCCTTTGCGGATCACATCGTTGTTGGCATTCGGCGGCAGCGCCCAGGGCGCGATGCCCAGGCGCTGCTCCATTTTTTCGAACCAGGGCGCCATTTCGGCGCTGCTGTGGCCTTTGACCGCATATTCGCTGGCCCAATGCGCGAGGGTAGCGTCAGGGGTGCGAAAGCTGGAGGTCCAGTTGATCAAGGTGGTACCGCCCACCGCCCGGCCCTGCAGGATGGTGATAGCGCCGTCCTTGCTCATGCGGCCGATGCCTTCCTGGTAAAGGCTGGCGTAGGCTTCGTCTTCCAGCAGCTTGAAATCACTACTGGTCTTGAGCGGGCCTTCTTCGATCAGCAACACTTTGTAGCCGGCGGCGCTGAGGATTTCGGCGGTGGTACCGCCCCCGGCGCCGCTGCCGATGATGGCGACATCCGCTTCCAGGGTCAGGTCGTGATCCAGGGCGGCGCCATTGTGGGTTTTCCAGCCACGGGCCAGGCCGTCGCGGAACAGATCGGGTACGGGCATAGGTGTGCTCTCTTATTCTTGTCGGAAGATGCAATCTTGGGGGATTGCCCAGGCTAGATCTTGGGCGGGCCGGGGTAGCCGCAATGGGCCCAGGACTCGGGCCGGAAGTACCAGGCCATGATCACTAGTTTGAGCAGCGAGCCCTGGCCCATGCGCAAAAGGTTCAGGTAACTGTTTTCCCAGCGGTGCAGGAAATTGCGGATCTGTTCGCTGCTGGCGTTTTCCCAACTGCCCCAGATACCGGTCAGCGGGCCGCGGGTAATGCCCATGCCCAGTACGTCGAATAATTGCTGGGTGAGCTTGAACATCTCGGGCGACAAGTGCTGCAGGCTGTAATCGAGCTTTTTCAGGGTGCCCTCAATACCTGCAAGCACTTGTTCGGCACTGGCCGCGCCTTCTAGCAGCACCGGGATCACCGCCCGCAAGAACGACAAGTCGCTGGTGCGCAACATCGCAAAGCCGCTGGCCGGCGTACTGCTGGAGCAACCACTGAGGCTGGCGCCCAACCCGGCGGTGGCGAGGAAGGCGCTGGCACACAGGCCGATTTTCAAGACGCCGCGCCGTGACAGCGCGGGTGAATCAGTCAGGCTGGGGTTCATTGTTTTTATAGTCCCGAAGGTGGCGGTTATCAGCGGATAAACAGCTTCTGGATCAGCTTCTGGATCGACTTGCCATAGGGCGGGTAGATCAACTTCGCTGCGTTCAGGCGCTGTTTGACCAGCACACCCTTGGCCTTGCTGAACGTCAGGAAACCTTCGTGACCGTGGTAATGGCCCATGCCTGACGGGCCGATGCCACCGAACGGCATATCGTCCTGGGCGACGTGCAGCAAGGTGTCGTTCAGGCACACACCGCCGGAATGGGTTTCGTGGAGCACCCGCGCTTGTTCGCCTTTGTTGTAGCCGAAGTAATACAAGGCCAGTGGGCGAGGGCGCTGGTTGATGTAGGCAAAGGCTTGGTCAAGGCCGCGATACGGCACGATGGGCAGGAGCGGGCCGAAGATTTCGTCCTGCATCACGGTCATGTCGTCGCTGACATTCAACAGCAGGCTGTGGGCCATTCGCCGCGCCTGGCCTTGCTCGTACAGCGGGATCAAGGTGGCGCCTTTGTCGGTGGCGTCCTTGGCGTAGGCATTGAGCCGGGCCAGTTGGCGTTCGTTGATGATGGCGGTGTAGTCTGGGTTGTCGGCCAGCGTCGGATAAAACCCGCGCACGGCTTTGGAATACGCCTCGACAAAGCCCTCCAAGCGATCTTCCGGTACCAGCACATAATCCGGCGCCACGCAGGTTTGTCCGGCGTTCAAGGCTTTGCCGAAAGCGATGCGTTCGGCAGCATCCTTGAGCGGCACGTCGGCCGAGACAATGGCTGGCGATTTGCCGCCCAGCTCCAGGGTCACCGGCGTGAGGTTTTCGGCCGCCGCACGCATCACGTGCTTGCCTATGCTGGTAGCGCCGGTGAACAGCAGGTGATCGAAGCGCAACTTGGAAAACGCCATGCCCACGTCAGCTTCGCCCAGCACGACGCACACCAAGTCCTCGGGGAAGATCCTGGCCAGCAACGCCTTGAGCAGCTCGCCGGTGGCCGGCGTGGACTCGCTGAGCTTGAGCATCACCCGGTTACCGGCAGCCAATGCCCCAACCAGCGGGCCGATGGCCAGGTACAGCGGGTAGTTCCACGGCACGATGACGCCGACGACGCCCAGTGGCTGGTAAATGACTTTGGCTGAGGCGGGCTGGAAGGCAATGCCTACAGCGCGGCGGGAAGGTTTCATCCAGCCCTTGAGGTGTTTGCTCGCGTAGTGAATGCCATGCAGGCTAGGCATCAATTCGGCAAACAGGGTTTCGTCGGCGCTGCGATGGCTGAAATCCTGGCTGATCGCATTGATCAGCGCCTGGCGTTCGTCGCTCAGCAGATCCCGCAGAGCCTTGAGCCATTGCTGGCGCTGCCCGGCCGGCGGCATCGGGTTGGCGGCATAGGCGCGGCGTTGGGCGTCGAACAGGTCCTGGAGTTGATCCAGCGCCTGGGAATCTTGCAGGTAGGCAACGTTGGCAGACATGGCGCGGCACCGATTGTTATTGGTCTGCCTGGATTTTTAGAGTCATTGCTCTAAATTGTCAAATAACATTGCAGTAACATCCAGATTTATCCTGGCCGGGTTAGGCCGTAAGATGCCCCATCCCGTGTATAGAAGCTGATCCCCTATGGCACCACGAGTAAAGACCAGCGAGCGCATTGTGCAAACCAGCCTGGAGCTTTTTAACCAGCAGGGCGAGCGCAGTGTCAGTACCAACCACATTGCCGCCCACATGGAAATTTCCCCGGGCAACCTGTACTACCACTTCCCTAACAAGCAGGCGATCATCGCCGTGCTGTTCCGCGAATATGAAGCGTTGGTAGACAGTTTCCTGCGCCCACCCCAGGGACGCACGATGGTGGTGGAGGATAAACGCTTTTACCTGCAAGCCGTATTGGCCGGCATGTGGCGTTATCGCTTCCTGCATCGCGACCTCGAACACCTGCTGGAGAGCGACCCGGAACTGGCGACCGGCTACCGGCGTTTTTCCCAGCGTTGCCTGATTCAGGGCGGCGCGATCTACCAGGGCTTTGTCGATGCCGGCATTCTCAATATGGACCCGGTGCAAACAGAAGCCCTGACCCTGAATGCGTGGATCATCCTCACCTCGTGGGTGCGCTTTTTGTGTACCACCAATGAAAAATCCACCCACCTGAGCGCCGAGGCGATCAAGCGTGGGGTTTATCAGGTGCTGGTGCTGGAGGCGGGGTTTGTCACGCCACAGGCCAAAGAGGCGGTGGACGCCTTGTTCAAAGAGTTTTACGTGCCGTTGAATCAGGCACTGGAAGAAGTGAAGTAAGACCTTTCCCCTTTGTATTCACAGGAGTCAGTCATGCCGCTTGCCCAACTGATCAGCCCCCAGCAATTGGCCGAGCGCCAACAGTCGAGCGGGTGGGTGATCCTGGATTGCCGCTTTGCCCTGGAAGACCCGGACTACGGCTTGTGCAGTTACGCCGAAGGGCATATCGAGGGCGCGCAATACGCCGACCTGGAGCGCCACCTGAGCGGCCCGGTGACCAAGGGCGTGACCGGTCGTCATCCTTTGCCGGCGGCGGACACGTTCGCCAGGCAACTGCGGGCCTGGGGTATCAGTGCCGACACCGATGTGGTGCTGTATGACGACGGCCCCGGTGCCTACGCCGCCCGTGCCTGGTGGCTGCTGGCCTGGCTGGGCAAGCGTGATGGTGTGTTTATTCTGGATGGTGGCCTCAAGGCCTGGCATGCCGCCGGTTTCCCCCTGAGCCTGGACGCGCCCGTGGTTGAGCCAGGTACCTTCGCCGGTACGCCGGATCATCGTCTGTTGCTGGATGCCGAACACCTGCAAAAACGCCTGGGCCAACCCGGCCTGACCTTGATCGACGCCCGCGCCCAGCCGCGCTTTCGTGGCGAAGTAGAACCCATCGACCCGATTGCCGGGCATATCCCTGGCGCGCAATGCGCGGCGTTCAGTGAAAACCTGGGCAGTGATGGTCGTTTCTTACCGGCTGATCAGCTCAAGCAACGCTTTGCCGCGCAGCTGCAAGGGCGCCCGCCGCAGGAGTTGGTGGCGTATTGCGGGTCTGGGGTGACGGCGTGCCATAACCTGTTTGCGTTAAGCCTGGCGGGGTACCCGTTGGGTAAGTTGTATGCGGGGTCGTGGAGTGAGTGGATTACTGATCCAGCTCGGGAAATAGCCACGGGCGAGTAAACGACCGGTGTAAACGTTTCATTGAAATGTGGGAGCTGGCTTGCCTGCGATAGCAGAGTGTCAGCCACCTCAACATTGGCTGGCCCACCGCTATCGCAGGCAAGCCAGCTCCCACACTATTGACCGTATTGGGTCTGGAGCCACTGCGGGATCCGGCGTTCCAGGTAGTAACCAGGGCGCTTCAACGAACCCTCCACAAACCCCACATGCCCGCCCTTGGCCAGCAACTCGAACTCGGTGCAGGCCGACAGCTCACTGGCGTCAGGCAAGCTGTGCGCAAACACAAACGGATCATCAGCCGCCTGGATAATCAGCGTCGGCGTGCGGATACCGCCCAGGTAATAGCGGCTGGAAGCGCGGCGATAGTAATCCTCGGCACTCAAGAAACCGTGCAGCGGCGCGGTTACCCGCCCGTCGAAGTCCCAGAACGTGCGCATCTTTTCCAGGGAGCCAAGGGCCTCCAGGGTTTTGAGCCCATCCTCACGACCGTCCTGCAGGAATTGGCGTTGCTTGACGCGGATATACGCCAGCATCTCGCGCATGAAGTGCTTTTGATACACCCGCGAGAACCCCAGCCCAATGCGATCCGCGCATTGATCCAGGCGAAACGGCACCGACACCGCCGCCGCGCCCTGCAGCCCTGAGGCCTCGCCGGTTTCCCCCAAATGCTTGAGCAACACGTTGCCGCCCAGGGAGTAACCCACCGCGTACAAGGGCGCCAAAGGCCGCTTGGCGCGCAGATGAGCAATCGCGGCTGCCAGGTCTTCGCTGGCGCCGGAGTGATAGCTGCGAGCCAGCAGGTTGGGCTCGCCCGAGCAGCCGCGCCAGTTCAACGCAGCACTGGCCCAGCCTTGGGTGGCGAGGACTTTTTGCAGGCCGGCCACATAGGGCGAATTGGACGAACCGGTCAGCCCATGCAACACCAGCACCAAAGGCGCTTGCACGTCATGAGGCCCGTGCCAGTCGAGATCGAGGAAGTCGCCATCCTCCAGCCACAGGCGCTCACGCTGACGCTCGATGTGGGTGGTCGGGCGCCACAGCGGCCCCCACAGTGTCTGCAAGTGTGGATTGCCGAGGCCGAAGGCGGGTTTGAACAGGTCGCAAGAAGGGGTCATGACGCTCTCGGTGGCAAGTGAACTCACTGTGGCGAGCGAGCTTGCTCGCGCTGGGCCGCGTAGCGGCCCCATCAAGAACACTGCGTTTATTCAGTCGGAACACCTTGGCAGGTTTCAGGGCCGCTTCGCAGCCCAGCGGGAGCAATCTCTAGCCACACGATCAGGCGGCGTTTTCGACCAAACGATGCCACAACGCGTAATACACCCGCCCGGACTTCTGCTCCCGGTGCAGGCGCCAGCCACTTGGCAGGCCGAGCGTGGACGGCGCGGTCTCGCTCTCAGTGTAGATCCAGGCATCCGGTGCCAGCCACTGGCGTTCTTCCAGCAGTGTGCAGACGGTCGGCAGCAGGTTCTGGTTGAACGGTGGGTCGAGGAACACTACGTCGTATTCAGTCGCTGCCTGGGTTTCCAGGTAGCGCAGCGCGTCGGCCGTCTGCACCTGGCCGGTGGTGCAACGCAGCGTGCCCAGGTGCTCCTTGAGGCTGGACACCGCCACATTGCTGGCGTCCAGCGCCTGGCCCTGCGCCGCGCCACGGGACAGCGCCTCCAGGAACAGCGCGCCGCTGCCGGCGAACGGGTCCAGCACTTTGGCCCCGCCTATGTACGGCGCGAGCCAGTTGAACAGGGTTTCACGCACGCGATCGGGCGTCGGGCGCAGGCCCACGACGTCGGGGAAGCTCAGCTTGCGGCTGCCCCATTCACCGCCAATGATGCGCAGTTGGCCCACACCGTTATGCACGTTGTGGACAGGTTTTTTCGGGCGAGATGAACTGGCCATTAATGCTCCGGAACCCCGAGCGGCTGCTCGGCAGGTTTATCAGTGGGGGGCGGTAGTGGCTTTTGCGCAATCGTCGGGCCGGCGGTCACGATGACCATCTTGTCGGCGCTCAAGTGTTTGTTCATTGCAGCCTTGACCTGATCGACGGTCAGGGCCTGGGATTGTTTCATGAAATCTTCCAGATAGCTCAGCGGCAGGTTGTAGAAACCCATGGCGCCCAACTGCCCGACGATATCGGCGTTGCTGGCGGTGGACAGCGGGAAGCTGCCGGCCAGTTCGCGCTTGGCGTCGTCCAGTTCTTTTTGTGTTGGGCCGTTCTTGAGGTAATCAGCCAGTACATCCTCAACCAGGCGCAGGGTGCCGCCGCTCATTTCGGCGCGGGTCTGCAGGTTGATCATGAACGGGCCGCGCACCTGCATCGGTGAGAAACCGGAGTACACGCCGTAGGTCAGGCCGCGTTTTTCACGCACCTCGCTCATCAAACGGGTACCGAAGCCGCCGCCGCCAAGGATCTGGTTGCCCAGGGACAAGGCTGCGTAGTCCGGGTCGGCGCGGTCGATGCCCAATTGCGCAAACAGCAGGTGGGTTTGCTTGGACGGAAACTCGATACGGCTCAGGCCGGCTTTTGGCTCGGTCGGCTGGGCGATCTTGGCCATGGCCGGGCCTTTGGGCAGCGAGGCTGACACTTTGGCCGTCATGGCCTCGGCTTCTGCACGGGTCAGGTCGCCGACGACCGCAATCACGGCATTGCCCGCCGCATAGGCTTTGGCATGGAACGCCTGCAACTGTGCCAGGGTAATTTTCGGCACGCTTTCTGGGGTGCCTTCGCTCGGATGCGCGTAAGGATGGTCGCCGTACAGACGCTTGAACAGCTCGATGCTCGCCAGTTTGCCGGGGTTCTGTTTCTGGTACTCGAAACCGGCCAGGATCTGGTTCTTGATCCGCGCCAGGGAATCCGCCGGGAACGTCGGCTGGCCAATCACCTGGTCGAACAGGGCCAGGGCGGCGGTGCGCTTATCGTTGTCGCTCAGGCTGCGCAGGGTCACCAGCGCCATGTCGCGATAGGCGCCGTTGCCGAAATCGGCCCCCAGGCCTTCGAACCCACTGGCGATCTGGCTGACATCCTTGCCCGGCACACCTTCGTTAAGCATGGCGTTGGTCATCAGCGCCAGGCCTGGCACGTCGCCATCCTGGCTGCTGCCGGCGGCAAACAGCAGGCGCATGTCGAACATCGGCAATTCGTGGGCTTCGACGAACAGCACCTTGGCGCCTTCGGCGGTGGTCCAGGTTTGTACGTCGAGCTTGCGGTTGGTCGGTGCCTTGCCATCCAGTTCCGCCAGGGACTGCAGGGTGCTGGCCGTTTGAGCCTTGTCCAGGGCCTGACTGGCGACCGACTCGCTCGGGCGCAAAAAGTAAACGGCGCTGGCCGCCATCAGGGTGACGGCGATCAGGCCGGGCAGGATCAGGCGGCTGTTTTTGCGATCACTCATGAGCGGTCTCCTCTGGCAAAACATGGGCGACGCTCAGACGTTCGCGGGTGAAGTAGGTGCGCGCGGCTTTCTGGATATCTTCCGGCGTCACGCTTTGCAGGTCGGCAAGCTCCGTGTCCATGAGCTTCCAGGACAGACCAACGGTTTCCAGGGAGCCGATGGCCGTGGCCTGGCTGGTGATGGAATCACGCTGGTACACCAGGCCCGCAATGACCTGGGCACGGATGCGCTCCAGTTCTTCAGCGGTCGGCGGCTTGGCCTTCAACTCATCGAGCAGGCGCCACAGGCCGGCTTCGGCTTGGGCGACGGTTTTCTTCTTCTGCTGGTTCGGCGTGGCCGAGAGGGTAAACAGGCTGTCGCCACGGGTGTAGGCGTCGTAGTTGGTGGAAGCCGCGGACACAAGTTCCTCACCGCGCTCCAGTTGCTCGGAGATCCGTGCACTGTAGCCGCCGTCCAGCAGCGCCGAGATCAGGCGCAGGGCCTGCACCGAGCGTTTGTCTTCGGCGGTGGCCAGGCCAGGCACGTTGAAGCCCAGGAACACGCTTGGCAGTTGGGTCTGCACGTGCAGGGTCAGCAGGCGCTCGCCGGGCTCGGCCAGTTCCATCGGGATTTTTGCCGGCGGCACGTCACGCTTGGGGATCGGGCCGAAGTAACGTTGGGCGAGGTTTTTCACCTCGTCCGGGGTCACGTCGCCGACCACCACCAGGGTGGCGTTGTTCGGCACGTACCAGGATTGGTACCAGTGGCGCAGTTCCTCGACCTTCATGCGGTCCAGGTCGGCCATCCAGCCGATGGTCGGCGTGTGGTAGCCACTGGCGGGGAAGGCCATGGCCTTGAAGCGCTCGTAGGCCTTGGACATCGGGTTGTCGTCGGTGCGCAGGCGGCGCTCTTCCTTGATTACCTCGATTTCCCGGCTGAACTCGTCGGCCGGCAGGCGCAGGCTGGCCATGCGGTCGGCTTCCAGCTCAAAGGCCACACCCAGGCGATCACGGGCCAATACCTGGTAGTACGCGGTGTAGTCGTCGCTGGTGAAGGCGTTTTCTTCGGCGCCCAGGTCGCGCAGGATCAGCGAGGCTTCACCGGGGCCAACCTTGGCGCTGCCCTTGAACATCATGTGTTCCAGGGCGTGGGACAAACCGGTCTGGCCCGGTGTTTCGTAGCTTGAGCCAACCTTGTACCAGACCTGGGAAACCACCACCGGCGCGCGATGATCTTCGCGCACGACCACCTTGAGGCCGTTATCGAGGGTGAATTCATGGGTGGGTTGTGGATCGGCAGCCAAAGCTGAGAGAGGCAGACAAACTGTGCTGAACAGCAGGCCTGCGGCGCGGCGGGCTAGAGCATTCATTCGTTTTTAAACCTGTTGGGCTGCCCGCTTGGTCTTAGCGTCGGCGGGCGAGGAGGTGCTAGGATACTGATCCGACCTAGGGACGGCCACTGTGGCTGTCTTGTTGAGGCCCTATTTAGGCCTTACAAAATGTTGCGCATGAACGAGCTGGCTAAAAAACAGTCTGTTACGCATCGAATTTTATTTACCGAAGCGCCCCTTGGCGCGTCGCTACCTTGAGATAGCCGTCTCCATGTTTGGTTCCAACGACGACAAGAAGACCCCAGCTGCGGCTGGCGAGAAGAAAGGCCTGTTCGGATGGCTGCGCAAAAAGCCGCAGGAAACCGTCGTCGAACAGCCACAGGTTCACGCTGAACCCACCCCTGAACCCGTAATAGAAGCCGAACCGGTTGCCGAGACGCCAGTTCCGGTGGTGTTGCCGATGGCTGAGCCGGTGTTGCAGCCGGTCGTCGAGGCCGAGCCGGAACTTGAGCCTGCGCCTGAGCACAAGCCTTGGTTGGAACTGCCGGTGGCCGAAGAGCCTGTGGCGTTGGTGGAGGATGTTCAGGCCGAGCACGTCGTGCCGCCGATTCCTGCAGTGGTTGAGCCGGCGCCGGTAGAGGTTGTGGCTGAAGTTCCGCCCGTCGTTGAAGTGCCGGCACCGGTTGTTGCCGCACCTGCCGTCGTCGAGCCAGAGCCTGTCGTCGCCACCACCGAAACCAGCAAAACCGGGTTTTTTGCCCGTCTCAAGCAGGGCCTGAGCAAGACCAGCGCCAGTATTGGCGAAGGCATGGCCAGCCTGTTCCTGGGCAAGAAAGTCATTGATGACGAGCTGCTGGAAGACATCGAGACCCGCCTGCTCACCGCCGACGTGGGCGTCGAAGCCACCGCCGTGATCATCCAGAGCCTGACGCAGAAGGTCGCGCGCAAGCAGTTGACCGACGCCGACGCCCTGTACAAATCCCTGCAGGCTGAGCTGGCCGCCATGCTCAAGCCGGTTGAAGCGCCGCTGGTGATCACGCCGAAAAAGCCGTTCGTCATCCTCGTGGTAGGGGTTAATGGCGCTGGCAAGACCACCACCATCGGCAAGCTGGCCAAGAAGCTGCAAGGTGAAGGCAAGAAAGTCATGCTCGCCGCCGGTGACACCTTCCGTGCCGCCGCCGTCGAGCAGTTGCAGGTGTGGGGCGAGCGCAACAAGATCCCGGTGATTGCCCAGCACACCGGTGCCGACTCTGCGTCGGTGATTTTCGATGCTGTGCAAGCCGCCAAGGCGCGCAACATCGATGTGCTGATCGCCGATACAGCCGGCCGCCTGCACACCAAAGACAATTTGATGGAAGAACTGAAGAAAGTGCGCCGCGTGATCGGCAAGCTTGACGCCGATGCACCCCACGAAGTCTTGCTGGTGCTCGACGCTGGTACCGGCCAGAACGCCATCAGCCAGGCCAAGCAATTCAACCAGACGGTGCAACTGACCGGCCTGGCATTGACTAAGCTCGACGGCACGGCCAAGGGCGGTGTGATTTTCGCCCTGGCCAAACAGTTCGGGTTACCGATTCGCTATATCGGCGTCGGTGAAGGCATCGACGACCTGCGCACCTTTGAAGCCGAACCCTTTGTACAGGCACTGTTTGCCGAGCGGGAGCGTTCATGATTCGATTCGAACAGGTCGGTAAACGCTATGCCAACGGGCATGTGGGCTTGCATGAGCTGAGCTTTCGAGTGCGTCGCGGCGAATTCTTGTTTGTCACCGGCCATTCGGGCGCGGGCAAAAGTACGCTGTTGCGCCTGTTGCTGGCCATGGAACGCCCGACCACCGGCAAGTTGCTGCTGGCGGGCCAGGACCTGGCTACCATCAGCAATGCGCAAATTCCATTCTTGCGCCGCCAGATCGGCGTAGTGTTCCAGAACCATCAGTTGCTGTTCGACCGTACGGTGTTCAACAACGTGGCCCTGCCGTTGCAGATACTGGGGCTGTCCAAGGCCGAGATCGTCAAGCGCGTGGACTCGGCCCTGGAGCGTGTAGCCTTGTCGGACAAGACCGACCTCTTCCCCGGCGACCTGTCCACCGGCCAGCAACAGCGTGTCGGTATCGCCCGCGCCATCGTCCATCGCCCGGCTTTGCTGCTGGCGGACGAACCCACCGGTAACCTCGACCCGCGCCTGGCGGCCGAGATCATGGGGGTGTTCGAAGATATCAACCGCCTGGGCACCAGCGTATTGATTGCCAGCCACGACCTGGCCCTGATTGCCCGTATGCGTCATCGCATGCTGACCCTGCAGCGCGGCCGCCTGATCGGCGATGGGGAGGCGGGCGTATGAGTGCTACACGCAGCCCTAAAGTATCCGAACGCGTGGCGCCGAAACCGGCCGACCCGCAACCGAAAAAGAAAAAACACGACGACGACGACGGCCCGGACTTCGGTACCCTGGTGCACGCCTGGATTGAAAGCCATCGCGCTAGCCTGCTGGACAGCCTGCGGCGCCTGGGCAAACAGCCGATCGGTAGTTTTTTCACTTGCCTGGTGATGGCGGTGGCCTTGAGCCTGCCGATGGGCTTGTCGCTGTTGCTTAATAATGTGGAGCGCCTGGGCGGTTCCTGGCAGCGGGCGGCGCAGATTTCGCTGTACCTGAACCTGGACACCAGCAGCAAGGAAGGCGAAGCGCTGCGTGACGACATCAAGAACATCCCGGGGGTAGCCGAGGCCGAGTACATCAGCCGCGACCAAGCCCTCGAAGAGTTCCAGCAGCAATCGGGCCTGGGCGAGGCGCTCAAGGAGCTGCCGCAGAACCCGCTGCCGGGCGTGGTGTTGGTAACGCCGAACGAGGTCGACAAGCCGGCGCTGGAAGCCCTGCGACAAAAACTCGCAGAGATGCCGAAGGTGCAACAGGCGCAACTTGATCTAGTCTGGGTAGAGCGCCTGGCCGCAATCCTCAAGCTGGGTGACCGCTTTGTGTTCGGCCTGACGGTGTTATTAGTGTCTGCATTACTTTTGGTGATAGGTAATACCATTCGTCTTCATATTGAAAACCGTCGCACCGAGATAGAAGTGATTAAACTGGTGGGCGGCACAGACAGCTATGTGCGTCGGCCTTTCCTGTACATGGGCGCGCTGTATGGCCTGGGTGCGGGGATCTTGTCCTGGGGCGTACTGGCGTTTGGCCTGGATTGGTTGAACGACGCGGTTGTCGGCTTGGCCGGGCTCTACGGCAGTGATTTCGCTCTGGCCGGTGTGCCGGTAGCCGATGGTCTGAGTCTCTTGCTTGGCGCGGTGTTGTTGGGGTATATCGGTGCGTGGATTGCGGTGGCACGGCATTTACGTGAGCTGGCGCCGAAGTAGTTAATGCCAGATTAATGTGGTTTCGTTTGTATTGACCGTATCAGCGGTTTAGGGAACTTGTCCTACGGTTCCCAGGTCAATTTTCGCAGTGCTGAACTGCACGAGTTATGTGAGTCGGAGGTTTTTTCGTATGACCACTTCTTTGCAACCTGCTTATGCCTTGGTCCCGGGTGCGAACCTGGAGGCTTATGTGCACACGGTCAACAGCATTCCATTGCTGACGCCCGAGCAGGAGCGTGAACTGGCCGAGAGTCTCTACTATGAGCAGGATTTGGGGGCGGCTCGGCAGATGGTGCTCGCCCACCTGCGTTTTGTCGTACATATCGCCCGTAGCTATAGCGGCTACGGTCTGGCCCAGGCCGACCTGATTCAGGAAGGCAACGTAGGCCTGATGAAGGCTGTAAAGCGCTTCAACCCTGAAATGGGCGTGCGCCTGGTGTCGTTTGCCGTGCACTGGATCAAGGCGGAAATCCACGAGTTCATCCTGCGCAACTGGCGCATCGTGAAAGTGGCCACCACCAAGGCCCAGCGCAAGCTGTTCTTCAACCTGCGCAGCCAGAAAAAACGCCTGGCGTGGCTGAACAACGAAGAAGTCCACCGCGTGGCCGAAAGCCTCGGTGTGGAGCCGCGTGAAGTGCGCGAGATGGAAAGCCGCCTGACCGGCCATGACATGGCCTTCGACCCAGCCGCCGAAGCGGATGACGACAGCGCCTTCCAATCGCCGGCCAACTACCTGGAAGACCACCGGTACGACCCGGCGCGTCAACTGGAAGACGCCGACTGGAGCGACAACTCCAACCACAACCTGCACGAAGCGCTGGAAGTGCTGGACGACCGCAGTCGTGACATCCTCTACCAGCGTTGGCTGGCAGAAGAAAAGGCCACGCTGCACGACCTGGCGCAGAAGTACAACGTGTCGGCCGAGCGGATTCGTCAGCTTGAGAAAAGCGCGATGAACAAGCTGAAGTTGTCGATCGCCGCTTAAAATGCAGCGAACAAAAAATGCCCCGGTCGAAAGACCGGGGCATTTTTGTTTGTGTTCGAAAAGTCTCAAGCCCAACTCGGTTTAATGTGGGAGCTGGCTTGCCTGCGATGAGGCCGTGTCAGCTGAAGCATGGGTTACTGACCCACCGCTATCGCAGGCAAGCCAGCTCCCACAGGTCCCATATTGTGTCAGTCGGACCAGGGTGCCTTTCGAGAGTTGTTCAGCTCCATCAGGTAACCATCCCCGCCCAATTGGCTCATCTGCTGGCGAATCCACGCCGCCCGCCGTGCCACATAAGCCGTCGGATGGCTGGCACTCCACACTCTAGGATTGGGCAATACCGCCGCCAGGTAGCTGGCCTGCTGCCGCGAAAGGCCCTTGGCGCTCACGCCAAAATGGTGCCGCGCCGCTGCCTCTGCGCCAAACACACCTTCATCCCATTCCACGCTGTTGAGGTACACCTCAAGAATCCGCTGCTTGGGCCACAACACCTCGATCAAACCGGTAAACCACGCCTCCAGGCCTTTGCGCAAATAGCTGCGGCCGGCCCACAGGAACAGGTTTTTCGACACCTGCTGGCTCAGGGTGCTGGCACCGCGAATCGAGCCGCCGCGTTCGTTGTGCAGAATCGCCGCCTGGATCGCGCCGAAATCAAAACCCCAATGTTGTGGGAAGCGCTGGTCTTCACCGGCCATCACCGCCACTTTCAGGTCATCGGATATTTCATCCCATGGCACCCAGCTGCGTTGCAGGTCGATAGGCTCACCGTCGACCCAGGACTCGACCTTGCGCTCCACCATCAGCGCAGTGAACGGTGGCGGCACCACACGAAACAGCAGCACCAGCAACACACTGCCGATGGCAAACCATTTCACGACGTTGAGAAAGCGTTTGAAGAGGACACGCAGCATAGAGATGGCTTGGCCGAACCCGTTGAGCGGGCCATTATACAGACCCTGCCCGATGAGTCTGACTGGAGTTCCCCATGCTGCGTAGCTTTCTGATGCTGGCTGCCTTTTTCGGCTTTACCGGTGTCGCCCTGGGCGCGTTCGCCGCCCACGGCCTGAAAAACCGCCTGAGCACCGACTACCTGGCGATCTTTCATACTGGTGTGACCTACCAGTTGGTGCATGCCCTGGCACTGTTCGGCGTGGCCTTGCTGGCGGCGCATATTCCGGGCCGGCTGGTCACTTGGGCGGGTATTTCGTTTACCGTCGGTATCCTGCTGTTCTCGGGCAGCCTGTATGTGCTGACGATGACCGGCATCAGTAAACTGGGGATCATCACGCCGTTTGGCGGGCTGGCGTTCCTGCTCGGCTGGTTCTTCCTGGGCCTGGCGGCGTGGCGTTTGCAGCTTTGACCGCTTGACGCTTGGAGCTGACCTTCAGGTTCCAATCGCGCTAGAATGCGGGCCCCTAAAAACGATGGCGGCCCGTGGCATGCGCATTCAGTTGAACGGCGAACCCTTTGAACTGCCCGACGGCGAAACCGTTGCGGCCCTGCTGACCCGTCTGGACCTGACCGGGCGTCGCGTCGCAGTGGAGCTCAACCTGGATATCGTCCCGCGTAGCCAGCACGCCGAGACTGCGCTCACCGAAGGTGACCAGATCGAAGTGGTCCACGCCATCGGCGGCGGCTAGCCCGCCACGGCCGCAACGCATTCTGCAGAACCTCATCCAACCAGAGGATTTCCCATGAGCATCGTTCGTAGCGACAAGCCTTTCGTCCTGGCCGGTCGTACCTACCAGTCCCGTCTGCTGGTCGGCACCGGCAAGTACCGCGACATGGAAGAAACCCGCCTGGCCATCGAAGCCTCGGGTGCCGAGATCGTCACCTTCGCCGTGCGCCGCACCAACCTCGGCCAGATCGAGGGCGAGCCGAACCTGCTCGAAGTGCTGTCGCCGGAGCGCTACACCTTCCTGCCAAACACCGCGGGCTGCTACGACGCCATCGAAGCCGTGCGCACCTGCCGCCTGGCCCGTGAGCTGCTCGACGGCCACAACCTGGTGAAGCTGGAAGTGCTGGCCGACCAGAAAACCCTGTTCCCCAATGTGATCGAAACCCTCAAGGCCGCCGAAACCCTGGTCAAGGAAGGTTTCGACGTGATGGTCTACACCAGCGATGACCCGATCATCGCGCGCCAACTGGCAGAAATCGGCTGCATCGCGGTGATGCCGCTGGCCGGTCTGATCGGTTCCGGCCTGGGGATCTGCAATCCGTATAACCTGCAGATCATCCTCGAAGAAGCCAGGATTCCAGTACTGGTGGATGCGGGCGTGGGCACAGCCTCCGACGCGACCATCGCCATGGAGCTGGGCTGCGACGCCGTATTGATGAACTCGGCCATTGCCCATGCCCAGCAACCAATCATGATGGCCCAAGCCATGAACCACGCCATCGTCGCGGGCCGCCTGGCCTACCTCGCCGGGCGCATGCCGAAAAAACTCTATGCCAGCGCCTCTTCGCCGCTGGATGGTCTGATCAAGTAAGAGCTATTGATGACTGAATCAAACGAAACGCCGAACACCGTGGAAGAAGGCGACGAGTCCAAGCACCGCCGCATCAAGAGTTTTGTGATGCGCGCCGGCCGCATGACCGAAGGCCAACAAAAGGGCCTGGAACAGGGCACGCCGCTGTTCGTGTTGCCCCTGGCCGACGCGCCGGTGGACTATGACCAAGTGTTCGGCCGTTCGGCCCCGCGCTCCCTGGAAATCGGTTTCGGTATGGGCCATTCCCTGCTGGAAATGGCCGCAGCCGCGCCGGAACAGGATTTCATCGGTGTGGAAGTGCACCGCCCAGGCGTCGGCGCACTGCTCAACGGTGTGCTGACCCAAGGCCTGAAAAACCTGCGGGTCTACGACTGCGATGCGATTGAAGTGCTCAACCGCTGCATCGCCGACAACAGCCTCGACCGCCTGATGCTGTTCTTCCCCGACCCATGGCACAAGGCCCGTCACCACAAGCGCCGCATCGTCCAGGCGTCCTTCGCGGAACTGGTGCGCAGCAAGCTGAAAGTGGGCGGCATCCTGCACATGGCCACCGACTGGGAACCGTACGCGGAATACATGCTGGAAGTGATGAACGTCGCCCCCGGCTACCGCAACCTGGCCGAAGACGGCAAATGCGTGCCACGCCCGGCCGAGCGGCCGATCACCAAGTTCGAACGCCGTGGCGAGCGATTGGGGCATGGGGTGTGGGATTTGAAATTCGAGAAGCTGGCTTAAACAGTCATCAGCTTGAAACGCAATCAAATGTGGGAACTGGCTTGCCTGCGATAGCATCACCTCGGTATCACTGATACACCGAGGTGTCTGTATCGCAGGCAAGCCAGCTCCCACATTTGTTTTGTAGTGCCTGCTGAGTCAGCGGCGGTCTGCTACCACGCCAATCAACACCAGCACCACGATCAACACCGGCGCCAGGCTGTAGTTATTGAACTGGCTCAACCCTCGCACAATCCACGGCGTGGCGTAGATCAACGCCGCGCCGCTGCCGATCAGGCACAGCAGGGCCATCAAGGGTACGCGCAAGGCGCCGGCGATGCTGCCCAGGCGCGCTTCGACCCAGCCCTTGATGTCGGCGCCGAACAGCACCAGCAAACAGCCCACAAGGGCCAACGAGATTTCCGACAGGTTGCTACGGCTCCAGCGGGATACGGTGGCGAGCAGGTCGAGTACCAGATCCATTCGATTTCCTTAAGAGCTATCAGCTCAAAAACTTCTGCAACAGGTCATTGAGAAAGAGTTGCCCGCGGTCGGTGGCCGCCAGGCGTGACGGTTCGACCTGCATTAATCCACTTTGTTCTGCGTCGCGGCGGCCTTCATCGAGGCTCGCCAGATCGAGGCCGGTGCGCTCGGCGTAGAGCTTGGCATCAACCCCTTCGGTGAGGCGCAGCGCGTTCATCAGAAACTCGAACGGCAGTTCATCGTTGGTCAGTTCTTTCGCGCCGGCCTGGAAGCTTTTGGCCGGGTTGAGGTAGTCCTTTGGTGCACGGGTTTTCCAGGTGCGGATAATGCGCCCGTCCGGGTGGCTGAGCTTGCCGTGGGCCCCGGCGCCGATGCCGATAAAGTCGCCAAAACTCCAGTAATTGAGGTTATGCCGCGCCGGCCGCCCCGGTTGGGCGTAGGCCGAGACTTCATATTGTGCGTAACCGTGTTCGGCGAGCAGTGCCTGGCCGGCTTCCTGGATATCCCACAGCGTGTCGTCTTCCGGCAGCGCGGGCGGCTGGTTCCAGAACACGGTGTTGGGTTCCAGGGTCAGTTGGTACCAGGACAGGTGCGTCGGCTTGAGTGCAATGGCCTGGCGCAGGTCGCCCAAGGCGTCCTCCAGGGACTGGTTGGGCAGGCCGTGCATCAAGTCCAGGTTGAAGTTGTCGAACCCGGCCTGGCGCGCCATACCGGCTGCGCGCACGGCTTCATCGCCATTGTGGATGCGGCCCAGGGCTTCAAGCTTCTCTTGCTGGAAGCTCTGGATGCCGATGGACAGGCGATTGATCCCCAGTTTGCGGTACGCCACGAACTTCTCTTGTTCGAACGTCCCTGGGTTGGCTTCCAGGGTGATCTCGATATCGTCAGCAAACGGGATACGTGCTTGAACGCCCTTGAGCAGGCGGCCCAGTGCAGCCGCACTGAACAGGCTGGGCGTGCCGCCGCCAAAGAAGATCGAACTCAGCTTGCGGCCATATACGGCGTGCAGGTCTTGGTCCAGGTCGGCCAGCAGGGCATCCACATACTCTTCTTCCGGCAGCACTTTGCTCGCGGTGTGGGAGTTGAAGTCGCAATACGGGCATTTGCGCACACACCACGGGATATGGATGTACAGCGCCAGGGGCGGCAGATGGGGCAGGGCCGCCCGTGGTGTTTGCGCGCCACCGTGGATCAGCGGCTGCGCAGAGGTGTTCTGGGTCATTTCAAACCCAGGCGCTGGCGCAGCAACGCCATGGCGCGGGCGCGGTGGCTGATCTGATTTTTGTCGGCCGGGCTCAGTTCAGCGCTGGAGACATTGCGCTCCGGCACCCAGAACAGCGGGTCATAGCCAAAGCCATGTTCACCGCTGGCCGCGTGCAGGATGCGCCCGTGCCACAAGCCTTCGCACAGAATCGGCAGCGGGTCGTCGGCATGCCGTACCAGGGCCAACACGCAGACGAACTGCGCACCACGCTCGGCCTCCGGCACGTCTTTGAGGGCGTCGAGCAGCTTGGCGTTGTTGGCTGCATCGCCCTGGCCGTCGGCGTAACGGGCCGAGTAGATACCAGGGGCGCCGCCGAGGAAATCCACGGCCAGGCCCGAATCATCCGCCAGGGCCGGCAGGCCGGAGATGCGTGCCGCGTTGCGCGCCTTGAGGATGGCGTTTTCAACGAACGACAGGCCGGTTTCTTCCGGTTCGACCTGGCTGAACTCGCCAATCGAACGCAGTTGCACGGACTCACCGAGCATGGCCTGCAGTTCTTTGAGTTTGCCGGCGTTATGGCTGGCCAGTACGAGTTGAGTAAGGTTCATCATTCGGCCGGGAACAGTTCTTGGTTGAATTGGAAACCATGGGCCTTGCCACCGGTTTCAACGTTAATGGTAAACGTCTTGTATTCACGCTGGGTCACCGAGTAGGGCGCCAGATAGCTGATGCCGCCTTTCTCTTCGATTTGCTTGAAGGTCAGGATCTCGCTCTTGCCGCCCAGGTCCTTGATGGTGCCCGTCACTTGGGCCGCGACCGGGGCCACGCCCTTGATCACGGTCACATTGATCAGGCCCTTCTCTTTGCTGCGCACCACGCCAACATTCTGTGCGGTCTCCGGTGGCAAGAAGCTGGAGGTGAAGGTGTTGTAATGAACGGTGATATCGCCAAAGTCTTTTTTGCGATTAGCGTCGATAGTGTCGGCGGCCATGGCGCTGGCGCCCAGGCATGCGGTCAATAGAAAAATAGCCAAACGACTCATGAACGTCCCTCTTGAAGATGATTAGACGGCAACTTTGTGGTCGGTCAGGCCAGGACTGCTGACCCGGTAGATACCAATTTCGCCCAACAGGTTGGGCCATAGCTTACTCGCCCAGCCGTGGCGGTGCTGTTGATCGACGGCAAGGCGGTTGATCACCTTGGCTTCACGTTCGCCACACAGGGCTTCGAAGTCTTCGAAGGTGCAAAAGTGGATGTTCGGCGTGTTGTACCAGGTGTACGGCAGGAAGTCGGAGACCGGCATGCGCCCCTTGGTGGCCAGGTACCAGCGGCAGCGCCAGTGGCCAAAGTTGGGGAAGGTGATGATGCATTGGCGGCCCACGCGCAGCATTTCGTCGAGGATGCGGTCCGGGTAGTGCACCGCTTGCAGGGCTTGGGTCATCACCACGATGTCGAAGCTGTTGCTGGCAAAGTTGCCCAGGCCCTTGTCCAGGTCCTGCTCGATCACGTTGATGCCCTTGGCCACGCATTGGGCGATGTTGTCCGGGTCGTTTTCCAGGCCGTAGCCGGTGACTTGCTTGTGGTCGCGCAGCCAGCTCAGCAGTTCGCCGTCGCCGCAGCCCAGGTCGAGCACGCGGCTGCCGGCGGGGATCCAGTCTTGGATGATTTCCAGGTCGGCTCTCATGGCGTTCTCACAAGCGAAATACGGTTCATGTAGTTACTGAACGCCTGCAGGTAGCGTGGGATCGGAATCAGGAAGGCGTCGTGGCCTTGCGGTGCATCGATCTCCAGGTAGCAGACGTCTTTCTTGGCGGCCATCAGGGCATCCACCAGCTCACGGGAGCGCGCTGGCGAAAAGCGCCAGTCGGTGGTGAACGACATCACGCAGAACTTGGCCGTGGCGTGCTCGAAGGTTTTCGCCAGGTCGTCATCGTGATTGGCGGCCGGGTCGAAGTAGTCCAGGGCCTTGGTCATCAGCAGGTAGGTATTGGCGTCGAAACGCCCCGAGAACTCCTCGCCCTGGTAACGCAGGTAGCTTTCCACCTGGAACTCGACGCTGTGGAAGTCGTAGTTGAGCTTCTCGCTCTTGAGGCCACGGCCGAATTTCTCGCCCATGGAGTCGTCGGACAGGTAGGTAATGTGGCCGACCATCCGCGCCAGCATCAAGCCGCGCTTGGGGATCACGCCTGCTTCCTGGAACGAACCGCCGTGGAACTCGGGATCGGTGAGGATTGCCTGGCGCGCCACTTCGTTGAAGGCGATGTTCTGCGCTGACAACTTGGGCGCCGAGGCGATAGCCAGGCAATGGCGCACACGGTCCGGGTAAGTGATGGTCCATTGCAGGGCCTGCATGCCGCCCAGGCTGCCGCCAATCACGGCGGCCCACTGGCTGATGCCCAACAGGTCGGCGAGGCGTGCCTGGCTGTGCACCCAGTCCTCTACCGTCAGCACCGGGAAGTCGGCGCCGAACGGCTTGCCGGTTTCCGGGTTGAGGCTGCTGGGGCCGGTGGAGCCGTTGCAGCCGCCGAGGTTGTTCAGGCTGACCACAAAGAACTTGTTGGTGTCGATGGGCTTGCCGGGGCCGATGCAACTGTCCCACCAGCCGGGCTTGCGGTCGTCAACGCTATGGAAGCCGGCGGCGTGATGATGGCCGGATAAGGCATGGCAGATCAGCACGGCGTTGCTCGCCGTGGCGTTCAGTTGGCCATAGGTTTCGTAGATCAGGTCGTAGGCTGGCAACGAACGGCCGCAGGCCAGGGCCAGGGGTTCGCTGAAATGCGCCACTTGTGGCACGACCAGTCCAACAGAATCGGGGGGGAAGGCAGCTGGCATCGACCCTGCTCTCGTTTAAATGAGGCGTAAGTCTAAAGAGCGGGGACCCTAGCGGCAAGCAATGGTCGGGGGTTAGCGTGATCGTTCCCACGCTCCGCGTTTGATCGTTCCCATGCTCCGCGTGGGAATGCCTCTTGGGACGCTCTGCGTCCCGTCCTTGTGACGCGGAGCATCACGGGCTGCATTCCCACGCAGAGCGTGGGAACGATCTATCGGTCAGATCAGGCCAAACAACTCTTTTGGCATGTAGGCAAAGTACGCCAGGCGCGGAATCACCCAGCTCTGCAGCAACTGAATCACGATAAACGCAAAGATCGGCGAGATATCCAGGCCCCCCAGGTTCGGGATCAGGCGACGGAAGGGTGCCAGCACCGGTTCGGTGATCTGAGCCACCAATTCGGCGCCCGGGCTACGGCTGCCTGGCGCGACCCACGAAAGAATCACGCTGATGATCATCGACCAGAAAATGATCTTCAGGAACAGCGAGAAAATACCGATCAGGCCCCATGGCAACAGCAGCACGGTGAAGGCCTGGTAGCCATTGAGCATCAGGATCACCACGAACAGCAAAATCTGCAGCAACAGCGCCAGCACCAGCGACGACATGTCCAGGCCGAACAGGCTCGGGATCACCCGGCGCAGCGGCTTGAGCAGCGGTTGGGTGGCCTTCACCACGAATTGGCACAGCGGGTTGTAGAAGTTCGCACGCACCAGTTGCAGGATAAAGCGCATCAGCACGATCAGCAGGTACAGGCTGCCCAGGGTCTGGATGATGAAAACGGCAGCGTCATTGATTCCGAGCATGTTTGATTACCTTGGTAAGGGACGACTATTTGCCCAGTTGCTCAGCCATCTCGGCTGAACGATGTGCGGCGGCACCCAGTGCTGTTTCCACCAGGGCTTCAAAGCCCCCGGCCTGGAACGACTCGATAGCCGCTTGTGTGGTGCCACCTGGCGAGGTGACGCGACGGCGCAGTTCGGCGGCATCGACATCGCTGCCCACAGCCATTTTCGCGGCGCCCAGGGCCGTTTGTTCAGCCAGTTGTTCGGCAACGTCGTGGGGCAGGCCCAGCTTGACGCCGGCGGCGGTCATGGCCTCGATCAACAGGAAGAAGTAGGCCGGGCCGCTGCCGGAAACGGCGGTGACCGCATCCAGTTGCTGTTCCTGCTCCAGCCATACGGCGAGGCCCACCGCAGACAGCAGCTCCTGAGCCTGGTCACGCTGTTGCGCGCTGACTTCGGCGGTGGCGTACAAACCGCTGACGCCCTGGCGCAGCAACGCTGGGGTATTGGGCATGCAACGTACGATCGGCTGGTCGCCGAGCCAGGTTTTCATGCTGGCACAGGTGATGCCGGCGGCAATCGACACCACCAACTGATGCGGCTGCAGGCTCGGGCGCAGGCTCTCGCACACGGCCTTCATGGCCTGGGGCTTGACCGCCAGCACGATCACATCGACGCCGTGGATGGCCTCGGCGTTATCGGCGAAGGTCTGGATACCGTGTTCGGCGCCGACGCGCTCGCGGGTCTCGGCGCCCGGGTCGCTGGCGCGGATCTGCTCGGCGTCCAGGCCCTTGGCCCGCAGGCCACCGATCAGGCTGGCCGCCATGTTACCGGCGCCGATAAAGGCAATACGCGTGTTGCTCATGACAGGTCCTTATTTTCGAGGGATGTCAGCCATTTCACGGCTGGCCGTAGTCGCGGGCGCCAAACAGGGCGGTACCGATCCGCACCCAGGTGGCGCCTTGGGCAATGGCCGACTCAAGGTCATGGCTCATGCCCATGGAAAGTGTGTCCAGCGGCAGGTTCAAGCTGGCTTGCAGGTCGCGCACTGTGGCAAACGCCGCATCCTGCTCCGCCCGGTCTTCAGTCGGCTCGGGAATTGCCATCAAACCCCGCAGCTTCAAGCGCGGCAGGGCGCTGATCGCCGTGGCCAGGGCCGGCAGGTCGGCGGGTGTGCAGCCGGACTTGCTGGCTTCGCCACTGACATTGACCTGAATGCAGATATTGAGCGGCGGCAGGTCGGCCGGGCGTTGCTCGGACAGGCGTTGCGCGATTTTCAGGCGGTCCACGGAATGCACCCAAGCGAAGTTCTCGGCGATGGCGCGAGTCTTGTTCGATTGAATGGGGCCGATGAAGTGCCAACTCAAGGGCAGGTCGGTCAAATCCGCCTGTTTGCCCAAGGCTTCCTGCAGGTAGTTTTCCCCAAAGTCGTGCAGCCCGGCGGCATAGGCGTCGCGTACCGCCTGCGCGGGTTTGGTCTTGCTCACGGCCAGCAGTTGGATGCTGCTTGCGTCACGTTGCACGGCGTCGGCTGCGGCGCGGATGCGCTGGCTAACCAGGCCGATGTTGTCTGCTATCGTCGACATTCAAGATGCGCCCGTGGATATGGAGTCCGCGGCATTCTACTGGAAATGGAAAGCCCTATGGATATCACGCAATTGCTGACGGCCAGCGTAAGCCGAGGCGCCTCAGACCTGCATCTGTCAGCCGGCCTGGCACCGATGCTGCGCATTGATGGCGAGGTTTGGCCGCTGGATGGGCCAGCGCTGAACGCTACCCAAGTGGTCGACTTATTGAGCCCTTTGCTGAATAAACATCAACAAAAGGATTTCGAAACATCTCTTGAAACGGATTTTGCCTTCGAATTGCCAGGCGTCGCCCGGTTCCGGGCGAACGTGTTCCGCCAGGATCGCGGCGTGGGTGCGGTGTTCCGGGCTATTGCGACTGAGGTCCAAAGCCTGGAGGACCTGGGACTGGGCGAGGTGTTCCAGCGTATCGCCCGCCTTCCTCGCGGCCTGGTGCTGGTGACCGGGCCCACCGGGTCGGGCAAGTCCACGACCCTGGCGGCGATGATCGACGACCTCAACCGGCATCGACGCCAGCATATCCTCACGCTGGAAGACCCCATCGAGTTTATCCACAGGCCGAAACTGGCGCTGGTCAACCAGCGCCAGGTGCATCGAGACACCCACAGTTTCTCGGTGGCCCTGCGTTCAGCCCTGCGAGAAGACCCGGATGTGATCCTGGTGGGTGAATTGCGCGATCTGGAAACCATCCGCCTTGCGCTGACGGCGGCAGAGACCGGGCACCTGGTGTTCGGCACACTGCACACCTCGTCGGCGGCAAAGACAGTGGACCGGCTGGTAGACGTCTTCCCGGCCGGGGAGAAGGCCATGGTCCGCTCGATGCTGTCGGAGTCGTTGCAGGCGGTGGTGTCTCAGGTGCTGGTGAAGAAGGTGGGCGGTGGGCGCGTGGCCGCTCATGAAATCATGCTGGGCACCCCGGCAATTCGTAACTTGATTCGCGAAGACAAGGTGGCGCAGATGGTTTCGGCTATCCAGACGGGAGGGGCGTTGGGGATGAAGACCCTGGATATGAGTTTGAAGGCGTTGGTCGGCGCGGGGCTGGTCAGTCGGGAAGAGGCCCGGGAGAAGGCGAGGGTGCCGGCAGATATCTAGAACAGACAGATACACAATGTGGGAGCTGGCTTGCCTGCGATAGCGGACTGTCAGGCACTCTCTCTGCCAACTGACACACCGTCATCGCAGGCAAGCCAGCTCCCACATTTGATCGCATTTCAAATGGGGAGCTTCAGTAGTGCCTGGCTTAGCGCTGCACGATCCGCAGGTTGTTGTTCTGCTCTTTAGGCAGTACCCGCTTGGCAATCACGTAGTTCTTGTCCCAGAACGGTTTTTTCAGTGTGTCGATGCTCACCGACTTGCCACGGCGCGGTGCGTGGATAAAGCGGTCGTTGCCCAGGTAGATGGCGACGTGATTGACCTGGCGGCTCTTGAGTTTGAAAAACAACAGGTCGCCCGGTTTCAGGTCTTTGCGGTCAACCTTCAACCCATGGCCGGCCGCCATGGCGTTGGAAGTGCGTGGCAGGTCCACCGCTTTTACATCGTTAAATGCATATTTCACCAGGCCGCTGCAGTCGAACCCTTTACTTGGGCTGCTGCCGCCCCAACGATAAGGTGTACCGAGCACGTTGACGGCACGGCTCAAGACGTTGCTGCTTTGCTTGGTGTTCACGGCCAGCTGGGTGGAAAGCGCTTTGCCGTGGGCCTTGCTCAGTTGAGTCGGACGGCTGACGGTCGGCTTTGCCGATTTGGCAGTGCTGGGCGTGCTATGGACTTTAGGGGTGAAACCGTTAACGTTCGGAAGTCGTTGCTCACGATTGGTGGCGTGGGCGGCCAGTGGCATTAATAGGCAAATGGTTAGCCATGTCTTGAAAAATGGTCGCATTAGGCGTGGCTCTTATGGGTTTGCGCGCAACTTTATAACAGCTTTTTGTGCTGTTCTCAGCCCGTTTGTCGATTGAACCTTGGGGTCAAATTCAGGAAAAACGCGACGATTCGCCGCAATTGTCCTACACAAGTCAGGCCCTACAAGGCTTTGAGGGCAGGACGATAACATTTGCCGTACGTCGGGCGCCCGTAAAAAAGTCACAAAGAAAATGAAAAAATTTATCTATCGAAGCAAAAGAGGTCCTTCATGAACACCTATCAACAGGTTGCTCAGCAGCAAGACACCCACAGCAAGGCGATTGGTTACCTGCTGTGGATTTTCGGTTTTACCGGGGCTCATCGTTTTTATTACGGCAAGCCTGTGACGGGCACGATCTGGTTTTTCACCTTCGGCTTGTTCGGCATTGGCTGGTTGATCGACTTGTTCCTGATCCCGGCCATGGACCGTGAAGCCGACCTGCGGTTTACCGCTGGGCCGATTGAATACAGCGTCGCGTGGATTCTGTTGGCGTTTCTGGGGGTGTTTGGTGTGCACCGTATGTACCAGGGCAAATGGATCACCGGCCTGATCTACCTGCTGACCGGCGGTTTGTTCCTGATCGGGGTGCTGTATGACTTCTGGACGCTGAACACGCAGATCTCGATCCGCAATGCCGAGCGCAACAGCGGGCGCTGAGCACTGATCGTTCCCACGCTCCGCGTGGGAATGCAGCCCAGGACGCTTCGCGTCCACCTTTGGAGTGCTGACGCAGAGCGTCACAGGATGCGTTCCCACGCAGAGCGTGGGAACGAGCTTGCGCGTCAAGCCTGGTAGCTGATCCGCCCATCCATCAAGGTATACCGCACCGTCGCCGGCAGGCTGTGGCCGATGAACGGGCAGTTTTCGCCCTTGGACAACCAACGCTCACCAGCCACCGTCGAGTTTGCCAGGTCGAACAGCACCAGGTCCGCCGGTGAACCCACCGACAACTGGCCCGCCGGCAAGCGCAGGGCCTCGGCCGGGCCGGCGCTCAGGCGTGCCAGCAGTGTCGGAAGGTCCAGCAAGCCGTCTTCCACCAGCGTCATCGCCAGTGGCAACAACAACTCCACGCTGCTGATGCCTGGCTCGGTCGCGCCAAACGGTGCCAGCTTGGCGTCTCGCTCGTGAGGTTGGTGATGGCTGGAAATCGCCGACACCACACCCGACTTCACCGCCGCACGCAAACCGTCACGGTCAGCCTTGGTGCGCAGCGGGGGCTGTACGTGGTACAGGCTGGAGAAGTCGATCAGCGCCTCATCCGTCAGGATCAGTTGGTACAGGGCGACATCTGCGGTGACCCGCAAGCCACGGGCCTGGGCCTGGGCGATCAGAGCCACGCCCCGGGCGCTGGTCAACTGGCTGAAATGCGCACGCACGCCGCTTTGCTCCACCAGCAACAGGTCACGAGCGAGAGCCACGGTTTCTGCTGTTTCCGGAATGCCCGGCAGGCCGAGGAAGCTGGCCACTGCGCCTTCATGGGCCAGGCCGCCTTCGGCCAGGTCGCGGTCCTGGGAATGGAAGATCACCGTCAAGTCGAAGGTGGCCGCGTATTCCAGGGCGCGGCACAAGGTGCGCGTGCTGCGAAAGCTTTCCAGGCCATTGCCGAAGGCCACGCAACCGGCGTCACGCAGGGCGATCAATTCGGCGAGTTGTTCGCCATCCAGGCCCTTGCTCAAGGCACCAATGGGAAACACTTTGCAGTTGCCGGCTTCGCGGGCGCGGTCAAGGATCAGCTCGGTCACGGCCGACGTGTCCAGCACCGGCTTGGTGTTGGGCGGGCAACACAGGCTGGTCACGCCACCGGCCGCGGCGGCCTGGGTTTCGCTGGCGATATTGCCTTTGCGGCTGTAGCCCGGCTCGCGCAGTGCGACATTCAGGTCCACCAGCCCAGGCGCGGCCACCAGGCCCTTGGCATCGATGCTCTGGCCGGCGTTGAAGCCTGCGGGGGCGGAGCCCATGGCGACGATCTTGCCGGCGTCCAGGTGTAGATCGGTAACTTGGTCCAGGCCACTGGCCGGGTCGATGACTCGGGCGCCGAGAATGCTGAGCTTCACTGGGCCTGCTCCTGCTCGAATTGACGTTGCGCGGTTTGCCCGCTCATGGCCATGGACAGCACGGCCATGCGCACGGCGATGCCGTAGGTCACTTGGTTGAGAATCACCGACTGCGGGCCATCGGCCACCGCCGACTCAATTTCCACACCGCGGTTGATCGGCCCCGGGTGCATCACGATTGCATCCGGCTTGGCCATGGCCAGGCGTGCGGTGGTCAGGCCGAACAGGCGGTAGAACTCACCTTCGCTGGGCAACAAGCCCCCGGCCATGCGCTCGCGTTGCAGGCGCAGCATGATCACTACGTCCACATCCTTGAGGCCCTCGGCCATGTCGGTGTAGACCTTCACGCCATACTGTTCGATGCCGATTGGCAACAGAGTCTTGGGCGCGATCACGCGGATATCCGGGCAACCCAGGGCCTTGAGAGCCAGCATGTTCGAACGTGCAACCCTCGAATGCAGGATGTCGCCGACGATGGCTACCGAGAGGTTTTCAAAGCTGCCCTTGTGCCGACGAATGGTGAGCATGTCGAGCATGCCCTGGGTCGGGTGCGCGTGACGGCCGTCGCCGCCATTGATGATCGCCACGTTCGGGCACACATGCTCGGCGATGAAATGCGCAGCGCCGGAGTCGCCGTGGCGTACCACGAACATGTCGGCTGCCATGGCTTCCAGGTTGCGCAGGGTATCGAGCAGGGTTTCGCCCTTGCTCGCCGACGAGGTGGACACGTTCAACGTGATCACATCGGCCGACAGCCGCTGGGCCGCCAGTTCAAAGGTGGTGCGGGTGCGGGTGGAGTTCTCGAAGAACACGTTGCAGATGGTTTTGCCGCGCAACAGCGGGACTTTCTTCACTGCCCGGCCACCGACTTCCAGGAACGAATCGGCGGTGTCGAGGATTTCGGTGAGCAGTTCGCGGGGCAAACCGTCGAGGGACAAGAAGTGTTGCAACTGGCCCTGAGCATTGAGCTGCAGCGGGCGCTTGGCATCTAGAGGCGTCATCGCGGGGACTCTTTACAAGGCGGTTTAAAGGGCAAGGTCTTGCAGTTCGAGTTCGAGCGGCGTAGGACCGGACAATTTTACCCGCTGCTGGGGGGCAAGCGACAGGGTCGCGCCTACGACGTCCGGGCTGATCGGTAGTTCGCCGGCATCCAGGTCCAGCAGGCACACCAGGGTCACGCTGGCCGGGCGGCCATAGTCGAACAGTTCGTTCATGGCGGCGCGGATGGTGCGGCCGCTCATCAGCACGTCGTCGATCAGTACCAGGTGCTGGCCTTCGATCTCGAAGGGCAGGGCCGAAGGGCGCACTTGTGGATGCAGGCCGTTCTGGCTGAAATCGTCGCGGTAGAAGGACACGTCCAGGGTGCCCAGGGGCGAATCGCTGCCCAGTGCTTCCAGCAATGCCTGGGCTACCCACACGCCACCGGTGCGTATGCCGATAAAACGCGGTTCGCTGATGGCACGGTGTTCCAGGTGCGCCTTGAGGCGTATCGCCATCTGGCTGATCAGTTCGGCAGGGTTCGGCAAGCTCATGGTGGCTCCTTATCAAGTGTGTAGGAGCGAGCTTGCTCGCGAAAAACTCATGGGCACCGCGTTCATCCAGCCTTCTCGCGGTATCGTTAACGTTCTTCGCGGGCAAGCCCGCTTCCACAGGATCGCGGCGGGTCAGGATTCAAATAAAGCGGTGTTTTCATCCAGCCAGCCCTGCAACAGCAAGGCCGCGGCGATGGCGTCTACCGGGTTGTCGCGGTAACTGCCCTTTTGCCCGCCACGGTCGCGGCGTTCCCCCTTGGCTTCGAAGGTGGTGAGGCGTTCGTCATGGGTATAGAAGGGCAGGTTGTAGCGGCCATTGAGGCGGCGCGCGAACTTCTCGGCGCGCAGGCACATGTCACTGGGGGTGCCATCCATGTTCAGGGGCAGGCCGACCACTACCGCGTCAGGCTTCCACTCTTTGATCAGGGCTTCGACCTGGTTCCAGTCCGGCACGCCGTTCTGGGCCTTGAGGGTGCACAGCTCGCGGGCCTGGCCGGTGATGACCTGGCCAACCGCTACGCCGATCTGTTTGGTGCCGTAGTCAAAACCGAGGATCAGACGCAAGGCCATCAGGCGTGCCCCGCCTGGCTGGTCAGCAGGCTGAGGTTGACCCGCAGCTTGGCTGCTGCCGCTTCCAGGCGCAGTTCGCTGGCGGTGTTGAACAGGATGTCAGCGTCGAACGGGCAGGTCAGCCAGGCATTGCTGGCCAGTTCGGCCTCCAGTTGCCCGGCTTCCCAACCGGCGTAGCCCAGGGTGATCACACTTTGCTCAGGGCCGACGCCGTCGGCGATGGCGAACAGCACGTCCTGGGATGTGGACAATGACACACCCTCAAGGTCTACCGTGGCCTGGAACTTGGGCCCGGTGGGGTGCAGCACAAAACCGCGATCGGTCTGCACCGGCCCGCCGATGTAGATCGGTACGCCCTGGCAACGCGCCGGCGGGTCGATCTCCGGGCGCAGTTGCTCAAGGATATCGGCCAGGTTCAGCTCCTGCGGGCGGTTGACCACCAGCCCCATGGCACCATTGGCCGTGTGCTCGACGATGTAGGTCAAGGTCTGCGCAAAGTTCGGGTCGGCCATATGGGGCATGGCGATCAGGAATTGGTGCTTGAGGTAGGTCGGGCTGACGTTTTTCATGTCCGCTAGTGTGGCGTTGGAGGGGCGAACTGACAAGTGCGGGCGCGAGCCTGATCGCTGATCGTTCCCACGCTCCGCGTGGGAACGCATCCCGGGGCGCTCCGCGTCCCAAGAGCAGACGCAGAGCGTCCAGGCGGCATTCCCACGCGGAGCGTGGGAATGATCTGTAGTGCGGGCGTGATCAGTTGCTGGACAACCGGTCGCCCTTGGCGAACCGCCAGGTGCGGATGATTTCCAGGCGGTCCACGTCGCTCAAGTCGCCGCTGAACGGCGCAAAGGGCGCGGCCAGGCGCACGATGCGTTGCGCAGCCTGGTCCAGCAGCGGCTGGCCGGAGGACTCCAGCACCTGCACCTCATACAGCGAGCCGTCACGGTTGATCGACACCAGCAAGCGCAAATTGCCATAAATCTGTTGGCGCCGCGCCTCGTCCGGGTAATTGAGGTTGCCGATGCGTTCGACTTTCTTGCGCCACTCGTCCTTATACCAGGCACCTTTATCGCGCATGGTTGAGGCGGCGTTCAGACGGTAGATGCGCGGGCGCTTGGCATAAAGCTGTTGCTCATGGGCCAGTTCGGCTTCCAGGCTGGAAATTTCGTCGGATAACGTCGAACTGTCGAACGTCGGAGCAGGTTTCACTGGCTCGAGCTTGGGTTCGGTCTTGGCCTTTTCGCGCTGGGTCGGGGCTTTTTGCGGTTTGGGCGCGACAGTCGTCACCGCAGCCTTGGGCGTGGCCTGCCTGACCTCAGGCTTGGGCGCTGGCGGCGGAGTGACCTTCTTGACCTGGTTGTCATGGAAGGGCGCTACCTCGGTGGTCTTGGGCACGGCTTTCTTGTCGAGGGTGCCGCTGCCCTGTTGGTTGTCCTGGGCGAGAAAGTCAGCCTTTTCGGGCTTCTTTTCGCTCTTGAACGTGGCGAGAGTGATTTCCAGGGTCTTGGTGATCTGCTTGGGTTCGACCAGGGTGAACCCCACACCCAGGAGCAGGGCGAGATGAATCAAGGCAGCGAGAAACAGGGTAAAACCGAGACGATCGGCCGGGCGCACGCCGCTGGGGGAGAATTCGGGGGGCAGATCGGACGGGAGTGTCATGACAAGAAAACCAACATCGCGCGTTTCACAGGTGGCGCATGATAACGCAATGTTGGTAGGTGTCCGGCTGTTCTATGTCACTTGGCTTGTAGCTTGCGTTCAATGGCGACCATCAGCATTTCACCGATGTTCGTGCCAAATGCGTTGTCGATCTCGCGAATACAGGTCGGGCTGGTGACGTTGATTTCAGTGAGGTTCTCGCCAATTACGTCTAGTCCGACAAATAGCAGACCTTTTTCCCGCAGGGTTGGACCGACTTGAGCGGCAATCCAGCGGTCTTTTTCTGATAACGGCCGCGCTTCACCGCGACCACCGGCGGCCAGGTTGCCACGGGTCTCGCCGGCTGCCGGGATGCGCGCCAGGCAATAATCCACCGGCTCGCCGTCAATCATCAGGATACGCTTGTCGCCATCCTTGATCGCCGGCAGATAGGCCTGGCCCATGATTTGCTGGGTGCCCAGGGCGGTCAGGGTTTCGAGGATCACCGACAGGTTCGGGTCGCCGGCGCGGTGACGGAAGATCGAGGTGCCGCCCATGCCGTCCAGCGGCTTGAGGATCACGTCGCCATGCTTGGCGGCGAATTCACGCAGTACATCGGCGCGGCGGCTGACCACGGTCGGTGGCGTGCACTGCGGGAACAGGGTGGCGAACAGTTTTTCATTACAGTCGCGCAGGCTTTGCGGCTTGTTGACGATCAACACGCCCGCGCGTTCGGCCTGCTCCAGCAGGTAGGTGGAGTACACAAATTCCATGTCGAACGGCGGATCCTTGCGCATCAGGATCACGTCGAGGTCGCTCAGCGGGCTGTCGATTTCGTCAGAAAGCTCGAACCACTTCTCGGGGTTGGCAAACACCTGCAGCGGGCGCATGCGTGCGCGGGCCTCTCCGTCACCCTGGTAAAGGTCGCGCTGCTCCATATAGAACAAGGTCCAGCCGCGGGCCTGGGCGGCCAGGAGCATGGCCAGCGAACTGTCCTTTTTATAGGAAATGCTGGCGATAGGGTCCATGACAATGCCGACGCGAACGCTCATGGGGATTTCCTCTAGCAAATTAGGGCGCATAAAAGTGGCGTCAGAGTGGCGCTGCGGCTGTTGTGGGTCAAGGAAAAACCACTGGGCGGGTGCCTCGATAGATTGCGCCAGGAGACTGTGCTAAAAAGGCTGGCACGGCGCAGCAGCCCTTGAATTCCAAGGCTTGCGGCGTTCATCCTGTGCAACATCAGGCAGTACACACCGAAAACCGATTCGCTGTGGCGATGGTAGAGCAGATATGGAACAGCATTCCAACGCCTTGAAGGTGATGGTAATCGACGATTCGAAAACGATCCGCCGCACCGCCGAGACGCTGTTGAAGAACATGGGGTGCGAGGTCATCACGGCGATCGACGGTTTCGACGCCCTGGCCCGTATTGTCGATCATCACCCGCACATTATCTTTGTCGACATCATGATGCCGCGCCTGGACGGCTACCAGACCTGCGCCCTGGTGAAGAACAACCCGGCGTTCAAGTCGATCCCGGTGATCATGTTGTCTTCCAAGGACGGCCTGTTCGACAAGGCCAAGGGGCGCATCGTGGGTGTCGATCAATTTTTGACCAAGCCTTTCAGCAAGGAAGAACTGCTGGGGGCGATCAAGGCCTATGTGCCTGGGTTCGCCGCAGTAGAACAAGCACACTGACGCCGCCTCACGAGGGCCGGCGCCGACCAATGTAGCGGGGAAAACCATGGCACGTGTTCTGATCGTCGACGATTCGCCGACCGAAATGTACAAACTCACCGGCATGCTGGAAAAGCATGGCCACCAGGTGCTCAAGGCCGAAAACGGCGCGGACGGCGTGGCCCTGGCCCGTCAGGAAAAGCCCGACGCGGTGCTGATGGATATCGTGATGCCCGGCCTCAACGGCTTCCAGGCCACGCGCCAGTTGTCCAAGGAGCCGGAAACCAACGGTATCCCGATCATCATCATCACCACCAAGGATCAGGAAACCGACAAGATCTGGGGCGCACGCCAGGGCGCCAAGGACTACCTGACCAAGCCTGTGGATGAAGAAACCCTGATTGCCACCCTGAACAAGGTGCTGGCCGGCTAAGGCTTGCGATCATGACCGAGTCGCAAACCGCCTTCGAGCTGCTGCTGGACATCGACCGCCGCTGCCGCTTGCTGGCCGCGGACCTGCCGTCCCAGGAAACGCGCCTGCAACGCTGGAGCGGCATCGCTTTCCGCATAGGGCCAAACGCCTACGTGGCGCCCATGGGCGAAGTCGCCGAGGTGTTGCATGAGCCACGTTGCACCTTGATGCCGGGGGTCAAGCCCTGGGTCAAGGGCGTGGCCAACCTGCGCGGGCGCTTGCTTCCGGTGATGGACCTGGGCGGTTTCCTGGGCCTTGAGTTGTCCAGGGCGCGCAAGCAACGGCGGGTGCTGGTGGTGGAGTTCAACGACCTGTTTGTCGGGCTGCTGGTAGATGAGGTGGTAGGCATGCAGCATTTCCCATTGGATGCCTGGGTGGCGAGCGCTGCCTCGAGCGCGCCGTTTATTCAGGGCCAGTTCGACGGCGACCCGCCGTGGCAAGTCTTCAGCCCCTTCGCCCTGGCCCAGGCCCCTGGCTTCATGGATGTTGCCGCATGAGCACCGCTACCACGCCCAAACCCCAGGCCGCTTCGCGCAGCCGTTCGCAGATCATCGTGCTGTTTATCGCCTTGATCGTGTTCATCATGCTGCTGTTCGCCAACTTCGCGTACCTCAACACCCAGTCCACTTACGATAAGCAGTACATCGGCCACGCCGGTGAGCTGCGCGTGCTGTCCCAGCGCATTGCCAAGAACGCCACCGAGGCCGCTGCCGGGAAAGCGGCGGCGTTCAAGCTGCTGGGCGATGCGCGCAACGATTTTGCCCAGCGCTGGGGCTACCTGAAAAAAGGTGACCCGCAAACCGGCTTACCGGCGGCGCCCAGTGCGGTGCGCGCCGAAATGCGGGCGGTGCAGACCGACTGGGAGGCGTTGCTGAAAAACACCGACGCCATCCTGGCCAGCGAGCAGACCGTGTTGTCGTTGCACCAGGTGGCGGCGACCCTGGCCGAAACCGTACCGCAACTGCAGATCGAGTCGGAAAAAGTCGTGGATATCCTGCTGCAACGCGGCGCCCCGGCCAGCCAGGTAGCCTTGGCCCAACGCCAGTCGCTGCTGGCCGAACGTATCCTGGGGGCGGTCAACACGGTGCTGGCGGGGGATGAAACCGCCGGGCAGGCCGCCGATGCCTTCGGTCGCGATGCCAACCGTTTTGGCGTGGTGCTCAATGGCATGCTCAACGGCAACCCGGGGCTGCGTATCACCCAGGTCGAAGACCCGGATGCCCGGGCGCGGCTGGCGGACATCGCCGAGCTGTTCGAATTTGTCTCCGGCTCCGTGGATGAAATTCTCGAGACCTCGCCGCAGTTGTTCCAGGTGCGCGCCTCGGCGAGCAATATTTTCAACCTGTCGCAAACCCTGCTCGATGAAGCCTCGCACCTGGCCACGGGTTTTGAAAACCTCGCCAGCGGGCGCAGCTTCGACACCATCGGCGGTTACGTGCTGGGCTTGCTGGCGCTGGCCTCGATCATCCTGATCGGCCTGGTCATGGTGCGCGAGACCAACCGCCAACTGCATGAAACCGCGCAGAAGAACGAGCGCAACCAGAACGCGATCATGCGCCTGCTGGATGAAATCGAAGACCTGGCTGACGGCGACCTCACCGTCACCGCCTCGGTCACCGAAGACTTCACCGGCACCATCGCAGACTCCATCAATTATTCCGTGGACCAACTGCGCGACCTGGTCGCCACCATCAACCTCACTGCCGGGCAGGTCGCCGGTGCCGTGCAGGACACCCAGGCCACCGCCATGCACCTGGCCCAGGCGTCGGAGCATCAGGCCCAGCAGATTGCCGAAGCGTCCACGGCGATCAACCAGATGGCGCAGTCCATCGACCAGGTGTCGGCCAACGCGGCCGAATCCTCGGCGGTAGCTGAACGTTCGGTAGAGATCGCCAACAAAGGCAACGAGGTGGTGCACAACACCATCCACGGCATGGACAACATTCGCGAGCAGATCCAGGACACCGCCAAGCGCATCAAGCGTTTGGGCGAGTCGTCCCAGGAAATTGGAGACATCATCAGCCTGATCGACGATATCGCCGACCAGACCAATATCCTCGCCCTCAATGCCGCGATCCAGGCCAGCATGGCCGGTGACGCCGGGCGCGGTTTTGCGGTGGTGGCCGATGAAGTGCAACGGTTGGCCGAACGCTCCTCGGCGGCCACCCGGCAGATCGAAACCCTGGTACGCACCATCCAGGCCGACACCAACGAAGCGGTGATCTCCATGGAACAGACCACCACGGAAGTGGTGCGCGGCGCGCGCCTGGCCCAGGACGCCGGGGTGGCGCTGGAAGAGATCGAAGGCGTGTCCAAAACCCTGGCGGCGCTGATCCAGAGTATTTCCAACGCGGCGCAGCAACAGACCTCATCGGCGGGGCAGATTTCCCTGACCATGAACGTGATCCAGCAGATCACCACCCAGACGTCGTCGGGTTCCACCGCCACCGCAGAAAGCATTGGTAACCTGGCGAAGATGGCCAGCCAGTTGCGCATGTCGGTATCGGGTTTTACCTTGCCGCCGCCCAAGCAGGTCGATGATTGAAATACGACCTGAAGAACACCACAGTCCAACTATGGCAGCTGGCTTGCCTGCGATAGCGGTCTGTCAGATACAGAAATAGTGCTGACCCACCGCTATCGCAGGCAAGCCAGCTCCCACATTGGATCTCCATTGTTTGTGAGATACCAGCAACTCATGAATTCTAAGCGGAGCAGTTATGGTTGATCGGCACGACTATGTGGCCCTCGAATGGGTCAAGGGCGATATTGCCGAAACCCTGAAGCAGGCCCGGTCGGCCCTGGACGCGTACGTTGAAACCCATGATGACGACGCTCTAAACGAATGCCTGGCCGGTATTCACCAGGTACATGGCGCGCTGCAAATAGTCGAGTTCTACGGCGCGGCGCTGCTGGCCGAAGAAATCGAGGAACTGGCCCTGGCACTACAGGCCGGGCACGTTGGCCAACGCGATGAAGGTATCCGGCTGCTGCAACAAGCCCTCGGCCAACTGCCGCTGTACCTCGACCGCGTGCACAGTGCCCGCCGCGACTTGCCGCTGGTGGTGCTACCGCTGCTCAACGACCTGCGCAGCGCCCGTGGTGAAAGCCTGCTATCGGAGACCAGCCTGTTCAGCCCGCAACTGCTATCGATCGAACCGTTGCCTGAGCAAGCCCTGGCCCAGCGGGCCACGCCGGATCTGCATGAGCAGTTGCGCCAATGGCGCCACCTGCTGCAACAAGCCCTCGCCGGATTGCTGCGTGAAGACCACGGCCCCAGCAACCTGGAAGACATGGCGCGGGTGTTCGCACGCCTTGAAGCGCTATGCCAGGGTGCGCCGCTGCTGCCGTTGTGGCAGGTCACCTCGGCGCTGGTCGAAGGCATGCTCACCGGCGTGGTCGCCAACAGCCCGGCGCTACGCAGCCTGCTCAAGGCCAGCGACAAGCAACTCAAGCGCTTGCTGGTTCAAGGCATCAATGGCATCAACCAGCCGGCACCGGACGAGTTGCTCAAGAGCCTGTTGTTCTACGTCGCCAAAGTCACCCGGCCGACGCCGCGCATGCAGAGCCTGAAGGAGCGCTACGGCTTGGACGAAGCCTTGCCCGACAGCGCCGTGGTCGATGCTGAACGTGCACGGCTGGCCGGGCCGGATCGCAATGCCATGGGCTCGGTACTCGGGGCGTTGTGTGAGGAGCTGGTGCGGGTCAAGGAACGCCTGGATCTGTTCGTGCGCAGTGATCGCCAGCACACCCAGGACCTCGAGCCGTTGCTGGCGCCCTTGCGGCAGATAGCCGATACCCTCGCGGTGTTGGGTTTCGGCCAGCCGCGCAAAGTGATCATCGACCAACTCGCTGTGGTGTTGAGCCTAGTCCAGGGGCAGCGCGAACCCAATGACGCGGTGTTGATGGATGTGGCCGGCGCGTTGCTGTATGTCGAAGCGACGTTGGCCGGGATGATCGGCACCGTCGAACCGCAAAGCCGTGAAGACAGCCGCTTGCCCACCACCGACCTGACCCAGATCCATCAGTTGGTGATTCGTGAGTCGTGCCAGTGCTTGCGCCAAGCCAAGGAGCTGGTGATCGACTGCATTGAGGCTGATTGGGATCGTCAGCGCCTGGAGTCCTTGCCCGAGCTACTGAGCCAGGTGCGTGGTGCCCTGGCGATGATTCCCTTGCCGCGTGCGGCGAGCCTGATGCGCGGTTGCACCGATTACGTCGACGAGCAATTGATGATCAACGAGGCCGCCCCTTCGGCGACACAACTGACGCATTTCGCCGAGGTGGTCAGCAGCCTGGAGTACTACCTCGAGCGCATGCTTCAAGACCCTGACGCGGCAGGGGAAAAAGTGCTGGAGTTGGCCACCCAGGGCTTGAATGCATTGGGCTACCTGCCGGTGGAAAAACCCTGGCGGCAGGCGCTGGCTGCGCCCGAGGGGGCGCTGTCCACCGAGGCTGCGCCAAACCAATCCCAGTTCGATGCCTTGGCCAGCCCTGCATCACGTCTCAACCCTCCAGCCTTGCAGCGTCCCGGTAGCCTGTTGCCGCCGCCGGCCGGTGAAGAACCGATTGACGATGAACTGCGCGAAGTCTTCCTTGAAGAAACCGATGAAGTCCTCGACGTGTTGCATCGCTACCTGCCCGACAGCGCGGACAAAGCCGCCCAGGGCGAAATGCGCCGGGCTTTCCATACCCTCAAGGGCAGCGGCCGCATGGTGCGCGCCCTGGTGCTGGCCGAGCTGGCCTGGGCCGTGGAGAACCTGCTCAATCGCGTGCTGGAACGCAGTGTAGTCCTTGGCCCTGAGGTGCGGCAGGTGTTGGATGAGGCCGTGGCCCTGCTGCCGGAGCTGATCGCCGATTTCGCTAGCGACGATCAACGCCAGCGCGATGAAGTCGACGCCTTGGCCGCCCATGCCCATGCCCTGGCCAGTGGCGCTGCAACATCGACCACCGAGCCCCATGACCCAATGCTGCTGGAGATCTTTCGCAACGAAGCCCAGGGCCATCTGGACAGCCTCGACCACTTCCTGCAACAGGCCGCCGAGCAGGTGCCGCTGCAGGTCAGTGATGAACTGCAACGCGCCTTGCACACCCTCAAGGGCAGCGCCTACATGGCCGGCGTGTTGCCCATTGCCGAACTGGCGCGCCCGCTGGATCACCTCACCCGTGAGTACAAGGCCCACCGCGTGCCGCTGGACAAGGACGAAGTGGCTTTGTTGCTTGAGGCACAAGGGCTGTTCCAGCGCGGGGTGCGTGACCTGGACAACAATCCCCTGGCGCCGATCCACGGCGCGGCCAGCGTGATCAGCCGCACCCAACACCTGCTGGAGCATCAACTGGCCGCCTTGCTCGACGCCCCCACGGCCGGCCTGCGCGTCAAGCGTGACCCGCACTTGATCACCAACTTCCTGGCCCAGGGCATGGACATCCTGCTCGACGCCGAAAGCCTGCTGCGTCGCTGGCAGCAACACCCCGGCGACCGTCTGGAACTCACGGCGTTGCTAGACGAACTGACCACCCTGGGCGAGGGTGCGCACCTTGCCGACCTGCATCCTATCGACGCGTTGTGCGAAGCCTTGCTCGACCTGTATGGCGCGGTAGAGGAAAGCAGCCTGGCGGTCAGCGCCCGGTTCTTCCAAGAGGCTGAACAGGCCCACGACGCGCTGATCAACATGCTCGACCAGTTGGCCGCCGGCCAGGAAATCAGCCCCGCGCCTGCACGGCTGCAGGCGTTACGCGCGTTGCTGGACGAAGCCTTGGACCCGTCCGCCACAGGCCTGATCAAAAGCGACGGCAGCCGCGCCCTGAGTATCTCCGAATTGGGCGCGGCCACCGCGCAGCTGGATCACGCCACCGCGATGGACGACGAGATTGTTGAGATCTTCCTTGAGGAGGCCGTAGACATCCTCGACAGCGCCGGCCAGTCGCTCAAGCGATGGTTACTGGAGCCCGACAGCGCTGCGCCCTTGTCCTCGTTGCAGCGGGATCTGCACACCCTCAAGGGCGGCGCGCGCATGGCCGAAATCGACCCGGTGGGCGACTTGGCCCACGAGCTGGAATGCGTTTATGAGGGGCTGGTGGACCGCCGCTATAGCTACTCTGTCGAGCTATCCCAGGCACTGATGGCCAGCCACGAACGCTTGGCTCAACAATTGGAAGAGCTGCAACAACAGCAACCCCTGAGTGACGGCGCCGAACTGGTCGAAAGGCTGCGGGAATTGCGCCAGGCCAGCAGCCCGGCAGCGCCGGCTGCGGTGGCGCCAGCCTCGGGTGCCGACCCGGAATTGCTGGATATATTCCTCGAAGAAGCCGCCGATATCCTCGACAGCTCAGGCAGCGCGCTTTTGCGCTGGCAGGACGAGCCGGGCAATCGCCAGGAAGTGGAAACCCTGCTGCGTGACCTGCACACCCTCAAGGGCGGTGCACGCATGGTCGAGATCGGGCCGATCGGCGATCTGGCCCATGAGCTGGAATTTCTCTACGAAGGGCTTTCCGCCGGTTTGCTCGCGCCGACCCCTGAGTTGTTCGCACTGCTGCAAGGTTGCCATGATCGCCTGGCGCAAATGATCGACGCCGTGGCCGAGGGATTGCCGGTGGGTTCGGTGGATAAACTCATCGAGCGCATCAAGAGCCTGGTGCACCCCAGTGATGAGCCGGTCACACCGGTGGCGCTGCCGGCGGGCAAGGCCGAAGCGGTCGCCGACCCGGCCGCCGACATGGTGAAAATCTCTGCCGACTTGCTCGATGACCTGGTCAACCTGGCCGGCGAAACTTCGATCTTCCGTGGGCGTATCGAGCAGCAAGTCAAGGATGCGCGCATTGCCTTGAGTGAGATGGAAACCACCATCGAGCGCATGCGCGACCAATTGCGCCGGCTCGACAGCGAAACCCAGGGCCGCCTCTTGAGCCGCCAGCAAGCCGAGGCCGAACGCCTGGGCTACGAAGAGTTCGACCCGCTGGAAATGGACCGCCACTCGCAGCTGCAACAGCTGGCCCGTGCGCTGTCCGAATCTGCCTCCGACCTGCTCGACCTCAAGGACACCCTTGAGCGCCGCAACCAGGATGCCCACAACCTGCTGCAGCAACAGGCGCGTATCAACACCGAGTTGCAGGAAGGCCTGATGCGCACGCGCATGGTGCCTTTCGAGCGCATGTTGCCACGCCTCAAGCGCATCGTGCGGCAAGTGGCGGGCGAGTTGGGCAAGGACGTGGAGTTTATCGTCGGCAATGCCGAAGGCGAGATGGACCGCAATGTGCTGGAGCGCATGGCGGCACCCTTGGAGCATATGCTGCGCAACGCCGTCGACCACGGCCTGGAGTCGCGCGAAGTGCGGCTGGCGGCGGGCAAACCGGAGAAGGGCCGCATCACCCTGGACCTGACCCACGAAGGCGGCGACATCGTCTTCGACATGCGCGACGACGGCGCCGGCGTGCCCCTCGAAGCGGTGCGACGCAAGGCGATCAAGCGCGGCCTGCTCGCGCCCCATCAAGAGATCAGCGACCGTGACGTGTTGCAGTTCATCCTGCAGCCGGGCTTTTCCACCGCCGAAAAAATCACCCAGATTTCCGGGCGCGGCGTGGGCATGGACGTGGTGCATGAAGAAGTGCGCCAGCTCGGCGGCTCGATGGTGATCGACTCGACGCCGGGCATGGGCGTGCATTTTCGCATTCGCCTGCCGTTTACCGTGTCGGTCAATCGTGCGCTGATGGTGCACTGCGCGGACGACCAATACGCGATCCCTCTCAACACCATCGAAGGCCTGGTGCGCGTGCTGCCCCACGAATTGGCGGGGCACTACCAGCAAGACCCGCCGCACTATGAATACGCTGGCCAGCGCTACGAGTTGTTCTACCTCGGCGACCTGCTGCACACCGCCAGCCGCCCGAAACTGCTGGGCCAGTACCAGCCTGTGCCGGTGCTGCTGGTGCACTGCAATGAACGCCGCGTGGCGGTGCACGTGGATGCCATGGCCGGTACCCGCGAGATCGTGGTCAAGGGCCTGGGCCCGCAATTCTCCGGGGTGCAGGGCGTGACCGGCGCGACCATCCTGGGCGACGGCCATGTGGTGCTGATCATCGACCTGCTGGCGCACATCCGCGCTCGGCAACCGGCCTTGCCGGCCCAGGCAGTGGATGCGCCGCTGATCCTCAACGACCCACTGAAAAAACGCCCGCTGCTGGTGCTGGTGGTGGACGACTCGGTCACTGTGCGCAAAGTCACCAGCCGCCTGCTGGAGCGCAACGGCATGAACGTGCTCACCGCCAAGGACGGTATCGACGCCCTCGCCATCCTGGAAGAACACACCCCGGACCTGATGCTGCTCGACATCGAAATGCCGCGCATGGACGGCTTCGAAGTGGCCATTCAGATACGCAACGACCCACGCCTGATGCGCTTGCCGATCCTCATGATCACCTCACGCACCGGCCAGAAACACCGCGACCGCGCCATGGCCATTGGCGTCAACGACTACCTCGGCAAACCGTACCAAGAGTCGGTGCTGCTGGAGAGCATCGCCTACTGGAGCAAGTCCCATGCTTGAGCACCGCACCAGCCAACTCACCGGCTTGCTACTGCCCCTGGCCGACCGCCACTTGGTGCTGCCCAACGTTGCCGTGGCCGAACTGATCGATTTCCAGCGTGGCGAACCGGCCAGCGATGCGCCGCCGTGGTATCTGCGGCAAGTGACCTGGCGCGATCGGCAAATTCCGTTGATCAGTTTTGAGGCTGCCTGCGGTGAAGCCAGCATGACGGGAGAACGCTCACGCATCGTGGTGTTGAATGCACTGGGCGGGCGACCGACCTTGAAGTTCATTGCCCTGGTGATCCAGGGTATTCCCCGCTCGTACAAGCTCGACAGCGAATTGAGCTACGTGGACGTGCCCCTGTGCCCGCTGGAACTGGCGGCGGTGCAAGTGGGCGAGCAGGTGGCGAAGGTGCCGGACTTGATGGGCCTTGAAGCGCTGCTGGTAGAGTCCGGCCTGGCCTGATCCTGAGCCCTATGAAGATCTACTGTGGGAGCTGGCTTGCCTGCGATAGCTGTGTTTCAGTCACTGCATCAAACACTGACCCAACGCCATCGCAGGCAAGCCAGCTCCCACACTGAGCTGCGCTCATCTCCAGGTCAATCAATCCGCACAAACCGCTCAATTACTGGGTGATATGTGTGAATAGGATGGAGTTGCTGTAGGCGGGTTCTGAATTTGGAATAGGCGGGTTTTCAGGCCGGAGTGGAGTCGCTAGGTTCTGCACTCCTCACTGCCAGCAAGGACTCGCAAATGGCCGTACCGTTAATGCCGCCCGGTGTTTCAATTCTTGAAAACATGGCGATCTCCAACTGCAAGCGCATTCATCTCAAGCCCGGCTCGGCATTCGCCTATTCCTGGTTTTACTCCCAGGTCCGTGCGGCCGGCCCTTGGAACTACAAGAAGCAGGGGCGTCAGTACGAAGCTTTTGGTAACTTCAATTACGGTGCCACGGGCACGGTGCTGGGCATTCCCGAAAATGTGTTGCTGCGAGCCGCCGGTGTGGCTCAAACCGTCGCCAGAACGACTCGTCCGGATTTTGGATCATGGTGGGGCGGTGAGCCTTTTGGTGATGACCCACGGGACCAATATTGGATAAGAAGAGGTATCGAATATGCCATTTCGCAAGGTCACTAAGCCCCTCATACCTGTTCTGAGTAATTGCCTGCTTGTGATCTGCCTGATCTATATCGGCGGCAGTTGGGTCCTGTCGCCCGGAACACCGGACCTGGATGAAGTGGTGTTGAAGCATTCCCTGGGCAACGGTATGTCGATCTATGGTGCGCGAGATGGCCAAGGTGGCGCGACGGTGGGGTTTTCCTACAGGTACTACGTGCATAAGGATTTGGGAAGTGATCAGGAAATACTCAGCGCATTAGTGTCGGCCCCTCCTTTTCTCAAAACAAAAGAGCCCGATGTTCAAGTCAATAATGAGGGTGGTGCCCTGCACCTGGTTATTCAGGGAGAAGTGTATGAGTACCACAGCTATGCGCTGGAGGGCCTGGGGAAGGTCAATGTGATGATGGTGTTGTGATGGGCTAGTGCTCAGACTTTTCCTGCAAGCGGGCGCTTTTTATGCCTGCTGTACTCGTTATGGCGGCTGTGCGTGGGAGATTCTTCGGAGTCTGCCGGGGTCCGATATGCCCGGTCTTGCACACCTGCGTACAGCTGCCACCTTCATTCGCGTGCAAGCGGAGAGAGGACAGCCTCCATCACATATCGGAGTTGTAAATCATGGTCAAACCTACGCCCAATCCACCCCTTTTCACCGTAAACCCCCACCAAGACAACGAAACCCTGCTGGTCAATGCCAGCGAAACCCTGTCCTCGCTCAATGCGCTCACCTGCAACCTGGCCTTCGACCTGGACACTTCCCAGCGCGCCATCATGCTGGGGATCCAGCAAATGGCCGAGTTGGGGCAGTTGCTGATCGATAGCGCATTGGAGCAAGTCAGCCCGTCCCCAGCTTCTTGAAACGGCCCCAATCAGGGACCGCTATCTAGCCAACACCACCGACCCATGTGGGAGCTGGCTTGCCTGCGATATCGGCCTGTCAGTCAACATCTCAGTAGCTGACCTACCGCCATCGCAGGCAAGCCAGCTCCCACAGTTTGATCTTCGTTACTCCAGGCGTAACGGTTCGTCCTCCAGCTTGATTGATGCCTTAACGCTTCACTCCTAAGGTAAGCCCCACGACAGCAACCCCCCGTGGAGCGACCATGACAACAACCATCACCCCCGACTCGCGCTGGACGCGGCGGCGCGACGAGAAGCAGCGGCGGCTCGGGCTGGTCAAAAAATACGCAGACGGGGCGGTGTTGCCCAGTGACAAGATCGTCGAGGCCCTTGAAGCCTTGATCCTCCCCGGCGACCGCTTAGTGCTGGAGGGCAACAACCAGAAGCAGGCCGACTTCCTCTCGCGCTCCCTGGCCCAGGCCGACCCCGCCAAGCTCCACGATTTGCACATGATCATGCCCAGCGTGGGCCGTTCCGAGCACCTGGACCTGTTTGAAAAGGGCATTGCCCGCAAGCTGGATTTCTCTTTCGCTGGCACCCAATCCCTGCGCATCAGCCAGTTGCTGGAAGACGGCATGCTGGAGATCGGCGCGATTCATACCTACATCGAGCTCTATGCGCGGCTGGTGGTGGATCTGATCCCCAACGTGGTGCTCTCCGCTGGTTTCATGGCCGACCGTGCCGGTAACATTTACACCGGCGCCAGCACCGAAGACACCCCGGCGCTGATCGAGCCCGCCGCCTTCAGCGATGGCATCGTCATCGTGCAAGTCAACCAGTTGGTGGATGACGTCACCGACTTGCCCCGCGTCGACATCCCCGCAAGCTGGGTCGATTTCGTGGTGGTGGCGGACAAGCCGTTCTACATCGAGCCGCTGTTCACCCGCGACCCGCGCCATATCAAGCCGGTGCATGTGCTGATGGCGATGATGGCGATCCGTGGCATCTACGAAAAACACAATGTGCAGTCGCTCAACCATGGCATCGGCTTCAACACGGCTGCCATCGAATTGATTCTGCCCACCTACGGCGAATCCCTGGGCCTCAAAGGCAAGATCTGCCGCAACTGGACCCTCAACCCGCACCCCACATTGATCCCGGCGATTGAAAGCGGTTGGGTAGAAAGCGTGCATTGCTTCGGCACCGAACTGGGCATGGAAAACTATATTGCCGCACGCCCGGATGTGTTCTTCACCGGCCGCGATGGCTCGATGCGCTCCAACCGCATGTTCTGCCAACTCGCCGGCCAATACGCCGTGGACCTGTTTATCGGCGCCACCCTGCAAGTGGATGGCGACGGGCATTCCAGCACCGTGACCCGTGGCCGCCTCGCCGGTTTCGGTGGCGCGCCGAACATGGGCCACGACCCACGCGGCCGCCGTCATGGCACACCGGCCTGGCTGGATATGCGCCACGACGATGCGCCTGAGGCCTTGCTTGAACGCGGCAAAAAACTCGTGGTGCAAATGGTCGAGACCTTCCAGGAAGGCGGCAAACCCACTTTCGTCGACACCCTGGACGCGGTGGAAGTGGCCCGCAAAAGCGGCATGCCCCTGGCGCCCATCATGATCTACGGCGACGACGTTACCCATTTGCTCACCGAAGAAGGCATCGCCTACCTGTACAAGGCACGCTCCCTGGAAGAACGTCAGGCGATGATCGCCGCCGTCGCCGGGGTGACCGCCATCGGTATGCGCCACAACCCCAAGGACACTGCGCGCATGCGCCGCGAAGGCTTGATTGCCTTGCCCGAAGACTTGGGTATTCGCCGCACCGACGCCACCCGCGAGTTGTTGGCCGCCAAGAGCGTGGCCGACCTGGTGGACTGGTCTGGTGGCCTCTACAACCCGCCCGCCAAATTCAGGAGCTGGTAAATGCGCGCGCTCAAACAGCATGAACTGAGCCTGGCCGATCGCCTGGCGGATATGGCCGTGGATGCGCTGATCGACGAAGCGGATTTGTCGCCCAAACCCGCCTTGGTAGACCGGCGCGGCAACGGCGCCCACAGCGATTTGCACCTGGGGTTGATGCACGCCTCGGCGCTGTCGCTGTGGCCGATGTTCAAGGAAATGGCCGAGGCCGCGCTCGACATCGGCGAAGTCGGCCTGCCCCTGCGCGAAGCGCTCGGGCGTATTGGCCGGGAAGGTGAGCAGGCCATGCTCGCCACCACCCAGGGCGTGAACACCCATCGCGGTGCGATCTGGGCCCTGGGGTTGCTTACCGCTGCGGCGGCCCTGGAGCCCCGCACCATAACCCTGACCGCCGCCAAGCTGGCCCTGCTCAACGACCGCTTCTCCCCGCAGCCCATGAGCCATGGCGCCCAGGTCGCCCAACGCTACGGCGCACGTGGTGCCCGTGAAGAGGCGCAGCTTGGCTTCCCCTCGGTGACCCAACGCGGCCTGCCGCAACTGCACAAGAGCCGCCGCGAAAACGCCGGTGAGCAGAACGCCCGGCTGGATGCTTTGCTGGCGATCATGACGGACCTGGCAGACACCTGCGTGCTCTACCGCGCCGGTACCGAAGGCCTGGCCACCATGCAACAGGGCGCCCAGGCTGTGCTCGACGCCGGTGGCAGCGCAAACCTGGCCGGACGCCGCCAACTGCATGAACTGGACCTGCAACTGCTGGCCTTGAATGCCTCCCCCGGCGGCGCCGCCGACCTGTTGGCCGCCTGCCTGTTTATCGACCGCCTCGACGGAGCGTTGTGATGGAAACCTTATCCTTTGAATTCCCCGCCGGGCAGCCCCCCAAAGGCCGTGCGCTGGTGGGTTGCGTCGGCTCGGGCGACCTGGAAGTGCTGCTGGAGCCGGGCACGCCCGGCACCTTGACCATCCAGGTGCAAACCTCGGTCAATGGCGCGCAGCAACGCTGGCAGCACCTGTTCGAACGCATCTTCCAGGAGCAGACGCCACCGGCCCTGAACATTGATATCCACGACTTCGGTGCCACGCCCGGTGTGGTGCGCTTGCGATTGGAGCAAGGTTTCGAGGAGGTCGGCCATGACTGACTTACTCGCTAAACACAGCTTTGTCGAACTTGGCGCTCGACAGCGCGCCAAGGCGCTGTTAGATGCCGGCACCTTCCGCGAGTTGATCGACCCGTTCCAGCGGGTCATGTCGCCGTGGCTCAGCCGCCAAGGCGTGGTGCCCCAGGCCGATGATGGTGTGGTGATCGCCAAGGGCAGCATCGGCGCCAAGCCTGTGGTGATTGCCGCGATCGAGGGTAATTTCCAGGGCGGCAGCCTGGGTGAAGTCGGCGGTGCGAAAATCGCGGGCGCCTTGGAACTAGCCGCCGAAGACAACCGCAACGGCATCCCCACCTGCGCGGTGCTACTGCTGGAAACGGGTGGCGTGCGCTTGCAGGAAGCCAACCTGGGCCTGGCTGCCATTGCCGACATTCACGCGGCGATTGTCGACCTGCGCCAGTACCAGCCGGTGATCGGCGTGGTGGCCGGCAGTGTCGGTTGCTTTGGGGGCATGTCCATCGCGGCTGGCTTGTGCAGCTATCTGGTGGTGACTCGCGAAGCACGTCTGGGCTTGAATGGCCCGCAAGTGATCGAGCAGGAGGCTGGCCTGGAGGAATACGACTCCCGCGACCGGCCGTTTATCTGGAGCCTTACCGGTGGCGAGCAGCGCTTCAACAGTGGCTTGGCCGACCGTTATGTGGCCGACGATGTGGCGCAGATCCAGCAGACCGTCAGCACACTGTTGCAGCAGGGCGTGCCCACACAACCGCGCAGCCGGCGCGCTGATTTTTACCTGGCGCGCCTGGCCGAACTGGACGCGAGCGCGCAAATCGAGCCGGCGACGGTTCGCGCGCTGTATCAGGGAGAACGCTCATGAGAGGCTTGCAGTGGTTCAACGCATTGAGCGCCAACGCAACGCCGGTCGAAGGTTTGCCGGGCTCATTGAAAGTGGCGGATGGTGTGTTGGGTGAACAGGCGGTGCGCTATATCGCCGTGGTCCCCGACCCGCACAACCGCTTCCCCCGCGCCCGCAATGGCGAAGTCGGCCTACTGGAAGGCTGGGGCTTGGCCAAGGCGGTGGACGAAGCCAACGCCCGGGGTGACAAGCGCCCCATCATCGCTATCGTCGACGTACCCAGCCAAGCCTATGGTCGTCGCGAAGAAGCCCTTGGCATTCATCAGGCCTTGGCCGCCGCCGCTGACAGCTACGCTCGCGCTCGGCTCGCCGGCCACCCGGTGATCGCCCTGTTGGTGGGCAAGGCCATGTCGGGGGCGTTCCTCGCCCACGGCTACCAGGCCAATCGCCTGATCGCCCTGCGCGACCCTGGCGTGATGGTGCATGCCATGGGCAAGGCCTCGGCGGCACGGGTGACCTTGCGTAGCGTCGAAGAATTGGAAACCCTGGCCGCCAGCGTGCCGCCGATGGCCTATGACATCGACAGCTATGCCAGCCTGGGATTGCTGTGGGAGACGTTGTCAGTCACCCGGATTGAACAACCCACGACGGATGACGTGGCGCGAGTCAGCGATTGCCTGGTGCAGGCAGTCAAGGATATCGGCAGTACCGACTTGAGCTCACGCCTTGGCGCCACCAACCGAGCCGCCTCCAGCCGAGTGCGCCAGCTGTTGCGGGAGCAATGGTGAACGCCCACGACTTACTCTGGGGCATGACCCTGGCGCATCTGCCTGCCGATGCCCCGGCCTGGGTGCGGGACGCGATCCGTGCCGGGCATCCGGTAGTGGTGCGGCGTGCCATCGCCGAGCCGGGCCATGTGGCGGTCGGTGTGCGTGGGCATTTGCGTGAGCAGCGTTTTGCCGCCCAGATGCCCGTGGCGGCGGTGCAACGGCGGGTGGCGCCGCAAGCTTTGCGAGCGGCGGTCTCACCACGGGATTTACCGGCGCTGCGGGCCCTCGATCAACTGCGGCCGGTGCTGGCGCCGCAAGATTGGGGCGTCAGCGGCAGTGCCGGGTTTGAATTGGCCAGTGGCATTGAAGCGCTGCATGCCAACAGTGACCTGGATTTGATCCTGTGCACGCCCAAGCCCCTGGATCGTAGCGAGGCGCGAGCGCTGTTGGCGATCCTGGACACCGCGCCCTGCGCCGTCGACCTGCAACTGCAAACCCCTTTCGGTGCCGTCGCGTTGCGCGAATGGGCCGGCCCCTCACGCCGTGTACTGCTCAAGACCGTCTGCGGTGCGCACCTTGTGCTCGACCCTTGGCAGGCCGTGGCATGAGCAGCCTTCTGGTGTTTCCGGGGCAGGGCGCCCAACGCAGCGGCATGCTCCAGGTGTTGCCGGCCGACATTCTGCAAGAGGCCAGCGATGCCCTGGGGGAAGACGTTCGTCGGCTCGACTCGGCGCAGGCTCTGGAATCGACGCGGGCTGTGCAACTGTGCCTGGTGATCGCCGGCGTGGCCCATGCCCGGCGATTAGAGTGCACGCCGGATTATGTAGCGGGCCTGTCCATCGGCGCCTACCCAGCCGCGGTGATGGCCGGGGCCCTGGACTTCGCTGATGCGATAAAACTGGTCAGCCTGCGGGGCGAACTGATGCAGCAGGCTTATCCACAGGGCTATGGCATGACGGCGCTGATCGGCCCTGATCTTTCCAGCGTCGAGGCCTTGCTGGCGGATATCCACAGCCCGCAAACGCCGGTGTACCTGGCCAATATCAATGCCGACAACCAGACCGTCATCGCCGGCAGCAACGAGGCGATGAGGCGAGTTGCCGAGCGCATCACAGGCAACGGTGTCGCCAAGCGCCTGGCCGTCAGCGTGCCGTCTCACTGCCCGTTGCTGGAGCAACCCGCCCAGGCACTGTTCCAAGCCTTCGTCCCACTCAAGGCGCCGCGCATTACTTACCTGAGCAGCACCCGCGCGCGACCTATCCACAACCCCGAACAACTGCGTGACGACCTGGCCTTCAATATGTGCCGCGTCGTCGATTGGCGCGGCACTGTGCAAAGCGCCTACGAGCGCGGTGTGCGCCTGCAAATCGAACTGCCTCCGGGCGCGGTGCTCACCGGTCTGTCACGCCGGGTGTTTGAACAAGGCACGGTGATCGCCTGCGAAGGCGCCCGCCTGGACACCTTGCAGGCCCTGCTGCAAGAGGAGGAACGCCGCCACCGATAACGCAGTACCCAAGGCTTTCGAAGCACAAAAACAACAATTTCGAACGAGCACTTTGAGGACAACAACCATGATTATCTACGGTGTGGCTTTTTTGGCGTTCTGCACGCTGGCAGGGCTGTTTGTGGGTGAACTGCTGGGCAAGCTGTTGGGTATTCCGGCCAACGTCGGCGGGGTGGGTATTGCCATGCTGCTGTTGATCGGCCTGGGCAGCTACTTGAGCAAACGCGGCCTGTTTACCGGCAAGTCAGAGCAAGGCGTGAGTTTCTGGGCGGCGGTGTATATCCCGATTGTGGTGGCGATGGCTGCCCAGCAAAACGTGTATGGCGCCATCAGCGGTGGGCCTATGGCGATTCTGGCCGGGACCCTCGCCGTGGTGCTCGGCTTTGCCCTGGTGCCCGTGCTGGTGCGTATCGGTAACCGCGAGCCGGTTGCTCCTGTTCCCACCAAAGAAGCCGGGTGATCGCCATGTACGAATCGATGATGAAAGTGATCACCGGCTACGGCTTGATCAGTGGTTTCGCCGTGATCGGCCTGACCATGTGGGTGTCTTATTGGATCTCCGATACCTTCACCAAGGGCCGCCTGCATGGTTCGGCCATTGCCATTTTGCTGGGGTTGGCGCTGTCGTATGTGGGCGGTGCGTTTACGGGTGGTTCCAAGGGCGTGGTGGATATTCCACTGTTGTCGGGCATCGGCCTGCTGGGCGGTGCGATGTTGCGCGATTTTGCCATTGTCGCCACGGCGTTTGGCGTGAGTGTCGATGAGTTGAAACGCGCCGGCTTCGTGGGGGTGCTGGCGCTGTTTGTCGGCGTGGGCTCGTCGTTCGTTGCCGGGGTAGGGGTGGCGATGGCGTTCGGGTACACCGATGCGGTGAGCCTCACCACCATCGGCGCCGGGGCCGTGACCTACATCGTCGGCCCGGTGACCGGCGCGGCGATTGGGGCCAGCTCCGAGGTGATGGCGCTGTCCATTGCCGCGGGGTTGATCAAGGCCATTCTGGTAATGGTGATGACGCCGTTCGTGGCGCCGCTGATCGGGCTGAACAACCCACGCAGCGCGGTGATCTTCGGTGGCTTGATGGGCACCTCCAGCGGTGTGGCGGGCGGCCTGGCGGCGACTGATCCGAAGCTGGTGCCTTATGGGTGTTTGACGGCGGCGTTCTATACGGCGCTGGGGTGTTTGTTGGGGCCGTCGTTGTTGTTTTTGCTGATGCGTGGGTTGGTGGGCTGATAGGGGATGATCGTTCCCACGCTCCGCGTGGGAAAGCCTCTTGTGACGCTCTGCGTCACGGTCAAAAAGCGGACGCGGAGCGTCCTAAGCTGCGCTCCCACGCAGAGCGTGGGAGCGATCGTCCTCAGCTTTGGCGATTGGCGTACATCCGACACTCCGCCAACAACGCCAGCAAGTTCGGATCGCGCTCCTTGGCTTTCAGGAACACCACACCGATCTGCTGTTGCAAGCGATACCTGGGCTGCAACGGTATCAGCTTCACGCGGTTCTCATACACCGCTGCGATACGTCCTGGCAGCAGCGCATAACCCACCCCTGAACTGACCATGCTCAGCAAGGTGAAGATATCGTTCACCTGCATCGCCACCTTCGGCTCGAACCCGGCCTGATGGAACACCCGGTTGCCGTCCTGATGCGTGGCGAAGCCCTGGGTGAGGGTGATGAAGGTGGCATCGCGCACGTCGGCCAGGTCGATTTCCTGATCGCGGTCCAGGGGCGAATCGGCCGGGGTGGCGAGGAAGATGTCATCGCTGAACAGCGCGATCTGCTCGCAGTCGGGGTCGTGGGCGTGTTCGTCGAGGGAGATGAGAATCGCGTCCACTTCCATGTTCTTGAGCTTATAGAGCAGGTCGAAGTTGGAGCCCAGGATCAGGTCGATATTCAGTTCGCTGCGCCGGATTTTCAGGCCCATGATCAACTGTGGCACGGTCTTGACCGTCAGCGAATACAGCGAGCCGAGCTTGAAACGTTCGGCCGAGAACCCAGCGGCTTCGCGGGTCAGGCGCACGCTGTCGACCACGTCGGCCACCAGTTTCTGCGCACGCTCTTCGAGCACGTAGGCGCTTTCCAGCGGAGTGAGGTTGCGACCCTCGTGTTTGAACAGCGGGCAGCGCAGGGCACTTTCCAGGGAGTGAATGGCGCGGTGCACGCTGACATTGCTGGTTTGCAACTCGGCGGCCGCGCGGGCCAGGTTGCCGGTGCGCATGAACGCCAGGAAGATCTCCAGCTTCTTGAGGGTGAATTCTTCGTCGATCAGCATGGCCTTGGGCTCTTGTTCGATTGCACTCGATTGTGCCCGTAAACGCGGCTGTCGTCGCCGGAACGTCACGTGCCGCTTGCACTCTGATGCGCAAGGCTGGACGCTTGTCCGCCTGTTCTTGAGGGTTACGGGAGGTCAGTGACAGATGTACCACGGGGAACGATTCAACGCCTGGAGCCATTTGCTCGGTGCAGTCGCGGCCTGTATTGGCGCCGTGTGGATGTTGGTAGTGGCGAGCCTTGACGGCAGCCCCTGGAAGTTCGTCAGCGTGGCGATTTATGGCTTTACCCTGATGGTGCTGTACAGCGCGTCGACGGTGTACCACAGCGTGCGAGGCCGGCGAAAAGCGATCATGCAGAAGGTCGATCACTTTTCCATTTACCTGTTGATTGCCGGCAGCTACACGCCATTCTGCCTGGTGACCCTGCGCGGGCCGTGGGGCTGGACGTTGTTCGGGATTGTGTGGGGGCTGGCGGTGATCGGCATCCTGCAGGAGATCAAGCCGCGTTCGGAGGCGCGGATTCTGTCCATCGTGATCTACGCCGTGATGGGCTGGATCGTACTGGTAGCGGTCAAGCCGTTGATGGCGGCGTTGGGTACGGCAGGGTTTATCTGGTTGGCGTCTGGTGGGGTGCTGTACACCGTAGGCATTATCTTTTTTGCCCTGGAGGATCGCTTGCGCCATTCCCACGGCATCTGGCATTTGTTTGTGATTGGCGGCAGCCTGCTGCATTTCGTGGCGATCATGCATTACGTGCTCTGATTGTGGGAGGGGGCAAGCCCGGCTCCCACACTTAAAGGCGTTCCAGTAACACCTGGGCGCGGCTACCAAAAATCTCTAGCAACTTGGCCAGCATATGCGGTGGAGGTTCGTTGGCACGGGTCAGCGCGTAGAGGGTAATCGGCAGCGGCGGGGTGAGCGTTCGGATATGGGTGGTGGCCGTTGAAGCACCCAATGCTGTGAACGGATCGATCACGGTCAGGCCCGCGCCGGATTCGACCATCGCGCGGGCCAGTGAATAGGTCTGCACCGAGATCGTCACGCGTGGTGGCGGGTCGACGCTTTCCAGATAACTCTCCAGCTTGGCGGCCAGCGGGTCAGCGCTGGAGAGGCCGATCAAGGGCGCGCCGGCCAGTTCGGCCAACGGCAGGGGCTGATGCCGTTCGGCATCGGGCCAATAGCCTTTGGACGCCAATGCCACCAACACCCCGTTGGCCAATACTTGAGTGGTAAGCCCCGGATGCCCGGAAAAGTTGAGCGTCAGCGCCAGGTCGATCTCGCGCATCAACAGCTTTTGCACCAGCTCGTGGCTATGGTCACTGGACAGTTCACAGGCAATGTCCGGGTAATCGCGCTTCCATTCCAGGACCGCCGGCGGTAGCAGCGCCAGCGCCAGCGCCGGGATTGCGCCGATGCGAATGCTTTGTCCCGGTTCGCGGCGCAAACTTTTCGCCAGGCGCCGCACGCCTTGCAGGCTTGCGCTGACTTTCTCGACTTCGCGTTCCAGCGCCAGGGCTTCCGGGGTGGGTTGCAATTTACCCCGTACCCGCAGGAATAACGCAAAGCCCAACTGCAGCTCGGCGTGCTGCAGCACTTTGGTCACCGCCGGTTGCGAGACGTGCAGCAACTGCGCGGCGGCACTGATGGAGCCGGTCTGACGGATGGCCTGGAAGATTTCGATATGACGCAAGCGCATGGCGAGTCCCATAACCTTTGTTTATAGGTGAGCCATCTTTATTCATTGTTGGTGACCTGTCACCTGGCTCTACGCTGAGCGCTCTTAATCAACGGTTGGGGGCTGGGATGGCCAGGCAGGTTTGCATCATCGGCGGTGGGGTTATCGGCTTGGCCAGCGCTTATGCGTTGGTGCGGGCTGGCCATGAGGTCACGCTGATCGATGCCCGTGGCACCTTGGGCAGCGAAACCAGTTTTGCCAACGGTGGGCAACTGTCCTATCGCTATGTTGCGCCACTGGCTGACGCGGGCGTGCCCTTGCAGGCAATCGGGTGGTTGTTGCGTGGCGACTCGCCCTTGAAGTTGCGACCTCGCCTCGACCCACAGCAATGGCGTTGGATGGCGGCCTTTATCGGCGCTTGCCGGGGTTCGGTCAACAGGCGTAACGGTGCCCATCTTCTGCGCCTGGCTACCCTGAGCCAGAGCACGTTACAGCAGTGGCGCGAGGATGATCGCCTGGGCGGCTTCGACTGGCGGCGCAACGGCAAGCTGGTGATGTTTCGCAGCGCCAGCACCTTTGAACATGCCCGCGCCAAGGTCACAAATTTCCTGCAGCAACAGGTGTTGTCGTCTGTTGAGTGCGCTCGCCTGGAGCCCGCACTTGCGGCCGGTGGCTTTGTCGGCGGCATCTACACGCCGAACGAGGAAGTGGGGGATTGTCACGCTTTTTGCCGGCAATTGGCGGCCCGGCTTGAGGCGTCGGGGCGCTGCAGGTTCTTGCTCGGGCGCAAGGTCACCGGGCTGCGCCATGCTGGCGGTGCGGTGCAGGCCATCGAACTGGGTGATGAGGTGATGCCAGTCGAGCAACTGGTCCTGGCGGCCGGTTATCGCAGCGCTGAGTTGGCACTGCCGGGGCTGTCACTGCCCTTATACCCGCTCAAGGGCTACAGCTTGAGCGCGCCGATTGGCCCGCAACACAAGGCGCCGAATGTGAGCATCACCGACTACGACCGCAAGATCGTCTACGCGCGCCTCGGCGAGCAACTACGGGTCGCGGCCATGGTGGATATTGTGGGATTCGATGCCGGCCTTGAGCCTTCGCGCCTGGCGTTGATAAAGCGCCAGGCAGTAGAGACATTTCCCCATGCAGCTGACTACGTACACGCGCTCGAATGGGCTGGCATGCGCCCGGCCACGCCAACGGGCGTGCCGCTGATTGGCGCCAGTCGCTATCGCAACCTGTGGCTGAACCTGGGCCACGGCGCGCTTGGCTTTACCCTGGCCTGCGGCAGCGGCCAATTGCTGGCCGAATTGATCGACCAGCGCACCCCTTCCATTGATATGCAGGGCCTGACGCCCCGCGCCGCTTGAGGATGCAGCCGTGACCATTACCCGAATCAACAGCAACGAACGACTCAGCGGTGCCGTGACGTTCAAGGAACTGGTGTTCCTTTCGGGCCAGGTGCCCGGCGACGGCCTGGATGTGGCCACCCAGACCCGGGAAGTGCTGGCCAGGATTGATACGCTGTTGGCCGAGGCGGGCAGCGATAAGGACCACTTGCTCAACGCGACGATCTACCTGAAGGACATCGCTGCCGGTTTTACGCCGATGAATGAAGTCTGGTCCGCATGGCTCTCGCCAGGCATGGCGCCCACGCGCACTACCTTGCAAGCAGAGCTGGCGCGGCCGAGTGTGCTGGTGGAAATCAGCGTGATTGCAGTCCGTAAATAACCTCAAAGACCCACGGAGAATAACAATGAAAACAATCCTGTTGACCGGCTGCGCGCTGGGGCTTTTGTTGAGCGCACAGGCCCATGCAACCGAAGCGCCACTGGAGGGCACTTTGAGCAAGATCGCCAGCGCCAAGTCCATCACCCTTGGCTACCGCGATGCGTCGGTGCCGTTTTCCTACGTGGGGGATAACAGTGGTAAACCGATGGGCTACTCGGTGGACCTGGCAAACAGGATTGTCGAGCGTATTCAGCAGAAAACCGCAGTGGGCGACCTCAAGGTGAAGTACAACCTGGTGACGTCCCAAACCCGCATCCCGCTGGTGCAGAACGGCACTGTCGACCTGGAGTGCGGCTCCACCGGCGTGACGGCTGAGCGCCAGAAGCAGGTGGCATTCTCCTACGGGTTTATCTATGTAAAGGGCCAGTTGCTCACGGCCAAGGACAGTGGGATCAAAGGCTTTGCCGACCTTGCGGGCAAGAATGTGGTGACCACTGCCGGCACCACCAATGAGCGCTTTCTCAAAAGTTATAACGCTGAACACAAAGCCAATATGTTCGTGATCAGCGCCAAGGACCATGGCGAAGCGTTCAAGATGCTCGAGACTGGCCGGGCCGTAGCGTTCTATATGGACGACGCGTTGCTCTACGGCGAGCGCGCCAAGGCCAAGGACCCGCATCACTGGGTGGTCGTCGGCGAGGAGCAGTCGCGGGAGATCTACAGCTGCATGGTGCGCAAGGATGACCCGCAGTTTCTCGCGGTGGTCAACGAAACCCTGGGCGAGCTGTACCGCTCGGGAGAGATCAACGGGATTTACCAGCGCTGGTTCGAGCAGCCGATTCCGCCCAAGGGCTTGAACCTGGAGTTCCCGATGACCAGCGAGTTGAAAGCGATCATCGCCAAGCCGGTGAGTGACCCAGTGGAGTAAGCCTGGGGTAACCCGATAAAACTGTAGGAGCTGGCTTGCCTGCGATAGCGGTCTGTCAGTTGTAAATTAACTGCCTGAACCACCGCTATCGCAGGCAAGCCAGCTCCTACAGTTGATTGGGTTTACAGGGTGAGGTCAGAAGTCGCCCCAGAGTTGTTGGGCGACGGAGAGTGCGACGACGGGCGCGGTCTCGGTACGCAACACCCGCGGGCCGAGGCGAGCGGCGTGGTAGCCGGCGCCCTGGGCGGTCTCGACTTCATTGTCGGTGAGCCCACCCTCGGGGCCGATCAAGAACGCCAGGCTCGATGGCTTGGCGTGGCTGATCATCGGTTCTGCCACCGGGTGCAGCACCAGCTTCAAATCCGCCTCGGTTTGCTTGAGCCAGTCTGCCAGCAAGAGCGGGGGGTGAATCACCGGCACCGTCGAACGCCCACATTGCTCACACGCACTGATTGCCACCTGGCGCCAGTGCAGCAAGCGCTTGTCGGCGCGTTCGTCTTTGAGGCGCACTTCGCAGCGCTCGCTGAAGATCGGTGTGATGGCATTGACGCCCAGTTCAGTGGCCTTCTGGATCGCCCAATCCATGCGCTCGCCCCGGGACAGGCCCTGGCCGAGGTGAATATGCAGGGGCGATTCGGCCTGGCCGGCAAAGCTATCCGTGAGTTGCACGGTGACGCGTTTTTTACCGACTTCCAGCAAGGTGCCACGAAACTCCTGGCCGGAGCCGTCGAACAATTGCACGGCATCGCCTTCACTCATGCGCAGCACACGGCTGATGTAATGCGCCTGGGCTTCGGGCAGTTCGTGGTCACCGAGACTCAGCGGGGTGTCGGTGAAAAAGCGGGACAGTCTCATGTCTGTTCTCTGAAGAGGTTGTTTATGTAGGAGCGAGGGGGACGCCTAGTTCTTGCTCGCGAAAAATGTACATCCGACGCAGCGGTGCGCCTGGAATGCCTTCGCGAGCAAGCTCGCTCCTACAAGGATTTCGGCAATCAACCCGGATCACGGAAGCCCGGGTGAAAATCTTTGGGCACCGCCACACTGACCTTGCTGTTGGTGGCGATATCTATCCCCTCGCTGGCCACCTCGGCCAGAAAGTCGATCTGCTCCGGGGTAATCACATACGGCGGCAGGAAATACACCACGCTGCCCAGTGGCCGCAACAGCGCCCCGCGCTCCAGCGCGTGCTCGAAGACCTTCAGGCCACGGCGCTCCTGCCACGGGTAGGCGGCCTTGGTGGCTTTGTCCTGCACCATCTCGATGGCCAGCACCATGCCGGTCTGGCGCACTTCGGACACGTGAGGATGGTCGACCAAGTGCGCGGTGGCGGTCGCCATGCGCTGGGCCAGGGCCTTGTTGTTTTCGATGACGTTGTCTTCTTCAAAGATATCCAGCGTCGCCAACGCTGCCGCACAGGCCAGCGGGTTGCCTGTGTAGCTGTGGGAGTGCAGGAAGGCACGCAGGGTCGGGTAGTCGTCGTAGAAGGCGCTGTAGACCTCTTCGGTGGTGACCACGGCGGCCAGTGGCAGGTAACCGCCGGTGAGCGCCTTGGACAGGCACAGGAAGTCCGGGCGGATGCCGGCCTGTTCACAGGCGAACATGCTGCCGGTGCGGCCAAAGCCCACGGCGATCTCGTCGTGGATCAAGTGCACGCCATAGCGGTCGCAGGCTTCGCGCAGCAGCTTGAGGTACACGGGGTGGTACATGCGCATGCCACCGGCACCCTGGATCAGCGGCTCGACGATCACGGCAGCGACGGTGTCGTGATGCTCGGCCAGGGTCTGCTCCATCGCCAGGAACATGTTGCGCGAGTGTTCTTCCCAGCTCATGCCTTCGGGGCGCAGGTAGCAGTCCGGGCTCGGCACCTTGATAGTGTCGAGCAGCAACGCCTTGTAGGTCTCGGTAAACAGCGGCACGTCGCCCACCGACATCGCGGCGATGGTTTCGCCGTGGTAGCTGTTGGTGAGGGTGACGAAGCGCTTTTTGTTCGGCTGGCCGCGGTTGAGCCAGTAGTGGAAGCTCATCTTCAGCGCCACTTCGATGCAGGACGAACCGTTATCGGCGTAGAAGCAGCGGGTCAGCCCTTCGGGCGTCATCGCGACCAGGCGTTCGGACAGCTCGATCACCGGTTGATGGCTGAAACCGGCGAGGATCACGTGCTCCAGCTGATCGACCTGATCCTTGATACGCTGGTTGATCCGCGGGTTGGCGTGGCCGAATACGTTGACCCACCAGGAACTGACGGCATCGAGGTAGCGCTTGCCTTCGAAGTCTTCCAGCCATACGCCTTCACCGCGCTTGATGGGCACCAGGGGCAATTGCTGGTGGTCTTTCATCTGGGTGCAGGGATGCCACAGCACCGCGAGGTCGCGTTGCATCCACTGGTTATTCAAGCCCATCGGTGATCTCCTCGAAGCGGTCCTGCGGCGGGCGCAGGCGAAACAATCGCGCAAGCCTATGCAATGGTGGCTTGGGTCACAAGCCATTGTGGGGAAATTCGCGGTAAATGCAGGACGGTCTGTCACGTTTCCCAGGGATAGTCTTAATCCCTTGTTAATTTATGATGCCTAGCCTCGTTATCGTATTTTTCGATATTTCAAAGCAAAATTTTCCGCTTTAATTCGATAGGTAAAGCGCTAGTCTTGGGCACAGTTCTTACGGGATTAAGTACATGCAGCTACGTAATTCGCCGGCCCGCTATGGTTGGGTCAGCATGGTTCTGCACTGGGGTGTAGCCCTGGTGGTGTTCGGTTTATTTGCCTTGGGCTTGTGGATGGTCGGACTCGATTACTACAGCGCCTGGCGCAAAGATGCGCCCGACTTGCACAAGAGCATTGGCATCACGCTGTTCGCCATCATGCTGGTACGGATCGTCTGGCGCCTGGTCAGTCCGCCGCCTCCGCCGCTGGCCAGCTATAGCCGCATGACGCGGATCGGTGCCGCATTTGGGCACGCATTTCTTTATGTTGGGCTGTTTGCCGTGATGATTGCCGGTTACCTGATTTCCACCGCAGACGGTGTCGGTATCCCGGTGTTTGGCCTGTTTGAAATTCCTGCCGTGGTTTCCGGTCTACCGGACCAGGCAGATACCGCCGGTTGGGTGCACCTGTACCTCGCCTGGGTGTTGGTGGTCTTCGCTGGCTTGCACGGCGTGGCGGCACTGAAACACCATTTTATCGATCGTGATGCGACCCTTGCGCGAATGCTGGGACGCAAAGCCTGATGTTCAACCTCGACTCACAAGGAATAGAAAGCATGTTGAAAAAAACACTCGCTGCGCTGGCAATCGGTTCTGCCCTGCTGTCCGCAGGTTCGGCGATGGCCGCTGACTACGTGATCGACAAGGAAGGCCAGCACGCCTTCGTCGATTTCAAAATCAGCCACCTGGGTTACAGCTACATCACCGGTACCTTCAAGGACCTGGATGGCAAGTTCAGCTTTGACGCCGCCAAGCCCGAAGACGCCAAGATTGAAGTCAACGTGCGTACTGCCAGCGTGTTCTCCAACCACGCCGAGCGCGACAAGCACGTCAACAGCAAGGACTTCCTGGAGTCGGGCAAATTCCCTGATGCCAAGTTCGTTTCCACCAGCGTCAAGCCAACTGGCAAAAATGCTGATGGCAAGCTGACTGCTGATGTGACCGGGGACCTGACCTTCCACGGCGTGACCAAGCCGATCCTGGTCAAAGCCACGTTCCTGGGCGAAGGCAAGGATCCATGGGGCGGCTACCGTGCCGGCTTCGAAGGCACCACCAACATCAGCCGCAAGGAATTCAACAAGGACGGCATGGACGTAGGTCCACAGTCTGACAACGTGCAGTTGTACATCACGTTTGAAGGTGTGAAAGCGAAGTAATGCTTCGTATGTAGGAGCGAGCTTGCTCGCGAAGGCCGCAAGGACACCGCGTTAAACCAGGATGCCCGCGTTATCGTTGACGACCTTCGCGAGCTAGCTCCTACAGGCAAAAAAACCCGTATCTCACGATACGGGTTTTTTTTATGCTTCGCGGTTGCGAGTCAGCAGCGCTGGTTTCTCACCACGAGGGCGGCCTGGCAGTTGATCCAACTGCTCAGGTGTCGGGAAGCGATCCGCTTTCGACTCCTTGTGGATGATCTTCGGCGCCGGGCCACCCCGTGGGTTTTGTACTGCAGGCTCGGACGAGCGAGGCTGATCGTCACGGGCAGGGCGGCGGTTGTTGCTGCGTGAATCTTCGCGACGGGCCTGGCCGTCACGCGGTGCGCCATTGCGCGGGCCGCTGCGCTTGGCAGGCGGGGTACCGGTGGTGCCGCCGCTGCTGTTGCGCGGGGCGTTCTGGCGACCGCCCTGTGGCTGGCCGCTACGTGGAGCGCCTGCGCCCTGGGCAGGAGCCCCTGGGCGACGGCCACGGCCCTGGGCCGGTTTGGCCTGGGGCACGTAGTCGACGCGGTTACCGAAGTTATCGATATCGTCGTCAAGGAACTCGTCCGGGGCGCGGTCGGCCGCGGCGCGTGGCGGCTGGCTCGGCTGGCGCTGTTCGCGGGCCGGGGTGCCTTCACGGGGCTTCTGCTCACGGGCCGGGCGTTCGCCACGGCTGCTGGTCGCGGATTTTTCCTTGCCCTTGTCCTTGCCTTTGTCGCGACGACCACCGCCACCACCGCCGCCGTTCGGGCCATCGCCCTTCGGACCACGTGGGTTGCGCGGGTTGCGCACATCCGGACGCTCGCGCGCTTCTGGCTTCTCGGCCTCCACGGCGCTGGCATCGAAGCCCATCAGGTCGCCATCGGCGATTTTCTGCTTGGTCATGCGCTCGATGCTTTTCAGCAGTTTTTCTTCGTCCGGCGCGACCAGCGAAATGGCCTCGCCCGAACGACCGGCACGGCCCGTACGGCCGATACGGTGCACATAGTCTTCATCGACGTTTGGCAGCTCGAAGTTGACCACGTGTGGTAACTGGTCGATATCCAGGCCGCGTGCGGCGATATCGGTGGCCACCAGGATACGCACGCTGCCGGCCTTGAAGTCGGCCAGGGCTTTGGTGCGCGCGTTCTGGCTCTTGTTGCCGTGGATGGCGACGGCGGTGAGGCCGTGCTTGTCCAGGTACTCGGCCAGGCGGTTGGCGCCGTGCTTGGTGCGGGTGAACACCAGCACCTGTTCCCAGGCACCCTGGGTGATCAGGTGCGCCAGCAGCGAGCGCTTGTGGCTGGCGGCAAGGCGGAACACGCGTTGCTCGATACGCTCGACCGTGGTGTTGGGCGGCGTGACTTCGATGCGCTCCGGGTTGTGCAGCAGCTTGCCGGCCAGGGCGGTGATGTCGTTGGAGAACGTTGCCGAGAACAGCAGGTTCTGACGTTTGGCCGGCAGGCGGGCGAGGACCTTTTTCACGTCATGGACAAAGCCCATGTCGAGCATGCGGTCGGCTTCGTCCAGCACGAGGATTTCCACGTGGGACAAATCGACGCTGCCTTGGCCGCACAGGTCGAGCAAGCGACCCGGGCAGGCCACCAGTACATCGACGCCACGGGACATGGCCTGAACCTGAGGGTTCATGCCGACGCCGCCGAAGATGCAGGCGCTGACGAACTTCAAGTCGCGGGCATACAGCTTGAAGCTGTCGTGCACCTGAGCGGCGAGTTCGCGGGTTGGGGTCAGGACCAGTACACGCGGTTGGCGCGGGCCGTGACGTTGGGATTTGTCCGGGTGACCGTTGGGAAACAACCGCTCCAGGATCGGGAGGGCGAAACCGCCGGTTTTACCAGTACCTGTCTGAGCCGCGACCATCAGGTCGCGACCTTGCAACACGGCGGGAATGGCCCGCTGTTGCACCGGAGTAGGCTCGGTATAGCCCGCTGCCTCGATGGCGCGGACTAAAGCCTCGGAGAGACCGAGGGAAGCAAAGGACATGAGTAATCCTGTTTTAGTTAGGGCTTGGCCCAAAGGGATAATCTTGCCGGGCGTGAATGGCGCTTAGGGGAGCGCAACCCCGTCCGGTCCTGCTGCGTCTGGCGGGCACTCCACCGGCTCGCGCGGGCTGCAAAGCTGCGCAGTAGCTGGGTTGGGTGCCGTTTTCAAGACCCGAGCGGCCGGGCGTAAGCCTGGCGGAAAGGCCGCAGTATAACAGAGCAATCACTGCGCGCTGCTTTCCTGCTGCTCAACGGCGTGTTCGGGGGCTGGTATGGGTGCCGTTTGCTCGTGCATCCGGCCATATTTGGCGCTCAATGTGGCATAGGCGGGCTCTTGCTTGAAGCGCTTGAGCTCGGCGGCAAAGCGTTGCACCAGCAGGTCCATGCCTGCGCCACGGCGTACCGCAAGAAATTGCTGCTGGCGGCTGACCACCACCGATGCCTGGCTGACTTTACCTTCCAGGCCCAGGGCCTTGAGCACGTGGTGCCCCACGCGCCGGTCAGTCACCACCATATCGACGCGCCCCAGCATGAGTTTGCCAAAGTTGGCTTCATGGCTGGGGGCGGGTTCGCGCTGGAAGGTGTTGGACTTACTGAACGCGTCGCCATAAAGGTAGCCAGGGGAAACGCCAACGGTCAGGCCGCGCAGGTCGTCGAGCGTGGCGGCGGGGTGAGGGCGTTCGTTGGCATAGAACAAGACAAATTCGACTTCCGACAACGGCTCGCTGGGATAGAGCAGCAACGCGTCGCGCTCCTGGCTGTGAAAGATATCCAGCGCGCCGTCGGCGTGGCCCTGCTCGAGCATCGCCAAGCAGCGCTTCCAGGGCAGGAACTGCCATTGCACCTCCACCCCCAGGCGCTGGAACACGATCAGGGTGGTTTCATAATCCAGGCCGGCCATGGTGCCGTTGTCTTCGTAGACATAGGGCGCCCAGGGTTCGGTGACAATGCGCAGTTTCTCGCCATGAGCGGCCAGGCTCAGGCAAGAAAACAGCACAGCGGTCAACAGCTTGAAGAGGACGGGCATACCCTGAGGTTACGACGCTCCCCGAAGAAAGAGAAGCTCTGGCACGCGCATTGGCGGGCGGTCTTACTTCGCGGGAGCGTTCAGCAGGTGTTCGTGGATCGCGGCCCGGCGCTCACCCAGAATCAAACGCACCACGGGGTTGGCGAACCAGTGTTCCAACTGGTGGGCATCAATCGGGCGCTTCTGGCGTTCTTCCTGGTTTTGTCGGGCCTTGTCCCACCAAACCGGGCCGCACGCCTGGTCGAACTCGTTTTCGTGTTCGTAGCAGCCGTAGAGAATCTCGCGGATGAACTGTTGCTGATGCTTGGGCAGCAGCAGGGTGATCAGCTTGTACATCAAACGCTGCAAACGCGGCGGGCGCGGCAGGTGCGAGGAGACTTGGCGCGTATCGGCCAGGGCTTGCACACTGGTGGGCGCGCTGGCGTGCTTGGCGATCCACGCCTTGACCTTGGCCCGGAACAGCTGTTTGCGGCTCCAGTAGTGGTGGATCAGGTCCGGGCACTCGCGCACCTTGAGGGTACGGTAGGCGGCGATGGACAGGCAGAACTCTTCCAGGGTGTAGGCGCCCTGGGCGTGGGGGAACAGTTCATCCATCAACTCGATGGAGTGGTCGAGGATGTGCGCATCCTGTTGGGTCAGGCCCATGACGCCGGAGTTGAGGGTCATCATGTCATCGTCGGCCACGCCCATGTCCAGCAGGCGCTGGCGCAGGGCGGTGTAGAGGATGCTTTCGTGATTGTCGCCGTACTTGGTGTAGAAAGCGTTGCACAGCAGGGTGCCGGGCTGTACGCGTTCGAACAGGGCCATGGGCGAATGATGGAAGAAGGTGTCGGTGTCGATGAGCAATGCTACCGGGGATTCTTGCAGCACCTGGCGCAGCACCACGTGTTTGGTGCGAAAGTGATAGCCGTGGGGCTCGCTCCAGCGTTTGCGGGTGGCCTCGTCCAGCGGGCGGACGCGCACCGGCAGCAAGCGATAGGGTTCGGGGTTGTCGCTGAATACCTGAATGTCGATGTTCGCGTCCGGCGTGTCCTGCAGGAATGCCAGTGCGCTGGCGATGCTGAATACGGCTTCCTGATGGTAGGTGTCGGCGCCGAAGACCAGGTAGACCAGTTGCGGGCGGGACGTCGAGGGCACTGTATTCATGGACTGCGGGGTTCCGTGGGTAACGTAAAACGACAAAGGCCCTCGTCAGAACGAGGGCCTTGGTACAACCGGTCAAGCGTTAACGTGGCAGCTTGAGGTTGTTCCAGATGGCAAGGCTGGGTTCAGCCTGGTTCAGGGTATAGAAATGCAACCCTGGTGCACCACCTTGCAACAATTGCTCACACATCTCGGTGATGACCTGCTCGCCGAACGCCTGGATGCTTTTGACGTCATCGCCATAGGCTTCCAGTTGCTTGCGCACCCAGCGCGGGATCTCGGCACCGCAGGCGTCGGAGAAGCGCGCCAGCTTGCTGTAATTGGTGATCGGCATGATGCCCGGCACGATCGGGATGTTCACGCCCATCGCCCGTACACGCTCGACGAAGTAGAAGTAGCTGTCGGCGTTGAAGAAATACTGGGTGATCGCACTGTCGGCGCCGGCATTGGCCTTGCGCACGAAGTTCTGCAAATCGTCTTCGAAATTGCGCGCCTGGGGGTGCATCTCCGGGTAAGCGGCTACTTCGACATGGAAGTGATCGCCACTTTCTTCGCGGATGAAGCTCACCAGATCGTTGGCGTAGCGCAGCTCACCGCTGGCCATGCCCATACCCGATGGCAGGTCGCCACGCAGGGCAACGATGCGCTTGATGCCGGCGGCTTTGTATTGGGTCAGCAGGCTACGCAGGTCGGCCTTGCTGTCGCCCACGCAGGACAAATGCGGAGCGGCGGGAACTTTGACTTCACTTTCAAGCTGCAACACGGTGTTGATCGTGCGATCACGGGTCGAACCGCCAGCGCCGTAGGTGCAGGAGAAGAAGTCAGGGCTGAAGCTGGCCAACTGCTTGGCAGTTGCCATCAGTTTTTCATGCCCAGCATCGGTCTTGGTCGGGAAGAACTCGAAGCTGTAGCGACGGTCTTGGGACATGGTCATACCCTTGGAAACTCGAAAGCCTGGAAGGCATACACAATCGATGCGGGTGCCTGGCTTTCTGTGGGAGCTGGCTTGCCTGCGATAGCATCCGCTCGGTGTTACTGGAACACCGAGGCGTCTGCATCGCGGGCAAGCCCGGCTCCCACAGAAGAGCCGGCGCCAGCAAGGCCGATCAGTAGCGGTAAGCGTGCGGCTTGAACGGGCCTTCAACCGTCACGCCGATGTAGTCGGCCTGGGTCTTGGTCAGTTGAGTCACCACGCCGCCGAAGCCGCGGACCATTTCCAGGGCCACTTCTTCGTCGAGTTTCTTCGGCAGTACTTCCACAGTCAGGCGCTCGGCTTTCTGGGCTGGCGACAGGTCGGCGTACTTCTGTTCGAACAGGAAGATCTGCGCCAGCACCTGGTTGGCGAACGAGCCATCCATGATGCGGCTTGGGTGACCAGTGGCGTTGCCCAGGTTCACCAGGCGGCCTTCGGCCAGCAGGATCAGGTAGTCATCATTCTGTGGGTCGAAATCACCAGCGCCGGTACGGTGAACCTTGTGTACCTGCGGCTTCACTTCTTCCCATGCCCAGTTCTTGCGCATGAAAGCGGTGTCGATCTCGTTGTCGAAGTGACCGATGTTGCAGACAACGGCGCGCTTCTTCAGGGCCTTGAGCATGTTCGCATCGCACACATTCACGTTACCGGTGGTGGTGACGATCAGGTCGATCTTGCCCAGCAGAGCTTTGTCGATGCTGGCTTCGGTGCCGTCGTTCTGGCCGTTGATGAACGGCGAAACCACTTCGAAACCGTCCATGCAGGCTTGCATGGCGCAGATCGGGTCGACTTCGGAGACCTTGACGATCATGCCTTCCTGACGCAGGGACTGGGACGAACCCTTGCCCACGTCACCGTAGCCGATCACCAGGGCTTGCTTGCCCGACAGCAGGTGGTCGGTGCCGCGCTTGATCGCATCGTTCAGGCTGTGACGGCAGCCGTACTTGTTGTCGTTCTTGCTCTTGGTCACCGAGTCGTTGACGTTGATGGCCGGGATTTTCAGCTCGCCCTTGGCCAGCATGTCCAGCAGGCGGTGTACGCCGGTGGTGGTCTCTTCGGTCACGCCGTGGACGCGGTCGAGGATCTGCGGGTATTTCTTGTGCAGCAACTCGGTGAGGTCGCCGCCGTCGTCAAGGATCATGTTGGCATCCCAAGGCGCGCCATCTTTGAGGATGGTTTGCTCCAGGCACCACTCGTACTCTTCTTCGGTCTCGCCTTTCCAGGCGAATACCGGGATACCGGCAGCAGCGATAGCGGCAGCGGCCTGGTCTTGAGTCGAGAAGATATTGCAGGACGACCAACGCACTTCGGCACCCAGGGCAACCAGGGTTTCGATCAGCACGGCAGTCTGGATGGTCATGTGGATGCAGCCGAGAATCTTGGCGCCCTTGAGCGGCTGCTCAGCGGCGTACTTGCGGCGCAGGCCCATCAGGGCTGGCATTTCGGATTCGGCGATAAAGGTTTCGCGACGGCCCCAGGCAGCAAGGGACATGTCGGCGACTTTGTAGTCGTTGAAATCTGCAGGCGTCATTACAGCGCTCATAGAGAGCCTCCATTCGTAGTGTGCGAATGGGCGCCGTTGTGCGTTTAGTATCAGGCCAGGGCAACCAGGCCGGACAACGCCCCATCCGAGCCTGACAGGTTGAACCTGCTGCAGCGCCCCTCGGACAGGTGGCGGGAGAACGGTATCAATCGAAGATGACCGTTTTGAAGCGGAGGCGATTATAGCCGTGTAAGCGGCACTTCCCAAGCCTTTCTGTCGGCGGCATGAAGATCGTTCATGGGCTTGATAGCTAATGGTTCATAGAGCTTGGGTCCTTGCTCTGCCATGATGTTGCCTATCATTTGGCAAGACGCTTTGGAGTGACCATGAACTTCCACACCCGCAAATGGGTAAAACCCGAAGACCTCAACCCCAACGGCACACTGTTCGGCGGCAGTCTGTTGCGCTGGATCGACGAAGAAGCGGCCATCTACGCCATTGTCCAACTCGGCAACCAGCGCGTGGTCACCAAGTACATCTCGGAAATCAACTTTGTCAGCGCCTCGCGCCAGGGCGACATCATCGAGCTGGGGATCACGGCCACCGAGTTTGGTCGTACCTCTATCACCCTGACCTGTGAAGTGCGTAACAAAATCACGCGCAAAAGCATCCTGACTGTAGAAAAAATGGTCTTCGTCAACCTCGGCGAAGACGGTTTGCCCGCGCCTCACGGCCGGACAGAGATCAAGTACGTCAAGGATCAGTTCCAGGAAGACGGCCTCAGCGAGTAATCCTGCGCAGGACCAGTGAACGCTCTTCATCAACCATAGGTCGTACCTGAACATCGCCCCCCGTTCAGGTATCACCATGGCTACGCAAGAAGACGGCAAGACCCCCAACCTGTCCCAGGAAGAGCAGCAGGACGTCGACAAGAACCAGCCGCCCCGCGCAGCGGTATTGCACGAAATCATTCGTACCCAGGGCGACCAGGAGCTGGAGCGCAGTGTCGCCGCGTTGTGGTGGTCGGCCTTGGCAGCCGGGCTGACCATGGGTTTGTCACTGATGGCCATGGGGCTGCTCAATTCACGCCTGCCTGAGGGCGAAGCCTTCAAGGTAATTGCCAGCTTCGGCTACTGCGCGGGCTTCCTCGCGGTGATCCTGGCACGCCAGCAACTGTTTACCGAAAACACCCTGACCGCCGTGCTACCGGTGATGAGCAAGCCAACCCTGGCGAATGCCGGGCGTCTGTTGCGGCTGTGGTCAGTGGTGCTGGTGGGCAACCTGTGTGGCACCTTGCTGGTGGCATACGTGATGCTGCACCTGCCGATCTTCGATACCAAGACCGACCTGGCCTTCCTCGAGATCGGGCGCAAGGTCATGGAGAACGACCCCGCGCAGATGTTCGCCAAGGGCATCGTCTCCGGTTGGATGATCGCCACCATGGTCTGGATGATCCCGTCGATGGAGAGTGCCAAGCTGTGGATCATCATTCTGATCACCTACTTCATGGCTCTGGGTGACTTCACCCATATCGTCGTCGGTTCAGCCGAAGTGTCCTACCTGGTATTTGCCGGCGAGTTGCCATGGAAGGATTTCTGGCTGGTCTTCGCCGGGCCGACCCTGGCCGGCAACATCATCGGCGGCAGTTTCATCTTCGCGTTGATCAGCCATGCGCAGGTTCGCAGCGAAAGCAGCCTGCCAGGTAAAAAGGCTGCGGACCCGAGGCATCCGCAGCAGATCAACAAGGATCAGTGATGCTCAGGCGTGGCCTGGGGTTCGTCCCGGGTCACGTGCTTGACCAGCTTGCCGATGCTCAACCCCTGCAACAGGATCGAAGACAGCACCACGATGTAGGTGATGCTCAGCAACAAGTCACGCTCCGGGCCCAGAGGCAGGGCCAAGGCCAGTGCCACCGAAACCCCGCCGCGCAAGCCACCCCAGGTAAGGATACGGATAGTGCCGCGCGGTACCGTGCGCCAACGGCGCAGCAACAGGATCGCCGGGGCCACGGTCAGCAGGCGCGAGAGCAGGATCGCCACTGCCAGCAGGCTGGCCGCGAACACGTGCAGCCAGTTGAATGGCAATAGCAGCAGCTCCATGCCGATCAGCGCAAACAGCAAGGCATTGAGCATGTCATCGAGCAGTTCCCAGAAACCATCCAGGTAGCGACGCGTCATGTCGTTCATCGCCAGTTTGCGCCCCAGGTTGCCGATGATCAGCCCCGCGACCACCATCGCAATCGGTGCGGACACATGAAGCTCCGAGGCCATGGCCGAGCCGCCGATCACCAGGGCGAGGGTCAGCATGACTTCGATCTGGTGCTGTTCGATGCTCTTGATCATCAGGTACACGAGATAGCCGATCAGCCCGCCAAACAGCACGCCGCCAATGGCTTCGTGGGCAAACAGCATGGCCGTGGCGCTCACGGTGGGCGTCTCACCCAACTGCGCGATACCCAGCAGCACGGTAAACACCACCACGGCGGTACCGTCATTGAACAGCGACTCGCCGACGATGGTGGTTTTCAGCGGTTTGGAGGCATTGGCGGTGCGTAGCACGCCGAGCACCGCAATGGGATCGGTAGGGGATATCAGCGCACCGAACAGCAGGCAGTAAAGGAAACTCACGTGCCAGCCAAACAGGGCGAAGATGTAGTACGCCAGGCTGCCGATGACCACGGTGGCGATCAATACGCCAAAGGTTGCCAGCAGGCCGATGGGCCAGCGGTAGCTGCGCAAGTCGTTCAAGTTGACGTGCAAGGCGCCGGCGAACAGCAGGAACGACAGCATCCAGTTCATCAGCAAATCGCCGAAGTCGATCTGGCCGATCAACTGTTGGATACGTTCTTCCAGGCCTGGGTAGCCGAGCACGCTCAGGCCTTGCAGGATCAGCGAGAACAACAGTGCGGTGACCATCACGCCAATGGTGGGCGGCAGGCCGATAAAACGGAAGTTCACATAAGTGAGCAGGGTGGTGAGGCAGATGAAGGCGGCGACAAGTTCAAGCATCCGGGGTCCTTGGAGCAGGGAAATATAGGCGCACGGGGTGCGTCGAATCGGTAGTTAGTATAAACAGGTGCTGTTACATGACGTATCAATTAAGGAGGTTCTGGTGGTAGCGACAGCCCTGGTGCTGGTAGCGGCGCTGTTGCATGCGACGTGGAACACCTTGATCAAGTTCAGCGGCGAGCGCCTTTTAGTCATTGCCTGCATGGACAGTGTGGCGCTGCTGTTCGTGGTATTCGCGGTGGGCTTCGTGTCCTGGCCGCCGCTGGACATCTGGCCGTGGATCATTGCTTCTGCGTTGTTTGAGTTGCTCTATCGCTATTTGTTGATCCAGGCCTATCGGGTGGGTGACCTGGGCCTGGTGTATCCGTTGATGCGCGGTTTGTCGCCGCTGGTGGTGCTGGTGCTGACCCTGGTGTTTGCCGGCGAAGTATTGAATACCCAGCAGATTCTGGGGATTCTGCTGATTCCGTTCGGCATGGTGTGCCTGCTGTGGCAGGGCGGCGGCGGTGACCGGTTGCCCTGGTCGATGCTACCGGTGGTGGTATTGATTGGTCTGTGCATCGGCTGCTACACCTTTCTGGACGGGCAGGCGCTGCGGCGCTGGTCGCATCCGCTGGATTATCTGGTGTGGCTGACGCTGATCAGCGCCTGGCCGTTTCCGTTGCTGGCGCTGGTGCGCAAGCGTGCGGCCTTCAGCCTGTTCTGGCGCACCCAGTGGCGGTTGGGCTTGAGCGTGGGGCTGTGCGTGTTGTTGAGCTACGCTTTGGTACTTTGGGCCATGCAGTTGGGCTCGATTGCCGAAGCCGCCGCGCTGCGCGAAGTCAGTGTGATTCTGGTGGTGCTGTTCGGCATGCGTTACTTGAAAGAACCTTTTGGCCGTCCACGGCTCATAGCCTGTGGGTTGGTGTTGATTGGCATGTTGGTGATGAAACTCTAACCGTCGGATAAAACTAAAAGGAATCGGTGATGACAGTCGCTTTATGGTGTGTATTGATCGCAATCTTTCTGCCGTACATTTGCACTGGTGTGGCCAAGTTCAGCACAGGCAAGTTCGGGCCACGGGATAACCACGACCCGCGTGCCTTCCTCGATAGCCTGGAAGGCGTCGCCAAGCGTGCTCATAGCGCGCAACTCAACAGTTTCGAAGTGACCCCGGCGTTTGCCGCTGCAGTCATCATTGCGCACCTGGCCGGCAACGCCGAACTGGTGACGATCAACGTGCTGGCAGTGCTGTTTATCACCAGCCGCCTGCTGTACATCATTTGCTACCTGGCGGACTGGGCGATCTTGCGTTCGCTGGTGTGGGCCGTGGGTATGGCGTTGATTGCGAGTTTCTTCTTCGTTTCGATGTAAGGGGTGTTGTAGGAGCGAGCTTGCTCGCGAAGAACGTCAACGATAACGCGTGCTTCCTGAGTAAGCGCGGCGCCTGTGCGTTTTTCGCGAGCAAGCTCGCTCCTAAAAAAAGCGCCAGTGATTGTCAGGTTCCGGCAGGCGCATCCGGCACCTGGGGCAACGCCGCGCCTTTGGGCCACAGCATCCAGATCTGCCCTTGCTGTTTCATATTCCCCGCCAACTCGCCTGCGGCATTGCCTGTGCCCCAGAACAGATCTGCGCGCACTTCTCCGGTGATTGCGCCGCCGGTATCCTGCGCGGCGACAGGGCGTGCCAGTGGCGTGCCGTCTGGTTTGGTGGTCGACAACCACAACAGGCTGCCCAGCGGAATTACCTTGCGATCCACTGCCACGCTGTAGCCGGCGGTCAATGGCACGTTCAGCGAACCGCGTGGGCCTTCGTTGCTGTCGGGGCGGGCACTGAAGAATACGTAGCTGGGGTTGCTCGCCAGCAGTTCTGGAATGCGCTGCGGGTGGGCCTTGGCCCAGGCGCTGATGGCGCCCATGGTCACGTCTTCTTTTTTCAGTTCGCCTTGTTCCACCAGCCAACGGCCAATAGGGCGGTACGGGTAGCCGTTCTGGTCGCCGTAACCCACACGCAGTTGACGCCCGCCGGCCAGTTGAATACGCCCCGAGCCCTGGATTTGCAGGAACTGCAGGTCCATCGGGTCGGTCAGCCAGGCGATCGGCTTGGCGGTGGAGCCTTGGCTGTTGAGAGTGCTGGCGTCGTCATACGGCTTGAGCACACGGCCTTCCAGGCGCCCGCGCAGGCGCTTGCCCTTGAGCTCCGGATAGATGCTTTCGAGGTTGACGACAATCAGGTCGTCCGGCACGCCGTATACCGGCACATGGGCGGTGGCGGTCTTGGTCAGGCTGCCGGGGTAGACCGGCTCGTAATAACCCGTGATCAAGCCGTTTGGCGTGTTGTTGGCCGAACGCAGGCCGAAGACATCCAGGTGTTCCTTGAGAAAGCTACGAACCGCTACGGCATCGCCCGGTACGCTGGCCGCTGTCGCGCAGGTTGGGCCCCAGATCGGGTCGGCCTTGAGGCGCTGGCAGGCGCTGCGCCAGGATTCAAACCCGGCGAGCAAGTCGCTGTCGGAAACGCTCGGCAGGGCTTCCCACGGTGCGCTCACATAGGTGGCAACGGCGTGAGGTTTGGTTGGCTCCTGGGCAACTTCTTTATCGGTGTCTTTACCGGCATCGCAGCCGGCCAGTAGCGCGAACATTGGCAGAGCCCAAGCCAGGCGGCGGCCCCAGGGTTTGAAGGTGACATTCATGCAAGCAATTCCTGAAACGATTGCCCGCGCTTCACTGCATCCGGGCAACCTTATTATTAATAGGGCTATTGGTCTTTGTGGGCGGTGCGAGGATACTGGCCGCCGTTTCCCGTGACCTTGAAGCCATGATGATGTTAAAAAAACTGACCGTTGTATTGCTGGCCTGCCTGGCTTTGTCTGCCTGTGGCGGTGTTGATCCCAATTCCCCCCTGGGCCAGCGCAAGGCGATCTTCAAGCAGATGCTCAAGACCGGTGAAGACCTGGGCGGCATGCTGCGCGGACGTATCCCATTTGATGGCGCCAAGTTCGCCGAGGGTGCGGTCAAGCTGGATGCGTTGTCCCATGAACCGTGGAAACATTTCCCGAGCGTACGCGAAGAAGACCACACCAGTGCCAAAGATGATGTGTGGCAAAAACAGGCGCAGTTCCAGCAACTGGCCCGCGAACTTGAGGCGGCCACCGGTGAATTGGTGATCGCCAGCCAGGTGCAACCTTATAAAGCCAGTAGCCTTCAACCTGCGGTGCAAAAAGTTGAAGATGCCTGCAGCGCCTGCCATAAACAGTTCCGCGATCATTGATCGGTTTTACTGGTCGAGTTCTTCCACGGCGTCCTGCAGCTCTTTACGCGAGTCGGCCAGCTTCTCCTTACGCTTGTTGATCTTGTCCGGGTCGCCTTTTTTCATGGCCTTGTCGAGGTCGGCCTGACGGCGGCTGACTTCGTGCTTGGCGTCGAGCACCTTGTTTTCACGTTCTTTCTTCAAGCCTGCATCGGTGCAGTGGGCGGTAACTTCGGCCAGGGCTTTTTCCAGGCCAGCCTGTTGCGCGCTGTTGCCGTGGGCCTTGGCTTGTTCGATCTGGCTGCTGATGGCCTGGCGCTTGGCGGCGCAGCCGGTGAGGGGTTGTGCGTCTTCGGCGGCCAACAGCGGCGTGGCCATGAAGCTCGCGAAGGTCAGCAAGGCAAAGGGGGCGAGAAATTTCATATAAGACTCCAGGTTCGCAATCAGGTGGCGGAGGGATCAAAACCCATCTATCCCGGCTCCGCGTAATGTTTCAGCCAAGGCTTGTACCTGCGGGTCGCGAAAAAAAGCGCTGAGTTGCGCCGCGCGTCCCGGGCCGATGCCATCTGAGGCCAGCCAGGCTTGAGTGTCTTTGGCGACCAGCGTCTGCCAGTCTCCTTCCAGGTTGTTGCGCGCCGCCGGCGGCACGCCTAAGGCCTTGAGCCATAGTGAAAAAGGGCGTTGCCGGGCGCTTTGAATACTGTCGAGCACCCGCGCACGGGTACGCTCGCCTAAGCCCTCAATGGTAGCAAGCTCGGCCGCATCAAGTGTCAACCAATCGAGAAAGCCTGCGATTAGACCGGCCTGGATCAATACGTTCCAGGTTTCGCGCCCCATGTGGGGCAAGGCCAGGCCGTGTTTACCGCTCAGCCAGGTGAGGCGGGCGAGCAGTTGGTCTTCGCAGCCAGGGTCCAGTTGCCAGCAGCTCAAGGCGTGGAAGTCTTGAGCGTTGGGTACCTGCACGTCCACGCGTGTCTCGTTGCGCAGGATCACCTCGTCCAGTCGCGGTATGACCTGGCCCGCCAGGCTGATCGACACATGATCGCCAGGGCGGATATCCAGGGCTTGCCAGCGTTTCAGGGAGCCGACGCTCACTCGGCTGATCTGCCGATCATCCAGCCGTACGGGCTCCAATTCGAGGATAGGTGTAATACGCCCGGTACGTCCCACCCTGAACTCGACCTTGCGCACCAGGGCCAGTGCCTTGATAGCCGGGTACTTCCAGGCAACCGACCAGTAGGGCGCGCTGGCTTGCCAGCGCTCGGCGGGCGCTCGCGCAGCCTGGTGCAGCACCACGCCGTCGCTGGCGAAGGGTAATGGCGCGTTGTACCAATGCGTGCGCCAATGCGCAGCTTCGCTGATGGTGCTGACGGGTTGGCTGTACTGTTGGCTATCGGTGAAGCCCCAGCGCGCCAAGGTGGCCAGGTGTTCGGTGAAATCCGTCGGGCCGTCTGGCCACGCCCAGACGAACAGGCCGATCCCGGCAGCCTCGGCATCGCTCAACCGACGACGGCTCATCAGGCCAGCCACTTTGCTGCGTGCATTGAGCCCGCCCTTGAGCGATTGCACATGGTGGTTGAGGCGCCAATAGAGTTCGCCTTGCAGCACCACATCAACGGCGTCGGGCAACTGTTGGACAATGCCGGGGATCTTGGCGGCGGAGGCTGACCAATCGTGGCCCAGCAGGCCGTCGCCCCGACTGATGAGCTGATGCAAGCGGCCCTGGCGATACACCAGTGTCACCGCAACGCCATCGACCTTGGGTTGAACCCAGACATCCCGTCGAGTGTTGAGCCAGTCACTGACGGTCGACTCGCTCGGCAGCTTTTGCAGGCCAGTGTGTGCGACCGGGTGAGGTAAGGTACCGCGCGCACTGGCCAGCGGGTTATCAGGCTTGGGTGTCTGCTCGCGAGTGCATTCCTGCCAATGCGCCAGGCGTCTGCGGGCCTGGTCGTAGAGCTCATCGCTGACCAAGGCTTGGCCCTGTCGATGGTAGCTGTCGTCCCACTGCTGGATTTGCCTGGACAGGGTTTCCAGCTGTGAGTGAACGTCATCGGGGCAGGTTTCGGCCCAGGCCCAGGCTGGCAGGGCGCTTATGAGAGCAGCCAGTAATACGTGCATCATGAGCATCCTTGCTCGAAAAGGGCGCCCAGCCTAAGTGATCCACGCGCCCACAAAAAAGCCCCGACCGAGCGGGGCTTTTTACCGGGTATTTCTGTTTACTTGAACAGGCCGCCCAAGGCCTTCACAGCCTCATTGTTTTCCGCCTTGGCCTGCTGTTTTTGCTGCTTGGCGTCGACTTTTGCCTGGCTGTCGGCGAGTTTGTTGCAAGCTTTGTTGACCTGCTCCAGCGCAGCCTCATATGCCCGCACTTTCAACAGATCGTTATTGGCATTGGCCGCGTCGATCTTGGCTTGCAGGTCTTTGGGTTGCTGTTGGCAGTCGCCGGCGTTGCCGCCACCGAGCTGGGCACTCAGGGCGCCGCTCAGAGCGTTCAGGTCAGCGGCCTGGGCCGACAGGGTGAACAGGCTGAGCAGAAGGGCGGCAGGGGCGAGCGTGGAAATGCGCATGAAAACCTCAATGTTCGATTGCCTGCGCGCTTATCCATCCCGGGCGGGCGCAGTGCAATATCCAAATAAGGTGAAGGGCCCCGAGAGGGCGCGGATTCTAGTAGGCCATCATTTTGCCTGCAAGCCTTGGATCCAAAAAAGCCCGAAGTGGCCCAGCAGGCAACAAAAAGCCCCGCCGGGCAGACCTGGCGGGGCTCTATTTACCGCGAACGATTACAGGCCGGCGGCGGTACGCAGGTCGTTGGCGCGGTCGGTTTTTTCCCACGTGAAGGTGCTGAAGGTGTCATCACCTACAGTCTTCTGCGCAGGGGTGCGGCCGAAGTGGCCGTAGGCTGCGGTTTCCTGGTACATCGGGTGCAGCAGGTCGAGCATGGTGGTGATTGCGTAAGGGCGCAGGTCGAAGATCTCACGCACCAGCTTGACGATCTTGTCATCGCTGATCTTGCCGGTGCCGAAGGTGTTCAGCGAGATCGACGTAGGCTGGGCCACGCCAATGGCGTAGGAAACCTGGATTTCGCAGCGCTCGGCCAGGCCGGCAGCCACGATGTTCTTGGCCACATAACGACCGGCGTAAGCCGCAGAGCGGTCAACCTTGGAAGGGTCCTTGCCGGAGAATGCACCACCGCCGTGACGGGCCATGCCGCCGTAGCTGTCGACGATGATCTTGCGGCCGGTCAGGCCGCAGTCGCCCACGGGGCCACCGATGATGAACTGGCCGGTCGGGTTGATGTGGAACTGGGTGTCCTTGGTCAGCAGTTCGGCAGGCAACACATGCTTGACGATCAGTTCCATCACGCCTTCACGCAGGTCGGCGTAGGACACGTCCGGGTTGTGCTGGGTCGACAGTACGACGGCGTCGATGCCCACGACTTTGCCGCCTTCGTAGCGGCAGGTCACCTGGGACTTGGCGTCAGGGCGCAGCCATGGCAGTACGCCGGATTTACGCGCCTCGGCCTGGCGTTGTACCAGCTGGTGCGAGAAGGTGATCGGCGCGGGCATCAGTACGTCGGTTTCGTTGCTGGCGTAGCCGAACATCAGGCCCTGGTCGCCGGCGCCCTGGTCTTCAGGCTTGGCCCGGTCAACGCCCTGGTTGATGTCCGGGGACTGCTTGCCGATGATGTTCATCACGCCGCAGGTTGCGCCGTCAAAGCCGACGTCGGAGCTGTTGTAGCCAATGTCGGTGATCACGTCACGCACGATCTGCTCCAGGTCGACCCAGGCAGTGGTGGTAACTTCGCCGGCGATGATCGCCACGCCCGTTTTCACCAGCGTCTCGCACGCCACACGGGCGAACTTGTCTTCAGCGATGATAGCGTCCAGCACCGCGTCAGAAATCTGGTCGGCGATTTTGTCCGGATGCCCTTCAGACACGGACTCGGAGGTGAAAAGGGAGTATTCGCTCATCTCGATGTTTTCCTGATATTTACCGATGGTGAGTGTCGCCAGCCGGTCGCTGAAAATGGCGGACCTGAATCTGGAAACCATTACGTAAACCTACATAGAGGCTTTCCCCGGGAACGAGTCCCGCAGCGGTGGCCCAACGGGCCAGATCGTCCTGTTCAAAACCCAGCCAGAGATCACCGCAGGCCTCCTTGGCCCAATTCTGGTTGTGGCTGCATAAATCCGTAACCAGGAGGCTACCGCCGGGGTGCAGCAACCCGGCCATTTGCTTGAGAGCTTCTGCCGGTGCGGCGAAATGGTGCAAGACCATGTTCAGCACCACGCAATCGGCTCGCAGGCCGGTGTCACTCAGGGCGTCGGCCAACTGCAGGCGCACATTTCCCAAGGCTTCGCGCTCACAGAGTTGGCGCGCCAGTTCAAGCATCGCCGGGCTGTTATCCAGCGCGGTCACCTGCTCGAAGCGGCGCGCCAGTTCGGGCAGGAAACCGCCGTCGCCAGGGCCGACTTCCAAGGCCGTGGCCTCTTCACTGAAGCTCAGCTTGTCCAGCAGCGCCAGTACGCTTTCGCGGTACTGTGCCAAGCCGGCGATCAGATCCTGCTGGGCGCGAAACTTATCGGCCACCCGTGAGAAAAAATCCTGGCTGGCGGCGGCGCGTTGCCCGTGCACCTGGCCGATACGCGATTGCACATCGCCGGGCAGGCACAAGTTATCCACTTCTTCGAGCAGGGCAGCGTGTAATTTGCCGCCAAGCAGTTCGGTATGGGGCAGTGCACGCCGGTAGAAAATCGCATTACCTTCGCGACGGGTGGCCACCAGGTCGGCCTGGGCCAGCACCTTCAAATGGTGGCTCATGCCGGACTGGCCGATGGCGAAGATCTGCGCCAGCTCCAGTACTCCGAAAGAATCGTTGGCCAGTGCGCGCAGTACGTTCAAGCGCAACGGATCGCCAGCGGCCTTGCACAAGGCAGCCAGTTCATCGCCGTCGTCAGGACGCAGGGAGGGCACGGGTAGGTTCATAAGGCCAGCAGTCTAGTGACGGGTGTAGATCCTCGCAAGGCCAATATCAAAAAGTTTTGATATTGAACGATAAGTGGCGGTTATAAGCCGTCGCTATAACCTTAAGACGAACCGGTTAAAGGTTTCTGCAAGGGATTGATGCCCAAAGCACAGGAAAAACGCCCTCAAGTGACTATCTGTCATTGCCCGCAGGCGGTGGCTGAGGGAAAATGCCGGTCCTTTTTTCCGTTTCTTTTCAGCAAACTCCAGGAGATCAGCGATGCCCAGCCGTCGTGAGCGTGCCAACGCCATTCGTGCCCTCAGCATGGATGCCGTGCAAAAAGCCAACAGCGGCCATCCCGGTGCCCCGATGGGCATGGCGGATATCGCCGAGGTACTTTGGCGTGACTACCTGAAACACAACCCGAGCAACCCGTCGTTCGCCGACCGTGACCGCTTCGTGCTGTCCAACGGCCACGGCTCGATGCTGATTTATTCGCTGCTGCACCTGACCGGCTACGATGTCACCATCGACGACCTCAAGAGCTTCCGTCAGCTGCACAGCCGCACCCCGGGCCACCCGGAATTCGGCTACACCCCGGGCGTCGAGACCACCACCGGTCCCCTGGGCCAAGGCCTGGCCAATGCGGTTGGTTTCGCCCTGGCGGAAAAAGTCCTGGGCGCGCAGTTCAACCGCCCCGGCCACGACATCGTTGACCACCACACCTACGTATTCCTGGGTGATGGCTGCATGATGGAAGGCATCTCCCACGAAGTCGCTTCCCTGGCCGGTACCCTGGGCCTGGGCAAGCTGATTGCCTTCTACGATGACAACGGCATCTCCATCGACGGTGAAGTCGAAGGCTGGTTCACCGACGACACGCCAAAGCGTTTCGAAGCCTACAACTGGCAGGTGATCCGCAACGTCGACGGCCACGATCCGGACGAAATCAAGATCGCCATCGACACCGCTCGCAAGAGCGCGCAGCCAACCCTGATCTGCTGCAAGACCACCATCGGTTTCGGCTCGCCGAACAAGCAAGGTAAAGAAGATTGCCACGGCGCCCCGCTGGGTGACGCGGAAATCGCCCTGACCCGCGAAGCGCTGAAGTGGAACCACGGCCCGTTCGAAATCCCGGCCGACATCTACGCCGAATGGGATGCCAAGGAAAAAGGCCTGGCGGCTGAATCCGAGTGGGACCAGCGTTTCGCTGCGTACTCCGCCGAATTCCCTGAATTGGCCAACGAGCTGGTACGCCGCCTGGCCGGTGACCTGCCTGCCGACTTCTCGGAAAAGGCCTCGGCCTACATCGCTGAAGTCGCGGCCAAGGGCGAGACCATCGCCAGCCGTAAAGCCAGCCAGAACACCCTGAACGCCTTTGGCCCGTTGCTGCCTGAGTTCCTCGGCGGTTCGGCTGACCTGGCCGGTTCCAACCTGACCCTGTGGAAGGGTTGCAAAGGTGTCTCGGCCGAAGACGCCAGCGGCAACTACATGTACTACGGCGTGCGCGAGTTCGGCATGAGCGCCATCATGAACGGCGTGTCCTTGCACGGCGGCCTGGTGCCATACGGCGCAACCTTCCTGATGTTCATGGAATACGCACGTAACGCCGTACGTATGGCGGCGCTGATGAAGAAGCGCGTGATCCACGTCTACACCCACGACTCCATCGGCCTGGGCGAAGACGGCCCGACGCACCAGCCGGTCGAGCAATTGACCAGCCTGCGCACCACGCCGAACCTGGATTGCTGGCGCCCAGCCGACGCCGTGGAATCCGCCGTGGCCTGGAAGCACGCCATCGAGCGCAAGGACGGCCCTTCGGCGCTGATCTTCTCGCGTCAGAACCTGCAGCACCAGGTGCGTACCGACGCGCAGATCGCCGACATCAGCCGTGGCGGTTATGTGCTCAAGGACTGCATCGGCGAGCCGGAGCTGATCCTGATCTCCACCGGTTCCGAAGTGGGCCTGACCGTTCAGGCGTACGACAAGCTGACCGAGCAAGGCCGCAACGTTCGCGTTGTGTCCATGCCGTGCACCAGCGTGTTCGAAGCCCAGGACGCCGGCTACAAGCAATCGGTGTTGCCGTTGCAGGTCAGTGCGCGTATCGCCATCGAGGCGGCTCACGCCGACTACTGGTACAAGTACGTGGGCCTGGAAGGCCGTGTGATCGGCATGACCACCTACGGTGAGTCGGCGCCGGCGCCAGCGTTGTTCGAAGAGTTCGGTTTCACCCTGGAAAACATCCTGGGTCAGGCTGAAGAGTTGCTGGAAGACTAAGTCAGTCTGCGTTGTCTGTACTGGCGCCATCGCGGGCAAGCCCGCTCCCACATTTGGATCACGGTCCACTGTGGGAGCGGGCTTGCCCGCGATGGCGCCAGTACATTCATCACTGAACTAACCTTGATCGAGAACCCCATGCCCCAACCGCGTCCCTACAAAGTTGCACTCAACGGCTACGGCCGCATTGGTCGTTGCGTCTTGCGTGCTCTGTTCGAGCGAGGGGCGGCGGCCGGGTTTGAAATTGTCGCGATCAATGATTTGGCCGACATGGCCAGCATCGAATACCTGACACGCTTTGACTCCACCCACGGCCGCTTCCCTGGCGAAGTGCGGGTTGAAGGCGATTGTCTGCATATCAATGGCAACTGCGTGCAAGTGTTGCGCAGTGCCACCCCCGAAGGCATCGACTGGAAAGCACTGGGCGTCGACCTGGTGCTGGAATGCTCCGGTGTCTATCACACCCGTGCCGATGGCCAGCGTTTTCTCGACGCCGGCGCACCGCGTGTGCTGTTTTCCCAGCCGATGGCCAGCGAGGCGGATGTCGACGCCACCATCGTCTACGGCATCAACCAGGATTGCCTGACCGGCGATGAGCTGCTGGTGTCCAACGCGTCGTGTACCACCAACTGCAGCGTGCCGTTGTTACGCCTGCTGGACCAGGCGATCGGCCTGGATTACGTGTCGATCACCACGATTCACTCGGCGATGAACGACCAGCCGGTCATCGACGCCTATCACCACGAAGACCTGCGCCGCACGCGTTCGGCGTTTCAGTCAGTGATTCCGGTGTCCACCGGCCTGGCGCGCGGCATCGAGCGACTGCTGCCGGAACTTGCCGGGCGAATCCAGGCCAAAGCCGTACGGGTGCCGACGGTGAATGTGTCTTGCCTGGATATCACCATGCAAACCGTCAGTGACACTGACGCGGCCGAGGTCAACCGAATCCTGCGCGACGCCGCCACCAGCGGCCCGCTCAAAGGTCTGTTGGCCTACACCGAGTTGCCCCACGCCAGTTGCGATTTCAACCATGACCCGCATTCGGCGATTGTCGATGCCAGCCAGACCCGCGTTTCCGGCCCCAGGCTGGTGAACATCCTGGCCTGGTTCGACAACGAATGGGGCTTTGCCAACCGCATGCTGGATGTTGCCGAACACTATCTGCACATCGCTTCTAAACAACCTCAACAGTAATTCAGGAACTGCGACCCATGACCGTGTTGAAGATGACCGACCTCGATCTGCAAGGTAAGCGCGTACTGATCCGCGAAGACCTCAACGTCCCCGTCAAGGACGGTGTTGTCACCAGCGATGCGCGAATCCTGGCCTCGCTGCCGACCATCAAGCTGGCCCTGGAAAAAGGCGCGGCCGTGATGGTCTGCTCCCACCTGGGTCGCCCGACCGAAGGTGAGTTCTCCGCCGAAAACAGCCTCAAGCCGGTCGCCGAGTACCTGAGCAAGGCCCTGGGCCGTGACGTGCCATTGGTTGCAGACTACCTGGGCGGCGTGGACGTGAAAGCCGGCGATATCGTGTTGTTCGAAAACGTGCGCTTCAACAAGGGCGAGAAAAAGAACAGCGACGAACTGGCCCAGCAATACGCCGCCCTGTGCGACGTGTTTGTGATGGACGCGTTCGGCACCGCCCACCGCGCCGAAGGTTCGACCCACGGCGTGGCCAAGTTCGCCAAGGTCGCCGCGGCGGGCCCGTTGTTGGCTGCCGAGCTGGATGCGCTGGGCAAGGCCCTGGGCGCTCCGGCCCAACCGATGGCGGCCATTGTTGCCGGCTCCAAGGTATCCACCAAACTGGACGTGCTCAACAGCCTGAGCCAGATCTGCAACCAACTGATCGTCGGCGGCGGCATTGCCAATACCTTCCTGGCCGCTGCCGGCCACCCGGTGGGCAAGTCCCTGTACGAGCCAGACCTGCTCGACACCGCCCGCGCCATCGCCGCAAAGGTCAGCGTACCGTTGCCGGTGGACGTGGTGGTTGCCAAGGAATTCGCGGAAAGCGCCGCGGCGACCGTCAAGCTTATCGCTGACGTGGCCGACGACGACATGATCCTGGACATCGGCCCACAAACGGCGGCCAACTTCGCCGAGCTGCTCAAGGCATCCCAGACTATCCTGTGGAATGGCCCGGTGGGCGTATTCGAGTTCGAGCAATTTGGCAACGGCACCAAAGTGCTGGCTAAAGCGATCGCTGAAAGCTCGGCGTTCTCCATCGCTGGCGGTGGCGATACCCTGGCGGCTATCGATAAATATGGTGTGGCTGATCAGATCTCCTACATTTCTACCGGTGGCGGCGCTTTCCTCGAGTTCGTCGAGGGCAAGGTGTTGCCAGCCGTGGAAGTGCTGGAAACCCGAGCCAAAGGTTAAGGCTCGCGTGATCAGGAAAAGGAGCGTTCCCATGATCAAGTCGTTGGCACTGGTGATCGCAGCGGGCCTGTTGGCCGGCTGCGGCAGCACACCCAGCGCGGCGCCGGAGGCGGATAACGCCAAGGCACCGTTGAGAAAAAGCTGTTACCAGGCTGACTGGCAAGCCGAGACCATGCCGGTGATCAACAAGCGCATCGGCAACGAACGGCTGGAGAAATACGACTCCGCGCCCAACGGTCAGGAACAGGGTTGCCCATGACGGGTCTGATCCACTAACCGATAGCAACGGTGGCCCCAGGTCGCCCTGCGAGGATTGGCAATGAAAGGCGTTTTCGCCCTGGCAGCCCTGGCCCTGTTGGCCGGCTGCAGCAGCATGAACCTGTTCGACAAGGCAGAGCCAGCCGACAAATGGACCACCTGGACCTGCGACAGCAAAGCCGAGGTCAACTGGCGCTTTGCCAACCAGGCCCGCTCCGAAGTGGATGTTCGCCTCGGCGGTTCGGACCAGGTTTATCGGCTCAAGCAAGAGGTAGCCGCTTCGGGCGTGCTGTACAGCGACGGCCAGTTGGCGTTTCACACCAAAGGTGAGGAAGGCCTGGTTTACTGGGTAGCGACGGATGATTTGATTGGGCGCGGCTGCAAAGCCAACTGAGAATACGATCTGAAGTCCAATGAGATCAAAATGTGGGAGCTGGCTTGCCTGCGATTGCGGTGGGTCAGCAAAGCCAATATCGACTGGTTCTCCGCCATCGCAGGCAAGCCAGCTCCCACATTGACCTGCTTCACAGTGGCACTAGCGCTAAGCCACACCAGCAATAACGATTCAGCAGCTCAAGCTCAACCCCTTGATCTGCAATAACTTGAATAGCAGCCGCCGCTACGGCAGGCTTGCACGATTAACGACCCTCGACCGGGAGAGACAACACAATGGCACTTATCAGCATGCGTCAAATGCTGGACCACGCAGCCGAGTTCGGCTACGGCGTCCCAGCCTTTAACGTCAACAACCTTGAGCAGATGCGCGCCATCATGGAGGCCGCTGACAAGACCGACTCCCCTGTGATCGTCCAGGCTTCGGCCGGTGCGCGCAAATACGCTGGCGCCCCGTTCCTGCGTCACCTGATCCTTGCTGCCATCGAAGAATTCCCGCACATCCCGGTGTGCATGCACCAGGACCACGGTACCAGCCCTGACGTGTGCCAGCGCTCGATCCAACTGGGCTTCAGCTCGGTGATGATGGACGGCTCCCTCGGTGAAGACGGCAAAACCCCAACCGACTACGAGTACAACGTACGCGTCACCCAACAAACCGTGGCCATGGCCCACGCCTGCGGCGTTTCGGTTGAAGGCGAGCTGGGCTGCCTGGGTTCGCTTGAAACCGGCATGGCCGGCGAAGAGGATGGCATCGGCGCCGAAGGCGTGCTGGATCACAGCCAGATGCTGACCGACCCGGAAGAAGCCGCCGATTTCGTCAAGAAGACCCAGGTCGACGCCCTGGCCATCGCCATCGGCACCAGCCACGGCGCCTACAAGTTCACCAAGCCACCTACCGGCGACGTGTTGGCCATCGACCGCATCAAGGAAATCCACAAGCGCATCCCCAACACCCACCTGGTGATGCACGGTTCTTCCTCGGTACCGCAAGAGTGGCTGGCGATCATCAACCAGTACGGCGGCGACATCAAAGAAACCTACGGCGTACCGGTTGAAGAAATCGTCGAAGGCATCAAGTACGGCGTGCGCAAGGTCAACATCGACACCGACCTGCGCCTGGCATCCACCGGTGCGATGCGTCGCCTGATGGCCACCAACCCGAGCGAGTTCGACCCACGTAAATTCTTCGGCGCCACTGTGACGGCGATGCGTGATGTGTGTATTGCGCGTTATGAAGCCTTTGGTACTGCGGGTAATGCTTCGAAGATCAAGCCGATCTCGTTGGAAGCGATGTACCAGCGGTATTTGAAAGGTGAGTTGAACGCTAAGGTGAACTAAGCCTCAAGTGTTAATAAAAGCCCGCAGCGATGCGGGCTTTTTTATGGACACCATTTAATCAACTTGCAGATGAAGCGCCGAAACCACGGCGTTCTTTGGCTTGTCGCAACGGTGCTGTAGCGCCCACACCGGACCTTGAGCCGACGCACGGTCAATGTGGGAGCCGGGCTTGCCCGCGATGGCAGTGTGTCAGGCGCCGAGGATATTGGCTGATACGCCGCCATCGCGGGCAAGCCCGGCTCCCACAGGGTGCAACGGTGTGTTTAAGACTTTGGGTTTATCGGGGAAAAATCCTGTGTCTCACGGGACGATTCACTCGTGATCAATATCCAATTTCGCAAACGTCACCCGCGCACCCTCATTGGTGTCGCCCGTATTGTCCTGCACATACACCCCCGCCTTGAAGTACAGCGGCTTGTCACCCCATGCCGCGCCAATCCGTTCATTCCACTCACTGTCAGCGGCATACACGCTCAGCAGCCCGGCTTTGTTGAGGTTGATCACGTAGGTGAAGCTCTTCTGCAGTGGCACATTGGAGGCGACGATGATCACCTGGCTTTCGGCCTCGTCCGGGCGCATGCGCACTTTGGCGACGATGTTGCCGGTCTGGGTTTTCTCCTTGAATTGGTACTCCAGCTTGATCAGCGGTTTCTGGCTGTCGTAGGCATGGATCTGGCCGATCACGATCTTGCCGGAGGAGGGCACCTGGTTGACGGTGAGGGTGGCGCGCAGGAAGTTGTCGGCCTCGGGGTAGGTCCAGTTACGCAGGCGGCCGTCGGCGTAGGTTTCGCGCAGTTCGCTGCGTGGGTAGATGGCGTTTTCGGTGCGCGAGCCCGTCACAGGTGTCCAGAACTGCACGTCGCTGCCTTCGGCCTGGAAGTATTGATCGTTGAAGCCGCTCAGCAGCCTTGGCGTTTCAATGGTCGTGGGTGGGGAGCCGACCGGAATGCTCAGGTTCCAGGTGGAAAGGTCGATCATGGTGTTGGCCTTTTTACAGAGGGTGTAGGCATTGGCCCAAAGGGCCTTCCAGGTTCTTTATAGGCCGTGCTGGTGAGATTGTTAAACAATTGCTGGCAATTTATTGGCGTCAGCTAAATGTCAAAAAGCCATGTCGCCCGTGAACCGCGGGCTACAGGGCCTTACCGTTAGTCGGCTTCCTGGCCTTTGGCACAATGAGGGCACCCACGTCACTTCTGCTTTTTTGGCCGCGCGGCTAGAGTGAGCCCTCAGTGTTTATCCGGCCTTGGTAGCAAAAGTGACCGGTGCAGCTCCCTAAGGAAGAGACGTAGCATGGATGGCGCTCCACAACACGACGATGCAATTTCGGTTCTGTTGGTGGTCGATGACTACCCGGAAAACCTCGTCAGCATGCGTGCGCTGTTGCAGCGTGACGACTGGCGGGTGATAACCGCCGCGTCTGGCCTGGAAGCCTTGGAGTTACTGCTGGCCCACGAGGTCGACCTGGTGCTGCTGGACGTGCGCATGCCGGGCATGGACGGTTTCGAGGTGGCGCGCCTGATGCGTGGCAGCCAGCGTACGCGCATGACGCCGATTATCTTTCTGACGGCCACCGCCCATTCGCCCGACGCGGTGCTGGAAGGCTACGCCAGTGGTGCGATCGACTACCTGTTCAAGCCCTTTGACCCGCACATCCTCAAGCCCAAGGTGCAGGCCTTGCTCGAGCACCAGCGCAATCGCCGTGCCTTGCAGCGCCTGAGCCATGACCTGGAATTGGCCCGCGCTTTTAATGCCTCGGTGCTGGATAACGCCGCCGAGGGCATTCTGGTGGTGAGCGAAAACAGTGTGATCGAGTATGCCAACCCGGCCATTTCCCGGCTGTTGAATGCAACGATGGCTGAGTTGCAGGGCGAAAGTTTCCTCAGTTTCCTGCAAAAGCCCCATGTGCCAGCCTGGTTGGGCTTTCCCATGTACGAGGCATATCGCCGGGGCGAGACGTGGCGCCAACACGATGCCATTTTGCGCACCGGTCGGGGCCAGCAAGTGCCGGTAGCGTTGTCCTGCGCGCCTTTGCCTGCGGAGCAGAAGGCAATGGTGGTGACGGTGCTGGACATGTCTGAAGTGCGTCACCTGCATCAGCAACTGGAATTCCAGGCCGTGACCGACCCGCTGACCGGGCTGCTGAACCGGCGCGGTTTCCATCAGGCGATGGAGAATACGTTGCTGCGCAGCGAACGTAGCGAGCAGGCGCTGGTATTGCTGTACCTGGACCTGGATGGCTTCAAGCGGGTCAACGATACGTTGGGCCATGACGCCGGGGATCGCGTGCTGCGTTGGGTTTCGGAGCAGATGCAAGCATGCCTGCGTTCCTACGACATTCTCGGGCGCATGGGTGGGGATGAATTCACCGCGTTGCTGGAGCTGGAGTTTCCCGAGCAGGCCGCGAAGATCGCGGAAAAGCTCATCGAGCGGGTATCGGTGTGCCAGCAGGTCGATGGTCTGGAGGTGATGCTTGGGGTCAGTATTGGCATCGCGACGTTCCCGGATTGCGGCTCGGACTTGAGCGGCCTGCTACGGGCCGCGGACATTGCCATGTACGAAGCCAAGCGCGCCGGCCGTCAGCAGTATCGTTACTACGACCAGGAAATGAACGGCCGCGCCCGCTCGCGGTTGATGCTGGAAGACAGTGTACGTACCGCCATCGCCAACAAGGATTTCACCTTGGTGTACCAGCCTCAGGTCTCTCTGGAAGACGGGCGTTTGCGCGGCGTCGAAGCGCTGTTGCGCTGGCAGCATCCCAGCGTCGGCGATGTGCCGCCGGGCCTGTTCTTGCCACTGCTGGAAGAGGCGCGGTTGATCAACCAGTTGAGTGCCTGGATCTACCAGCAAGTCGCCGCCCAGCGCCAGGCCTGGCAAGCCACCTTCGACCCCGAACTGGTGTTGAGCGTGAGCCTGAGCAGCAGCCAGTTCAACATGCCCAACCTGGCCAACCAACTGCAGCAGATGCTGGAGCGACATGGGTTACAGGCGCGACAACTGGAGGTGGAAATCGGCGAAGACTGCTTGATGAGCAATCTCGCCGAGTCCACCAAGCAACTCCAGTTACTGCGCCGGATAGGGGTGCGGATTGCCCTGGACGATTTTGGCTGCGGCCAGTGCTCCCTGGCCCATTTGCGCGACTTGGCGTTCGACACCCTCAAGCTCGACCCTCAACTGGTGGCCCGCCTGCCTGGCTCGGTGCGGGATGCGGCGATGGCGCGCAGCATCATCCAACTGTGTGAGCATTTTGGTGTGCTGGTGATCGCCGAAGGCGTGGAGACCCTTGAGCAAACCCAGTGGCTCAAGGCCAATGGCTGCGCCCATATCCAGGGGCCGTGGGCTGCGCTGCCGTTGATGGCCGAGGACGTTGCCGGCTGGTCGTACCCTCGCGCGCTTTGAATTCGCTACACTGGCGCCCGTCCCAATTGCGTTGCAGAGCCCATGACCGCGTTGAAATACCTCCAGGCATACCCCGCCGCGCTCCAGGAGCAAGTGCGCCAACTGATCGCCAAGGACCAGTTGGGGGCTTACCTGGACCAGCGTTACCCCGAACGCCATGCGGTGCAGAGCGACAAGGCCCTGTACGCCTATGCCCTGGCCTTGAAGCAGGAGCACCTGCGCAACGCGCCGTCTATCGACAAAGTGCTGTTCGACAACCGCCTGGACCTGACCCATCGTGCCTTGGGTTTACACACCACGATTTCCCGGGTGCAGGGCGGTAATCTCAAATCCAAGAAAGAGATCCGCATCGCTTCGCTGTTCAAGGAGGCGGCCCCGGAGTTTCTGCGCATGATCGTGGTGCACGAGCTGGCGCACTTCAAGGAATCGGACCACAACAAGGCGTTCTATAAACTCTGCCAATACATGATGCCGGGCTACCATCAGGTGGAATTCGACCTGCGTGTGTACCTCACCTGGCGCGATTTGCAGGGTAAGCCCTAACCCCAAGGCGACTGACCATGGATGTGAGCAAGACCAAAAGCAGCTTCTACCGCCGCCTGTACGTGGCGTACTTGATCGACAGCCAACTGGCCAGCAGCGTCCCGGCGCTGACCGAGGCCACCGGTATGCCTCGGCGTACCGCCCAGGACACCATTGCGGCGTTGGCCGACCTGGATATTGTGTGTGAGTTCGAGCAGGAGGACGGTGCGCGTCACCATGCCGGGCGCTATCGGATTCGGGACTGGGGGGCGATTGATCGGGGGTGGATCGAGGCTAATCTGGCGTCGATCAAGCAGGTGTTGGGCTATCCCTGAAGGTCGGCTTAGGCAGGACTGACGCTATCGCGGGCAAGCCCGGCTCCCACAGTCCAATGTGGGAGCTGGCTTGCCTGCGATGGCGCTCTCAGATGCGCCGCATACCAATATGTGGAATATCATCTTCCAGGTATTCCTCACCCGCCACCACAAACCCATATCGCCCGTAATACCCCTGCAAATGCGCCTGGGCCGAGAGAAAAATCGGCGTTTGCGGCCAGATATCCTCAATGCGCTCAAGCGCCTCCTCCATCATGTGATGCCCCAGCCCGGTGCCCCGTGCCGCTGGCGAAACGATGACGCGACCAATCACCACATCGCCGCCCTGGGACTCCGGGTCCAGCAGGCGCAGGTAAGCCAATAGCTCATTATCTTGCCAGGCCATCAGGTGATGGGTGTCACCCGCCAGGTCCTGCCCGTCGATGTCCTGATACGCGCATTTCTGCTCGACGACGAATACCTCGCTGCGCAAGCGCAGGACGGCATACAGCTGGTCCTTGCCCAAGTCGTCGTGATGTTTGCAAATCCAATCAACCGTCATGATGTGTGCTCTTGTAAAGACGTGCCTGGATAGTAAGCGCGGCGGGCGCTGCTGTCTAAAATTGGCAAATGTGTGAATGGCGTCAATTTGCCATCATTGAGTGCGTGCGCTGCTGGCTGCTTTGTGTAATCTGCAATGCAGGCTCATTGATGAGCTACTGTTATCAGGCCACCGCCTGCCCGCCAAGGACTTTGAGCATGCCGAGATTGACTCGTGCCGTTGCTTTGATCGCAGTGCTGCTGCTGGCCCAGCCGGTGCTGGCACAGCGTCTGCGTCTGGTGGCGGATGGCTGGCCGCCCTTCACCGATGCCACCTTGATCAATGGCGGTTTGGCCACGGATATCGTCAGCACGGCCCTGGCCCGTGCGGGGTACGCCAGTGACTTTGAGCAGGTGCCCTGGGCCCGTGCGCTCAAGGGCGTGGGCGATGGGCGCTACGATGTGCTGATCAACGCCTGGTACGACGAGGCCCGCACGCAGTTTGGCCAGTTTTCTGCTGAGTACCTGCTTAACCGTGTGCGCTTTCTCAAGCGCAGCGACGATGACATTGTTTATCACAGCCTGGCCCGACTGCGCGACGAGACCATCGCCGTGGTACGCGGTTACGCTTACTCGGCGGCGTTCGATCAAGACTCCCAGCTACAGAAAGTACCCGTGCACAACTTCGCCATGGCGGTGCGCATGCTCGCTGCGCGGCGTGTGCGGTTGACGCTGGAGGACGAATACGTAGCGCGTTATTACCTGGCTCGGGAGTCGCCGCGGGTGCGCAATGCGGTGGCGTTTGTGGGCAAGCCGTTGAGCGAGAACAGCCTGCACATTCTGGTCAGTTTGAAGAACCCCGAGCACGCGCAGATTGTCGCCAGCTTTGATCGGGAGATTGCCAGGATGAAGGCTGATGGCAGTTATGCGCGCTTGATGAAGGCGCATGGGATGTAGCGTGCTTGCGGGCCTCATCGCGGGCAAGCCGGGCTCCCACATTTTGCCCGCATTCTTATGTTGGAACTCGGTCAAATGTGGGAACTGGCTTGCCTGCGATAGCGGTCTAAGCCGCACCGGTATCCTTGATCAGATGCGCCGCCAACGTACGCAACGGCCCCAACTGCCGGCAGATCAACGCCAACTGCGTCTGCACCAACCGCTGCGCCTCATCGATCTCATCGGGCATTTGCTCCAGCTCGGCTGCCAACCCCTCCTCGGCATCACTCTGGATCGCAATCGACTGTTTGTTGGCCAGGCCCGTAGCAATCTCATCGATACTCGCCGCCAGGCTGTTGCCCGCGCCTTCGATCAAGTGCTCGCGCACGTCGGCCGGTAACTGAGTATCGCGGTGCGCACCCAACCCCGACAAATAGCTGAGCAAGGTGTGAGACAGCACCAGGAACCGAAAACCCACGTCGGCTTCCTTACGAAAGTGCCCCGGCTCCATCAGCATATTGGCCAGGGTGGTGGACAACGCGGCGTCGGCGTTGTGCGCGTTGCGGCGGGCCAGGCGGTAAGCCAGGTCGTCGCTCTTGCCGGCGGCGTATTGCTGCATGATCTGGCGCAGGTAGATGCTGTTGCAGGTCAGGGTGTTGGCCAGCACTTTGTTCAAGCGCCGGCCTTGCCAGTCCGGCAGGAACAGGAATACCGCCAGGCCAGCGATCAGGCTGCCGAGCAAGGTATCGAACAGGCGTGGCAGGAACAGCCCGTAGCCATCACCCACCTGGTTGAAGCAGAACAGCACCATCAGGGTGATCGCCGCCGTCGCCAGGGTGTAGCGGGTGGTGCGGTTGATAAAGAACACCAGGCCCGCGGCGATAGCGAACATCGACTGCACCACCGGGTTGGGGAACAGATCGAACAGCGCCCAGGCCACGGTGAGGCCGATGGCGGTGCCGATAATCCGCTGGCCGAGCTTGCGCCGGGTGGCGCCGTAGCTCGGTTGGCAGACGAACAGGGTGGTGAGGATGATCCAGTAACCCTGGGACGCGTGGATAGCGTGCAGGGTGGCGTAGCCGACGGTCAACGCCAGGGACAGGCGCAGGGCATGGCGAAACAGCAGCGAGGTGGGTGTGAGTTGGGTGCGCAGGCGCGTCCACATTTCCTTGAGGTTGCGCGGGGCGCGGTCCAACAGGTTGCTGTCGGTGGCGTCCGCCAGGGCATCGGGATTGCTGGCGTCGCCCAGCAGGCGGTCGAGTGTGGACAGGTTGGCCGCCAAGGCGCGCAATGAACGCAGCAGGCCGCGCCAGGCCGGGTTGCTCTGGATGCGCAGGTGCTCCAGGGACGCGTTGAGGTCGCCCAGGGCCTGGGCAAAACTGTCGTCATAGATGAACGGTTGGCGCAGTTGGATCGACTCGGCCAGGGTCTGGCAGGCCTTGCCTTGCTGGCGCAGCAAGCGCTGGCAGCGAAACAGCACATCGCTATGGAAGAAGGCTTCAGTGAGGGCGTTGTAGGGGTAGTGGGAGGAACTGGCGCGCTCGTGGATGTCCTGGGCCAGGAAGTACAGTTTCAGGTAGCGGCTGACCTTCGACCCCGGTCGCCCATTGCCGACGCGGTGCAGGATGATTTCCTTCGCGGCATTCAGCGCAGCCACTACCCGGCCATTTTGCTGGGCCAATTCCAGGCGCCGCGCTTCCACGTCCAGCTGCCGGATCGGTTCGAACAACGATGACTTGAGCTTGAGGTAACGCCCCAGCTCGCGGAACAATCGCGCCAGGCTCTGCTGTACCGGCTGGTTGGAAAACAGCGCCTGCCACAGTACGGACAACACACCGTACCAGGCGGCACCGGCCACCAGCAGCAGCGGCTCATGCCAGAAATCCGTGACGGCGCCACCGCGCTGGTCCACGCCGATCATGGTGTAGACCGACAGAATCAAGGTGGCCGAAGCAATCGCGCCATAGCGTTCGCCCAGTGCGCCGAGCATGGTCAGGCCGAAACTGGCCAGGGCCAGGGCGATGGCAAATATCCAGGGGTAAGGGAACAGCAGCTCCACCGACAGCGCGGCAATGCTGAAACACACCAGTGTCACCGCCAGCGCGTTGAGGCGGCCTTGCCAGCTGTCATCCGTCTCGGCCAGGGCGCTGGCGATAATCCCCAGGAAGAGCGGGATCAGCAGCGTCATTTCATCCTGGTACCAACACAACGCCATGCTGCCGGTGAGGGCGATGAACACCCGTACGCTGTAGCTGAATTTATCCAGCGCCCACAGGCGCCGCATGGACTGCTTGAACGAGGTCGATGACATGAAGTCTGGAGTCTTCCGGGACGTTGTCGCTAAATTGAGCCAGTAATGACGCCACGGCAAGCGTAGCGATCACATCGAACAGCAAAATTTTCAGTATCACTGCAAAACCAATGTGGGAGCGGGCTTGCCTGCGATAACGATGTGGGATTCACCGCCGCTATCGCAGGCAAGCCAGCTCCCACAGGGGGTTGCATCTCAAGGTGCACGTCAGGCGTATTGCGCGGCCGCGTAGCCGGAGGCCCAGGCCCACTGGAAGTTGAACCCGCCCAGGTGGCCGGTCACGTCTAGCACTTCGCCGATAAAGTACAGGCCGGGGCTTTTCAGCGATTCCATGGTCTTGGAGGACACTTCCCGCGTATCCACCCCGCCCAATGTTACCTCGGCGGTGCGATAACCCTCGGTGCCGGCCGGTACCAGTTGCCAGCTCCCCAGCTTTTGCGCGATATCGGCAATTTCAGCGTGGGTGTACTGCTTCATAGGCTTGGATTCGAACCAGCTTTGGGCCAGCAGGTTGGCCATCTTCTTGGTGAAGATCTCACCCAACAGGGTTTTCAATTCGCTGTTGGGGTGTTCGGCCTGTTGCTGTTGCAGCCAGGCATGGGCGTCGTGGTCGGGCAGCAGGTTGATTTCTACCGTGTCGCCGGAGTGCCAATACGAGGAAATCTGCAAAATCGCCGGCCCGCTCAGGCCGCGATGGGTGAACAGGATATTCTCGCGAAAGCTCTGGCCGTTGCAGCTCACCAGGCAGTCGACCGAGGTGCCGGACAACTCGCCGCACAACTCCTTGAGCTGGTCGGTGATGGTGAACGGCACCAGCCCGGCGCGGGTCGGCAGCAGTTCATGGCCGAATTGCCTGGCCACTTGGTAGCCGAAACCGGTGGCGCCCAGCGTCGGGATCGACAAGCCGCCAGTGGCGATCACCAGGGATTCACAGCGCAACTCACCCAGGGTGGTTTGCAGTTGATAGCCGCTTTCGAGCTTGGCGATTGCCTCGATGGAGGTGTCCAGGTGCAGGCTCACGCCGGTCTGGATGCACTCGTCGAGCAGCATGCCGAGGATGTCGCTGGACTTGTTGTCGCAGAACAGCTGGCCGAGTTTCTTCTCGTGGTATGGCACGCCGTGCTTGGCCACCAACCCGATGAAGTCCCACTGGGTATAGCGGGCCAGGGCGGATTTGCAGAAGTGCGCGTTGTGCGAGAGGAAGTTGGCCGGCTCGGTGTACATGTTGGTGAAGTTGCAGCGGCCGCCACCGGACATCAGGATTTTCTTGCCGGCCTTGTTGGCGTGGTCGATCAACATCACCTTGCGCCCACGCCCGGCGGCGGTCAGCGCGCACATCAAGCCTGCGGCGCCGGCGCCAATGATCACAACTTCGGTCGAGCGCACAGCCATGTCCTCACAAAACTATTGATTTGAAATGCAATCAACACTGTGGGAGCTGGCTTGCCTGCGATGGCGGTAGTGGATTCACCGTCGCTATCGCAGGCAAGCCAGCTCCCACAGTGATTCGGTCCTTGCAGTCACTATGTTGTTACAGGATCCGCACGCGCAGCGAGCGACCTTTGATCTTGCCGTCATTCAAACGCTGCAACGCCTGCTTGGCGATGCCGCGTTCCACGGCCACGAAGGCCTGGAAGTCAAAGATCGCGATCTTGCCGACCTGGGCACCCGGAATGCCGGCTTCACCGGTCAATGCACCGAGGATGTCGCCTGGGCGAACCTTGTCTTTACGCCCGGCGGCGATGCACAGGGTGCTCATCTGCGGCAACAATGGGCCACCGCTTTGCGGCTTGAGGTTGTCCAGTTGGTCCCAGTTCAGCGGCGACTTCTGCAGTTGCTCGATGGCCTGGGCGCGGTGGGCTTCGGACGGCGCCACCAGGCTGATGGCGATGCCGGTCTCACCGGCACGGCCGGTACGGCCTACACGGTGGATGTGAATTTCCGAGTCGCGGGCCAGTTCGACGTTGATCACCATGTCCAGGGCGTCGATGTCCAGGCCTCGGGCGGCGACGTCGGTGGCCACCAGCACCGAGGTGCTGCGGTTGGCAAACATCGCCAGTACCTGGTCACGGTCGCGCTGTTCCAGGTCACCATGCAGGCCAACGGCGGAAATGCCTTTGGAGGTCAGGTGGTCGACGGTTTCCTGCACTTGCTGCTTGGTAAAGCAGAACGCCACGCAGGAGGCCGGGCGGAAGTGCGCCAGCACCTTGGTCACGGCGTCCATGCGCTCTTCCGGGGAGATCTCGTAGAAGCGTTGTTCGATCTGGTCGTCGGAGTGGAACGCTTCGGCTTTCACTTGCTGAGGCGCACGCATGAACTTGGAGGCCAGTTGCTTGATGCTCACCGGGTAAGTGGCCGAGAACAGCAGGGTCTGGCGGCGCGGTGGGGTCTTGCTGATGATGTCTTCGATGGCGTCGTAGAAGCCCATGTCGAGCATGCGGTCGGCTTCGTCGAGGATCAGGGTGTTCAAGCCGTCCAGCACCAGCGAACCTTTACGCAGGTGCTGCTGGATGCGGCCCGGGGTACCGACGATGACGTGGGCGCCGTGCTCCAGGGAGGCAATCTGTGGGCCGAGGGACACGCCGCCGCACAGGGTCAGTACCTTGATGTTGTCTTCGGCACGGGCCAGGCGACGGATTTCCTTGGCGACCTGGTCGGCCAGTTCGCGGGTCGGGCACATCACCAGCGCCTGGCACCCGAAGTAGCGCGGGTTGATCGGGTTCAGCAGGCCGATGCCGAATGCGGCAGTCTTGCCGCTGCCGGTCTTGGCCTGGGCAATGAGGTCCAGCCCTTTGAGGATCACCGGCAAGCTTTGCGCCTGGATCTGCGTCATCTCGACGTAACCCAGCGAGTCGAGGTTAGCCAGCATGGCGGCGGACAGGGGCAAAGTATTAAAAGCGGTGGCGATGGTAGTCACGGGACTGGCTCTGCAAAACAAAATGTCGCGCAGTGTAACAGGCCCCCTTGGGTTTCTTTGTATGTTCTCGACGAGGAGTAGGGGGGCGCGGCAAGTTATCAGCTGCAAGCCGCAAGCTTGAGGCTTACAACTTGAAGCTTGCAGCTGCTTCAATGCTCGATATCGTGCTCGCGGCTGACCACCCGTTTGCCGTCCTTGGGCGACAGCTGCAGGAAGATCGCCGCCGCCAGCATCGCCATGAGGCCCACTGTGAGGAAGGTCAGTTGGAAGGCGCCCAGCACGGTATTGACCCCGTCATTGCCGGCTTCGGCGGTAAAGCCGCCGAGCAATGCACCGGCACAGGCCACGCCCAGGCTCAGGGACAACTGCGCCACTACCGACAGCAAGCTGTTGCCGCTGCTGGCCTGGGCGTCGTCGAGGTCGATCAGGGTGACGGTGTTCATGGCGGTAAATTGCAGGGAGTTGATGGCCCCCAGTACCGCCAGCATGGCCAACAGCAGCGGGTAGGGCGTTTGTTCGCTGACCAGGCCCATGCTCGCCAGCATCAGGCCCAGGGCCAGGGTGTTGCCGGTCAGGACGATGCGGTAGCCGAGGCGCTCGATAAGCGGGCGTGCGATGGACTTGGCGAACATCGCCGCCGCCGCCAGTGGCAACATGCTCATGCCGGCTTCCGACGGCGAATAGCCCAGCGCCACCTGCAGCAGCAGCGGTACCAGGAACGGCAATGCGCCGCTGCCCAGGCGCGCAAACAGATTGCCCAGAATCCCCACGGCAAAGGTGCGCGTCTTGAACAGCACCGGCGAGAACAGCGGGTTATCGATATGCCCGGCGCGCAGCCAGTACGCCGCCAGGCAGGCGAACCCGCCGAACAGCAGCAATATCACGCGCAGATGCGGCAGGTGCAGTTCGCCCAGGCCTTCCATGGCGATGGTGATCAGCACCATCGCCGCGCCGAACAGCAGAAAGCCCAGGCCGTCGAAGCGCGTGCGCTCGCTGCCGCGCAGGTCGGGGATGAATTTCCACACGGCGTAGCAGCCGATCATGCCCACCGGCAGGTTGATCAGGAAGATCCAGTGCCAGGTCAGGTATTGCACCATCCAGCCGCCCATTGTCGGGCCAAGCAAGGGGCCAAGCAGGCCGGGAATGGTGATGAAGCCCATGATCCGCACCAACTCGGAGCGCGGATAAGCCCGCAGTACCACCAGCCGTCCGACCGGCAGCATCAGCGCACCGCCCAGGCCCTGGATCACCCGTGCGCCCACCAGCATGCTCAAGCTACTGGACAGCGCACACAGCAGCGACCCGATGCTGAACAGCATGATCGCACCAAAGAAAATCTTCTTGGTGCCAAAGCGGTCAGCGATCCAGCCCGACGCCGGAATCAGCAAGGCAACGGTGAGCATGTAGGCGATCACCACGCCTTGCATGCGCAGCGGGTTTTCCGCGAGGTCCTGCGCCATGGCTGGCAGCGCGGTGTTGAGAATCGTCCCGTCCAGCGACTGCATGAAGAAGGCAATCGCTACCACCCAGGGGAGCCAGCGGGCGGTCTTGGCATCGAGAGGGGCACGATTCGGCATGGGATCCCTTTTAATTAGCAGGCTATGTGTTGGCGATTATGCGCCATCCGTCGCCGCTTTTCCCACTGGCGGTTCGTCTATATCTGACAATGTCACCTGCTCGCCCACCAGGAAATCCAGCAACGCCCGATGCACTGCCAGCGCGGCTTCGCGGGACTCCAGGTCCAGCAGATGGCCGGTGTGTTCGGCCACCGCAAAGCTGCTGCGGCCTACGTAGTGTTTGAACAGTTGGGCTTCGTCGGCCGGCGTGTATTCGTCCAGCGCGCCGTTGAGAAAGTGCACCGGTGTTTCAATCTGCCGCAGTGCCGGCAAGTAGTTGCCATCGCCCAAGCCCAGCACCTGATGGATATGAAAGCGCGCCTGGCGGTATTCGGTGGTGGCCATGGTCGACAGGTGTCGATGGTTATTGCGCTTGAGGCGCGGCGACAGGTATTTGCCAACCGTTTCGTTGAGCAGATGGCCGACCGCCGACTTGTCATCGGCCTCGATCAGCACACGCACGCGCTCGACATATTCCAGCATCGCCTGGTTGAGGTTGGGCGCCAGGGCCATCACCACCGAGCTTTCGATGGAGGGCGGGTTGTGCGCCAGGGTCAACAGCGTGGAGATGCCGCCCCATGAGGCCGAAACCAGATGGTTGACCGCAAAGCGCGCTACCAAGGCACGCAGGATTTGCACCTCGTCGTCCTTGGTGACCAGGTCGAGTTCGGTGTTGTGCTCGCGTGACAAGCCAGAGAATGGCAAGTCGAACAGCAGCACATTGAAGTGCTCGGCCAGGCATTTGCTGGTGCGGGCAAAGGAGCGTGTGGTGGACAACGCGCCATTGACCATCAGTACGGTTTTTCTATGCGGGTCGTTACCCAGTTGCTCTACGTGAACGTTGTAGTGCTTGTACAGTTTTTCTATGACGAAACTTCCATGGTTCATGTCAACGCTCCAGCTTGCCTTTCCCGGGCAAGGTTATGCTCTCGTGGGCAGGGGTGGCGAGAAGCCATTAACCGTTATAACGAGGAATAAGCAGAGCGACAACATGCCGAACGGCCAAAGTAGGCGGGATAGAAGTTTCGTCGCAGCGCAGGTTATTGAACTGTAGGAGCGAGCTTGCTCGCGAAAAACGACAACGATAACGCAGCGCTGACAGCCAGCCCGCGGTGTCTGTACGTTCTTCGCGAGCAAGCTCGCTCCTACAGTTTATAAAGTCAGCGTCAAACGGTTTACCAAAGCGCCTGGCAACAGGTTGGAAGCGGTGTTGCGCTGGTCATAGGTACTGGCCGACAACAGCAGCTCCCGATCAGCGGTCAGCGCTTCCAATTGCGAACCGAGCAACTGATAGACACTGTCATCAAAGCGCATGGTGCTGACCGGCGCCTTGATCTCGCCGTTTTCCACCCAGAAGGTCGCAAAGCGCGTCATACCGGTCAGGCGCGCTGCCGGCAGGTCGGAGTAGTTCAGGTACCAGAGGTTGCTGATATACAGACCGGTGCCCAACTGCTTGAGAATATCGGCCTGGGCCAGGCTGCCGGCCGCCATTTGCAGGGCGCTGGGCGACTCGTCGCTGCTGGCGCCGTTGGTGCTCAAGCCGTATTCGGCGGCGCTGCGCGAGTTGACCAACTGGCCCTCGGCCTTGCCTGCGTTGATCAGGGTGACATCCTTGCGCGGGTAGCCTTCAGTGGAAAACGCCTGGCTCAGGGAGCCGCTGATCTGCTCATCCACCGTCACCAGCGGGCTCAATGACTGATCACCCGCGTACAGGCGTTGCAACGAACTGCCTTTGCTCGCGATGGCCTGGGCCGAAAAACCACCCCAGGTGATGATGCTGATGATTTCTTCCAGCGCTGCCGGCGCCAGGTAGGCGCGGTACTGGCCGGGCGCCAGGGTGTGGAGCGGGCGACCGAGAAACGCCAGTTGCTCACGGGCCTGTTGGAAACGGGCGGCGAATTCGGCGCTGTTCCAGGTGTGCCCGGCGTAGCTGGCTTTTACCGCTTCGCCATTGGCGTGGAACAGGCTGAAGTCGAAATTGAAGCTGTTAGCCCGGTGCCAGCCGAACGCCCCCGATGAGCTGGCGAAACCACGGCTGATCGGGCCGGCGGCGTAGAAGCCAACCAGGTCCACGCCATCGGCGGCCTGGCTGATGTCGTCCAGCACTTGGGCCAGTTCCGGCAGCGGGCGCAGCTGTTCGTTATGGCTGTGCCAGGCGTCGGGGTTCAGCAGCAGGTACGGGTCAGGCGGCAACAGCGGCAAGGTTTCGCGCAATTGTTGCAGGCCATTCGCCAGGCGTTGACGATCCAGCTGCGCCTCGCCCGACAGGGTGATACCCAGATCGGCGTGGCGCCCATCGTTGATCAGCTTGAGGTTCAGGCTGGCCTGCTGTACCTGGCCGGCCTGGCGTACCTGCGCATGGTTGAAGCGCACGAACTCGGACGCCTCATCCGCGTAGCCGAGGTGAAATTGTTCTTGATCGGTGACCGCCTGCTTGAGCCAATCCACCAGAGCCTTGAAGTGGTTCATCAGGCATCTCCCCCAAATACATCGACATTGCTGAATACACAGGCCGGCGACGCATGGCCGACACGGATCACCTGGTTGGGTTCGCCCTTGCCGCAGTTCGGCGTGCCCAAGACCTTGAAGGTGCTGGCGTCGCCTACCGCGCTGAGCTTGCGCCAGAACTGCGCGGAAATCGCCCGGTAGTTGGGGTTCTTCACCACGCCCTTGAGTTCGCCGTTTTCGATCAACTGGCCCCACTCGCAGCCGAACTGGAACTTGTTGCGCGCATCGTCGATGGACCACGAACGGTTGGTCGACATCAGGATGCCGCTCTCAATGCCGCCCACCAATTGCGCGAGGCTTTTATCCCCAGGCTCGATATTCAGGTTGGCCATGCGGTCGATGGGGGCACGGTTCCAGCTGCAGGCGCGGCTGTTGGCGACGCCTGGCAGGTTGGCGCGAAATTGCGATAAGGCCCCGCCCAAGGGCTTGAGCAGCAGGCCTTCGCGAATCAGAAATTGCTTGCTGGCAGGCGTGCCGTCGTCGTCATGAGCGTAGCTGGCAAGCTGTTCGGGGATGTCCGGGTCGAAGGTGACGTTGAGCAGCGGTGAGCCATATTGCAGGTGGCCGAAGTCGCTGGCTTTCACAAAACTGGTGCCGGCGTAATTGCGCTCGTCACCAAGGATGCGATCCAGCTCCAGCGGATGGCCGATCGACTCGTGGATCTGCAGGATCATTTGGTCGGGCATCAGCAGCAGGTCACGCGGGCCGTGGGGCGTATTCGGTGCGAGCAGCAATTGCAGGGCTTCGTCGGCCACCTTGCGGGCGGCGCCCACCAGGCCAAAACGCTGGATCACCCCGGCACTGCCTTGCTGGCCGAAGTTGGTACCGCCCAGGGTACGGGTCTGGCTGTCGTTGCCGTCGAAGGCGGTCACACTCAGGCCCGGAAAGACAAAGCGCTGGGCCTGACGCAATTGCGCGCCGGCGCTGTTGAGATAGATCTGTTCAACCCGCGTGGTCCCCAGGCTGACCTCCCAGCTCGCCAGGCGCTCATCCTTGGGCACGGCGGCGGACTCATCGCCGAGCAATTGGTAGCAGTCGCTCAGGGATGGGAAGGGCTGGTCGAGGTCGGGCGACAGGTAGTCGGCGACGTCGCTGGACATTGGCTGCTGGTGCAGGTCGAGCAGGGCGTGAGGCTTGATCAACCGGGCTTGCTGTTCAGCGCGCTCAAGGGCGGCTTGCAGGCCGGCAAGGGAAATGTCGTTGGTCGCGGCGTAGGCTTCCACGCCGTTGAGACGCACGGTAAGCATGGCGCCTTCGTCATGGCCCAGGTGAGGCGGCTCGGCGACGTTCTTGCGTACTGACAGGTACTGACCGGATTCGCGCACGTAGCGCAGGGAGAAAAATTCGGCGGTGGTGCGCAGGGCACCGAAGTGTTTCTTGAGCGTGGCGTGGTGTTCGAACATGGGGCCTTCCTTGTGGGCGGCTCGGCGCGGGCAGGCGAACAGAGTAGGCCTGGGCGGGGAGCTGATCAAGGGAGGTTTTGTTGTGTGATCGTTCCCACGCTCTGCGTGGGAATGCCACCCTGGACGCTCTGCGTCCGCTCTTGAAGGGCGTGACGCAGAGCATCACAGGATGCGTTCCCACGCGGAGCGTGGGAACGATCAATCACTGGGGTGTTTCGGTTACTGCGCCAATGGCCCTACTTCACGCATAGGCTTGCCACGCACCGGCGCATCGCCTGCTACGTAGTAGTCAGCGGTGCTGCGCGGCAGTGGCTTGCGGCCACGGATCTTGTCGGCGATTTTCTCGGCGATCATGATCGTTGGCGCGTTCAGGTTGCCGGTGGTGATGATCGGCATGATCGAGGCATCGACCACACGCAAGCCCTGCATGCCATGCACGCGGCCTTCGCCATCGACTACGGCCATCTCGTCGGTGCCCATCTTGCACGAGCAGGACGGGTGGAACGCGGTCTCGGCGTGCTCGCGGATGAACTTGTCCAACTGCTCATCGGTTTGCACTTCAATGCCGGGGCTGATTTCGCGGCCACGGTACGGGTCCAGTGCCGGCTGCTGCATGATTTCACGGGTCAGGCGGATGCCATCGCGGAACTCCTGCCAGTCCTGCTCGGTGGCCATGTAGTTGAAGAGGATGCTCGGGTAGTCCCGTGGGTTCTTCGACTTCAGCTGGATACGGCCACGGCTTGGCGAACGCATGGACCCCATGTGCGCCTGGAAACCGTGCTCTTTCACACCGTTGCTGCCGTTGTAGTTAATCGCCACCGGCAGGAAGTGGTACTGGATGTTTGGCCACTCGAACTCTTCACGGGTACGGATAAAACCGCCCGCTTCGAACTGGTTGCTGGCGCCGATGCCGGTGCCGTTGAACAGCCATTCGGCACCAATTGCCGGCTGGTTGTACCAGAGCAGCGAGGGGTACAGCGACACTGGCTGGGTGCACGCGTATTGCAGGTACAGCTCAAGGTGGTCCTGCAGGTTTTCACCCACGCCAGGCAGGTCGTGGACCACCGGGATGTCGAGGCTTTCCAGCAGTTTGGCCGGGCCGACACCGGAGCGTTGCAGCAGTTGCGGCGAAGCGATTGCGCCACTGCACACCAGCACTTCTTTGCGCGCACGGGCTTCAACGCGCTCTTCGGCGGCGCCGATCAGGTAACGCACGCCCACTGCACGCTTGCCTTCGAACAGTACTTTGTCGGTGAGGGCATGGGTGACGATGGTCAGGGTCGAACGCTTTTTAGCCGTGTCCAGGTAACCGCGTGCGGTGCTGGCGCGACGGCCGTTCGGCGTGACGGTACGGTCCATCGGGCCGAAGCCTTCTTGCTGGTAGCCGTTCAAGTCTTCGGTACGTGGGTAACCGGCCTGTACGCCGGCTTCAACCATGGCGTGGAACAGCGGGTTGTTGCCCGCTTTCGGCGTGGTCACGCTGACCGGGCCGTCACCACCGTGCCAATCGTTGGGGCCGATGTCGCGGGTTTCGGCTTTGCGGAAATACGGCAGGCAGTCCAGGTAGGTCCAGTCTTCCAGGCCCGGCAGCTTCGACCAGTTGTCGTAGTCCATGGCGTTGCCGCGGATGTAGCACATGCCGTTGATCAGGGAAGAACCACCCAGGCCCTTGCCGCGCCCGCATTCCATCCGGCGGCCGTCCATGTGTGGCTCTGGATCGGTTTCGTAGGCCCAGTTGTAGCGGCGGCCTTGCAGCGGGAAAGCCAGGGCGGCTGGCATCTGGGTGCGGAAGTCGAGGCGGTAGTCCGGGCCACCGGCCTCCAGCAGCAAAACAGTGACGCCTTCGTCTTCGGTCAGACGGGTCGCCAGGGTGTTACCGGCAGAGCCGGCACCCACAATGATGTAATCGTATTCTTGGGACATGAATGTACCCTCGTAAAATGGGTTCAGGCTGCTTTTGTGGCGAGGGAGCTTGCTCCCGTTCGACTGCGCAGCAGTCGCAAAATCAGCGCTCGAGTTCTGTCTGAAAGAACTACTGGGTCTGGAATGGGGCTGCTTCGCAGCCCAGCGGGAGCAAGCTCCCTCGCCACAGAGGAGCATTCCAGGCCCATAAGGTGTTAGAACACCGAGGCGTAATCGCCCAACTCAACCTGTACCGATTTGATACGCGTGAAGTTGTTCAGCGAGCTGATCCCGTTCTCACGGCCCACACCCGACTGCTTGTAGCCGCCAACCGGCATCTTCGCGTCGGACTCGCCCCAGGCGTTGATCCAGCAGATACCGGCTTCCAACTGATGAATCACGCGGTGGGCGCGGTTCAGGTCCTTGGTCACCAGGCCAGCGGCCAGGCCGAAGTCGGTGTCGTTGGCGCGGCGGATCACTTCTTCTTCGGTTTCGTAGGTGAGGATGCTCATCACCGGGCCGAAGATTTCTTCACGCACGATCACCATGTCATCGGTGCAGTCGGTGAACACGGTCGGGGCCACGAAGGCGCCTTTGGCGAAGTCACCCTCGGTCAGGCGGTCGCCGCCGCACAGCAGGCGGGCGCCTTGCTCTTTGCCTTTGGCGATGTAGCCCAGCACGCTTTCCATGTGGGCGAAGCTGACCAGCGGGCCGAAGTTGGTGTTTTCGTCTTCCGGGTTGCCGATGCGAATACGCGCCACACGCTCGACGATCTTGGCTTCGAACGCGGCTTGCAGGTGCTTGGGCACGAACACGCGGGTGCCGTTGGTGCAGACCTGACCGGAGCTGTAGAAGTTGGCCATCATGGCGGTGTCGGCGGCGCGGTCGAGGTCGGCGTCGTCGAAAATGATCAGCGGGGACTTGCCGCCCAGCTCCATGGTCACGTCCTTGAGCGAGGAGCTCGACGCGCTGGCCATGACTTTCTTGCCGGTGTCGGTGCCGCCGGTGAAGGAGACTTTCTCAATGCGCGGGTGCTCGGTCAGCCAGGTGCCGACTTCACGGCCGCTGCCGGTCAGTACGTTGAACACGCCCGCTGGAACGCCAGCCTCGGTGTAGATCTCGGCCAGTTTCAGGGTGGTCAGCGAGGTGACTTCGCTTGGCTTGAAGATCATCGCGTTACCGGCAGCCAGGGCCGGTGCGGATTTCCACAGGGCGATCTGGATCGGGTAGTTCCACGCGCCGATACCGGCAACCACGCCCAGCGGCTCGCGGCGGGTGTAGACAAACGAGGTGTCGCGCAGTGGGATCTGCTCGCCTTCGATGGCAGGTACCAGGCCGGCGTAGTATTCCAGCACGTCAGCGCCGGTGACGATGTCGACGTACTTGGTTTCGGAGAAGGCTTTACCGGTGTCCAGGGTTTCCAGGGCGGCCAGTTCATCGTTGCGCTCGCGCAGGATGTCCACGGCACGGCGCAGGATGCGCGAACGCTCCATGGCGGTCATGGCGGCCCAGATTTTCTGGCCTTTTTCAGCGCTGACCACGGCACGTTCAACGTCGTCTTTGGTGGCGCGTTGCACTTGGGCGAGAACTTCACCGTTAGCCGGGTTGATGGCTTCGAAGGTGGCATCGCTGCCAGCGTCGCTGTAGCCGCCGTCAATGTAGAGTTTTTGCAGGTCGAAACGGGCCATAAAGTCCTCGCAAGTGCATAAGTGGTTGGCGTTACCCGCCGAACAGTGGGCCATGGGGGTGTGGCAACACTGAGCGGCGGACGTTCAGGGGTTGAGCATTTATAAGGGCTCTAACTCACCTGCTTGGCCAATTGGAAATCCATGTATTCGTAAGCGATCCGTTGCGCCTGCTCCGTGTCGAAAGCGTCTCCCGACAGGGCGCCGCGCAACCACAAACCGTCGATCAAAGCCGCCAGCCCGCGGGCTGCGCTGCGTGCCTCGGGTAACGGCATCGCACGGCGGAACTGGCAACACAGGTTGGAATACAGACGGTGATCGTTGATCCGCTGCAACCTGTGCAATGACGGGTGGTGCATGCTGGTGGCCCAGAAGGCCAGCCAGGTTTTCATTGCCGGGCCGTTGACCTGGCTGGCGTCGAAGTTGCCTTCGATGATCACCTGAAGGTGCGCCCGTGGGCTGTCATCCTTCAAGGCACGCCTGCGCTCTTGCACGTTCTCGATCAGCGCATTCATCAGGTAGCGCATCGTCGCTGCGATCAGGCCGTTCTTGTCCTGAAAGTAGTGGCTGATGATGCCGTTCGAGACGCCGGCCAGACGGGCGATCAGCGCAATGCTGGCATCTCCCATCCCGACCCGATCGATGGCCGTCAACGTGGCTTCGATCAACTGCTGGCGGCGTATGGGTTGCATACCGACCTTGGGCATGTAGCACCTCTCCTTAGGCCTGCCGATGGGCGATCCACGTCCGTCGGCTTGAGGGCCAGTCTATTTTGTTTTGATTGAACGTTCAATCAACAAAGAATAAGATCTGCGACAAATGGTCGCTGCCTACAGATGTTTCCTACCTGCGAGCTGCAACCTTCGACACCTGCAAAAACCCTTGAAACAGGCCACTTCAGAGCCTGATCACCGCTTAGGCGGGCTCAAGAATTTTGGGGTGTCTTTATAACACCCGTCCGTCGACTGCCGAAAAATCGATGTCCCGGGATAACCGTTGCCTTGTGTTTCTCTCTCGCACTGCCTGGAGCATCTGCGCCATGAGTTCTGCCTCTCTTATAAAGACCCCACCGGAAAAGGTCCGGGTCAACGGTTGGGTGTTCTACACCTCCACCGCGCTGATTTTATTGTTGACCGCCATTCTGATCGTCGCCCCGCAGGAGGCCGGGCGCCTGCTCGGTGTCGCACAGGCCTGGCTGTCGAAAAGCTTTGGCTGGTACTACATGGTGGTCATCGCTGCCTACCTGGTGTTTGTGGTCGGCTTGGCGTTTTCGTCCTATGGGAAACTTAAGCTGGGTGCGAAGGACGATACCCCAGACTTCAGCTACGGTGCCTGGGCCGGCATGTTGTTCTCGTCGGGGATCGGCATCTCGCTGTTGTATTTCGGTGCGTCCGAGCCGTTGGACCATTACTTCAACCCGCCCGAAGGCGCTGCCGCCAGCAATGGCGCGGCACGCCAGGCGCTGCAGCTGACCTTCCTGCACTGGGGCCTGCACGGCTGGGCGATCTATGCGCTGGTCGGCCTGGCCGTGGCGTACTTTGCGTACCGCCACAACCAACCGCTGGCCCTGCGTTCGGCGCTGTACCCGCTGGTGGGCGAGCGTTGGGTGAAGGGCGCGGCTGGCCATGCGGTAGACGGTTTCGGCATGTTCGTGACCCTGCTGGGCCTGGTGACCAACCTGGGGATCGGCTCGATGCAAGTGTCGTCGGGGCTGGAAAACCTGTTCGGCATGGAGCACAGCAATACCAATTTGCTGATCGTGATCATCGTGATGAGCACCGTGGCGACCATTGCCGCCGTGTCGGGTGTGGAAAACGGTATTCGCCGCCTGTCCAACCTCAACATCGTGCTGTTCAGCGGTTTGCTGATCTTCGTGCTGTTGTTCGGCCCTACCTTGCACCTGCTCAATGGCCTGGTGCAGAACACCGGTGATTACCTCAACGGTATCGTGCTGAAAACCTTCGACCTGTATGTGTACGAAGGCGACGGTGCCAAGACCGAACGCTGGATGGGTCTGTGGACTCTGTTCTACTGGGCTTGGTGGATTTCCTGGGCGCCATTTGTGGGCATGTTCATCGCGCGTATTTCCCGTGGTCGCACCGTGCGCGAACTGGTGGCTGGCGTATTGCTGATCCCGCTGGGCTTTACCCTGGCGTGGCTGTCGATCTTCGGCAACTCGGCCCTGGACCTGGTGCTGAACCACGGGGCGGTGGAGTTGGGCAAGACGGCGCTGGAGCAACCGTCCATGGCCATCTACCAACTGCTTGAGCATTACCCAGCGTCGAAAGTGGTGATCGGCGTGTCGATCTTCGTGGGCTTCGTGCTGTTCCTGACGCCTGCGGATTCCGGCGCGGTGATGATGGCCAACCTTTCCTGCAAAGGCGGCAATGTGGATGAGGATGCGCCGCACTGGTTGCGTATCTTCTGGTCGGCGGTGATCACCCTGGTGACCATCGGTCTGCTGTTTGCCGGCAACTTCGAAGCCATGCAAACCATGGTGGTGCTGGCGGGGCTGCCGTTCTCGGTGGTGCTGGTGTTCTTTATGTTCGGTTTGCACAAGGCCATGCGCCAGGACGTGGCCACCGAACAGGAGCAGGCGCAATTGGCTGAACGCGGGCGTCGTGGTTTCAGCGAGCGCTTGACGGCGCTGGACCTGCAACCGAGCCAGGCCACCGTGCAGCGCTTTATGGACAAGCACGTAACGCCGGCGTTGGAAGAAGCCGCGAGTGCGTTGCGTGATCAGGGCCTGGAAGTGCAGACCCTGCTGGGCAAATCCAAGCGCTGCATCGGCGTGCGGATCGAGATGGACGAGGGCAACCCGTTTGTCTACGAAGTGAGCCTGGATGGCTACTCGGCGGCACCGGCTGACCTGCCTGAAGAAGAGCGCACCCGTTACTACCGTGCCGAGGTGTACCTGCACAACGGGCCGCAGGAGTATGACCTGATGGGCTTCACCCAGGAGCAGATCACCCGGGATGTGCTCGATCAGTTTGAAAGCCATCGGCAGCTCCTTGGCCGGGTCTATAGCTGATAGTTGAAGCCTGGTGGTGTCTTCCCTGACATGATCGTTCCCACGCTCTGCGTGGGAACACCGCCATGGACGCTCCGCGTCCCGCTCTTGAAGTCGTGACGCGGAGCGTCACAGGGTGCATTCCCACGCAGAGCGTGGGAACGATCCATAGGTTTTGCAGGGTTGCCTTAACCCAGGTTTTTGCCCAGCAGGGCGTGGTAGAGCTCACTGTCTCCCAAAATCCCTACCACCTTGTTGTTGTCATGCAGCACCAGCTTGTTGCCTGTCTGGTAGCGAATCTGCAACGCATCGCGCATGCCGATGTTCGAGTCCACCAACGTCGGTACGCGGCCCAAGCCTTCCACGGCTTGCCCTGGCGCCCAGTTCTGCAGGTTCATCGTCACGCCATTCTGGCGTGCGCCCTGGATGGTGTTGCCTTCAGCCAGGTCCAGCCAGGAGTCGCCACCCGGATCAAGGCACACCGAACCATTCACACGCGTGCAGTTATCCAGGGTGCGCATCAGGCTGCGCCCGCACAGCACGTTCAACGGGTTGGTATGGGCGACGAAGGTGCGCACATAGTCGTCCGCCGGGTTCAGCACGATCTCTTCCGGCACGCTGTACTGGATGATCTTGCCGTCTTTCATGATCGCGATACGGCTGCCGAGCTTGAGTGCTTCATCCAGGTCGTGGCTGACGAACACGATGGTCTTGCTCAATTTGCGTTGCAGTTCCAGCAGCTCATCTTGCAAGCCTTGGCGGATCAGCGGGTCGAGGGCAGAGAAGGGTTCGTCCATCAGCAGGATATCGGCGTCCATCGCCAGGGCGCGAGCCAGGCCGACGCGCTGCTGCATACCGCCGGACAACTCGTCGGGCTTCTTGTTGCGCCATTGGCTCAGGCCCACCAGTTCGAGTTTCTCGTCCACCAGTGTGCGTCGTTCTTTCTCTGGGCGGCCCTGCATCTCCAGGCCGAAGCTGATGTTCTCGCGCACCGTCAGCCAAGGCATCAGGGCGAACTTCTGGAACACCATGGCGATGCGTTTGGTGCGCATCATTTTCAGCTCGGCGGGGGTGCAGGAGGCGATGTCGATCTGACGCCCTTCATGCTCCACAAACAGCTGGCCACGGCTGACGGTATTGAGGCCGTTGATGCAGCGCAGCAAGCTGGATTTGCCTGAGCCCGAGAGGCCCATCAGCACACAGATCTCGCCTTTCTCGATGTCCAGGCTGGCCTTTTCAACGCCGACAATCTGCCCGGTTTTCTTCAGGATTTCGTTACGGCTCATGCCCTGGTCCAGCAGCTTGAGCGCTTCGCGTGGGTCTTTGGAAAAGATCACGTCGACTTTGTCGAATCGGATAATGCTCATGCATCACCCCCTACTTTAGCGTCGGGTTGTTTGCAGATACGGTCGAGCATGATGGCGAGCAACACAATGGCCAGGCCCGCTTCAAAGCCCAGCGCAATATCGGCAGTGTTGAGTGCGTTGACAACCGGCTTACCGAGGCCGTCGGCGCCTACCAGGGCGGCGATCACCACCATCGACAGCGACAGCATGATGCATTGGGTAATGCCGGCGGCGATGCTCGGCATGGCGTGGGGCAGTTCAATGCGTGAGAGCAACTGGCGGCGCGAGCAGCCAAAGGCCTTGCCGGCGTCCATCAGCTCTTGCGGCACATCGCGGATACCCAGGTAGGTCAGGCGGATCGGCGCGGCAATCGCGAACACCACCGTGGAAATCAGCCCAGGCACCACACCCAGCCCGAAGAGGGTCAGGGTAGGGATGAGGTAGACGAAGGTCGGCACGGTCTGCATCAGATCGAGTACCGGCCGCATCATGGTGTAGAACATCGGCTTATGCGCGGCAACAATGCCCAGCGGCACACCGATGACCACGCAGACCAGAGTGGCGAACAGCACCTGCGCGAGGGTTTCCATGGTTTCCTGCCAGTACCCCAGGTTGAGGATCAGCAGGAAGGAGGCGATGACAAAAACAGTCAGTCCCCATTTACGTTGAATAAAGTGAGCCAGCAGCGCAATCAGACCGATCAATGCCAGTGGATTGAACCAGGTCAGCGCAAACGTCACGCCGTGGATCATCGTTTCCAGTGTCGATGCGATTGCGTCGAAGTAGTTGGCACCGTGTTGGGTCAACCAGTCGACGAAGGCAGCGATGTACTGGCCTAGTGGGATTTTCTGTTCAGTCAGCATGGTAGTGAATGTCCACATGCGAAGGGGAAAACATCCCAGGCCAGCGCACCGGCCTGGGGTCAGCGGGTGCTATTTGGCGAGGTAAGCTTTAACGGCATCGAGCCCTGGTTTGCCATCAACGGTGGTGACACCGGCGAGCCAGGTGTCGAGCACTTGCGGGTTCTTCTGCAGCCAGGCCTTGGCGGCAGCATCGGCCTTCATCTTGTCGTCCAGGACGTTACCCATCAGGGTGCTTTCCATGTCGAGCGTGAACACCAGGTTTTTCAGCAACTGACCAACGTTGCTGCATTCCTGGGTGTAGCCTTTGCGGGTGTTGGTGTAGATGGTGGCCTGGCCGTAGTTGGGGCCGAACGAGTCGTCACCGCCGGTCAGGTACTTCATCTTGAAGCGAGTGTTCATCGGGTGCGGTTCCCAGCCGAGGAACACGATGGCCTGGTTGCGCTTGGAGGCGCGTTCGACCTGGGAGAGCATGCCGGCTTCGCTGGATTCGACCACCTTGAAACCGGCGGTTTTCAGGCCGAAGGCATCTTTGTCGATCAGCGTCTGGATGGTGCGATTGCCATCGTTGCCCGGCTCGATGCCGTAGATCTTGCCGCCCAGCTCATCCTTGAATTTGGCGATGTCGGCGAAGTCTTTCAGGCCCTTCTCATACAGCGCCTCTGGGACCGCCAGGGTGTACTTGGCGTTCTCCAGGTTGGCGCGCACGGTTTCCACGGTGCCGGCATCACGGTACTGCTTGATGTCGTTTTCCATGGTCGGCATCCAGTTGCCGAGGAAGATATCCATGTTCTTGCCGTCGGCCAGGGACTTGTAAGTCACAGGTACCGAAATCATCGTGGTGCGCGGCTTGTAGCCCAGGCCCTTGAGGATCTCGCTGGTGGTCGCGGTGGTGACGGTGATGTCGGTCCAGCCGACATCGGAGAAGTTGACGGTCTTGCACTGTTCCGGTTCTGCGGCGTGTGCCACGACTGGCAGACTCAGCATGGCGGCCAACAACAACGAGGGTGAACCTTTCATGTGGGTAGACTCCTGTGTCTTTTCTGGCGGCATTCGCCGCGCTTTATAAGTGTTGCGGTTGGAGCGTGCGACAACAGCTCTGGCGCGGTGCCTTGCAAACGAGTCGAGACTGATCATGTACCAGTGAAAATCTGACGCCTACAGGGGGCGTCGTATCCAGTACAGGGAGGGTCGCATCCAGTACCGATGACGTCGCTTACAGGTTTTTCCGAAGGTAAAACTGCTGTTTTTACCCTTCTGCACCGCAAAAAACGGCCAAAACTGGCGTTCGCACGCGAGCGCCGCTGGTGAGCATGAGTGCGTCGGTGTGAGACGCCGTGATGACGAATAAAAGCTTGATGATGCCGCCATCTGGGCGATCTGAGCGTAGCACCTCGTTCAAGCCCGGCCCGTGCTTATCGAGGAGTTCCACGTTAATGGCTATCAGCGTTTTCGACCTGTTCAAGATCGGCATCGGGCCTTCGAGTTCCCACACCGTGGGGCCCATGCGCGCCGCGGCGTTGTTCGTTCAAGGGTTGCGTGAGCGTGGGTGGCTGGAACAGGTGCAGCGTGTCGAAGTGCAACTGTACGGCTCGTTGTCGGCCACCGGCATCGGCCACGGCAGCGACACCGCCACCATCATGGGCCTGATGGGCGAGTGGCCAGACGCAATCGACCCCACGCAAATCGGCGCCCGTATCCACACCCTGCGCGAAACCGACACGCTGCTGCTGGACGGGCGTTTGCCGGTGCCCTTTGTGTGGGCGCGGGATATGCGCCTGCTCGATGAGAACCTGCCGTTCCATCCCAATGCCATGACCCTGGTGGTGTTTGGCGAAAACGGCGAGTTGCACCGCGACACCTATTACTCGGTGGGCGGCGGTTTTGTGGTGGATGAAGCCCAGGCCCAAAGCGGTGTGGCGGACATGGACCGCACCGAGCTGCCTTATGACTTTTCCAGTGCCGTGGAGCTGTTGCAGTTGTGCAAGACCCACAACCTGCGCGTTGCCGAACTGATGCTGGCGAATGAAAAAACCTGGCGCAGCGAAGAAGAAATCCGCAGCGGCCTGATGAAGCTCTGGCGCGCCATGCAAGATTGCGTGGAGCAGGGCCTCAAGCACGAAGGCATCCTGCCCGGCGGCTTGAACGTGCGCCGTCGCGCTGCCAAGTTGCACCGCAGCTTGCAGGAGCTGAACAAGCCCAATGTGATCGGCTCGACCTTGAGCGCCATGGAATGGGTCAACCTGTTCGCCCTGGCGGTCAACGAAGAAAACGCCGCCGGTGGGCGCATGGTCACGGCGCCCACCAACGGCGCGGCGGGAATCATCCCGGCGGTGTTGCACTACTTCATGAAGTTCAGTGAAGAAGTCACCGAAGCCAACGTGGTTGACTACCTGTTGGGCGCGGCGGCGGTGGGCATCCTGTGTAAAAAGAACGCCTCGATCTCCGGTGCCGAAGTCGGTTGCCAGGGCGAGGTCGGTTCCGCGTGTGCCATGGCCGCAGCCGGGCTGGCGGAGATCCTTGGTGCCACGCCGGAGCAACTGTGCAACGCTGCCGAAATCGGCTTGGAACACAACCTCGGCCTGACCTGCGACCCGGTGGGCGGCCTGGTGCAAGTGCCGTGTATCGAGCGCAATGCAATTGCGGCGGTGAAGGCGATCAACGCGGCGCAAATGGCGTTGCGTGGCGATGGCCAGCACTTCATCTCGTTGGACCGGGTGATCCGCACCATGCGTGATACCGGGGCCGATATGCATGACAAGTACAAAGAGACATCACGCGGTGGGTTGGCGGTGAGTGCGGTTGAATGTTGAGTCAGTGACATGATCGTTCCCACGCTCCGCGTGGGAATGCCGCCCCGGACGCTCCGCCCATGGGTGACGCAGAGCGTGACAGGATGCATGCCCACGCAGAGCGTGGGAACGAGCTGAAGAGGAGCATCATTGCTCACAAAGTGAACACCCCAGCCAAAATCGCCACCTTTTAGCGCGTCGCAAATAGATAAGTAGCTTCCGAACGAATTCCTACACGATCACACGCCTGATGTGCTTTGGGTGACAGACTCCTCCTACGCCCGCAAAGCGCCTTCCCACAAGTGCTACCGATCTGCTCACCCCCCTTGAACCCCGCCCGTTATGCGTCATATCCCGCACTTCACGCGTGGGCTCATATAGACGCATAAACAGGTCGTTTTCAGGAGTTCTTGAATAGCCATTCAATTTTAGGCATGGCATTTGCTCTATCAATTACAAAGCCTCTCCTTTTCAGGACGAGCGCAATAACAAGAGCCTCGCCTGAGGCCGCCACCCGCTTTGTGTGATGTGAGGAGATACCGCGATGACGTCGACCAACTCCGGGGCCCAACCCCAGAACCGTGCGCCTCAATCCATCGGCTTTTTGCTGCTGGACAATTTCACGCTGATTTCCCTGGCGTCAGCCGTGGAGCCACTGCGCATGGCCAACCAGCTGTCCGGCCGCGAGCTGTATCGCTGGACAACCCTGAGTGTCGACGGCAACCAGGTGTGGGCCAGCGATGGCCTGCAAATCACACCCGATGCCTCCATGCACAAAGCACCCGTGCTGGACACGGTCATCGTGTGTGGCGGCGTGGGTATCCAGCGCACCGTCACCCGTGAACATGTGTCGTGGCTGCAAAGCCAGGCACGCCAGTCTCGTCGCCTCGGCGCAGTGTGCACCGGCAGTTGGGCCCTGGCCTGCGCCGGCTTGCTCGACGGCTTTGATTGCAGCGTGCACTGGGAATGCCTGGCGTCGATGCAGGAAGCCTTCCCGCGGGTGGCCATGAGCACGCGCCTGTTCACCCTCGACCGCAACCGCTTCACCAGCTCCGGTGGTACCGCGCCCCTGGACATGATGTTGCACCTGATCAGCCGCGACCACGGCCGTGAATTGTCGGCCGCCATCTCCGAGATGTTCGTGTACGAACGCATCCGCAACGAACAGGATCACCAGCGTGTGCCGCTCAAGCACATGCTTGGCACCAACCAGCCGAAGCTGCAGGAAATCGTCGCGCTGATGGAAGCCAACCTCGAAGAGCCAATCGACCTGGACGAACTGGCGGTGTATGTCGCCGTGTCGCGCCGGCAGTTGGAGCGGCTGTTCCAGAAATACCTGCACTGCTCGCCGTCGCGCTACTACCTCAAGCTGCGCCTGATTCGTGCGCGGCAGTTGCTCAAGCAAACGCCGATGTCGATCATCGAAGTCGCCTCGGTGTGCGGGTTTGTGTCTACGCCGCACTTTTCCAAGTGCTACCGCGAATATTTCGGCATTCCGCCACGGGATGAACGTGTCGGCTCCAACACCACCCAGCAAGTGGCGATGATGCCGATTCCGCAGGCGTTGGTGTTGTCACCGTTGTCGGGGCCGATGTCGGCGTTGAGCCAGGCAAGGAACGAGTCGACGTTTGCCAGTGTAAGGCTCTAAACCGAGTCGTCTGCATCGCAGGCAAGCCAGCTGCCACCTTGGAATGCGTTCTCCTGTGGGCGCTGGCTTGCCTGCGATAGCGGTATTTTCAGGCGCCGGAGTTCTGTTTGAATTGCATCAGCGCCGGCAACAACTGCTTGTCGATCGCCTGGCGCACGGCCGGCAAAATGGTCGCCTTGCCGGTGTACATTTGCTCCACCATTCCCTTGAGCGCCTTGGCCCGCGCTTCGCTCAAACCGCGCACTGCACATTCACACGCCTGCTCGGCGCTGGCGCCGCTGGACACTTCAAAACCCAGTGAGCGCAGTTGGCTCAGCAGGTCATCCTGATCAATCAAATCCGCGTGCATCATGACGTTTATCCTGGTGTAGGGAACAGGGATTGACCTGGATTCTGGTAGGCCCTTGCTGGGTGGGCAAGAGCAGAATCGAGCGATGGCTTGGATGGCTATGAACAGGTCGTTTTCGGGTCACTTGGCAATACGGTTAATAGGCACACTGAACCCAGGCACGCAGCTTGACGGTTTGGTCACCCTCCAGATGCACAGCTCACACAAGGCCCCTCTGCCCCGATCCAGTCACGGCTGGCTCGGGGCTTTTTTTGCCGGTAAACCGATGACACGGCCAAGCAGGGCAGGCCTTGGCAGCTCGGCCTGGGCAGCGCTGATCGCGGCAAGCCGTTGCAGCGTGGCCTCGGTGAACAGCGTGGCCTGCGGCCCGGCCAGGTCGACGTGCATCAGCATCTGTTCATTGCCGGCCAGTTCCTTGTCGTCTCCCACCCGGTGCAGGCTGTGATAAAGGTGCAGGCGCTTGGCGTCATGGGCGATCAGTTGGGTATGCACCTCAACCTCGGCCCCGAGCTTCACCTCATGCAAGTAGTTCAGGTGCAGCTCCAGGGTGAACAGCGAGTGGCCACTGGCTTCGCGGTTTTCGCTGTCCAGCCCCAGGGTGTCCATCAGCGCATCGGTGGCGTAGCTGAAGATCAGCAGATAGAACGCGTCACGCAGATGGCCGTTGTAGTCGACCCAGTCGGGCAGGATTTTCGTGGTGTAGGTGGTCAGTGCGGGCATGGCATGAATCCAATTCAGTGTGCGGTCAAATTTGCTGGCCGGCCTGCGATAGCAATGGTGAGGCCAACACCGCCATCGCAGGCAAGCCAGCCCCCACAGGGTTATTCGGCGAAGTTCATGCCGTGCTTGGCCTTGGTTGTTTTTACGGCTTCCAGCACCGCCAGCAGGCAGTCATCACGATAGCGCTCCAGCGCCGAGATGCTGTGGTTACCCAACTGCTCAGCGGTGCCATCGACCACATCATCAATCAGCTTTTCAGTCAATTCAGGCGCCGGTAGATAAGTCCACGGCAGCTGCAACGCCGGGCCGAACTGTGCCATGAAGTGGCGCATACCGGCGTCGCCGCCCGCCAGTGTGTAAGTGAGGAAAGTGCCCATGAACGACCAGCGCAACCCGGCACCAAAACGAATGGCGTCGTCGATTTCGCCGGTGGTCGCCACCCCGTCATTGACCAGGTGCAGCGCCTCACGCCACAGCGCTTCCAGTAGGCGGTCGGCAATAAACCCCGGCACTTCCTTGCGCACATGCAGCGGGCGCATGCCGAGGGATTCATACACCGAGATCGCCGCCTGGATTGCCTCTGGCGCGGTGTTTTTGCCGCCCACCACTTCTACCAGTGGCAACAGGTAGACCGGGTTGAAGGGGTGGCCGACCACGCAGCGTTCCGGGTGGGTAGAGCTTTCATAGAATTCGCTGGGCAATAGCCCTGAGGTGCTGGAGCCGATCAATGCGTTCGGCTTGGCCGCGGCGCTGATCTGGCGGTGCAATTGCAGCTTCAGCTCCAGGCGTTCTGGGGCGCTTTCCTGGATGAAGTCGGCGTCTTTTACGCAGTCTTCGATGGTAGTGGCAAAGCGCAGGCGGTCCTGGGAGGCACCTGCCGCCAGGCCCTGTTGTTCAAGGGCGGGCCAGGCGTTGGCGACGCGTTTGCGCAAGGCCGCCTCGGCACCGGGCGCGGGGTCCCAGGCCACCACATCCAGACCATGGGCAAGGGCACGGGACACCCAACCGCTGCCGATGACACCGCTGCCCAACGCGGCGAAGGTTTTGATTTCGGTGATAAAGCGCATGGCATATTCCTAAAGTGTTCGATGATCCTTTGTGGGAGCCGGGCTTGCCCGCGATGGCGGCATTGCAGGCTACAAAGATGTGGCAGATTTACTGGCCTCATCGCGGGCAAGCCCGGCTCCCACAGGAGTGGTGGTGTCTGTGTTAGCCGCGTTGGGTCAGGCCCATCTTGATGCGGCCTTCGGCTGGGGTCAGGACCCTCGCGCCTAACCGGCTGAGAATTTCACTGGCGCGCTCCACCAACTGCCCATTGGTGGCGAGCACGCCTTTGTCCAGCCACAGGTTGTCTTCCAGGCCCACCCGTACGTTGCCGCCCAGCAGCACCGCCTGCGCGGCCATTGGCATTTGCATGCGGCCAATGCCGAAGCCGGCCCACACCGCGTCGGCGGGCAGGTTATCGACCATGGCTTTCATGGTGGTGGTGTCGGCCGGTGCCCCCCAGGGAATGCCCAGGCACAGTTGGAACAGCGGGTTATCCAGCAGCCCTTCCTTGATCATCTGCTTGGCGAACCACAGGTGGCCGGTGTCGAAAATTTCCAGCTCGGCCTTTACGCCCAGTTCCTGGATACGTTTGGCGCCGGCACGCAGCTGCGCCGGGGTGGACACGTAAATGGTGTCGCCATCGCCGAAGTTCAGCGTGCCGCAGTCCAGGGTGCAGATTTCCGGCAGTAGTTCTTCGACGTGGGCCAGGCGGGTCAGCGGGCCCACCAGGTCGGTATTGGGCCCGAACTCCATGGGATTCTCGCCGCCACCGATCTCCAGGTCGCCACCCATGCCGGCGGTGAGGTTGACGATGATGTCGATGTCGGCCTCGCGGATGCGCTCCATCACTTCGCGGTACAGCGCGACGTCGCGACTGAACTTGCCGGTCTCGGGGTCGCGTACGTGGCAATGCACGACCGTGGCGCCGGCCTTGGCGGCCTCCACGGCAGCGGCGGCGATTTGCTTGGGAGTGACCGGCACGTGGGGGCTTCTGGCGGTCGTGTCGCCAGCACCGGTGAGTGCGCAGGTGATGATGACGTCGTGGTTCATGGGGCGGTTCCTTACAGGCGGGTGATTTCAAGGCGCAGGGCGCCGTTCGCAACCTTCAGGGGTTGCGAAGCGGTGATCTGGATGGGTTATTTCGTGGTCAATTGCAGGTTGGCGGCAGCCGGTTTGCCGTCGAAGGTGGTCACACCCTCCAGCCAGCGCGCCTGGTCTTGCGGGTGATCCTTGAGCCACTGCTTGGCGGATTCGATGGCATCCTTGTGGTCCAGCAGCGGTTGCATCATGCGGCTTTCGTCGGCGGCGGTGAACGTCAGGTTGGTCAGCAGCTTATGCACGTTGGGGCACTGCTCGGCGTAGGCCGGCGCGGTCACGGTCCACACGGTGGCCATGCCTTCGTTCGGGCCCAGGGCGTCTTCGCTGCCGGTGAGGTAAGTCATCGCCACATTGACGTTCATCGGGTGCGGTGCCCAACCAAAGAACACCACGGCTTCCTTGCGGCGCACGGCACGGTCTACGGCCGCCAACATGCCGGCTTCGCTGGACTCCACCAACTGGAACTTGCCCAGGCCGAACTGGTTGTTGGCGATCATCGCCTTGATCTGCGTATTGGCCCCCGAGCCCGGCTCGATGCCATAAATCTTGCCGCCCAGCTCTTTTTCGAACCTGGCGATGTCAGCAAAGGTTTTCAGGCCCTTGTCGGCCAGATAAGTCGGCACCGCCAGGGTGGCGCGGGCGTCTTCCAGGCTGGGTTTTTCGAGGACCTTGACTTGCTTGGCGTCGACGAACGGCGTGATGGTCTGGGTCATCAGCGGGTTCCAGTAACCCAGAAACAGGTCCAGGCGCTGGTCGCGGATGCCGGCAAAGATGATTTGCTGCGAGGCGCTGGTTTGTTTGGTCTTGTAGCCGAGGCCATCGAGCAGCACCTGGGCCATGGCGCTGGTGGCGATGACGTCGGTCCAGTTGACCACGCCCATGCGTACGTTCTGGCATGAAGCGGCATCCGCTGCCAGGACGTTAGTGCTCAAAATGGCGCTGGCGCTGAGTGCAAGTACGCAGCGGCTGATCAGTCGGTTCATGGGTGGAGCCCTCGGCAGTCGTTATTGTGGGAGCCGGCGTCTTTGTGCGCCGTGGGATCACGTTACGCAGCTTGGCGCCCCGCAAAGCGCACGGCGGCGACCCACTCTTGCACTGCAGCGACCTGGGCTCTTGAATGGCCGGTTGAACTGGCGTATCACAGTGATCACGCTGCCCGTATGACGAGAGCGCCACCATGTCCCAGGATGTCTATTTCTTGCTGATGCCGGGGTTCTCGGCCCTCGGTTTTATCTCCGCGCTGGAACCGTTGCGCGTGGCCAATCGCTTTCGCGGCGAGCTGTACCGCTGGCACATCTTGAGTGCCGATGGCGGCGCGGTACTGGCGAGCAACGGCATGTCGGTCAACGCCGATGCCGCGCTGGAACCGTTGAAAAAAGGCGCGACCTTACTGGTGGTGGCCGGCTTCGAACCCCTGCAGTTCGCCACGCCCGCCCTGGAGCATTGGCTGCGCCGCCTCGACCATGAGGGTGTGACCCTCGGTGCCATCGACACCGGCGCCTGCGTGCTGGCCGAGGCGGGCCTGCTTGACGGCCACCGCCTGACCTTGCACTGGGAAGCCATCGACGCCTTCAAGGAGGCCTATCCGCACCTGAGCGTGACCCAGGAACTGTTCGAAATCGACCGGCGCCGCATCACCTGCGCCGGCGGCACCGCGTCCATCGACTTGATGCTCGATCTCATCGCCCAGGCCCACGGCCCGGAACTGGCGATCCAGGTTTCCGAGCAATTCGTACTCGGCCGCATCCGCCCGCGCAAGGACCACCAGCGCATGCAGATCGCCACGCGCTACGGCATCAATAACAAGAAACTGGTGCACGTGATCGGCGAAATGGAACAGCACACCGAACCGCCCCTGAGCACCTTGGCCCTGGCCGAAACGATCAAGGTCACCCGGCGCCAACTGGAGCGGCTGTTTCGCCTGCACCTGAACGATACGCCGAGCAATTTCTACCTGGGCCTGCGCCTGGAAAAAGCCCGCAAACTGCTGCGCCAGAGCGACATGAGCGTACTGGAAGTGAGTATTGCGTGCGGGTTTGAGTCACCGTCGTATTTCACCAGGAGCTATCGCGCAAGGTTTGCCAAATGCCCGCGGGAGGATCGGCGGCGGGAGGTGGTTTGACGGACAATTATAGTCAATTATACTCTTTACTATAATTTATAGTCATTCCAATAATTGAGTATAAAACCATGTCCAAGCACAGCGGCTTTGTGTTTCGCCGCCCCACCCTGGCAAGCAGTATTGCCGATGGCCTGGTGGGGGCCGGTATTCAGGATTTCACCTCCGGCCTGTTTCTCGCGGCGCCCCGACGCACGGGCAAAAGCACTTTTTTGCGCGAAGACCTGATTCCGGAATGTCAGCTGCGGGGCTGGCTGGCGGTGTATGTCGACCTGTGGGCCGACAAGGAAAAAGACCCCGCCGAGCTGATCGCAGGTGCCATTGCGGGGGCGTTGGTGCCGTTTGAAAAGGGCATTCGCAAACTGGCAAAGAGCATTGGCATCGAGAAACTAAGCTTTCTGCGTACGCTTTCCTGGGACTTTACCAAGCCACAATTGCCGGTCGGTGCGACGCTGACCCAAGCGTTGGAATTGCTCCATAGGGCTGCAGAAAAACCCGTTGTACTGGTGATTGACGAAGCACAGCACGCATTAACCACCGAGTCAGGTATCAATGCGATGTTCGCGTTGAAGGCTGCCCGGGATCAGCTCAACCAAGGCCGTGACGAGGAGGGCAGCGGTTTGCGCCTGGTGTTTACCGGCTCCAATCGCGACAAACTCGCCCATTTGGTATTGGGTAAAAGCCAGCCATTCTTCGGTTCCAGCATCACGCCGTTTCCGCTGCTGGGCAAAGCGTTCACCCAGGCCTACACCGTGCACCTCAACGCGCACCTGGCCAAGAACAACCAATTCAACGCGGCTGACATTGATGAGGCGTTTGAGCTGGTAGGTCGGCGTCCCGAGATGTTGCGCACGATCATCGGTGAAGTCGCATTGGAGCTGGGCGAGGCGAGCAATCTTGGCCAACTGCTGCACAGTCGCGCAGAACTGCTGCGCGCGGGTGTATGGACCGAGTTCGAAAGCGCCTGGAACGCCCTGACCATCCCGCAGCGTGCGGTGTTGCAGGTGATGGTGGTGCGTTCGCAAAGCAATGAGCCATTTGCGCCGTTTACCGACAGCACGATTACCGCAGTCAGCAAGGCATTGGAGGTTATGCGCAGCGATGTGGTGCCCGGGACCCAGACCATTCAGGCCTGTATCGATGCCCTGCGCGACAAGGAATTGGTATGGAAGTCGAGCCGGGGAGGGTATGCCCTGGAAGACAAGTCGTTCGGGGATTGGCTGCTGTACAAAACCCGCATACCGACTAACGAGTGAAACCCGATGTAGCGCAGTTTATAAGGGAATCATGGAAGGTGTAGGAAGTTTCTTTTTTTTCATCGCTAACGGAGACTTATAGCCAAGGACTGCTAACGTCCTATGGGTCTTAGAAGTGGCTCTTGACCAAATGCTTTTGAAATGAAGCACGCAGGCCAGGAAGTCACTACTTAACCAGAAGAGGTTGGCATGCTTAGAAAACTAGTTACTGTCATCGCGTTAGCGACCACCCCGGCGTGGGCAGCCCAGGCGTCTGCACCTTTCACCGGAGCCGACTACAGCGGACGCTATGAATGTACCGGCCAGGATAAACATATAGGCAGCTATAAGGGTGTTGTTGATATGGCACTCGACGCCAAGCAAAGTACTGGCAAGTACGCCGCCTACACCTTCACCTTGACCTTGGAAGACAAGTCCCGTTATGACGGAATGGCCGCCGGGACTTCGGACGCGCTGGGCGTTTATTTTGCTCACACCGACCCTGTCTTGAAAGACTTCGGCGTGGGGGTCGCACAAATGACGTCAACCCCGGAGGGCAAAGTGTCTTTCGTTAAGTACTACTACACGCCTGAATACGAAGGCGGTGGTCACGGCTTGGAACACTGCGTCAAAAGCTGATGGGTAATTACTTTTTCATCAGGGTTGAGCAGGCTGTTTTATAAGCTTCATGCTGATACTTGTTCAACGTCGTCGGCAGATCAAAGCTGTGCTTCTTGTTTTGCGCATTGATGGTCTGCGGCGACAGCAGCGTCACCTCCACCCCATCCAGCAACTGAAACACCCCTTCGATCTTGAACGTCGTCGGGCCACCGGCGAACTCGCCTTTTTTACTGCGTTTCTTGATGGCAATGCGCGTGATGCCGTTGGCTTGAACGAACGCCTTCACCTGGGCGGCGAAAGCTTTTACGTTGGCCGCTTCGTCGTCATCGTCGAGGGCGATTTTCTTGGTGGCCAGGGCGACGTGGGTCAGCGTCTGGTTGTCCAGGGAGGCGACGGCGATGATGGCTTCGCTGCCTTTGATTTCGATGCCGCAGATGGTCATGAGCGGGTCCTTTGCGAGGGAGAGGCTTCAGGAAAGGGCTTATTGAAATGCAATTCAAAGAGCTGCTCTATTGTCTTGCTCATTGGTTGAAGTTGGGAAATTTCTATCTTAAGTTTAAATAAGCTTGCTTCTTTGATTTTAATATCTAGCTCATTCAGTACTTCGCCGGGCTTTTGTATTTTCTGAAACCAGCGGCTAAAACCTATCACCGTGCACAGTGACGTGAGCGTCGCGTACAGACCGATGAAAATATAAAACTCTTTTTCGTGGACGAGCAGATAGTCCATGAACGTGTCGAGGTTATCTTTCTCTCGTTCTTTGTATGTAGAAAGTTTTCTTTCTTGTATAGCGAGGCTGTTCTTCAGGAAGGTGACGTCGTTGTTGAATGACTCCGGCAGATCTGCGATTTTATGCAGCTCCGGTGTGCCTTTCTCAAGTGCTTCAATGCGTTTAGTGAAGTCGTTTACCATTTGCTCCGTTTGCGAATGGTGGCTTTCCTCGCGTGTTTCTTTTTGGAATCTGTAGTCCAGATAAGAAAAAATAGACACCAGTGTCAGCGCACCTGCAATTAGCCATAAACCAAATACAGCAAGCAACTTATAAATATTGTCGGTGGGTGGGGATGGAAGCCATTGCATGCCGAAAATTCCTTAAATCAGCGTCAGGTAGCGAAAAGCGACAGTGGGACGCTTCTATTGTAGGAATATAGTTACTATTCTTGGCCAATCGACTCCAGAAACTCCGACCGCTCATCACTCATGCGCGCCAGGCAGTCGTTGTGCGCAATCGCATAGGCCTTGGTGCCGGTCACTGCCGGGAAGGTGTCCACTGCACAATCGGCGTCGCGCAGTTTTTCCCACTTCTGCTGCGCATCCTTCAGACGGGCGGTAATGTCCGCCAGTTTGGTCTTGTCGCTGCCGTAGGTCGAACCCATGCGCTCCAGCAACCCCTGATAGTTATCTTTGAGCAATTGCTCGGCGGTGGTCTTGTTGTAGGTGGCGCATTCCAAGGTTTGCTGGTCGTTCTCGATACCGTCGCACGGCGTGCTGTCGGTGTCTTCGGCCGCGTGGGCGGTGGTTGCGATGAGTGCCAAAGCCAGGAAAATCGATTTCATTGCGCCGTCTCATATCACGTGATGCGCAATTCTGGCTCAAGCGTAAGACAAAGAACAGCCGACCGTGGGGCCTGTCTTCGCAGGCTTTGTCGCGGATTGACGCTTTCGGCAATTCCCCTGTCGTTTTTGCACCCGGCTCCGTCGGTCCCTGGGCATATGCTGGCCCCAAAGCGCCGGCAGACGATTCGGCGCATGAATCGCCAATAAGGGGACGCCTGATGAGCCCAGCCGAGTTGCACGCCGACAGCATCGTTATCGACGGTCTGATTATTGCCAAGTGGAACCGCGACCTGTTCGAAGACATGCGCAAAGGTGGCCTCACCGCCGCCAACTGCACGGTGTCGGTGTGGGAAGGCTTCCAGGCCACGATCAATAACATTGTCGCCAGCCAGACCCTGATCCGTGAGAACAGCGACTTGGTGATCCCGGTGAAAACCACCGCCGACATCCGCCGCGCCAAGGAGCAGGGCAAGACCGGCATCATCTTCGGCTTCCAGAATGCCCATGCCTTTGAGGACCAGCTCGGCTATGTCGAGATCTTCAAGCAGCTCGGCGTGGGGGTGGTGCAGATGTGCTACAACACCCAGAACCTGGTGGGCACCGGCTGCTACGAGCGTGATGGCGGCCTGTCGGGTTTCGGGCGTGAGATCGTCGCCGAGATGAACCGCGTCGGCATTATGTGCGACCTGTCCCACGTGGGCTCCAAGACCAGCGAAGAGGTCATCCTCGAATCGAAAAAGCCGGTGTGCTACTCCCACTGCCTACCGTCCGGGCTTAAAGAGCACCCGCGCAACAAGTCCGATGAAGAGCTGAAGTTCATCGCCGACCATGGCGGTTTTGTCGGCGTGACCATGTTCGCGCCGTTCCTGGCCAAGGGCATCGACTCGACTATCGACGACTACGCCGAAGCCATCGAATACACCATGAACATCGTCGGCGAAGACGCCATCGGCATCGGCACCGACTTCACCCAGGGCCATGGTCAGGATTTCTTCGAAATGCTCACCCATGACAAGGGCTACGCCCGCCGCCTGACCAGCTTCGGCAAGATCATCAACCCGCTGGGCATCCGCACCGTGGGTGAGTTCCCCAACCTCACCGAGACCCTGCTCAAGCGCGGCCACAGCGAGCGTGTGGTGCGCAAGATCATGGGCGAGAACTGGGTCAACGTGCTCAAGGACGTCTGGGGCGAATAAGCCACTGCTCGCTTAATCCTTCACCCGCCGCCATCCGCGTGGCGGGCATCAAAACGAATTTTCTGGAGTTGAGTTTCCATGGCCAAGATCGCCCCGCAATTGCCAATTGAAGTCGACAGCGAAACCGGTGTCTGGACCTCCGACGCCCTGCCGATGCTGTACGTTCCACGCCATTTCTTCGTCAACAACCACATGGGTATCGAAGAAGTACTGGGGGCCGACGCCTACGCCGAGATCCTCTACAAGGCCGGCTACAAATCCGCCTGGCACTGGTGTGAAAAAGAAGCTGAATGCCACGGCCTGGAAGGCGTCGCGGTGTTCGAGCACTACATGAAGCGCCTGTCGCAACGCGGCTGGGGCCTGTTCAAGATCCAGGACATCGACCTCGATAAAGGCACCGCCAGCGTCAAGCTTGAGCATTCAGCTTTTGTGTATGTCTACGGCAAGGTCGGACGCAAAGTGGACTACATGTTCACCGGCTGGTTTGCCGGCGCCATGGACCAGATCCTTCAAGCGCGTGGCAGCAAGATCCGCACTGTCGCCGAACAAGTCTACGGAGGCTCCGAAGAGGGCCACGATGATGGTTTGTTCACCGTCAAACCGTTGTAAGCCGAGGACCGTGCCATGGCTTTCGAAGCAATGTTCCAGCCGATCCAGATCGGCAAACTGACCATCCGCAACCGGGTGCTCAGCACTGCGCATGCCGAGGTGTATGCCACCGACGGCGGCATGACCACCGACCGCTATGTGAAGTACTACGAAGAAAAAGCCAAGGGCGGTATTGGCCTGGCGATCTGCGGTGGCTCCTCCGTGGTGGCCATCGACAGCCCGCAGGAATGGTGGGCGTCGGTGAACCTGTCCACCGACCGCATCATCCCGCACTTCCAGAATCTGGCCGATGCCATGCACAAGCATGGCGCCAAGATCATGATCCAGATTACCCACATGGGCCGGCGCTCGCGTTGGGACGGCTTCAACTGGCCGACCCTGATGTCGCCGTCCGGCGTGCGTGAGCCGGTGCACCGTGCCACCTGCAAGACCATCGAGCCAGAAGAAATCTGGCGTGTGATCGGCAACTACGCCCAGGCTGCGCGTCGGGCCAAGGCCGGTGGCCTGGACGGGGTGGAATTGTCGGCCGTGCACCAGCACATGATCGACCAGTTCTGGAGCCCGCGGGTCAACAAGCGTACCGACGAATGGGGCGGCACTTTCGAGGGCCGCATGAAGTTCGGCCTGGAAGTGTTGAAGGCCGTACGTGCCGAAGTGGGTGACGACTTCTGCGTGGGCATGCGCCTGTGCGGTGACGAGTTCCACCCGGACGGCTTGTCCCACGAGGACATGAAGCAAATCGCCAAGTACTACGATGACACCGGCATGCTCGATTTCATCGGCGTGGTGGGCTCGGGTTGCGACACCCACAACACCCTGGCCAACGTCATCCCGAACATGAGCTACCCGCCGGAGCCGTTCCTGCACCTGGCGGCCGGCATCAAGGAAGTGGTCAAGGTTCCGGTGCTGCACGCGCAGAACATCAAGGACCCGAACCAGGCCACGCGTATTCTGGAAGGCGGCTATGTGGACATGGTCGGCATGACCCGTGCGCACATCGCCGACCCGCACCTGATCGCCAAGATCAAGATGGGCCAGATCGACCAAATCAAGCAGTGCGTGGGCGCCAACTACTGCATCGACCGCCAGTACCAAGGCCTGGATGTGTTGTGCATCCAGAACGCTGCGACCTCCCGTGAATACATGGGCGTGCCGCACATCATCGAGAAGTCCACCGGGCCCAAGCGCAAGGTGGTTGTGGTGGGGGCCGGCCCGGCCGGGATGGAAGCTGCGCGCGTGGCGGCTGAACGTGGCCACGACGTGACGCTGTTCGAGAAAAAGGAGTTTATCGGCGGGCAAATCACCACCGCGTCGAAAGCGCCGCAGCGTGACCAGATCGCCGGTATCACCCGTTGGTATCAACTGGAACTGGCGCGTTTGAAAGTCGACCTGCGCCTGGGTGTTGCAGCCGATGCCGAGACCATCCTGGACGTGCGTCCGGACGTGGTGGTGCTGGCGGTGGGCGGTCATCCGTTCATCGAGCAGAACGAACACTGGGGCGCCGCCGAAGGCTTGGTAGTGAGCAGTTGGGACGTGCTCGACGGCAAGGTGCTGCCTGGCAAGAACGTGCTGGTGTACGACACCATCTGTGAATTCACCGGGATGTCGGTGGCCGACTTCCTGGCCGACAAAGGCAGCCAGGTGGAGATCGTCACCGACGACATCAAGCCAGGCGTGGCAATCGGCGGCACGTCGTTCCCCACGTACTACCGCAGCATGTACCCCAAGGAAGTGATCATGACCGGCGACATGATGCTGGAAAAGGTCTACCGCGAGGGCGACAAGCTGGTGGCCGTGCTGGAGAACGAATACACCGGCGCCAAAGAGGAGCGGGTGGTCGACCAGGTCGTGGTGGAGAACGGCGTGCGTCCGGACGAGGCCATTTACTACGGGCTCAAGGAAGGTTCGCGCAACAAGGGCCAGATCGACGTTGAAGCGCTGTTTGCGATCAAGCCGCAGCCATGCCTGAGCGAGGCGGGCGAGGGGTACTTGCTGTTCCGCATTGGTGACTGTGTGGCCCAGCGCAATACCCACGCCGCCATCTATGACGCCCTGCGCTTGTGCAAGGATTTCTGACGCACCTGATCGTTCCCACGCTCTGCGTGGGAATGCCGCCCTGGACGCTCCGCGTCTGCTTTTAAGGTCGTGACGCAGAGCGTCACAGGATGCATTCCCACGCAGAGCGTGGGAACGATCTTCGTGGGAGCTTCACCATGTTGAATACCTTGCTGCCTATTCTCTTGTTTGCCGCCCTGGGCCTCGCCGTCCTCGGCGCCTTGCGCCGGGTGAACATGTGGCGCCGTGGCCGCGCGTCCAAAGTCGACCTGCTGGGTGGCCTCTTGGCCATGCCCAAGCGTTACATGGTCGACCTGCACCACGTGGTCGCCCGTGACAAATACATCGCCAACACCCACGTAGCGACGGCGCTGGGCTTTGTGCTGTCGGCGCTGCTGGCGATTGTGGTGCACGGTTTCGGCCTGCAGAGCCGCATTCTTGGTTATGCCCTGCTGCTGGCGTCGACATTGATGTTTGTCGGCGCGATCTTCATGTACCTGCGCCGCCGCAATCCGCCTGCTCGCCTGTCAAAAGGCCCGTGGATGCGCCTGCCGAAAAGCCTGATGGCCTTCTCGGTGAGCTTCTTCCTGGTGACCTTGCCGGTGGCCGGGATTCTGCCCGTCGACTTCGGCGGCTGGCTGCTCGCGGCATTGCTGAGCGTGGGCGTGTTGTGGGGCGTGTCCGAAATGTTCTTCGGCATGACCTGGGGTGGGCCGATGAAACACGCGTTTGCCGGAGCCCTGCACCTGGCCTGGCACCGTCGCGCCGAACGCTTTGGCGGTGGCCGCTCCACCGGTTTGAAACCCTTGGACCTGAGCGATAAAACCGCGCCACTGGGCGTGGAAAAACCCAAGGACTTCACCTGGAACCAACTGCTCGGCTTCGACGCCTGCGTGCAGTGCGGCAAGTGCGAAGCGGCGTGCCCGGCGTTTGCCGCCGGCCAGCCACTGAACCCGAAAAAACTCATCCAGGACATGGTGGTCGGTTTGGCCGGTGGCACCGATGCCAAGTTCGCCGGCAGCCCGTACCCCGGCAAACCGGTGGGCGAACACGGCGGCAACCCGCACCAGCCGATCGTCAACGGCCTGGTGGACGCCGAGACCCTGTGGTCGTGCACCACCTGCCGCGCTTGCGTGGAAGAGTGCCCGATGATGATCGAGCATGTGGACGCTATCGTCGACATGCGCCGCCACCTCACCCTGGAAAAAGGCGCCACGCCGAACAAGGGCGCTGAAGTCCTGGAAAACCTGATCGCTACCGACAACCCCGGCGGGTTTGCCCCCGGTGGGCGCCTGAACTGGGCGGCAGACCTGAACCTGCCGTTGCTCAGCGACAAAGGCAGTTGCGATGTGCTGTTCTGGGTCGGCGATGGCGCCTTCGACATGCGTAACCAGCGTACCCTGCGCGCTTTCGTCAAAGTGCTCAAGGCCGCCAAGGTCGATTTCGCCGTGCTCGGCCTGGAAGAACGCGACAGCGGTGACGTGGCGCGGCGCCTCGGTGACGAAGCGACATTCCAGTTGCTGGCCACGCGCAATATCCAGACCCTGGCCAAGTACAGCTTCAAGCGCATCGTCACCTGCGATCCGCACAGCTTCCATGTGCTGAAAAACGAATACGGCGCCTTCAACGGCAACTACCGCGTGCAGCACCACAGCACCTTCATGGCCGAGCTGATCGGCGAGGGCGCGCTGAACCTGGGCCAGCACAAAGGCAACAGCGTGACCTACCACGACCCGTGCTACCTGGGCCGCTACAACGGCGAATACGAGGCGCCGCGCCAAGTGCTGCGGGCTTTGGGTATCGAGGTCAAGGAAATGCAACGCTCGGGCTTCCGTTCACGCTGCTGCGGTGGCGGTGGCGGTGCGCCGATCACTGACATCCCCGGCAAGCAACGTATCCCCGATATGCGTATGGACGACATCCGCGAGACCGGCGCCGAACTGGTGGCCGTGGGTTGCCCGCAATGCACGGCGATGCTTGAAGGCGTGGTCGAACCGCGCCCGTTGATCAAGGACATCGCCGAACTGGTAGCCGACGCGTTGCTTGAAGACGCCGCGCCGGCCAAAGCCCCCGTCAAGCGTGAACCTGCGGAGGTGCACTAATGAGCGATATTATCCGCCGCGACCCCCGGGCCGAATGGATCGCCCGTAACCGCCTGCACCCGTTGCACGCGGCGATGCAGCCGGTGCAACACAGCTGGATGGGGCCCAACGGCATCATTCGCAAAAACGTGCATGGTGTCGGTTTTATCGGGCCCAACGGCATCAAGCGTATCGACCGCAGCGGTGCCCAGCAGGGCGGCGCGGCCAAGCGCACCGCGGCAGTGGAAGTGCAATTGCCGCTGCATCAAGTGCCGACCCCGGCGTTCTACATCAACGTGGTGCCGGACATGGTCGGTGGCCGCCTGAGCAGCCACGACCGTGACCTGCTTGGCCTGGCGCGCCAACTGGCCGGCAATGACGGCGCGGTGTTGGCGGTGGTGTTCGGTGAACACAAGGAAAGCGCGTTTGCCACGGCCGGCGTCGACCGTCTGCTGGTGCTGGAGGGGCATGAGTTCGAGGGTTATGCACCGGAGCAACGCGTGCAGGGCCTGCGCGCTGTGGATAACCAATTCAGCCCGCGCCACTGGTTGCTGCCAGACAGCCGCAGCGGTGGTGGTGAGCTGGGGCGACGCTTTGCCGCCAGCCTCAAGGAACGCCCGGCGACGCGGGTGTGGCAGATCAAGGGCGAGGAATGCATCGGCCGTGCCGGTGCCGGCCAGGAAGACCTGGCGCGGCCGTTGCCCCGTCTGATCCTCGCTGCCGCCGAATGTGCCGATCCGGTCAGCGAGACCCGCCACGAAGTCTTGCCCGTGGAGTTATCCACAAGCCTGGCGCGTAGTCTGCCGCGTATCGAAGACCTCGGCGCGGTGGCGGTCGACCCGGCAGCGATTCCGATGGCCGAGGCAGAGTTCATTTTCTCCGGTGGCAACGGCGTGAAGGACTGGGCGCTGTTCCACCAGACCGCCGCGGCCCTGGGCGCTACCGAAGGCGCCTCGCGGGTGGCAGTGGACGATGGCTTCATGGCGCGTGATCGCCAGGTCGGCGCCAGCGGCACCTGGGTGACTGCGCGGGTGTACGTGGCAGTGGGCATTTCCGGGGCGATCCAGCACCTGCAAGGCATCGGTGCCTGCGACAAGGTGGTGGCGATCAACCTCGACCCAGGGTGCGACATGATCAAGCGTGCCGACCTGTCGGTGATCGGCGAAAGCGCCGCGATACTGCACGCCTTGATCGCGGCGGTCGAGACCTACCGCAACGGCGCCAAGCGCGATGCAGCCTGAGGATATGACCATGACGAACACTGTATTCAGCCTGGTGTCCATCGGTGCTCACCCCACCTCCGGGCGTCCACGCCGCGCCGAGCAGGATGCGCGCGCGGTTGAGCTGGGGCTGCAACTGGCTGGGGATAAGTTGCAGGTGCTGCACGCTGGTGATGTCAGCGAGCCGACCCTGCGCAGCTACCTGGGCATGGGCCTGCCGCAACTGCAGGTACTGGAACAACCGGCCGGCTCGGATGCCTTGCCGGTGCTCAGTGAGTATCTGCGCGACGCCGGTGCTCAGGTGGTACTGACCGGGAGCCAGGCAGAAACCGGCGAAGGTTCGGGAATGCTGCCGTTCCTCTTGGCCGAGCAACTGGGCTGGCCGCTGATTGTGGGGCTGGCCCAGGTGGAGTCCATCGACGCCGGCGTAGCCCTGGTGCTGCAGGCGCTGCCTCGCGGCCAGCGACGGCGCTTGAAGGTGCGCCTGCCGTTTCTCGCCACTGTGGATAACGCCGCGCCCAAGCCACGTCAGAGCGCCTACGGCCCGGCGCAACGGGGTGAACTGGCCGCCCATGACGTTGAGATTGAACACGACGAGTTATTCACAGGCGCACTGTTGCAACCGGCCAAGCCACGGCCAAAGCGCCTCAAGGTGATCAAGGCCAAGAGTGGTGCCGACCGTATGAAGGCCGCAACGGCCAAGTCCAGTGGCGGCGGTGGGCAGGTGCTCAAGGGCGTGAGCGCTGAAGAGGGCGCGCAAGCGATTCTCAAGCTTCTGGTAGAAGAGGGCGTCGTACGCTGAACCCTGACCACCACCAAACCTTGTGGTAGCTGGCTTGCCTGCGATAGCGGTAGGTCAGCAACCCATGCATCCGTTGACGTATTGCAATCGCGGGCAAGCCCGCTTCCACATTTTCCTGCTTTATCTTGGGCTTACCCACAATGCCTGTTGATCCGCCTGTGGATAACCTGTTCGCGGGTGTCCACAAGCCCGGCATATCAAGCTCTGCAGCCCTCTGTACGAAAAACAACCAGCCTAACTCGCGGTTTTTGCTCGGGTTTTCACCGGGTTGAGGCCTCGACTTGCCCCCAAAGTCTGTTGGCGCTTTTGTGGATAAGATGTTCGCTATCCGCTACAAGCCTTATAAAACGTGGCTTTCGAGGGGTTGGTCAATAATTGAGCAAATCTCACATATTCGCCGTTTAAACGGCTGGATATCCCCGATTCATGAGGGTTTCAAGGGCTTTTCCACAACCCGAACAAAGTTGCCCCCGAATTCTGTTGGCGCATCTGTGGATAAGGTGTTCGCTTACCGCTGCAAGCCACGCCAAACAAGGCTCTTGGAGGTTTGGTCAATAAATGAACAGCTCAAGATAAAACCCGCAAGTTTAAATAAGTCACGGATTTTCTTGATTTAATTTGTGAGCACGGCGCACTTGCCCACAATTGCTGTGGGTGGCTTTGTGGATAAGTTGTTGGGGAAAGGCTGGAGGGCAGGGTGGTAAAGGGCTGCATCGGAACTGATCGAATTTTGAACAGTTAACCTGTCCAAATGTGGGAGCTGGCTTGCCTGCGATAGCGGTCTGTCAGCCAATACAGGCTTTGACAGACACAATGCCATCGCGGGCAAGCCCGCTCCCACACAAGCGTTATTCGTGAGCAGCTACGCCTTTGAGATAAGGCGCTGGCGCCGCGCCCAGGTTGTTGAGCATCCGCTCGCTGTACCAATCCACAAAATTCACCACGCCAAACTCATAGGTCTTGGAGTAAGGGCCTGGCTGGTAGGCGGTGGAGTTGATGCCGCGCTGGTTCTCTTCGGCCAGGCGGCGATCCTGGTCGTTGGTGGCATCCCACACCTGGCGCATGCGCTCCACGTCGTAGTCCACGCCTTCCACCGCGTCCTTATGCACGATCCACTTGGTGGTGACCATGGTTTCCTGGGCGCTGATCGGCCACACGGTGAACACAATGATGTGGTCGCCCATGCAGTGGTTCCAGGAGTGCGGCAGGTGCAGGATGCGCATCGAACCCAGGTCCGGGTTCTTGATGCGGCCCATCAGTTTGGCGCAGCCCTGCTTGCCGTCCAGGGTCATCGACACAGTGCCCTTGAGCAGTGGCATGCGCACGATGCGGTTACGCAGGCCGAAGCTGGCGTGGGCGTAAGGGATTTTTTCGGCATCCCAAGCGGCGGCGGACGCGGCTACGTGATCCTTGAACGCCTGGTCGGCGCGCGGGTCGGTAACGTCGTCCCACTCCAGCAGGGTTTTCAGCAGTTCCGGGTGCGAGGCGTTGCAGTGGTAGCACTCGCGGTTGTTTTCCAGCACCAGCTTCCAGTTGGCTTTTTCGAACAAGGTGGTCTGGATCGCCACCTTGGTGTTCTCCATGTCGTAGGGCTCCATGTAATGGCTGAGCGTCGACAGGAAGTCATCAATGGCCGGTGGATTTTCGGCCAGGCTGATAAAGATGTAGCCGCCAGCAGTCTTCACGTTCACCGGCTTGAGGCCGTACTGCTTCATGTCGAAATCGGCGCCCATCTCGGTGCCGGCGAACAGCAGGCGGCCGTCCAGCTCGTAGGTCCACTGGTGGTAGTGGCACACCAATTTGGCGACCTTGCCCTTCTCGCTGGTGCACAAGCGCGAACCACGGTGGCGGCAGACGTTGTGGAACGCATGCACCACGCCGTCGGCACCCCGGATCACGATGATTGGGTTCTTGCCCACTTGCAGGGTCAGGTAGTTGCCCTTGGTGGGGATTTCGCAGGTCATGCCGGCGATCAACCACTCTTTCTGGAAGATCTCCTGCATGTCGATATCAAACAACCGCTCATCAGAGTAGAACGGCTGCGGCAGCGAAAAAGTGCGCTCGCGCTCTTGCAGCATTTGCGCAGTGGCCTTGCGTGCGGGTTCCAGCGGATCGCCCAAGCTTAAGGTTGCGGTGACGTCCATCGTGTGTGTCCTCATGGCCATTCTGTGTGGCCGGCGAATAGTGGCTACGGTTGGTGCTGTGCAAGGCGTAAAGAACGCGTCTTTGTTGGGAGCGAGTGTGGGCCCGGCGTAACGTCGAACCTTATCCATGGGCGACATGGCCCAATCTGATCCCGACGCGCAAGCCCCTGTCTTTGGGGGCTGGTCGCCGTAAGTATGTGAATGTCGCAGATAGGTAAATGGGTGGTTCTCGCGTTACGCAGAATCGTCACCATAAGGCCGACGTCGGCGGTGGAGAACAACATGTCCAATAATTTCCTGAATCCGGTAACCACCCAGACCTGGGCCAATGGTCGGCACATCGTCCGCTGCGTCAAAGTCATCCAGGAAACCTGGGATGTGCGCACCTTCTGCTTCATGGCCGATCAGCCGATCCTGTTCTTTTTCAAGCCAGGGCAATTCGTCACCCTGGAGCTGGAAATCGAAGGCCAGCCGATCATGCGTTCGTACACGATTTCCAGCTCACCGTCGGTGCCTTACAGCTTTTCGGTGACCATCAAGCGTGTGCCGGGCGGTCGGGTTTCCAATTGGCTGCACGACACTTTGCACGAAGGCCAGGAGCTGGCGGTGCACGGGCCGGTCGGGCTGTTCAATGCCATCGACTTCCCGAGCCCGAAAGTGCTTTACCTCAGCGGCGGCGTTGGGATCACGCCGGTGATGTCCATGGCGCGCTGGTTCTACGACACCAATGCGAACGTCGACATGACCTTTATCCACAGCGCCCGCTCGCCCAAGGACATCATCTATCACCGCGAGCTGGAGCACATGGCGTCGCGGATCGACAACTTCAGCCTGCACCTGATTTGCGAAAAACACGGCCTGGGCGAGCCTTGGGCCGGGTATCGCGGCTATCTGAACCACAAGATGCTGGAGCTGATGGTGCCGGACTTCCTGGAGCGCGAAGTGTTCTGCTGCGGCCCTACGCCGTACATGAACGCGGTGAAGCGTTTGCTGGAAGTTGCCGGTTTCGACATGACGCGTTATCACGAAGAATCCTTTGGCGCGACACCGCCCGAAGCCCGTGCCGATGCGGTGGAGCAGGCCGAGCAAGCGGCGGATGCGCCGGAGATCGACCTGGCAGACCTGCATCAAGTGGAATTTATCGCGTCCGGCAAGAGCATTCGCGTGGCGCCGGGGGAAACGGTGCATGCTGCGGCGGCCAAGCTCGGCCTGCTGATCCCCAAGGCCTGCGGCATGGGCATCTGCGGTACGTGCAAGGTCATGAAGCTGGGCGGCGAAGTAGAGATGGAGCACAACGGCGGGATTACCGAAGAGGACGAAGCCGAAGGCTATATCCTGTCGTGCTGCAGTGTGCCGAAGGGTGATGTACGCATCGAGTTCTGATCTGCTCGTTCCCACGCTCTGCGTGGTAACGCCTCCCAGGACGCTCCGCGTCCCGTCGCAACTGAAGGGTGACGCGGAGCGTCACGGCTGCATTCCCACGCGGAGCGCGGGAACGATCTTTCCGGCAGCAGGCACATGCTCGTTCCCACGCTCTGCGTGGTAACGCCTCCCAGGACGCTCCGCGTCCCGTCGCACATGAAGGGTGACGCGGAGCGTCACGGGCTGCATTCCCACGCGGAGCGCGGGAATGATCTTTCCGGCAGCAGGCACATGCTCGTTCCCACGCGCTGCGTGGTAACGCCTCCCAGGACGCTCCGCGTCCCGTCGCAACTGAAGGGTGACGCGGAGCGTCACGGGCTGCATTCCCACGCGGAGCGCGGGAACGATCTTTCCGGCAGCAGGCACCTGCTCGTTCCCACGCTCCGCGTGGTAACGCCTCCCAGGACGCTCCGCGTCCCGTCGCAGTTGAGGGGTGACGCGGAGCGTCACGGGCTGCATTCCCACGCGGAGCGCGGGAATGATCTTTCCGGCAGCAGGCACATGCTCGTTCCCACGCTCTGCGTGGTAACGCCTCCCAGGACGCTCCGCGTCCCGCCGCAGTTGAGGGGTGACGCGGAGCGTCACGGGCTGCTTTCCCACGCGGAGCGCGGGAACGATCTTTCCGGCAGCAGGCACCTGCTCGTTCCCACGCTCCGCGTGGTAACGCCTCCCAGGACGCTCCGCGTCCCGTCGCAACTGAAGGGTGACGCGGAGCGTCACGGGCTGCATACCCACGCGGAGCGCGGGAACGATCTTTCCGGCAGCAGGCACATGCTCGTTCCCACGCTCTACGTGGTAACGCCACCTGGGACGCTCCGCGTCCCGTCGCAGTTGAGGGGTGACGCGGAGCGTCACGGGCTGCATTCCCACGCGGAGCGCGGGAACGATCTTTCCGGCAGCAGGCACATGCTCGTTCCCACGCTCTGAGTGGTAGCGCCTCCCAGGACGCTCCGCGTCCCGTCGCAGTTGAGGGGTGACGCGGAGCGTCACGGGCTGCATTCCCACGCGGAGCGCGGGAACGATCTTTCCGGCAGCAGGCACATGCTCGTTCCCACGCTCTGCGTGGTAACGCCTCCCAGGACGCTCCGCGTCCCGTCGTAAGGGAAGGGGCACGCGGATCTTCAGAGCCAAGGTTGGATGTCGATCAGGCCTGGCATACCTGCATAGTTGCGCGCGCTGGAGTAACGCCAGTGTTCAGCCAGGTCCACATAGCCCCGCTTTATGGGGTTGTGATGGATGTAATCAAGCTTCTGGCGCATGACTGCCTCGCTGTAAACCAACTCCGCATGTGAACCTTCCTGCCACAGTTGATAAACACGATCTGTCTTGTGTGCACGCTTGCAGAAACGCAGGCGCTGCAATATCCGCTCCGCGCCTTTGCTTTGCAGGTCGTCAATGATGGTGCGGGCGGTGAAGGATTTGAATTGGCTGACGCACTTTCCCAGATCGGGCGCTTGAGCAATAAAGTGCAAGTGATTTTCCAGGATGACGTAACCAAACAAGTTTAAAGCGTGGTTGCTTTGTTGATATCGCCAGCAATCCAGAAGATGGTCCACCAGGTAGTTGCGGGTGAAGAGGGGGAGCCATTCCATGACAGTGCAGGTGAGGAAGTGGGGTTTTTCGGGTTCGGTGATGACATAGCGGCTTCTGCCCACGTGTTCATCCTTGATTTCGGGTGGACGCGGAGCGTCCGAGGAGGCATTCCCACGCGGAGCGTGGGAACGATCATGATTCAGCGTCGCGTCGCAGGTCGGGAGTCTGCGACGCGAGCCTTGGGTGTTAACAGTTATTGGGCATAGATATGGACAACGAAGTGCTGGCCTGAGTTTGTCAATTCGTAGGCTTTGTCGTAGATGGTCAGCGTCCTTGATGACTCCTGAATGGTGTCCCCGACCTTGGCGTGTTTCCTGAACTCATCCCAGTCAATGACCGTGGTGCTAGTGCTGCCGCCGCTTTGCAGTGTGTTGCCATTGCTTTGATATTCCATGATAAAGCTCTCCATTGATGTGCCTTTGCCGCCGATTATTCGGCTGGCGGTGAAACCCGCAAGGTGGCAGTTACCGCTGCGTTTTCCTTGCGGGTAACGAGAGGCTAGACAATGAAAACGAGCTGCGTGGCTCTCAGAAATATCAAAAAACAGTCTCAGCAATCGGCCAGTACCAACTGGCCGAATTCGTACGTTAAGCGTTCATCACTTCCCGAATATCGGCAGCCAATTCCCTTACACGCTCTTCCTCGGTATCCCACGCACACATGAAGCGCGCACCGCCTTTGCCGATGAAGGTGTAGAAACGCCAGCCCTTGGCAGTCAGCGCTGCAATCGCGGGCTCGGAGAGTTGCAGGAACACGCCGTTGGCCTGTACCGGGAACATCAATTCCACGCCGGGAATATCCGCTACCAGGCTGCTCAGCAATTGCGCGCAATGGTTGGCGTGGCGTGCATGCTTGAGCCAGGCGTCATTTTCCAGCAGGCCCACCCATGGCGCAGAAAGAAAGCGCATTTTCGACGCCAACTGACCGGCCTGTTTGCAGCGGTAGTCGAAGTCTTCAGCCAGTTTGTGATTGAAGAACAGGATGGCTTCACCCACCGCCATGCCGTTTTTGGTACCACCAAAGCACAGCACGTCGACGCCGGCTTTCCAGGTCAGGTCGGCCGGGGAGCAACCCAGGAATGCGCAGGCGTTGGCGAAGCGTGCGCCGTCCATGTGCAGGTTCAGGCCCAGCTCCTTGCAGGTGGCGCTGATGGCGCGGATTTCTTCCGGGGTGTACACGCTGCCGACTTCGGTGGCTTGGGTCAGGGTGACTACGCGGGGTTTGGGGTAGTGGATGTCCTGGCGCTTGAGGGCGATCTCACGGATCGACTCCGGGGTCAGCTTGCCGTTTTCGGTGCGGGCAACCAACAATTTGGAGCCGTTGGAGAAAAACTCCGGCGCGCCGCATTCGTCGGTCTCGACGTGGGCGGTTTCCGAGCAAATCACGCTATGGTAGCTCTGGCACAACGAGGACAGCGCCAGGGAGTTGGCAGCTGTACCGTTGAAGGCGAAGAACACCTCGCAGTCGGTCTCGAATAGATTGCGGAAACCGTCGGCGGCGCGGTGGGTCCATTCATCATCGCCGTAGGCACGTTGATGGCCCTGGTTGGCTTGTTCCATGGCGGCCCAGGCTTCCGGGCAGATGCCGGAATAGTTGTCGCTGGCAAATTGTTGGCTCTTGTCGGTCATGGCCCGTTCCTGTGGTCGATGTTGGTGCGCACTTTACCCAAGATTGCCGGGGGCACGCACGCACTGTAAATGCAAAGTCGTTGGGGAATTATGCACGGTACTGAAACCTTGCCTGTCGGTCCTGTCCGAGATGGCGCTTTGGATCTGCTCAAGTGGCTGGCGCTGTTGAGTATGGTGCTCGATCATTTGCGCTATGTGGGGCTGAGCCTGGATGGGCTATATGTGCCGGGGCGCCTGGCGTTTCCATGGTTTTGCCTGGCGATTGCGGCCAATTTGCACCGTGTCCGTTACGCACCAGTGACGGGCCATTGGCGCTACCTGGGTTGGTTGCTGCTGTTCAGCGTGATCAGCGAAGTGCCTTATCGGATGTTCATCGAAGATGCCGATACCTTGAACGTGTTGCCGACCCTGGCGCTGGGCATGCTGGTTGCCCGAGGTTGGCAGCAAAAGGCGTTGGTTGATCGAGGATTGGCGCTGATCGCCGTCACAATGGCGGCCGTGTTTTCACACCAGTTGATGTTCGGTTTCTTTGGTGTATTGCTGCCACTGGCGATATTGCTGGTGTTTCGCCGGCCCTGGTATTTCAGCGTGCTGCCGGGTTTAGTCTGCGTCGCCGCCAATCAGTGGCAGATTCTGCTCAATAGCGGCACGCTTGTGGCGCTGTCGGGGTTGGCTGCATGTCTGATTGCGCCGCTGGCAGGATTGGTCTTATTGCGACATGGCAAAAACGCCAACCCCCCCGCCATGCGACGCTGGGCCTATGCCCTGTATCCCATGCATTTTCTTCTGTTGCTACTCGTTCGCAAGCTCATTGCCTAGCCCTTGTAGGGGCGAGCTTGCTCGCGAAAAACGTCAACAATAACGCGGGCTGCCTGATTGAACGCGGCGCCCTCAGGTTTTTCGCGAGCAAGCTCGCTCCTACAGTTTGTAGGCACCCAGTTAGCATTTGCTCAGGCCATGTCGTAAACGCACCTTTGCGTGGCGTGCGCAGGCATTTGGCCCGCACGCGCCAGCCCTACCATCGCATCAAAGGGCCCTGCGAGGGCCTCAACAATACGAAAGGCTGGGAGAGACGCGATGTTCAGCAAACAAGACCAGATCCAGGGATATGACGACGCACTGCTGGCGGCGATGAATGCCGAGGAGCAGCGCCAGGAAGATCATATCGAGCTGATCGCGTCGGAGAACTACACCAGCAAGCGCGTGATGGAAGCTCAAGGCAGTGGCCTTACCAACAAATACGCCGAAGGCTACCCGGGCAAGCGCTACTACGGCGGCTGCGAACATGTGGACAAGGTCGAAGCCCTGGCCATCGAACGCGCCAAGCAGCTGTTCGGCGCCGATTACGCCAACGTGCAACCGCACTCCGGTTCCTCCGCCAACAGCGCCGTGTACCTGGCGCTGATCAATGCCGGCGACACCATCCTGGGCATGAGCCTGGCCCACGGCGGTCACCTGACCCACGGCGCCAAAGTGTCGTCCTCGGGCAAGCTGTACAACGCGGTGCAATACGGCATCAACACCGACACCGGCCTGATCGACTACGACGAAGTCGAGCGCCTGGCGGTCGAGCACAAGCCGAAGATGGTCGTGGCAGGGTTCTCGGCCTACTCCAAGACCCTGGATTTCCCACGCTTCCGTCAGATCGCCGACAAGGTAGGCGCGCTGCTGTTCGTCGACATGGCCCACGTTGCCGGCCTGGTTGCCGCTGGCCTGTACCCGAACCCGCTGCCTTACGCCGACGTGGTCACCACCACCACCCACAAAACCCTGCGCGGTCCACGGGGCGGTTTGATCCTGGCCAAGGCCAACGAAGAAATCGAAAAGAAACTCAACGCTGCGGTATTCCCCGGCGCCCAGGGCGGCCCGCTGATGCACGTGATCGCCGGCAAGGCCGTGTGCTTCAAGGAAGCGCTCGAGCCCGGCTTCAAGGCGTACCAGCAGCAAGTGATCGATAACGCCCAGGCCATGGCCGAGGTGTTCATCAAGCGTGGCTACGATGTGGTCTCCGGCGGCACCGACAACCACCTGTTCCTGGTCAGCCTGATCCGCCAAGGCCTCACCGGCAAAGAGGCGGATGCCGCTCTGGGTCGCGCCCACATCACCGTCAACAAAAACGCGGTGCCGAATGACCCGCAGTCGCCGTTCGTGACCTCGGGCCTGCGCATCGGTACCCCGGCGGTGACCACCCGTGGTTTCAAGGTGCCGCAATGCATCGAGCTGGCCGGCTGGATCTGCGACATCCTCGACAACCTCGGCGACGCCGACGTCGAGGCCAACGTGGCCAAGCACGTGTCTGCCCTGTGCGCTGATTTCCCGGTTTATCGCTGAGCGCGGTTTTGGAGTAATGACTATGCAACGCTACTCAGGCTTCGGCCTCTTCAAGCACTCCCTCAGCCATCACGAAAACTGGCAGAAGATGTGGCGCACGCCGACCCCGAAAAAGGTCTACGACGTGGTCATCGTCGGCGGCGGCGGGCATGGTCTGGCGACCGCTTACTACCTGGCCAAGGAACACGGCATCACCAACGTGGCGGTGGTCGAGAAAGGCTGGCTGGGCGGCGGTAACACCGCGCGCAACACCACCATCGTGCGTTCCAACTACCTGTGGGACGAGTCGGCGCACCTGTACGAACACGCCATGAAACTCTGGGAAGGTTTGTCCCAGGACCTGAACTACAACGTGATGTTCTCCCAGCGTGGCGTGTACAACCTGTGCCACACCCTGCAGGACATCCGTGACTCCGAACGCCGCGTGAGCGCCAACCGCCTCAACGGTGTGGACGGCGAGCTGCTGAATGCCCAGCAAGTGGCCGATGAAATCCCGTATCTGGATTGCTCCAAGAACACCCGTTACCCCGTACTCGGTGCCACCGTGCAACGTCGCGGCGGCGTGGCTCGTCACGATGCCGTGGCCTGGGGCTTTGCCCGCGCCGCCGACGCACTCGGCGTGGACCTGATCCAGCAGACCGAAGTGATCGGCTTCCGCAAGGAAAACGGCGTGTGCATCGGTGTGGAAACCAACAAGGGCTTTATCGGCGCCAAGCGCGTCGGTGTGGTCACTGCCGGTAACTCCGGGCACATGGCCTCGCTGGCGGGCTTTCGCCTGCCGATCGAATCCCACCCGCTGCAAGCGTTGGTGTCGGAGCCGATCAAGCCGATTATCGACAGCGTGATCATGTCCAACGCCGTGCATGGCTACATCAGCCAATCCGACAAGGGCGACCTGGTGATCGGCGCCGGTATCGACGGCTACAACGGCTACGGCCAGCGCGGTTCGTACCCGGTGATCGAGCACACCATCCAGGCCATCGTCGAGATGTTCCCGGTGCTGTCACGGGTGCGCATGAACCGCCAGTGGGGCGGCATCGTCGACACCACGCCGGATGCCTGCCCGATCATCTCCAAAACCCCGGTACCGAACATGTTCTTCAACTGCGGTTGGGGTACGGGCGGCTTCAAGGCCACCCCAGGCTCAGGCAACGTGTTTGCCGCCAGCCTGGCCAAGGGTGAAATGCACCCACTGGCCGCACCTTTTTCCATCGACCGTTTCCACAACGGTGCGTTGATCGACGAACACGGCGCTGCGGCCGTCGCCCACTAACAGGAGAAATCCCCTATGTTGCATATCTTCTGTCCTCACTGTGGCGAACTGCGCTCCGAAGAGGAATTCCACGCGTCCGGCCAAGCGCACATCCCGCGCCCGCTGGACCCGAATGCCTGCACCGACGAGCAGTGGGGCGACTACATGTTCTTTCGCGATAACCCGCGCGGCCTGCACCACGAACTGTGGATCCATGCCGCCGGTTGCCGTCAGTATTTCAACGCCACCCGCGACACTGTGACCTACGAAATTCTTGAAACCTACAAGATCGGTGAGAAGCCTCAGTTCACCGCCAAGGCCTCTGGAGAGAAGGTATGAGCCAGATCAATCGCCTGTCCAACGGTGGCCGCATCGACCGTAATAAAGTCCTGACGTTTACGTTCAACGGTCAGAGCTACAAGGGTTTTGAAGGCGACACCCTGGCCGCAGCCCTGCTGGCCAACGGTGTCGACATCATTGGCCGCAGCTTCAAGTACTCGCGCCCAAGGGGCATCTTTGCCGCGGGCGCCGAAGAGCCGAACGCGGTGCTGCAGATCGGCGCCACCGAAGCCACGCAGATCCCCAACGTGCGCGCCACCCAACAGGCGCTGTACCAAGGCTTGGTTGCTACCAGCACCAACGGCTGGCCGAGCGTGAACAACGACATGATGGGGATTCTCGGCAAGGTCGGCGGCAAGCTGATGCCGCCGGGTTTCTACTACAAAACCTTCATGTACCCGCAATCGTTCTGGATGACCTACGAGAAGTACATCCGCAAGGCGGCAGGCCTTGGCCGGTCGCCCACCGAGAACGACCCGGACACCTATGACAACTTCAACCGTCATTGCGACGTGCTGGTCGTGGGCGCAGGCCCTGCGGGCCTCGCGGCTGCGCTGGCCGCTGCGCGCAGCGGTGCCCGTGTGATCATCGCCGACGAGCAGGAAGAGTTCGGTGGTTCGCTGCTCGATTCGCGCGAAAGCCTCGACGGCAAGCCGGCCACTGAATGGGTTGCCAGCGTCATTGCCGAATTGAAAGCCCTGCCGGACGTGGTGCTGCTGCCCCGCGCCACCGTCAACGGTTACCACGACCATAACTTCCTGACCATTCACGAGCGTCTCACCGACCATCTCGGTGATCGTGCGCCGATTGGCGTGGTGCGTCAGCGTATCCACCGTGTGCGTGCCAAGCGTGTGGTGCTGGCCACCGGTGCGTGCGAGCGTCCGCTGGTGTATGGCAACAACGATGTGCCGGGCAATATGCTCGCGGGTGCGGTGTCTACCTACGTGCGTCGCTACGGCGTGGCACCGGGTAAAAAGCTGCTGCTGTCGACCAACAACGATCATGCCTACCGCGTTGCGCTGGATTGGTTCGATGCGGGCCTCACCGTTGTTGCGGTGGCCGATGCGCGCCACAACCCACGCGGGGCTCTGGTTGAAGAAGCTCGCGCCAAAGGCATTCGCATCCTCACCGGCAGCGCCGTGATCGAGGCCCGTGGCAGTAAGCACGTGACCGGTGCCCGCGTGGCAGCCATCGACGTCAAGGCGCACAAAGTCACCAGCCCCGGCGAGTGGCTGGACTGCGACCTGGTCGCCAGCTCCGGCGGTTACAGCCCGGTGGTGCACCTGGCCTCGCACCTGGGCGGCAAGCCGACCTGGCGTGAAGATATTCTCGGGTTTGTACCCGGCGAAGCACCGCAAAAGCGCGTGTGCGTGGGTGGCATCAACGGTGTCTACGGCCTTGGCGACTCCCTCGCCGATGGCTTTGAAGGCGGCGTGCGTGCGGCCAGCGAAGCCGGTTTTGCCCCGGTTGAAGGCACGCTGCCAAAAGCCTTGAGTCGTCTTGAAGAACCCACCCTGGCGCTGTTCCAGGTACCCCACGAAAAAGCTACCGCACGGGCGCCAAAGCAATTTGTCGACCTGCAAAACGACGTGACCGCCGCCGCCATCGAACTGGCCACCCGCGAAGGTTTCGAGTCGGTGGAGCACGTCAAACGCTACACCGCGCTGGGCTTCGGCACCGACCAGGGCAAGCTGGGTAACGTCAACGGCCTGGCCATCGCCGCCCGTTCGCTGAACGTGACCATCCCGCAGATGGGCACCACCATGTTCCGTCCCAACTACACGCCGGTCACTTTCGGCGCCGTAGCGGGCCGTCACTGTGGGCACATTTTCGAACCGGTGCGCTACACCGCGCTGCAAGCCTGGCACGTGAAGAACGGCGCCGAGTTTGAAGACGTCGGCCAGTGGAAACGCCCGTGGTATTTCCCGCGTAACGGTGAAGACCTGCACGCGGCAGTGAAGCGCGAATGCCTGGCCGTGCGTGACAGCGTCGGCCTGCTGGATGCCTCCACCCTCGGCAAGATCGACATTCAAGGTCCGGATGCCCGTGAGTTCCTTAACCGCATCTACAGCAACGCCTGGACCAAGCTCGATGTGGGCAAGGCGCGCTACGGCCTGATGTGCAAGGAAGACGGCATGGTGTTCGATGACGGCGTCACTGCCTGTCTGGCCGATAACCACTTCCTGATGACCACCACCACCGGCGGCGCCGCCCGCGTGCTGCAGTGGCTGGAAATCTACCAGCAGACCGAATGGCCGGACCTCAAGGTGTACTTCACCTCGGTCACCGACCATTGGGCAACCATGACCCTGTCGGGCCCCAACAGCCGCAAGCTGCTCAGTGAAGTCACCGACATCGACCTGGACAAGGACGGTTTCCCGTTCATGACCTGGAAGGAAGGCCTGGTGGGCGGCGTGCCGGCGCGGGTGTTCCGTATCTCGTTTACCGGTGAGCTGTCGTACGAAGTCAACGTGCAGGCCGACTACGCCATGGGCGTGCTGGAAAAGATCGTCGAGGCCGGCAAAAAGTACAACCTGACCCCGTACGGCACCGAGACCATGCACGTACTGCGGGCCGAGAAGGGCTTCATCATCGTCGGGCAAGACACCGACGGCTCGATGACCCCGGACGACCTGAACATGGGCTGGTGCGTTGGCCGTACCAAGCCGTTCTCGTGGATCGGCTGGCGCGGGATGAACCGTGAAGACTGCGTGCGTGAAGAGCGCAAGCAGTTGGTGGGGCTCAAGCCGATCGACCCGAACGTGTGGCTGCCGGAAGGCGCGCAGTTGGTGTTCGATCCGAAGCAGACGATTCCGATGAAGATGGTGGGTCACGTTACCTCAAGTTATGCGCATAACTCCCTGGGCTATTCGTTTGCCATGGGTGTGGTGAAGGGCGGCTTGAAGCGCATCGGTGAGCGGGTGTTCTCGCCGCAAGCGGATGGCAGCGTGATCGAAGCCGAGATTGTGTCTTCGGTGTTCTTTGACCCCAAAGGTGATCGGCAGAACGTCTGACACCTGATCGTTCCCACGCTCTGCGTGGGAATGCATTCCGGGGCGCTCTGCGCCCCAAGGGCGGACGCAGAGCGTCCATGGCGGCATTCCCACGCGGAGCGTGGGAACGATCAACAGAATTCAGAACAGGTGCTTTATGACAGCAGCCAATGTTTACCAACAACGCCCCACCACCGGCGCCAAGGCCGAGTCGTCGCTGCACCATGCCGACCTTGCCAGCCTGGTCGGCAAGGGCCGCAAGAATGCCGGCGTGACCGTGCGTGAAAAGAAACTCCTCGGCCACCTGACTATCCGTGGCGATGGCCACGACGCCGCCTTCGCCGCCGGCGTACACAAGGCCGTCGGTATCGAACTGCCCGGCCCGCTGAGTGTGGTCTTCAAAGGTGAAACCAGCCTTCAGTGGCTCGGCCCGGATGAGTGGCTGTTGATCGTGCCGAGCGGTGAAGAGTTTGCCGCCGAGCAAAACCTGCGCGCCGCCCTGGGCGACCTGCATATCCAGATCGTCAACGTCAGCGGCGGCCAGCAGATTCTTGAACTGAGCGGCCCGAATGTGCGCGATGTGCTGATGAAGTCCACCAGCTACGACGTACACCCCAACAACTTTCCGGTCGGCAAAGCCGTGGGTACGGTGTTCGCCAAGTCGCAACTGGTGATCCGTCATACGGCTGAAGACACCTGGGAACTGCTGATCCGTCGCAGCTTCTCGGATTACTGGTGGTTGTGGTTGCAGGATGCCTCGGCTGAGTTCGGCCTGAGCGTTGTCGCATGATGATCATTCCCACGCTCCGCGTGGGAATGCATACCGGGACGCCCCGCGTCCCAAAAGCGGACGCAGAGCGTCCATGGCGGCATTCCCACGCAAAGCGTGGGAACGATCAGCCTGAGGAGTGACCCATGAGCCGCGCACCCGATACATGGATTTTGACCGCCGACTGCCCCAGCGTGCTCGGCACGGTGGACGCGGTCACCCGCTACCTGTTTGAGCAAGGCTGCTACGTCACCGAGCACCATTCGTTTGATGACCGCCTCTCGGGACGGTTTTTCATTCGTGTTGAGTTCCGTCAGCCTGACGGCTTTGACGAGCAGGCGTTCCGGGATGGCTTGGCCACCCGTGGTGAAGCCTTTGGCATGATCTTCGAACTGACGGCGCCGAACTACCGGCCCAAAGTGGTGATCATGGTCTCCAAGGCCGATCACTGCCTCAACGACCTGCTGTATCGCCAGCGCATCGGCCAGTTGTCGATGGATGTAGTCGCGGTGGTGTCCAACCATCCCGATCTGAAACCCTTGGCTGATTGGCACCAGATTCCCTACTACCATTTCCCCCTCGACCCCAACGACAAACCGTCCCAGGAGCGCCAGGTGTGGCAAGTGGTGGAAGACACCGGCGCCGAACTGGTGATCCTTGCGCGCTACATGCAAGTGCTGTCACCAGAGCTGTGTCGCAAGCTGGACGGCAAGGCCATCAACATTCACCACTCGTTGCTGCCGGGCTTCAAGGGCGCCAAGCCTTATCACCAGGCGTACAACAAGGGTGTGAAACTGGTGGGCGCCACGGCGCATTACATCAACAACGATCTGGATGAAGGGCCGATCATCGCCCAGGGCGTGGAAGTGGTGGATCACAGCCACTATCCCGAAGATTTGATTGCCAAGGGGCGGGATATCGAAGGGCTCACATTGGCGCGGGCGGTGGGGTATCACATCGAGCGGCGGGTGTTCTTGAACGCCAATCGCACGGTGGTGCTCTGACTGACGCCTTCGCGAGCAAGCCCGCTCCCACATTCGACAGCATTCCAAGGTTGGAACCCGATCCACTGTGGGAGCTGGCTTGCCTGCGATGAGGCCCTTACAAGCAACACAAGAAACAGCATCTGTACCCGAGCACTTAACGCGCTGCCCCAAGGGCAACGCAGTTCCATAAAAACAACAGCGAGGTGAAAGCATGTCTGGTAATCGTGGTGTCGTGTATCTCGGCAACGGTAAGGTCGAAGTACAGAAAATCGACTATCCCAAAATGCAGGACCCCCGTGGCAGGAAGATTGAGCACGGCGTCATCCTGCGCGTGGTCTCCACCAACATCTGCGGCTCCGACCAACACATGGTGCGTGGGCGCACCACGGCCCAGACCGGCCTGGTGCTCGGTCATGAAATCACCGGTGAAGTCATCGAGAAGGGCAGCGACGTCGAGAACCTGAAAATCGGCGACCTGGTGTCCGTGCCGTTCAACGTCGCGTGCGGCCGCTGCCGTTCGTGCAAGGAACAACACACCGGCGTCTGCCTGACCGTCAACCCGGCCCGTGCCGGTGGCGCCTACGGCTACGTGGACATGGGCGACTGGACCGGCGGCCAGGCCGAGTACGTGCTGGTGCCGTATGCCGACTTCAACCTGCTGAAACTGCCGGACCGTGACAAGGCCATGGAGAAAATCCGTGACCTGACCTGCCTCTCCGACATCCTGCCCACTGGCTACCACGGCGCTGTTACTGCCGGCGTCGGCCCAGGCAGCACTGTCTACATCGCGGGTGCCGGCCCGGTGGGTCTGGCGGCTGCCGCCTCCGCTCGCTTGCTGGGTGCAGCGGTGGTGATCATCGGCGACGTCAACTCGATCCGCCTGGCCCACGCCAAGGCTCAGGGTTTTGAAGTGGTCGACCTGTCCACCGACACCCCGCTGCACGAACAAATCGCCGCGCTATTGGGCGAGCCCGAAGTGGACTGTGCCGTTGACTGCGTGGGCTTCGAAGCACGCGGCCACGGCCACGACGGCGTCAAGGCCGAAGCCCCGGCCACCGTGCTCAACTCGCTGATGGGCGTGGTACGTGTGGCAGGCAAGATCGGTATCCCAGGCCTGTATGTGACCGAAGATCCAGGTGCTGTCGATGCCGCCGCAAAAATGGGCAGCCTGAGCATTCGCTTTGGTCTGGGCTGGGCCAAATCCCACAGCTTCCACACCGGGCAGACGCCAGTGATGAAGTACAACCGCCAACTGATGCAGGCGATCATGTGGGACCGTATCAACATCGCTGAGATCGTCGGCGTGCAGGTGATCAGCCTTGATGATGCGCCACGTGGCTATGGCGAGTTCGATGCGGGTGTACCGAAGAAGTTTGTGATTGATCCGCACAAGCTGTTCAGTGCGGCGTAAAGGCAAAGCAAACAAAGGGCGACCCGCGGGTCGCCCTTTGTTTAACAAAGACGCGCATCATTCTCGCGATGAGCTGCCAAGGCTCACCTGCCCGGGTGCAAGACCAAAAACTTCTACGCCCTCGGCGTTGGCATGGCCCACCTCTACGATCCGGCGTTCAATCGGCTGGCCCTCGCCTTTACGGTAAATCACGACCATTTCACTGCCTTCCTGGCTTATCGCTTCGGGCGCCACGATGATGGCCTGTTCATTGTGGTAGGCCGTGATGTTCAGGCGTGCGCTCATACCGGGACGGATACGCTTGGCCTGTCCTGGCGTCAATGCCGCCACGCTCAGTGTGACGGGAAACAGTGCACTGTCACCGGGGTCATCGCTGGGCAAGGCCAGGTTGCCGACCGCTTGCACATGGCCAAGCAGCGGCTCGCCGAGAAATCCATCACCCAGGATTTCAACGCGCTGTCCCGGTTGCAGCTGGTTGATATCCAGCTCGGATGCCGTAGTGACGATCTTCAGTGTTTCGGTATTGGCCAAACCCAGCAGAGCCTGATTCTGACTGACCCTTGAGCCGGTCTGTACGAGAGGCGTTACTTCGGCCCCTTGTGCGGCATTTACAGGAACAATAACGCCGGTGAACGGTGCTACCACGACTTGTTTGGCAATCAACCGTTGCAGCTGTTCGTACCTCACCGTGGCATTGGTCAGCTCCATTTCGGCAATCTGCCGAGCCTGCCCTTTCCCTTCGTCTAATAACGCGTTCAGCTCGTTTTGAGCGCTGCTGCGTTCAAGTCGTTGCAACTTCGTTTGCTGCTCCAGTTCGTCAAGTTCGTTGCGCGCAATAATGCCGCGTTCGAACAGATGGCGGTTTTCTCGTAGCCTGCCTTCCAGGTTGCTCAGTGAGATGTCGGCGGTGCGTAACGCACGACGCGCTCGTGTGACTTGAGTGCCATTTTCCCAATTGTTCAACTCGTGCACGGTTCGTTGGGCTTTGAGTTGCCCGGACAGGGCTTCGCGTAACTGCAGCTCGATCAGCGTAGGGTCCATGCTCAGAAGCGCTTGGCCTTTCTGTACCCACTGGCCCTGTTCGGCTTCGAGGGACTGGATAACGCCTTCGAATGGTGCATTGAGCACTATGGTTTGGATAGGCTCGAATTTTCCGACCAGGCCGATATGTAGTGTCATTGGCTTGGTTTGCACGCTCACCCATTGCGGTGCGGGGGGCGGCGCAATCGCAACTTTTTTCACGATCAATGCAGCGCCAATCAACGCTATCAGCATCATCGAACCTATGCGCCAATAGTGCGAGTGACAGGCCTTTTCAGTGTGGGCCTTCAAGTGCAATCTCCCATTTTTCCAAGGTCATGCCGAGGGTTTCGTCCAATTGCGTCTGGGCGTTCAGATAAGCGATGAGTGCGTTGATACGTGCATTTTCCGCATCGCGCAGATCGTTTTCGAAACTGATGATTTGAAAATTGCTGGAGCGCCCGACGCTGAGTTTTTCGCGCTCGATGTCCAGCTTGCGCGTGGACAGTTCGTTGGCACGCAGGGCGATTTCATATTGACGCCAGCGGGTGCCCAGTTCGCGCACTACGTTGCTGACGTTGCGTTCCAATTCTTGACGGGCGTCGGCGATTAGCAACTGCTGTTGTTCTACATTGATACGCGCACGTGTCTGCGCTTGGCGGGTGCTGATGTCGCCGATGGGGATTTCCAACTGAAGGCCGGTATAGCTTTCCCAGCGCCGAGCAGAGCCGGTGCCTGGGTGCTCACGCACCTGACTGGCACCCGCCACCAGAGAGAGGTCCCAGCGAGCGGCATCCTTGGCGAGGATCATGTCCAACGCGGCCTGCTGGCCATTGAGCAATGTGGAGAGGTACTGAGGTTGCTGAGCTTGCTGAGCTTGCGCCAGGTGTATGGCTTGTGGCAGATCGACCTCCAGTGGAGTTGCCTGTACGGCCTCGGTGGCCTGAATGTTCGTGGACAAATCCAGTGCCAGCAGGCGCAGCAGGGCGAGGCGTTGAATATCCAGCTGGTTTTGCGCTTCTTCGACACTCAGTTCCTGGACGGCGATGTCAGCTTCGGTCTGCACGATTTCAAATTGAGCCATGCGCCCGGCGTTGATCAGTGCTTTGTTCACCGTCAACAAGGCCTGCGCCCTTTGAAGCGACGCCTGGACGATGCCCAGTTGCTCCTGAGCCCTGATCAGCTCCCGATAGGTTGTGATGATGGTGGAGACCGTTTGAGAAATATTCGCCTTGAGGTTCAGGCGGTTGGCTTGCTCTGACAGTCTTGCGAGCCGCAGGGGGGCGGTGGTGACATCCGGGCCGGATCCGCGCAATAACGGTTGGATTATTTCCAGGTTTATCCCGTCGCTGCGCAGGTGGCCCACCTGCTCGGAATGGTTGAGCTGCTGGGTCCATCCCACGTTCAAGCGCGTGCCGTACTGTCCGAGCAACGTAGCCGTGGGGGTAAGTGCGAGTTGACGAGCTTGGTCTTCGCTGCTTCTGATGTTTGTGTATTCACTCTTGAGCAAGAGTTTTGGCTTGAACGCGTCTTCAGCCACGCGCAGGTCGAATTTTTGGCCCTCCCTTTGCAAGTAAGCGCTGCGTATTTCACGGTTGTTGCGCAGGCCAAGGTAAAGGGCATCCGCCAGACTCATGCCGATAGTCTGCTCGCTTAACAGCGAGGAGGCTTTGGTATTCTGGACACACAAGAAAAACGCTGCGGTCAGCACCAGGTATCTACTCGTCTTCACGCAGCGCTTCCACAGGTTGTAGCCGCGAGGCGGAAAGGGCGGGGTAAAGCCCAAAAAACATACCGACTACTATCGCGCTGCCAATGCCCAATGGCACCGACATTGGCGACAGCGCGAAGCTCCATCCCGATACACGGGCATAAATGAGGGCCAAGCCGACGCCCAGGATGGCTCCGGTAAGTGCTCCAAAGGTGGTCAAGGTCAGTGCTTCGATCATGAACAGGTTGCGGATATCGCGGGGACGAGCGCCCATGGCCATGCGCAAACCGATTTCTCGGCGCCGTTGCGCGATGCTCATCAGCATGACGTTCATCACCCCGACACCACTGGTGATAAGCGAAATGCCAGCGAGGGCGGCTAGCAGATAGGTGAAGGTTCGATTCTGTTGGGACAGGCCGTCGATGATCTGCTGGGGGACCAGAACGTCGATGTCCTGGCCGGGAAATAGCTGTCTTAATCCGTGTTTGAAGTCGGACGCCACGCTACCAATAGGACGCGCGCCCGGAGCACGTGCGAAAACGTGGGTGACTGGCGCCCAAGCTTGTAGTCGGCTGACACCTTGCAGTGGAATAAACATGGAGGTGTTGGGGTCGAACGGAGCAATCGCCGACGCAAACCGTGGATGCAGAACGCCTATGACTTGGAACAGTGCATGTTGCACTCGTAGTGTGTCGCCTATGCGCACCGGCGTGCCAGCGCTGGAGAGTTCATCGGCGAGCTGGCGGCCTATCACTGCATGAGTGGCTTGGTCATCGAATTCGCTCAGAAAACGCCCTTCATGCACTTCCAAGCCCAACGCCTGTTTCAGTGGGGGCGTTGAGCCGATCAGTTGGATAGAAATGTCGCGCCCCTTGAACGTCACTGAGTTGCCCATCAGGGCAACGGGTGCAATGTTCACTAAATCAGGGACTTTATTGCGCAGTTGAGTAATGCCTGCGGGCAGCGGCGAGGTTTGCCTCGTATCTGCGGCATTTGAAACCTGTGCAACTAGTGTATCGACACCCATTCCCTGGAAGATTGCAGCGGCTTCTTCGGCGGCGTTGTGACCGATATTGATGAGGGCGACCACCGAGCAGCTCCCCATGACGACGCCGAGAAGGGTGAGCACTGCGCGTTTGCCCAAGGTCCGCAGGTTGGTTCTGACGTCATGTATCAGGTCGCGAAAAGTTTGGCTCCCGCCGCTCATCAGTTCTGACACGGTTCGTGCTCACGCAGGGTTCGGTCCTGAACGAAGATTTGTCTGTCCAGGCGCGCGGCGATGTCTAAATCATGGGTGACGACAATCAGCGTGACGCGGTGCTCACGATTGATTGCCAGCAACAATTGCAGAATGTCGTTTGCCGTGCGGCTGTCCAGATTGCCAGTGGGCTCGTCCGCGAGAATCAGGGAAGGCTCCCCCACGAGAGCTCGCGCAATTGCGACTCGCTGTCGTTGGCCGCCAGACAGATCGGCGGGTAGGTGATGTGCCCGGTGGCTGAGGCCGACCTGGTCGAGTCTGTGCATGGCACGCTGCAGGGCTACTCGCCGGCCAAGGCCACGGTAGGAGAGAGGCAAGGCGACGTTGTCCAGTGCGCTGAGGCGTGGCATCAGGTTGAAGTTCTGGTAGATGAAGCCTAGGTGTCGGTTGCGTAACACGGCCAGTTGATCCGGTGTCGCCTTGGATGTGTCGTGTCCGTAAAACTCATACCGCCCTTCATCAGCCCGGTCCAAGAGGCCGAGTATGTTAAGTAATGTGCTCTTACCTGAGCCCGAAGTGCCAAGCACGGCACAGTGGTCACCTGCGTTTATCTGCAAGTTTATGTTCTCAAGAATTGAGATGGGCTGTTTGGCAAGTTGATAATACTTGCATACGCCCTGCAGCGAGAGGGCGAGCGGGGGGGCAGGGATCACGAGCATTTGAAGTTCAGGATGTTCGATAAAAGAGGCGGGATGGCGACAATGTATTTGACTGTTCGCATGCAAACAACAAACCGTGTGCGAGTTGTCTTTTCATTTGGCTAGGTGCCTGACGCCGGTGCTTTTGTAAATGCAAGAGCACCAGCGGCGAACAATCAGCGGCTTAGATCGAGATAAAGCATCTAGGGTCGGACCCGGACTTATCAAATATCATCTCAATTTCCGCACTTCGCAAACCGGGGTTATAGTTGGCCATTTTCAAATCATGCCATTGCCTGTCCTGCTTCATGGCATCTGCTGACTTTGTCACGCGGGTTCCATTTCGGCTGACGGTCTTGATATTGACATTGGCTTTGCTTCTGTCGGTGTGCCCGTCGGTTTTCACAATTCGGTACCTGTCTACGCGCACGTAATGTATGGTACTTCCGCTACCGGCAATAACGCCTTGAACGTAGCCGACAAACTTCCCAGTGCTGCATGAATGAGAAAATGCTGATTCAGTGACAGCTTGATTTGAGAAAGAGTTTCCAATCGGAACAGTGATGGTGCCGATAGCGCTCGCTAACCCGCTCGCACTTGCAACGGCCGGAAGGCCGAACAGCGCAATTGCAAGTAGTCCGGGTTTTAAGAAGGATTTAAACATGTCGTTCTCCGAAAAATTCATTGCTGTTTTCGGCACTTCGTGAGGGGCCTGGCCCGTGGCTTGGTTGTTGTTAGAACGGGTTGGCTGCAGTCTGATAGTTTTCTATTGTTAGTTAAGTAGGACTTGTCTGAGGTTTGCTATTTCCAGCAAACCCGCTTCTACAGGTTCTTTGGAAACTGCCAGTTGATGCGCAAGCAAACAAAGGGCGACCTGCGAGTCGCCCTTTGCATCACTTAAGCGCCGTCAACCGCAAATAGGGATCGGCCACCTCACCATTTTTTATCAAGCGTTTTCCACCGTAATCACAGTGCACCTTACCGTCGCGCACGTTGATGGCTTCTGCCTGCAATGCGTATTCCGGGTCCAGAAAATCATCGTTGGTCCCGGCGGTTTGCCCCGTCCATGTTTTGCCTTGGGTTTGGGCTGAATACTGATAGCCCTCGCCATAAGGTGGCGGCAGGTCGGGGTCTGTGTAGGGTTTTGAATGGATGTCGCTGACGGCAGGGCATTGGCCCGTGTCGACGGCCGCGTTGCGGGCTGGCAGGTTGTAGGCGGTGACTAGGGAAAAGAGATTAGGTACCCATCCGATCATCGTTATAACTCCTTGTCCACGAGGTAGTCCTCCCTGCTCTGCGCTGGGAGGCCGATCTGAGTGGGGCGTTACACGGGTTAGGTTCCTTGGAAGCTGCTACAGCAGGTTACGGGACATGCAACGGGTCGGCCGGTGAGTCTGCAAATGAGACCATCTCTGGGAGCAGGCTCACCCGCGAAGGCGATGTGTCAGTCACTGCATTATCGCTTTCGCAGGCAAGCCAGCTCCCACATTTGATCTTTGTTGCTTTGAACATTGCGTTCGCTTAACGGATCGGCATCAGGGCAAGCCCACTCCTACATTTAAACCGAGTGTCAGCCGGTGATTAGCGCGTGGCCAGGGCGCCTTGGTAGACGGTCGGCCCTGTCGGTTGCTTGCTCACCGAGCCACCCTTGGTTTCCGAACTCACCATCAGCTCCACCGGCTTGCTGATGCTTTCTTGCTGGCGCGGATTCAGGCCGATGATGCCTTTGCCATCCTCCGGCAGCAGGCCAAGGGATACCGGTGTGCCGTCTTTGGGAATCGCCCAGAGTTCAAGGCTTTGGTCCGGTGCTGGCGCCGTGGAGGCAATCGGCTGCACTTCCAGGTAATCCTTGTGGGCCATGATTTGTGCGGCTGGCTGCTGGGTCGTGGTCACCAATGTCGCCGCGGATTTGACGCTGTCCTGGGTGTAGAGCGCGCCGCCGATACCGGCAACCACTACCGCACAGGCGCCGATGAACAGGCGAGGGCGGCTCCAGAACGCAGGCTTGTGCTCAATCACTGGGGGTTGGATCGCAGTCATAAGTCTCTTCTCGACAAATTTTGTAGTCAGTTCATGGACCCGCTTATCCCCGATGGGTTCCTCAGGGGCTCCGGAACAACCGACGGGATACCCAGTCCAACGCCTGCGTTTACCCCTATACCCAGAGGTTGTTTCGATGAAGATTTCACGCGGTTTTGCCCTGTCCTGCCTGTTGACCGTGGCCGCCGGCCCGGTGTTCGCCGCAGGTTTCAGCCTTGGCGATGCAGCCAATGCCATTTCCGGCATGCAGGGTGGCAACAACAAGGCTGCCGCCGCCGCGCCCACCTCGGAGACGGCCGACCTGCTGACGGCCTTGACCTCGCAACTGAACATCACCCCCGAGCAAGCGGTGGGCGGCACGGGCGCCATGCTGGGCCTGGCCAAGAACAAACTGAGCGGCAATGACTTCTCGCAGCTGAGTAACAGTGTGCCGGGCCTCGACAAGCTGTCGGGTGATAACGCATTGGGCAGCCTCGGTGCCTTGAGCGGCATGCTCGGCCAATCCGGTGGCAGCAAGACCAGCGGCCTGGACGGCCTGTTGGGCAACGTGAAAAGCACCAATGACTTGAACACCGCCTTCAGCGCATTGGGCATGGACAGCGGCATGGTCGGCCAGTTTGCCCCGGTGATCCTGAAATACCTGGGCGGCGAGGGCGCCAGCAGTTCCGTACTGGGCAAATTGGCTCAGGCCTGGGGTACCGGCAGCTAAGGCTCTTGGCGCAGTTGTTCGATGCGCGCATCCTTTTCCATCCAGAGCTGGTTGACCCAGTTCTGGACGGTCTGGCGAAACGCCGGATCGTTCTCGTAATCCCCTTGCCACAACGCCGGGTCCAGCTCGCGGGTGCGGATATCCACGATCACCTTCGGCACTGCGCCGCTGATCAAGTCCCAGAACCCCGGAATCTTTTGCTGCGGATACACCACGGTCACGTCGAGGATCGCGTCCAGTTGTTCGCCCATCGCCGCCAGCACAAATGCCACGCCGCCCGCCTTGGGCTTGAGCAATCGGGTAAACGGTGACGCCTGCTGCTTGCGCTTGGCCTCGTTGAACCGCGTGCCCTCCAGGTAATTGACCACCGTGACCGGCTGGCGCTTGAACAGCTCGCAGGCCTCTTTGGTGATCTTCAAATCCTGCCCCGCCAGCTCCGGGTGCTTGGCCAGGAACGCCTTGGTGTAGCGTTTCATGAAGGGGTAATCCAGCGCCCACCAGGCCAGGCCGAGGAAGGGCACCCAGATCAGTTCTTTTTTCAGGAAGAACTTGAAGAACGGCGTGCGCCGGTTCAATGCCTGGATCAGCGCGGGAATATCGACCCAGGATTGGTGGTTGCTGATCACCAGGTAAGAGGTATCGCCGCGCAGGTCTTCGCCACCGCGAATATCCCATTGGGTGGGGATGCACGCGGCGAAGATCAGCTTGTCGATCTCGGCCCAGGTCTCGGCGATCCACATCACCGCCCAGGACGCATAGTCACGCGAGCGGCCCGGCGCCATCAGCTTGAGCAAGGCGAAGACCATCAAGGGGCCGATCAGGATCAGCGTGTTGACTAACAGCAGCAGTGTAACCAGACAGCCGGTGAGCAGGCGGCGCATAAGCAACTCTTGGAATTCTGTGGGCGGGCCATGATAAGCAAGGTGAGTCTAGAGGCCAAATCGCAAATTGCCCGACGAATGTTTCACACTGTGCGCGATATGCTCGGTCATCCAACTAAGTGCTGTGTTTGCGGTCTAGACTCCGCCCACTTCTTTCGAGGAAATCCTGCCGTGAAATTGCTCCTTGCCGCGTTCGCCCTGGTTGCTGTGCCTGTCATGGCCGCCGAACCGACCCTCTACGGTCGCTACGAATACATCCAGTTGCCGGAGATCGGCCAGACGTTCAAGGCCAAGATGGACACCGGCGCGCTGACCGCCTCGCTGTCGGCGCGCGACATCGAAACCTTTCAGCGCGACGGCGATGACTGGGTGCGCTTCCGCCTCGGCGGTGAAGACGCGGGTAACAAGGTCTATGAGCACAAGGTGTCGCGCATCAGCAAGATCAAGAGCCGCGCCGACGAAGATGATGACAAGGACGAAGCCAGTGTGGCCAAGCGCCCGGTGATCGATCTGGAGATGTGCCTGGGCGACGTCAAGCGCACCGTCGAGGTCAACCTCACCGACCGCAGCAGCTTCAACTACCCGCTGCTGATCGGCGCCAAGGCCTTGCGTGAATTTGGCGCTGCGGTAAACCCGGCACGTCGCTACACTGCCGACAAACCGAACTGCTGATTGAACCCATGCCGCACATCCTGATTGTCGAAGACGAAGCGGCAATAGCCGACACGCTGATCTTTGCCCTGCAAGGCGAGGGCTTCACCACCACCTGGCTGACGCTCGGCCAGGCGGCGCTGGAACATCAGCGCCTGACCCCGGCCGACCTGATCATTCTCGACATCGGCCTGCCGGACATCACCGGCTTTGAAACCTGCAAGCAATTGCGCCGCTTCAGTGAAGTGCCGGTGATGTTCCTCAGCGCACGGGATGCTGAGATCGACCGGGTGGTAGGGCTGGAGATCGGTGCCGACGATTATGTGGTCAAGCCTTTCAGCCCGCGGGAAGTGGCGGCGAGGGTCAGGGTGATTCTCAAGCGGGTCGGCCCGGGTGTGGCGCCAACCCTGTTCCAAGTGGATCTGGAACGCATGCAGATTCTCTATCGCGGCCAACCCTTGAGTCTCACGCGTCATGAGTTCCGCCTGCTGCAAAGTCTGCTGGACCAACCCGAGCGCGTGTTCAGCCGCGAGCAACTGCTGGACGCGGTGGGCGTACCCTTTGATGCCGGTTACGAGCGCAATATCGATAGCCATATCAAGAGTGTGCGCAGCAAACTCAGGAGCGTGGCGGCGGATGCCGAGCCGATCCAGACCCATCGTGGCCTTGGCTATAGCTACAGCCCGAGACACAGCTGATGCGTCTTGGGCTGCGGATTTTCCTGGTGTATGCGCTGTTTATCGGCCTGACCGGCTACTTCGTGCTCAACACCGTGATGAAGGAAATCCGCCCCGGCGTGCGCCAGTCCACCGAAGAAACATTGGTGGACACCGCCAACCTGCTGGCTGAAATCCTGCGTGCAGACGTTAAAAACGGCACCCTCGGCCAGAGCCATTGGCCAAAGCTGCTCAAGGCCTATGGCAACCGTCAGCCGGGTGCGGTGATCTGGGGGCTGCCGAAAAACCAGGTCAACCATCGCATCTACGTGACCGACGCCAAGGGCAGGGTATTGCTCGACTCCAGCGGTGAAGCGGTGGGCCAGGACTATTCGAAATGGAACGACGTGTACCTGACCCTGCGTGGCGAATACGGTGCGCGCTCCACCCGCAGCGATGCAGACGACCCCACCTCATCGGTGATGCACGTGGGGGCGCCGATTCGCGATAACGGCCAGATCATCGGCGTGGTCACGGTGGCCAAGCCCAACAGCTCGTTGCAACCCTACGTGGATCGCACCGAGCGGCGCCTGCTGTGGTACGGCGCCGGGCTGGTCACCCTGGGGCTGCTGCTGGGCGCGCTATTGTCATGGTGGCTGACGGCGGCCCTCAGGCGCCTTACCGCCTATGCCGAAGCCGTGAGCGAGGGCCGCCGCGCCGAGTTGCCGCATTATCGCGGCGGCGAGCTCAAGCAGTTATCCACCGCCGTGGAACACATGCGCACGCAGCTGGAAGGCAAGGCTTACGTAGAGCGCTACGTGCATACGCTGACCCATGAACTGAAGAGCCCGTTGGCGGCGATTCGCGGTGCAGCAGAGCTGTTGCAGGGTGACATGAGCCGCGAGCAGCAGCAGCGGTTTGTCGGCAATATCGACAGCGAAAGTGCGCGCCTGCAACAGTTGATCGAACGCCTGTTGAACCTGGCCCAGGTGGAGCAGCGCCAGGGTCTGGAAGAGCAGTCGAGCATTCCTTTGGCTGCCCTGGTTGAGGATGTGCTCAAGGCTCAATGTGCGCGGACCGAAGGCGCTGGCTTGCACGTCGAGCAGGTCATCGCCGCCGATGTGCGGGTGTTTGGCGAACCCTTCCTGCTACGCCAGGCCCTGGGTAACCTGCTCGACAATGCTCTGGATTTCACCCCTCCCGGCGGCACGCTGCGGTTCAGCGCGCAGGTGCGGCATAACGAGGTGCAGGTCAGCCTGTTCAACCAGGCGGAGGCGATTCCCGATTACGCCTTGCCGCGCCTGAGCGAGCGCTTCTACTCGCTGCCGCGCCCGGCCAGCGGGCGCAAAAGTACGGGCCTGGGGCTCAACTTTGTCGAGGAGGTGATGAAGCTGCACGGCGGCTCGTTGCAGATCGGCAACGTACCGGGCGGCGTGCAAGCGGTGCTGCATCTCCACACAGTCTCCACATTGCCCACATAAATCTCCCATACCCACTGGGCAGACTCTCCCCATCAAAACAGGGAGAGACCCATGAACCGCAACCTGCTTTTCAAATTGGGCGCGATTGCGCTGCTGATCCTGCTGTTGCTGATTCCATTGTTGATGATCAACGGCATCATCAGCGACCGTCAGCAACTGCGCGACGGCGTACTGATGGACATTGCCCGCAGCTCAAGCTTTGCCCAGCGCCTCACCGGGCCGGTGATGGTGGTGCCGTATCGCAAGACCGTGCGCGAGTGGAAGCTCAATGAAAAGCTCAACAAGCGCTACGAAGAAACCCGTGAAGAACGCGGCCGTCTGTATTTCCTGCCGGACCGTTTTGAGCTCGACGGCAAGGTGCAAACCGAACTGCGCTCACGGGGCATCTATCAGGCGCGGTTGTTCCACGCCGACAACCGTATCAGCGGGCGTTTCGACTTGCCTGCGCAGTTGGGGATCACCGAAGACTTCGCCGACTACCGCTTTGAACCAGCGTTTTTGGCGGTGGGCATCAGTGATATTCGGGGTATTGAAAACGCGCTGAAACTGGAGCTGGGTGACCAGCGGCTGGAGTTCTCGCCAGGCTCCCTAGTCGACTGGCTGGGTGAGGGCGTGCATGTGACGCTGCCGGCGCAGGACGGCAAGAAGCCCTCCGTGCTGGAGTTCGCCTTCGACCTGCGCCTGCAAGGCACCGAGCAACTGCAAGTAGTGCCGGTGGGCAAGACCAGCCAGGTAACACTGGCGTCCAACTGGCCGCACCCGAGCTTTGTCGGCAACTTCCTGCCGGCTCAACGTAAGGTGACCGACCAGGGCTTCAGCGCCAATTGGCAGACGACATTCTTCTCCACCAACCTCGAACAAGCCCTGCAGAACTGCCTGGACGGGCAAGGCTGTGAAGACTTCAGCAACCGCAGCTTTGGGGTGAACTTCATCGACCCGGTAGACCAGTACCTCAAGAGCGATCGGGCGATCAAATATGCGCTGTTGTTTATCGCCCTGACCTTTGCCGGCTTCTTTCTCTTCGAGGTGCTCAAGAGTCTGGCGGTGCACCCTATCCAGTACGCCCTGGTGGGCGTGGCGCTGGCGTTCTTCTACCTGCTGCTGTTGTCGTTGTCCGAGCATCTGGGCTTTGCCCTGGCCTACCTGATATCCGCCAGCGCCTGTGTGGTGTTGATCGGCTTCTACGTATGCCATGTGCTGCGTAGCGTCGCCCACGGCCTGGGGTTTTCGGCCGGGCTGGCGGCGTTGTATGGCTTGCTGTACGGCTTGCTCAGTGCCGAGGATTACGCGCTGTTGATGGGCTCGTTGTTGCTGTTTGGCCTGCTGGGCACGGTGATGGTGCTGACGCGCAAGCTGGATTGGTACGGGGTGGGTAAACGCAAGGTGGAGCAAGGGCAATGATCGGATTGCGCGAAGATCAGCAGATGAAAGCGAGGATGGTCGACTTCCTCACCAACGCCACCTTTCACTGTAGGAGCGAGCTTGTTGTGGCGAGCAAGCTTGCTTGCGCTGGGGTGCGAAGCGCCCCTGATAAAGCCGGCTCCAGCTGCGCTGTCGAGCGGGAGCAAGCTCCCTCGCCACAACAAGCTCGCTCCTACAGAGGGCTGGTCAGCCCGGCGGCTGTGTCTGGTGCATCGAAGACCGCTGGCTGACTTCGGCGTACCAGGCGGCGAGCTTGGGGTTATCTGTGCGCCATTGCAGATCCGGATGGCGAAAGTCGATATAGCCCAGGGCACAGGCCACGCTGATGGCGGCGATGTCGAAGTGGCTGGCCAGTTCGGCAATGGCGTCTCGCTCCAGTTCGGCGAGGGCGCGGCGGATCTTGTTGCGCTGTTCGTCCAACCATTGGTGCCAGTGTTTCTCCACCGGGCGCATGGCGGTCTCGTAACGTACCAGCACGGCGGCATCCATGATGCCGTCAGCCATCGAGGCCAGGGTCAGGCGCCGCCAGCGGGCCGAGCCGTCGCGGGGGATCAGCGGGTTGCCGACATGCTGGTGGTCGAGATAGTCGAGAATCACCCGGCTGTCGTGCAATACCGAACCGTCGGCCAGGCGCAGGGCCGGGATCTTGCCCACGGGGTTGCCTTGCAGCACTTCGGCATCCGGGTTGACCGGCGTGGGCAGGCACGCGTGCAGGGCCACACGATCCTGCTGGCCGGTCTCGATCAGCAGCACGCGCACTTTACGCACGAAGGGCGAAGCGGGGTTGTGGAACAAGGTCATGCTGGGGGCGGACATGGGCATTCCTCTGTAGGAGCGAGCTTGCTCGCGAATAACGCCAACGATAACGCAGCTCGCCTGGTTTAACGCGGTGCTCTCAGGTTTTTCGCGAGCAAGCTCGCTCCTACAGTAGTTTGTAGACGGCAATGGCCGCGGGTATGCCCAGCCCGATCCAACTCAACGAATCCCACCACCCATCGCCCAGCAACGCCGCAAACAACCCGGCGGCACTGAGCAGGCCAATCCCCAGCGGTATGGCAAAGACCTTCCAGAAATTCGACTGCCGTGGCTTCATACCTTGGCCGCCTTGCGCCGTACGATCCATAAGTAAATGCCGCTCACCAGCACGATGATGGTCAGCACATCCAGCACCGCCCACAAAATCTTCATCGGGATGCCGCCGTAATCACCGAAATGCAGGGGTTGGGACATGCCCATGGCATCCATGTACCACGGCCGTTCGGCGATGGCGGTGACGGCCAGGGTGCTGGCGTCGATCAGCACCGGTGTCAGCAAATGGGAGGTCAGGTGGGTGCTGCCCTTCATGAACACGGCGTAGTGATGTTCGCTGGAAAAACGCGTGCCGGGGAAGGCGATAAAGTCCGGCTCCATACCGGGCGCGGCCTTGGCGGCAATGCTCAACAGCTCCGTGGCGGGCGCGCGTTGGGTCAGTGGCGGGGCGTTCTTGTAGGGTTCGATCATGGCGCTGAGGCTGTCCTCGCGCCACGCCGCGATGATCAAGTCGGCGCAGGCGCTGATCACGCCGGTTACCCCCACTACCAGCGCCCAGGTCAAAGTGACCACGCCGATCAGGTTATGCAGGTCGAGCCAGCGCAGGCGAGTGGACTTGTCCTGGCGCACGGTGGCGAACTTCAAGCGACGCATGAAGGGCAGGTACAACACCGTGCCCGAGATAATCGCCAGCACAAACAGAAGGCCCATGAACGCCAGCAACAACTTGCCGGGCAGGCCGGCAAACATATCCACATGCAGGCGCAGCAGGAACAGAGTGAAGCCCCCATTGGCAGACGGCATTTCGACGGTTTCGCCAGTGCGTGCATCGAGCATGAAGGTGTGCGACGAGTTCGGCTCAGTACCGGCTGTGGCCGCCATGATCGCGATCACGCCGTTATTGTCGTCTTCGTCCCAGGCAAGGTACTGCATGGCCTCGCCGGGGCGATGGGCCTGGGCTTTGGCTACAAGCTGCTCAAGGTTGAGCCGGGGCGTATCGGCAGGCATCTGCGCCAGTTCGGGCTCATTGCCCAGCAGGTGGTCGATCTCGTGGTGAAACACCAACGGCAGGCCGGTGAGGGCGAGCAGCAGCAGGAATACGGTGCAGATCAGGCTGGTCCAGGTGTGGATGAAGGACCAGCGGCGGATGGTTTTGCTTTTCATTGTCTAGCCTTCAGATGCACCAAAGCCGCCTTGTTGGGCGGCCTGGTGGTTAGCTCAGCTGATTACCACTGGTAGGTGGCGCTGGCGACGACGCTGCGTTGGTCGCCGAAGTAGCAATAGGAGCCATCACAGGTGGAAATGTAGTCTTTGTTGAACAGGTTGGTCGCGTTCACTTTCACCGACGCGCCCTTGAGGCTGTTGTCCAGGCGACCGAGGTCGTAATGCACGGAGCCGTCGAACACGGTGTAGGCGTTGGCCTTGCCGGCCCAGGTATTGGCTTGGTCGCCATAGGTATTGCCGGTGTAGCGTGCGCCGAAGCCGATACCGAAACCGTCGAGGGCACCGGTGTGCCAGGTGTAGTCGGTCCACAAGGACGCTTGCTGGTTAGGCATCAGTTGCAGGCGGTTGCCTTTGTACTGACCTTTTTGCACCTCGGACTTGGCCAGGGTGTAGGCCGCGATGACCTTGAGGTTTTCGGTCACATCAGACACGGCTTCCAGCTCCAGTCCCTTGACCTTTACTTCTCCGGTCTGGTCGGTCACGGAGGCACCACCGGACTGGAAGCTGGTGACTTGCACGTTCTTCTGGGTCAGGTCGTAGACCGCCGCACTCAGCAGGGTGTTGGAGCCGGGTGGCTGGTATTTGATCCCCAACTCCCACTGCTTGCCTTCCGTCGGCTTGAACGACTGGAGGGGGTCGACGCTGGCGTTGCTCGCAGGCTGGAACGACTCGGCGTACGAGAGGTAGGGGACGAAGCCCGAGTCGAACACATAGCTCAGCGCCGCATTGCCACTGAAATTCTTGCTGCGGTCGGTATTGGTCGCGTCGTTCTTGTTGAAGTAGGTGGTGCCCTGGTGCACCCAGTCTTCACGACCACCAAGAGTCAGGCGCCAGTTGTCCAGGGCCATCTGGTCCTGCACGTAAAGGCCGGTCTGCACGGTTTTCTGGTTGTAATCGTAGAACGCGGTGGAGCGCGCCGGGCGCACGATCGGCTGGCCATAGACCGGGTTAAAGATGTTCGTGGTGCCACCGTCGCCGAAAATCGCCAGGTACGAGGTGTCGGTGCGTTGATGATCCAGGCCCAGCAGCACGGTGTGGGAGATGTCGCCAGTGGCGAAGTCAGCCTGGAAGTTGTTGTCCACCGCGAACTGGCTGATGTCCTCGTCCACATTGGTCGAAGAGCGGCTGATGTCGCCATTGGCATCGGCGGGGGAGAAGGCAAACGAGCCTACCGTCAGTTGCTGGAACGCCAATTCGGATTTGGTGTAGCGCAGGTTCTGCTTGAATTGCCAGGTATCGTTGAAGCGGTGCTCGAACGCGTAGCCCAATGCGTAGTAGGTGCGGTCGTAGAAGTCGTAGTCCGGGTCGCCGAGGTTCTTGTGGTGGGAAACCTCGCCTAGCGGTGATTTGATTTTGGTGCCCTGGATCGGCAGGAACTGGCTGGTGGTGCCGGTATCGTCACGGGTGAACTGTGACAGCAAGGTCAGCTTGGTATCGGTGTCGATATTCCAGGTCAAGCTCGGTGCGATGTTGTACCGCTTGTTGTCGATGTGATCGACCTGGGTACCGGCATCGCGTACCACGCCGCCAACGCTGTAGAGAAACTGGCCCTCATCATCGATCTTGCCAGTGCTTTCGAAATTGATCTGGCGGTAGTTGTCACTGCCGTATTGCATCTGGATGGCGTGGCTCGATTCAGCGCTGGGGCGGCGGCTGACCATATCCAGCAGGCCGCCCGGAGGGGTCTGGCCATAGACTGACGAGGCCGGACCGCGCAGCAGGGCGAGGCGGTCGAGGTTCCAGGTTTCGGCTTTCGGGTTGGCGTACACGCCACGGGGCAGTGGCAGGCCATCAAGGAATTGCGTCGGCTCGAAGCCGCGTACGCGCATCCAGTCGTAACGGGTGTCGCTGCCGTAGCTGGCAGACACGATACCGGGCATGTATTTGACCGCATCGTCGAGGTTCTGCACGTTACGGTCCTGCATTTGCTCGCGGGTGGCTACCGAGATCGAGCGTGGCGCCTCGACCAGCGCGGTATCGGTTTTGGTGCCGGCGGCGGTACGCTTTGCTACATATCCCTCCACCGGCCCCCAAGCGCTTTCATAGCTGCCTTGGCCGGTGATGTTGGTGGTCGGCAAGGCAACGACGCCTTCCGGGACCGGCATCAGGGTGTAAGTGCCCGCACTGCTCTGCTCCAATTGCAACCCCGTCCCCCGCAACGCTTCCCGCAACGCGCCCTGCGCATCGAACTGGCCTTGGACCGGCGCCGAGGTCTTGCCGGCGGCGAGTGCAGGGTTGAGGGTCAGCGCCAGGCCGGCCTGGCTGGCGATCTGGTTCAGGGTGGTGGCCAGGGGCGCAGCGGGCAGGTTATAGGCGCGCACGCTGGAGGCTTGTTCGGCGGCGATCAGCGGGGAGCTGGCGAGCGGGGCGCTGAGGGCGATCGCCATGGCTAACAGGCTGGGGCGCAACAAGGTGTCTAGCGTGCGGGACATAAGGGCGGCTCCTGAATGGAAATATTTCTCAATTGCCTAGGTGCCGAGCGAGAGTCGAAAAGTGATAGGGCCGGGTGAAAATATTTTTTGCGGTGTGCTGTGATCGTTCCCAAGCTCCGCGTGGGAACGCCTCGTGTGACGCTCTGCGTCACGGCCTTGGACGCAGAGCGTCCGGGCTGCATTACCACGCGGGGCGTGGGAACGATCAAGCCTAAGGCTTACCCTTGACGGTCACCCACCACGGCGTGTGCTGCTCGATCTGCACCGGCAAAGTCGGCAACAACGCGTTCAATGCCAACGTGGTGTCGCGCAGCGGGAAACTGCCGGTGATGCGCAGGTCGGCCACGTTCTTATCCACCCCCAGGTAGCCGGTGCGATAGCGCGCCAATTCCTCGATCACATCCCCCAGCCGAGCGTTGTCGACTACCAGCATGCCGCGCGTCCAGGCATCGGTAGCCGGCGTGACGGCCAACAGTGGCCCGAGCCCGTCGCTGCGCATCAGCACTTGCTGGCCCGCCTTGAACACTTGTTCCTGGTGCAGCGCCTCGGGCTGGGCGGCCACGGCAGACTGCAACACACTCAGGCGCGTAGCGTCGTCTTCGCGCTTGACGATAAACCGGGTACCCAGCGCCCGCAGGCTGCCGTCGCGGGTTTGCACGTAGAAAGGGCGCGAATCGTCGTGGCCGGTTTCGACGAGAATTTCGCCTGCCTGCAACACGATCAAGCGGCGTGTTTCGTCGAAGCGCACATCAATGGCGCTGTGGGTGTTGAGGTTTATTCGCGTGCCGTCCGCCAGCTTCAGCGTGCGCTGTTCACCGGTGGCGGTGCGCTGGTCGGCCAGCCAATAGTGAATAGGCACGTAACGCTCACCGGCAAACAGCGCCAGGCCGCACACCAGCACGATACTGGCCAGGCCCCGGCCCAGCTTGCGCACGCGCTGGCGAATGCCGTGGCGCGACTGCAGCAGCGCCGCCCGAGCCGGGCCCGAGGCCACGCTGAAACGCTGGTCGAGCATGCCCAACTGGCGCCAGGCGCGGGCGTGTTCCTCATCACTGGCCAGCCACTTGCTGAACTCTTCCTGTTCCACCGCACTGCCGTCGCCCGAGTCGAGGGACAGTTGCCAGGCAATCGCGGCATCCAGCACGCGCGACGACACCGGTTTGGAGCCGATCGCGGTCACGACGGCTCGCCATACAGTGCGATGTAGCACTGGCGAATGCCCTGGGCCAGGTATTGGCGCACGCGGGGCACCGACACGCCCAGGCGCTGGGCGATTTCGGCATGGCCCAGGCCGTCGAGGCGGTTATAGAGGAACGCGGCGCGGGCCTTGCTCGACAACTTGCCGAGCAAGCGGTCGATGGCCTTGAGGTCTTCGAGGATCAGTTGCTGGGCTTCCGGCGAAGGCTGTTCGTTTTCCGGGATCAGCATCAATTCGGTGAGGTAGGCCTGTTCCAGGGCCGCACGACGGAAATAGTCGAACAGCAAACCCTTGGCGATGGCCACCAGGAACGCCCGTGGTTCGCGGGGCTCGCGCAACTCATCACGGCCCAGCAGGCGCATGAAGGTGTCCTGGCTCAGGTCTTCGGCACGGCTTGGGCACGCCACATTACGTCGCAGCCACGCCAACAGCCAGCCACGGTGGTCGCGATACAACGCACCAACAAGCTCACTGCGTGGGGTATGGACCGACGACAAGGCATCACCGAATAAGGTTTAAACTAACGAGAATTATTCGCGATTGTGTCAGAGGCGTAGGGTGGGCGCAATTGGCGTCTGTCGGGTGATCGTTCCCGCGATATGCGTAGGAATGCATCCCGCGATGCTCCGCGTCGGGCGCGAAGCGTTAAAGGGAAGGGGACTGCTTGCGTCGTTTCCATTGGGCCAAACGCTTATACAGCGCCTGGGGCGTATCGATCTGTTGCTGCCGCGCCCGGCTGAACAGGATCAACATCAGCTCCGCCGTCGCCAGTGCATCGGCGCTGGCATGGTGGCGTTCGCCGGCCTGTAGCCTGAAGTGGTTGAGCCAGTCGTCCAGTCCGGCTTCGCGGATATGGGCCTCTGGGCATAACAGCGGGGCCAGGTCTGCTACATCCATGAACGGATGGGCCAGGCGATAACCCAGGCTGTCCTTGAGCGCCCGGCACAGCATGTGTTGATCAAACGGCGCATGGAAGGCCAGCAGCGGACTGTCGCCCACGAACGCCATGAAATCCAGCAACGCCTCGGTCGGGTCGCTGCCAGCGGCGATTGCACTGGGCCCCAGCCCGTGGATCAGCACACTGGGGCTGAGCTTGGTGTCGCTGCGCTGCAGGGTGCGTTCGAACAGTTGGGAGAAATCCACCGCACCGTCTTCGATGACCACGGCGCCGATGGACAGCACCTGGTCGCGGTGAAGGTTCAGGCCGCTGGTTTCCAGGTCCACCACTACCCAGCGCTGGCTGCGCAATGGGCCGTTGCCCACTTCGGCGGGCTTGGGTAACTGTTCCAGGCGCTGCTGTTGCGCAGCGTTGAGCCCAGGTTTTTTGGCACGCAGCCAGCCAAACAAACTCATAGCTGATACCGCAAGCTCAGGCTGCTTTGCAGGCGTTGGGCCTGGCGCAGGGACTCACGCAGGATGCGCCGGTCCAGGTGGTTGAGGCTGTCGGGGTCGACGCGGTTGGAATAGGGCAGGTTCTCGCGGGTCTGCAATTGGTGCTGCTGCATGCGGGTCTGCTGGATAAAGTGGTAGGCCTCTTCATAGGCGGCGCCATCCAGGGGTTCGATCACGGCCTTATCCACCAACTGGCGCAGGCGTTCCAGGGTGTTGTTGGCGTGGATGCCATTGGCCAGGGCCAACAGGCGCGCGCCATCTACAAAAGGCGTAAGGCCCTGCACCTTGAGGTCGAGGGTGGCCTTTTCGCCATTTTTGCGGGTCAGCACGAACTCGCGAAAACGCCCTACCGGCGGGCGTCGCAATAGTGCATTTTCGGCCAGCATCCGTTGGAACAAGCGGTTATCCGCCACCTGATCGAGAATGCCCTGGCGCAGTTGCTCGCAACCGCGCTCTTCGCCCCACACCACGCGCAAGTCAAAATAGATGCTTGAGCCCAGCAGGTTTTCCGGCGTCGCTTCACGAATGAACGCGCCGAAGCGCCGCGCCCACTCCACGCGGGACAAGCACAGCTCGGGGTTGCCGGCCATGATATTGCCCTTGCACAGGCTGAAGCCGCACAGCGCCAGGCTTTGGTTGATGTGCTGCGCCAGCGGTAGCAAGCGCTCACGCCTTTCGGCGGCTTCGACGGCGTCCTTGGCCTCGAACAGGATGCCGTTGTCCTGGTCGGTGTACAGCGTTTGTTCGCGGCGGCCTTCACTGCCAAAGCACAGCCAACTGAAGGGCACGCCGGGGTCGCCTTTTTCCGCGAGGGTCAGCTCGATCACCCGGCACACGGTGTGGTCGTTGAGCAGCGTAATGATGTGGGTGATCTGGGTGGATGAGGCGCCATGGGCGAGCATGCGCTCCACCAACTGGCCGATTTCACCGCGAATCGCCACCAGGTTTTCCACCCGGGGCGCGTTGCGGATGGTGCGGGCCAAGTGCACCAGGTCCACACGCTGCAAGGAAAACAAGTCACGCTCGGAGACCACGCCACACAGGCGCTGGTCTTGCACCAGGCACACATGGGCGATATGCCGCTCGGTCATGGCGATGGCTGCGTCGAAAGCGCTGTGCTCCGGGCTCAAGTAAAACGGCGCCTGGGTCATGTGCCCGGCAATGCTCTGGCCGAAGTCGCTGGCGCCATCGGCGACCACCTGACGCAGATCGCGCAGAGTGAAGATGCCCAGGGGCGCCTTGTGTTCGTTGACGATCACAATGCTGCCGACCTGTTGTTCGTGCATCAAGGTCACCGCTTCGCGCAACGGTGTGTGCGGGCTGCAGGTGACCGGGTGGCGCATGGCCAATTCACCCAGGCGGGTATTCAAGGAGTATTGGGTGCCGAGGGTTTCCACGGCTTTTTGCTGTACCTGCTGGTTGACCTGGTCGAGCAGGCTGCTGACCCCGCGCAAGGCGAAATCACGAAACGGGCTGGACAGCGCGAACAGCTTGATAAAGGCCGGTTTGTTCAATTGCAGGCAGAAGGTGTCTTCAGCGGCTTTGTGTTCTGTACGGGTCGCGCGCTCACCCAGCAAGGCGGCGAGGGGGAAGCATTCGCCGGTGGCGATTTCAAAGGTGGTGTCCGCCGAGTCTGGACGCTCACCCACGACCCGGCCCTGCTTGACGATATAAAAGTGCTCGACCGGGCCGCCCGACGGTTTGAGGATGCTGTCGCCGGGGCCGTAGAAACGCAGTTGGCACTGCTCCACCAGGAAAGCCAGGTGCGCCTGTTCCATCTGGTTGAACGGCGGGAAGCGTTGCAGGAATTGCAGGGTGCCGTGGATGTTCTGCAACACAGCGGTTTTACCCGCCTGTGCGAATGCATCAGCTTTACTCATAACAGTGACCGCAGTGTTTTTGTCGTTATCGTGCTGCATGGTCGACTCCTGCGCAGTGGGTGCCCATTGGACGTAAGTCTAGGTCGAGGAGTACCGCGCAAAACTAGGGAAAAACCTTACATGACAATCGTCCAAAACCCGTAGAAAGCCCACTAGGCAAACTTTCCGACGAAGTGCACATTGTTCGCCCTTCCGCAGATGTCTGACGAGTGTGCTGGGAGATTGATGAGAACTGCTGAGAAACGTATGTCCGACCACGATATTTTGAGTGATGCCGAGCGCGAGGCGCTGAGCGCCGTGATGCTGGAGCCCGATTTACCCCCCCAACGCGTTTTGATCGTGGACGACGACAAGGACGCGCGTGAATTGCTGGCGGAAATCCTTGGGCTCGATGGTATTCGCTGCATGACTGCCGAAAGTGGCGAGGCTGCGTGGGATTTGTTGAAGACGAGCAGTTCCATCGGTTTGCTGATCACCGACCTGCGTATGGCGCCCAGCAATGGCCTGGAATTGATCCGCCAGGTGCGTGAGTCCACCCGTGCGGCGTTGCCGATCATCATCATGTCTGGAGACGCGGAAGCGCCGGATGTGATTGATGCGATGCATTTGAGCGTGGTGGATTTCTTGCTCAAGCCGATTGATAGCGTGAAGTTGGCGAAGTTGGTGAAGCGGGAGTTGGGGATGGTGCCCTGAGTGTGGGGTGACTGGCCTGGCCTCTTCGCGGGCAAGCCCGGCTCCCACATTTGAAATGCACTCCCTGTGGGAGCTGGCTTGCCTGCGATTCAGGCAACGCGGTCTAACTGACACTGATAAAAAAGCCCCGATCTTTCGATCAGGGCTTTTTCCATTACAGGCCGTTCTTGGCCTTGAACTCCCGACGCCTGCGGTGCAACACCGGCTCGGTATAGCCATTAGGCTGCTTGGTCCCTTCAATCACCAACTCCACCGCTGCCTGGAATGCGATGTTGCTGTCGAAGTCCGGAGCCAGTGGGCGGTACAACGCATCCCCGGCATTCTGGCGGTCTACCACGGGCGCCATGCGCTTGAGGCTTTCCATCACCTGGTCTTCGTTGACAATGCCGTGGCGCAGCCAGTTGGCGATGTGCTGGCTGGAAATACGCAGGGTGGCGCGGTCTTCCATCAGGCCGACATCGTTGATGTCCGGCACCTTGGAGCAGCCCACACCCTGGTCGATCCAACGCACCACATAGCCGAGGATGCCCTGGGCGTTGTTGTCCAGCTCGTTGCGGATCTCTTCCTCGGACCAATCGGTGTTGCTGGCCAGAGGAATGGTGAGGATATCGTCCACCGAAGCGCGCTCGCGTTTGGCCAGCTCGGCCTGACGGGCGAACACATCAACCTTGTGGTAGTGCAACGCATGCAGGGCTGCGGCGGTCGGCGACGGTACCCAGGCGGTGTTGGCACCGGCCAACGGGTGGGCGATTTTCTGCTCGAGCATCGCCGCCATCAGGTCGGGCATGGCCCACATGCCTTTACCGATCTGTGCACGACCTTGCAGGCCGGTGCTCAGGCCGATATCGACGTTCCAGTTCTCATAGGCGCCGATCCACTTTTCTGCCTTCATGGCCGCCTTGCGCACCATCGCGCCGGCTTCCATGGAGGTGTGGATTTCATCGCCAGTGCGGTCGAGGAAACCGGTGTTGATAAACACCACGCGCTCACTGGCCGCCTTGATGCAGGCCTTGAGGTTGACCGTGGTGCGGCGCTCCTCGTCCATGATCCCGACCTTGAGGGTGTTGCGCGCCAGGTTCAGCACCTCTTCGATGCGACCGAACAGTTCGTTGGTGAACGCGGCTTCTTCCGGGCCGTGCATCTTCGGTTTCACGATGTATACGGAACCGGTGCGGCTGTTCTTGCGGGTGTTGTTGCCGTTGAGGCTGTGGATCGCCGCCAGGCTGGTGATCAGGCCGTCGAGGATGCCTTCGGGTACTTCGTTGCCGTCTTTATCGAGGATCGCGTCGATGGTCATCAAGTGGCCAACGTTGCGCACGAACAACAGCGAACGGCCGTGCAGGGTCACGTCGCTGCCATCCACGCCGGTGTAGACGCGGTCAGGGTTCATGGTGCGGGTGAAGGTCTGGCCGCCCTTGGCCACTTCTTCGGCCAGGTCGCCCTTCATCAGGCCGAGCCAGTTGCGGTAGATCACCACTTTGTCATCGGCGTCGACGGCGGCGACGGAGTCTTCGCAGTCCATGATGGTGGTCAGCGCGGCTTCCATCAGCACGTCTTTGACGCCGGCAGCGTCGGTTTGGCCGACTGGGGTGCTGGCGTCGATCTGGATTTCGAAGTGCAGGCCATTGTGCTTGAGCAGGATCGCAATCGGCTCGGCCGCAGGGCCCTGGAAACCGATCAACTGGGCATCGTCACGCAGGCCGCTGTTGCTGCCGCCTTTGAGGCTGACGATCAGCTTGCCATCGACGATTTTGTAGCCGGTGGAATCGACATGGCTGCCGGCGCTGAGCGGTGCGGCCTCGTCGAGGAAAGCGCGGGCGAAGGCAATGACCTTGTCGCCACGCACTTTGTTATAGCCCTTGCCCTTCTCGGCGCCGTTGGCTTCGCTGATGGCGTCGGTGCCATAGAGCGCGTCGTACAGCGAGCCCCAGCGCGCATTCGAGGCATTGAGGGCGAAGCGGGCGTTCATCACCGGCACGACCAGCTGTGGGCCGGCCATGCGTGCGATCTCATCATCGACGTTTTGGGTCGAGGCCTCAAAGTCTGCGGCTTCTGGCAACAGGTAGCCGATGTCTTGCAGGAAGGCTTTGTAGGCCACCGGGTCATGGGCCTGGCCGGCGTGGGTCTGGTGCCAGGTATCGATCCGCGCCTGGAAGTCGTCGCGTTTGGCGAGTAGGGCTTTGTTCTTCGGGGCCAGGTCATGGATGACCTTGTCGGCACCGGCCCAGAACTGGTCGGCAGTGATGCCGGTACCGGGAATGGCTTCGTTGTTCACGAAGTCGAACAGGACTTTGGCGACCTGCAGGCCACCGACTTGAACGTGTTCAGTCATTGCTTGCCTCACTCTGCGGAGCTTATGCGCTTTTTCAGATTTTCATTATGTAGTGCACGGTTGGGCATACTACATGATGACTTGCGGTTGTGAAAATTAGACTAAATACGTCGTTTAGCGACCCACTTTGGTCGTACGGTCACAGCGGAGAACAGGATGTTCTCAAAAAACTATTGGATTGTTCCAGATAAATATCAAAATGGTACACGATTTGTCTGTGAGAGCTGGCTTGCCTGGGATGGACGTTAACGATCACGCGTACCTTCTGGATATACGCGGCATGTCTATAATCGAGGATCAACCAACCGAGGGACTGCGCCATGGACCATCTTGTACTCACTATTATCGCCGCCGACAAACCCGGCCTGGTTGAACGCATCGCGCAGAACATTGCCAGTCATGGTGGTAACTGGCTGGAAAGCCGCATGGCGCACATGGCCGGGCAGTTTGCCGGGATCCTGCGGGTGAGCGTGCCGAGCGAGCAGCGACAGGCATTGGTGGGGGCATTGGAGGATTTATCCACCCATGGCATTCGCGTGTTGGTGGGTGAGGGCAGCAGCGGGCAGGCATCGGCGTCCAAGCCGATCCTGATGACCCTGGTGGGCAATGACCGCTCGGGCATCGTGCGTGAGATCACCGCGCTGCTGAGCCAGCAGGGCGTCAACCTGGAACGCCTGAGCACCGATGTGCGCCCGGCGCCCATGAGCGGTGATCCGCTGTTCAATGCCGAGGCGTTGTTGCAAGTGCCGGCCACGCTGTCGCTGGAAACCCTGCAAGAGGCTTTGGAAACCTTGGCCGATGACTTGATGGTGGAGTTGCGTCAGGAGGAATAACGATCCACAAAGTTATGCAGGGAAATCTTGCATGGGCCTGTGGATAACCTGTAGAGACCCGACGCCAGGCCACGCCCGCCGGCCTTCTGCGCAAGTTGAGCAAAAAACGAGCAGTTTCAAGGGCTTGTGCACAAATGGCGGGGATCAGGTTGTGGATAACCTTGGGGTGGAACGCTGCAAGCCACGAAAGCCGTGGCTTGCAGAGGTTTGTACGTTATTTGATCAGCGTTTGCGCACGGTCAGCCAGGCATCCAGGCTGTACACCACCAACCCGGCCCAGATGAAGGCGAAGGCGATCAGGGTGCTCGGCGCCAGGTGTTCACCGAACAACAGCACGGCTTCGAGCAACACTAGCGTCGGCGCCACATACTGCAAAAAGCCCAGGGCGGTGTAGGGCAAGTGCCGTGCAGCGGCGTTGAAGCACACCAGGGGAATCAGCGTCACCGGGCCTGCGGCCACCAGCCACCAGGCTTCGGAGGTGCTCCAGAACGCCAGTTGCGCGCTGTGGGCGGTCGGGTTGAACAGCAACCAGGCGACGGCAATGGGTACCAGCATCCAGGTTTCCACCACCAGGCCTGGCAGCGCCTTGACCGGCGCCTGCTTGCGGATCAAACCGTAGAAGCCGAACGTCAACGCCAGCGCCAGCGACACCCACGGCAGGCTACCGACTTGCCACACCTGCTGCGCCACACCTACCGCTGCCAACCCCACCGCCACCCATTGCAAACGGCGCAGTCGCTCGCCGAGGATCAGCATGCCCAGCAGCACATTCACCAGCGGATTGATGTAGTAACCCAGGCTCGCTTCGAGCATGCGCCCGGTGTTCACCGAACACACATAGGTCAGCCAGTTAGCGGCGATCAACGAACCGCTGAGGGCCAGGATCGCCAGGCGCTTGGGGTTGTCGCGCAGTTCGCGAAACCAGCCGGGGTGTTTCCACACCATCAGCAACAGCCCACCGAACAGTGCCGACCACAATACGCGGTGCACAATGATCTCGGCGGCGGGCACGCTGGCGATGGCTTTGAAGTAGAGCGGGAACAGACCCCAGATGACATAGGCGCTCAGGCCCAGGATGTACCCCTTGCGGGGGTTGGCGGCTTGCATTGCAGAATCCTTGCTCAGGCAGCTAACAAAGCGCAATTGTAAGGATATTTGTCAAACAACGCTCGTTCCCACGCTCTGCGTGGTAACGCCGCCTTGGACGCTCTGCGTTTGTTCTTAAATCGTGACGCGGAGCGTCACAGGATGCGCGCCCACGCAGGGCGTGGGCGCGATGATGGAACGCGTTCAGAAGAGTTTTAGCGGTTCTTCATTGAGCGCCGACAGTTGCTCACGCAACGCCAGCACCTGGTCGCCCCAATACCGCTCGCTGCCAAACCACGGAAAACTATGGGGAAACGCCGGGTCGTCCCAGCGTCGTGCGAGCCAGGCACTGTAGTGCATCAGGCGCAGGGCGCGCAGCGGCTCGATCAGCGCCAGTTCGCGCGGGTCGAAGTCGTGGAATTCCTGATAGCCGTCCATCAGTTCCGAGAGCTGGCCGAGGCATTCCTGGCGGTCGCCCGCCAGCATCATCCACAGGTCTTGCACCGCCGGGCCCATGCGGCAGTCATCCAGGTCGACGATATGGAACATCTCGTCGCGGCACATCATGTTGCCGGGGTGGCAGTCACCGTGCATGCGGATGTTCTTGTGCGGCGTGGCCTTGTAAACCTCTTCCACACGCTTGAGCAGGTCGCGGGCCACGGACTCGTAGGCCGGCAACAGGCTTTTGGGAATGAAGTTGCCTTCAAGCAAGGTGGTGAGGGAGTCGTGACCGAAATTCTTCACCCCCAGGGCTTCGCGGTGTTCGAACGGGCGGGTGGAGCCCACCGCGTGCAAACGCCCCAGCAGTTGCCCGAGCCGGTAAAGCTGATCGAGGTTGCCCGGCTCCGGCGCGCGGCCGCCACGGCGCGGAAACAGGGTGAAGCGGAAACCTGCGTGTTCGAACAGGCTCTCGCCGTTGTGGATCAACGGGGCGACCACCGGTACATCGCACTCGGCCAGTTCGAAGGTGAAGCGGTGTTCTTCCAGGATCGCCTCGTTGGTCCAGCGCTGGGGGCGATAGAACTTGGCGATCAGTGGTTCGGCGTCTTCGATGCCCACTTGGTACACGCGGTTTTCGTAGCTGTTGAGCGCCAGAACCCGCGCGTCGCTGAGGAAACCGATGCTTTCGACGGCGTCGAGCACCAGGTCTGGGGTGAGTGTTTCAAACGGGTGGGCCATGCGAACTCCTGCGCGCAGCAGGGCGCCGCGTCCGGCCGGGTATGGTAACAGCATAGATAGGCGGTGGCTGTGCGGACGCCTTCGCAGGCAAGCCAGCTCCCACACTGGCATGTATTTACACATCGAAATGTGGGTGCTGGCTTGCCTGCGATAGCGGTCTATCAGGCGCCTACGATCCCGCCATCATCCCGCCGAATCGCCATCACCGACGACCGCGGTTTGCCATTGGGCAGGTGTTCCGGCCAGGTCGAGCCACCGGTTTCCCCTGGGTGCTGAATGCCCACGAACAAGGTTTTCTGGTCCGGCGAAAAGCTGATCCCCGTCACTTCACACGCCACCGGCCCCACCATGAAGCGACGGATTTCTCCAGTGCTCGGGTCGGCGCACAGCATCTGGTTATTGCCCATGCCCGCAAAGTCGCCGGCGTTGCTGTAGTCGCCATCGGTCAGGATCCACAGGCGCCCGGCTTTGTCGAAGCCCAGGCCGTCGGGGCTGTTGAACATGTTTTGCGGGTTGATGTTGGACGAGCCGCCCTTGGGGTTGCCGGCATGCACGCCGGGGTTGCCGGCCACCACGAACAGGTCCCAGGTGAAGTCCGTGGCACCGTGGTTATCGGCGTCGGCTTTCCAGCGCAGGATCTGGCCGTAGACGTTTTTCTCCCGTGGGTTGGGGCCGCCCACCGGCTGGCCCTCTTCGCCGCGCTTGGCGTTGTTGGTCAGGGTGCAATAGACCTGGCTGTCGGTGGGGCTGACCACGATCCATTCCGGGCGGTCCATGCGTGTGGCTTTCACCACGCTGGCGGCCAGGCGCGCATGAATCAGCACCTCGGCCTGGTTGGCGAAACCGCTGCTGGCGTCGATGCCGTTTTTGCCATGGGTGAGTTCAACCCACTGGCCTTTGCCCTTGGGGTGGTCGGCGTTGCCGTCGCCCGCGTCGAAGATCGCCACGTACAAGGTGCCGTGGTCGAGCAGATCTTTGTTGGCCTTCGGGTTGTTGTGGTTGATCTGATCGCGGCTGATGAACTTGTAGATGAATTCACCGCGTTCATCGTCGCCCATGTACACCACGGCGCGACCGTCACGGGTTTCGGCGAGGGCCGCGTTTTCGTGTTTGAAGCGCCCCAGGGCCGTGCGTTTGACTGGGGTGGATTGCGGATCGAACGGGTCGATTTCCACCACCCAACCATGGCGATTGAGTTCGTTGGGGTTCTTGGCCATGTCAAAGCGCGGGTCGTGCTGATGCCAGTTGATGTCTTTGCTGGCGGCCACCACGCCGTAGCGCTTCTGCCCTGCGTCGAAGGTTTGCTGCGGGTTGCTGCTGCCGAAGCAGTCGGTGAAGTTTTCTTCGCAGGTCAGGTAGGTGCCCCACGGCGTCTTGCCGTTGGCGCAGTTCTGGAACGTGCCGAGGACTTTTTTGCCGGTCTTGTCGGCGCCGGTTTTCAGCCAGTCATGGCCGGCGGCAGGGCCACTCAAACGGATCGATGAATTGCCGTGGATGCGCCGGTTGTAGCGCGAATCCTGGACGAACTGCCAGGTGTCGCCCTTGCGGTGTACTTCGATCACCGACACGCCTTCGCTGGCCAGGGCCTTGCGCACGTCTTCGGCCGATTGAGGCGCGCCGCCGTGGGCGTAGAGGTAGCGATAGTTGGTGTATTCGTTGTTGATCGCCATCAGCGCGCGGTTGTCGTCACCGGGGAATGGAAACAGGCTCATGCCGTCGTTGTTGTCGCCGAACTGTTGTTCCTGAGCCTTGGCGGTGCCATGGCCGGACGGGTCGAAAGCCGGGGCGTTGTTGTGCAGGGGCTGGCCCCAACTGATCAACACCGAAGCACTGTAGCCCGGTGGCAGGGTGATGGTGTCGCTGGTGGCGGCGGCGATGCTGGTGAACCCCAGCAACGGGCTGGCGGTAGCGGCATTCACGGCCAGGGCGCTGCGGCTCAGCAGGTTGCCGCCGAGAAACATCGCGGCGCCGCACAGGGCGCCTGCGCCGATAAAGCGACGGCGGGTCAGGCCCACCATCTGTTCAAGGTCGGTGGCTTGGTTTTCTTCTAATAGGCTCATCACAGGCTCCTTAAGGTTTTTGCAGACACCTTAAGCAGCGCTTGTGACCGAATTGTTGCAGCTTGAAGACGCGCGCCCGTTACACCGGTGTGCCAAGCAACACATGGCTGGGTGCAAACTGCACGCGGATCGGCTGGCCCTGCGCCGCATCAATGGCCTTGAGTGCGACGGGCGGCGCCAGCGCGCACAACACTTGGCCGTTGGGCAGGGCAATACGCACCTCGCTGGGGCCGTCGTCGGCGGCGAGAATGGTCTCGATCCTGCCTTCCAGGCAATTGTGTCCAAGTGTTTCAGCTTGTCCGTCCGCCAGTAATTCAAGCCACCCGGCCTTGATCAGGGCCACTACTTCCACACCGGTCTGCAGCTCCAGGCGCAGGGTGCTGTCGTGGGTGATCTGTGCGTCGAGGTGCAGGCCGCCGGCCAATTGCAGGCGGATCATGTCGTTGTGGCCATGGCTCTCTATGGTGCTGACCTGGCCGTGCAATTGGTTGCGCGCGCTGGTGCGCAGCATCAAGCGGCCCAGCAGGTTGAAGTCGCTGGCCGCTTCGTCCGAGCCAAGGATCTCGGCCTGAAGCAGTTGCAGGCGCTGATAGAGGCGCAGCACCCGTTCGCCTTCCTGAGTCAGTTTGGCGCCGCCACCGCCCTTGCCACCGACGCTGCGTTGCACCAGCGGTTTTTGCGCCAGGTTGTTCAGTTCATCAATGGCGTCCCAGGCGGCCTTGTAACTCAACCCGGCACTCTTGGCCGCACGGGTGATGGAGCCCTGCTCGGCGATATGCCCCAGCAAGGCAATACGCTGGGGGCGGCGGATGATGTGTTGGCTGAGAGGGCTGGGCACAGACATGGCAGATACGCTTGGGTGAGATGCGCCGACGTTGCCGCGCTGGCGCAGGGGAGTCAAGTCAGCTGCCGGGTTTGGGCGTACGGGCCAGGCAATACACATCCACCTGGCGCGCGCCGGCGTTTATCAACAAGCGCGCCAGGCTGTGGGCCGTGGCGCCGGTGGTGAGGACGTCGTCTACCAGCGCCAGATGTTGCCCTGCAACCTGGATGCCGGGGGCCAGTGCGAAGGCGTTGAGCAGGTTGCGTTTGCGGGTCTTGGCATCGAGGTCTTGCTGCGCCACGGTTTCATGGGGGCGTAAGAGCGCGTGTTCATCAAAGGGAATGTCGAGGGTGTGATTGAGCCAGCGGGCCAGCATCAACGCTTGATTAAAGCCGCGTTCGCACAGGCGTTTGCGCGCCATGGGCACCGGTAGCAGGCAGTCGGGGCGCTCCAGTTCGGCGTTATCGAAGCGATGTTGCAAGTGCTGCCCCAGCAGGCGCGCCAGCAAGTGCCCCAGCGGCCAACGCGCCTGATGCTTGAAGCGGCTGATCAGGGTGTCCACGGGAAAACTGTAGGTCCATGGCGCGACCACCTGGTGAAAGGCCGGTGGCTGTTTTTGGCACTGGCCGCAGAGCAGTCCGTCCATGGGTAAGGGCAGTGCGCAGCGTTCGCACTGTTCCATCAGCCATGGCAATTCTGTTTCGCAGGCGCTGCACAGGGGCTCGTCTGATTCGATGCACTCATCGCAGATCAAACAAGGCTGTATGCTTTTTAACCAGATGTAAACTTCGTGTTTGTGCTCAGGTTGACAGTGCATGAATCTTCCTTAAATATGCCGAGCATCCGTGTCGTGCCTGTGGGTATTGCCTTTCCCGCAGCGCTTGCCAAAGCATAATCAAGGAATCGCCCATGAGCGCCAGCACCTCTGCCACCCTGCGTCACGATTGGTCTTTAGCTGAAGTCAAAGCCCTGTTCGTGCAGCCCTTCAACGACCTGTTGTTCCAGGCGCAGACCGTGCACCGCGCGCATTTCGACGCCAACCGCGTGCAAGTATCGACGCTGCTGTCGATCAAGACCGGCGCCTGCCCGGAAGATTGCAAATATTGTCCGCAGTCGGGCCACTACAACACTGGCCTGGAAAAAGAGAAGCTGATGGAGGTGCAGAAGGTCCTCGAAGAGGCCGCACGTGCCAAGGCCATCGGTTCGACGCGTTTCTGCATGGGCGCGGCATGGAAACATCCGTCGGCCAAAGACATGCCCTATGTGCTGGAAATGGTCAAAGGCGTGAAGGCCATGGGCCTGGAAACCTGCATGACTCTCGGTCGCCTTGACCAGGACCAGACCGAAGCCCTGGCCCAGGCCGGCCTGGACTACTACAACCACAACCTCGACACCTCGCCGGAGTTCTACGGCTCGATCATCACCACCCGCACCTACAGCGAGCGCCTGCAAACCCTGGCGTACGTGCGTGACTCGGGGATGAAGATCTGTTCGGGCGGCATCCTTGGCATGGGCGAGTCTCTCGACGACCGCGCCAACTTGCTAATCCAGTTGGCCAACCTGCCGGAGCATCCGGAGTCGGTGCCGATCAACATGCTGGTGAAAGTGGCGGGCACGCCGTTGGAAAACGCCGATGACATCGACCCCTTCGATTTCATCCGCATGCTGGCGGTGGCGCGCATCCTGATGCCGCAGTCCCACGTGCGCCTGTCGGCTGGCCGCGAAGCCATGAATGAGCAGATGCAGGCCCTGGCCTTTTTTGCCGGCGCCAACTCGATCTTCTACGGCGACAAACTGCTGACCACCGCCAACCCCCAGGCGGACAAGGATATGCAACTGTTCGCACGCTTGGGCATCCTGCCCGAAGCCCGTGAAGAGCATGCCGATGAAGTGCATCAGGCGGCGATCGAGCAGGCGTTGGTGGAGCAAAAGAGCAGCGAGCAGTTCTACAACGCTGTGGTGTAACCACCTTTGGAATGCATTCCAGTGTGGGAGCTGGCTTGCCTGCGATGGCGGCGGCACTTTCAGTATTGAAGTGTCAGAAGGACCGCTATCGCAGGCAAGCCAGCTCCCCCATCGGATTGAGTTGAACCTGTTAAATCGAGGCCAGCATGTCTTTCGATCTCGCCGCGCGCCTCGCTGCCCGCCGTGCCGACCATCTTTACCGCCAGCGCCCCTTGCTGCAGAGCCCCCAAGGCCCGCACGTGGTGGTGGACGGGCAACCGTTGTTGGCCTTCTGCAATAACGATTACCTCGGCCTGGCCAATCACCCGCAAGTGATCGAAGCCTGGCGCGCCGGTGCGTCCCGCTGGGGCGTGGGCGGTGGCGCTTCGCACTTGGTGGTGGGCCACGCCACACCGCACCATGAGCTGGAAGAAGCCCTGGCTGATTTGACCGGTCGCCCGCGTGCCTTGCTGTTCACCACTGGCTACATGGCCAACCTCGGCGCGGTCACGGCGCTGGTGGGGCAGGGCGATACGGTACTGGAAGACCGGCTTAACCACGCGTCCTTGCTGGATGCCGGTTTGCTGTCCGGTGCGCGTTTCAACCGCTATCTGCATAACGACGCGGGCAGCCTGGCCAAGCGCCTGGAGAAAGCCACCGGCAATACCTTGGTAGTCACCGACGGTGTGTTCAGCATGGACGGCGACCTCGCCGACCTGCCCGCGCTGGCCCGTGAAACCAAGGCCAAAGGTGCCTGGCTGATGGTGGATGACGCCCATGGCTTCGGCCCGCTGGGCGCCAATGGCGGCGGCATCGTCGAACATTTCAGCTTGAGCCAGGACGACGTGCCCGTGCTGGTTGGCACCTTGGGCAAAGCGTTCGGCACCGCCGGGGCCTTCGTGGCCGGCAGTGAGGACTTGATCGAGAGCCTGATCCAATTCGCACGCCCGTATATCTACACCACCAGCCAACCACCGGCACTGGCCTGCGCCACCCTCAAAAGCCTGGAACTGCTGCGCAGCGAACATTGGCGACGCGAGCACCTCAACGCGTTGATCCGCCAGTTCCGTCGCGGCGCCGAGCAGATAGGCCTGGCGTTGATGGACAGCTTTACGCCGATCCAACCGATCCTGATTGGCGACAGCGTCCGGGCACTGCGCCTCTCGCAGATGCTGCGCGAGCGCGGCCTGATGGTGACTGCCATTCGCCCACCGACCGTGCCCGCCGGCAGTGCTCGTCTACGGGTGACATTGACGGCGGCCCACAGCGAAGCGCAGGTGCAGCTATTGTTAGACGGGTTGCAAGCGTGTTTTCGCTTGTTAGACGCCTCGGAGCCCGGCTATGCGTAATCGACTGATCCTGCTACCGGGCTGGGGCCTGGGTGTGTCACCGCTGGAACCGTTGGCCGCTGCGCTGCACGGCCTGAACGAGCATTTACAGGTACAGATCGAACCCTTGCCGGCGCTGCAGGCCAGCGAACTCGGTGAATGGCTCGATGAGCTCGATGCGACGCTGCCGGACAATGCCTGGCTCGGGGGCTGGTCGCTGGGCGGCATGCTCGCGTCCGAGTTGGCGGCACGCCGTGGCGAGCGGTGCTGTGGCTTGCTGACCCTGGCGAGCAACCCGTGTTTCGTCGCCCATGACGGTTGGCCCCATGGGATGCCTACGGAAACCTTCGACGCATTTCTGGCCGGCTGCCATGCCGATTCCCAGGTCACGCTCAAGCGCTTTGGGCTGTTGTGTGCCAAGGGTGCCGAAGACCCGCGTGGCTTGTCGCGGTTGTTGGTCAGCGGTGCGCCGAATACCTCTCCCAGCGTCTTGATGCCCGGCCTGGAGCTGTTGGCCCAACTGGATACGCGGGCGGCCTTGCAGGCCTTTCGTGGGCCGCAGTTGCACCTGTTTGCCGGCCTGGATGGGCTGGTGCCTGCTGAAGCCGCCAGTGACCTGCTGGCCTTGCTCCCCGATGTAGAAATCGGCCTGATTGAACAGGCCGGTCACGCGTTTCTTCTGGAAGACCCTCACGGAGTTGCCGGGGCCATCCAGGCTTTTTTGCATGAGTGTGTTGATGACTGACCTATCCCACCCGCCCTTGCCAGGGGGCTTGCCGGACAAGCGCCAGGTTGCGGCCTCGTTCTCCCGTGCGGCGGCCAGTTACGACAGTGTGGCCGAGTTGCAGCGTGCGGTCGGCCATGAACTGCTCAGCCGTTTGCCGCACGGCCTGGCGCCACAGCGTTGGCTGGACATGGGCTGCGGCACGGGCTACTTCAGTCGCGTACTGGGCGAGCGTTTGCCCGGTAGCCAAGGTGTGGCGCTGGACATTGCCGAGGGCATGCTCAACCACGCGCGTCCGCTGGGTGGCGCCGTGCACTTTATAGCCGGTGATGCAGAACGCTTGCCGCTTACAGCTGACAGCGTTGAGCTGCTCTTCTCCAGCCTCGCGGTACAGTGGTGTGCCCATTTTGATGCGGTGCTCAGCGAAGCCCGGCGTGTGCTGCGACCAGGTGGCGTGCTGGCCTTTGCCAGCCTGTGCGTAGGCACCCTGGATGAGTTGCGCGAGAGTTGGCGGGCGGCGGACGGCCTGGTCCACGTCAATCGCTTCCGCACCTTCGAGGTTTATCAGCAACGGTGTGCGGCCAGTGGCTTGCGCGTGATCAGCCTGGAGCGACAGCCCCACGTATTGCATTACCCGGATGTGCGCAGCCTGACCCATGAGCTCAAGGCGTTGGGCGCCCACAACCTCAACCCAGGCCGCCCGGGAGGGTTGACGGGCCGTGCGCGGATTGTCGCGCTGGTAGAGGCCTACGAGCAATTCCGCCAGGCCCAGGGCCTGCCCGCCACGTACCAAGTGGTGTATGCCGTACTGGAGAAACCGTTATGAGCGCCGCTTACTTCATCACCGGTACAGACACCGATGTTGGCAAGACCACCATCGCCGCCGGCCTGTTGCATGCGGCCAGGCTTTCCGGCAAAAGCACGGCCGCCGGAAAGCCGGTGGCGTCGGGCTGCCAACTGACGGCCCAGGGGCTGCGCAATGCCGATGCGTTGGCGTTGCTGGCCGAGTGTTCAGTACCGCTCAGTTATGCCGAGGTCAACCCGGTGGCCTTCGAGCCAGCTATCGCGCCGCATCTGGCAGCGCGCGAGGCGGGCGTCGGGCTCACGGTGCAATCGCTGCTCAAGCCGATGCAGCAGATCCTGGCACGGGGTGCGGACTTCACCTTGATCGAAGGGGCAGGCGGTTGGCGCGTGCCCTTGGCCGACCAGGCCAACCTGTCGGACCTGGCCATGGCGCTCAAACTGCCGGTGATCCTGGTGGTAGGCGTGCGTCTTGGGTGCATCAGCCACGCGTTGCTCACCGCCGAAGCCATCGCACGGGATGGCTTGCCGTTGGCGGGCTGGGTGGCAAATATCATCGACCCCAAGACCTCTCGTCTGGAAGAAAACCTCGCCACCCTGGCTGAGCGCCTGCCCGCGCCTTGCCTGGGGCGAGTGCCGAAACTCAAGCACGCCGGGGCTGGCGCGGTGGCCGAGTACTTGGAACTGGACCTGCTTGACTGATTTTGGCTATCGCTAAGGCAATATGCCATTAGTGTTTTTGACGGGCCTTTTGCCAGGATCTCTGGTTCAATCGGGCTTCACGATTCTCTAAAGGCAGGCTTACGCCATGGAAATCTCTGGAAGCAGCGCGTTTTATTCGGGCCTGAGCAGCATTCAGACCGGGCAGAACCGTGTCGACCAGGCGGCCGGCAAGATTGCCAGCGCCGCGACCACCCAGCCATCGGCCGCGCAAAGCGACCGTCTGCAAGCCAATGACCGCGCCCAAGCGTCCAATTCGGCGAGCAACATGGTGGAAATGGCCCAGGGCAAGTTTCAAATCGAGCTGGGGGCGAAAGTCGCCAAGGCTTCGGATGAAATGCTCGGTACGTTGATCGATACCTACGCTTAACTTCTCTATCGCACGCCCGCTTCTCTCTGTGGGAGCTGGCTTGCCTGCGATAGCATCCACGGCTATCACCTGATACACCCTGGCGGCTGCATCGCAGGCAAGCCAGCTCCCACAGTCGTTCTGCGACATTCTGCTCTGTACTTTTACCTTCCTTGAATCATGAGGCATCCCCCGCCGCAGGCCTCGACGTGCCTGGCTGACCCGCGTCAAGACAAACGGCATCTGGCCGACGCTTGACAACCCTGGGTCGTAAACGTATGTTTCAAACACCTGTTTGACCGCCATAAAAAATCCATGCGGTTGTTCATCCCAGTTACATCAGCAGAGGTTTATCGCTATGCCTGACTACAAGGCCCCCTTGCGTGATATTCGCTTCGTTCGTGACGAACTGCTCGGTTATGAAGCGCACTATCAGAGCCTGCCGGCTTGCCAGGACGCTACCCCGGACATGGTCGACGCCATCCTCGAAGAAGGCGCCAAGTTCTGTGAGCAAGTACTGGCACCGTTGAACCGCGTGGGCGACATCGAAGGGTGTACCTGGAGTGAGTCAGGCGTTAAAACCCCTGCGGGCTTCAAAGAAGCCTACAAACAATTCGTCGAAGGCGGCTGGCCAAGTCTGGCCCACGACGTGGAGCACGGTGGTCAAGGCCTGCCGGAATCCCTGGGCCTGGCCGTGAGCGAAATGGTCGGCGAAGCCAACTGGTCGTGGGGCATGTACCCTGGCCTGTCCCATGGCGCGATGAATACCATTTCCGAACACGGCACCCCCGAGCAGCAAGACGCTTACCTGACCAAACTGGTGTCGGGCGAATGGACCGGCACCATGTGCCTGACCGAGCCACACTGCGGCACCGACCTGGGCATGCTGCGCACCAAGGCCGAGCCTCAGGCTGACGGTTCCTACAAAGTCTCCGGTACCAAGATCTTCATCTCGGCCGGCGAACACGACATGGCCGACAACATCGTCCACATCGTACTGGCCCGCCTGCCGGATGCACCGGCTGGCACCAAAGGCATCTCGCTGTTTATCGTGCCCAAGTTCCTGCCCAACGCCGATGGCTCTGTGGGCGAGCGCAACGCGGTCACCTGTGGTTCCCTGGAACACAAGATGGGCATCCACGGCAACGCCACCTGCGTGATGAACTTCGACGCGGCCACCGGTTTCCTGATCGGCCCGGCGAACAAAGGCCTGAACTGCATGTTCACCTTTATGAACACCGCTCGCCTGGGCACCGCGCTGCAAGGCCTGGCTCACGCCGAGATCGGCTTCCAGGGCGGCTTGAAATATGCGCGTGATCGCCTGCAAATGCGCTCCCTGACCGGCCCGAAAGCGCCAGATAAAGCTGCTGACCCGATCATCGTGCACCCTGACGTACGCCGCATGCTGCTGACCATGAAAGCCTTCGCCGAAGGTAACCGTGCGATGGTGTACTTCACTGCCAAGCAAGTGGACATCGTCAAGTACGGTACCGACGACGAAGCCAAGAAACAGGCAGATGCCCTGCTGGCCTTCATGACCCCGATCGCCAAGGCATTCATGACCGAAGTCGGTTTTGAATCGGCCAACCACGGCGTGCAGATCTACGGTGGCCACGGCTTTATCGCTGAGTGGGGCATGGAGCAGAACGTGCGCGACAGCCGCATTTCTATGCTGTACGAAGGCACCACCGGCATCCAGGCGCTGGACCTGCTCGGCCGTAAAGTGCTGATGACCCAAGGCGAAGCGCTCAAGGGCTTCACCAAGATCGTGCACAAGTTCTGCCAGGCCAACGAAGGTAACGACGCGGTTAAAGAATTCGTTGCACCGCTGGCGGCACTGAACAAAGAGTGGGGCGAGTTGACCATGAAGGTCGGCATGGCCGCGATGAAAGACCGTGAAGAAGTCGGTGCTGCCTCGGTGGACTACCTGATGTACTCCGGCTACGCCTGCCTGGCTTACTTCTGGGCCGACATGGCACGCCTGGCCGCCGAGAAACTGGCCGCCGGCACCAGCGAAGAGGCGTTCTACACCGCCAAGTTGCAGACTGCGCGCTTCTACTTCCAGCGCATCCTGCCGCGTACCCGCACCCACGTGGCAACCATGCTGTCGGGCGCCAACAATCTGATGGACATGAAAGAAGAAGATTTCGGCCTGGCTTACTAAGCCTTACCGGATCCTTCTGAAAACCGCCGCCTCCTTCGGGACGCGGCGGTTTTTTTGCACTTGTGTAGGCGTGAGCTTGCTCGCGAAGGTCGTTAAAGATAACGCGGGCGGTCTGGTTAAACGCGGTACCAGTGACATTTTCGCGAGCGAGCTCGCTCCTCCAGGGGGCGCGTCTAAAAAACCGCAGTAATGCGCTCAGGGATTGCGATGAGCTGCCGTTACAGTGATGGCAATGTGATACATGGCCGGTCGGTTGTGCTTAACTGATCGCTTAGAGGCACAGTGCCATTATTTGTTGGCGGGTCGGAGCTTTACCCTTGTCACGCGTGTCCGCTGTACGTTTCAGCCATTTTCTCCCTTCGCTGCTGCTGTTGCTGGCCGGGCTCTCGGCTGCGTACGTCAAGGACCTCAGCGTCTTCTTCACCTCGCTGTTCAACGTGCTGCCCACCCTGGTCCTGTTGCTCGGCGGCGCCTACTGCGCGGTGTATCGACGCCAGCGTGAACTGTTCCTGATGGTCACGGTTTACGTCACCTATTTCCTGCTGGATACCCAGACCGACTTCTACCGCGACAATGGTCGCGTGCGTGAAGACGCTGCGGTGGTGTTCCACCTGTGCTGCCTGCTGTTGCCTTTGCTGTTCAGCATTTATGCGCTGTGGCAGGAAAAGACCCATCTGTTCCGCGACTTCGTCGCCCGCTGTGCGGTGCTGCTGGCGGTGGGCAGTGTGGCGCTGGCCCTGGAGCAGAGTTTTCCCCAGGCCTTGCTGGGCTGGTTGGCGGAGATCCGTTGGCCGATGCTGCATGGCGCCTGGATGAGCCTGATCCAACTTTCCTATCCGATGTTCCTGATCGGCTTTCTCACCCTGGCCGCCCAATACTGGTACCAGCCGCGCCCGCTGCACGCCGCACAACTGGTGGGGTTGCTGGGCATGTTCTGGATGTTGCCGCAAACCTTCATCCTGCCGTTCACCCTCAACATCATGTGCAGCCAGGTGATGCTGATGATCGCTGCGGGGGTGGCGCACGAGGCGTATCAAATGGCGTTTCGTGATGAGCTCACTGGTTTGCCGGGGCGCCGTGCCCTCAACGAGCGCATGCAGCGGTTGGGGCGCAACTATGTATTGGCGATGAGCGACGTCGATCACTTCAAGCGTTTCAATGACACCCACGGCCACGATGTGGGCGACCAGGTGCTGCGCCTGGTGGCGAGCAAGCTGTCCAAGGTCAATGGCGGCGGGCGGGCCTATCGTTACGGCGGTGAAGAGTTTGCCGTGGTGTTTGCCGGCAAGACCCTGGATGAGTGCATGCCCCACCTGGAGGAAATCCGCGAGATCATCGCCAGCTACGACATCAAGTTGCGCAACCCGGACCGCCCCCAGGACGATCATCAAGGCCGCCAGCGCCGTGCGGGCAGCGGCGCGTCCAGTGTGTCGGTGACGGTAAGCATCGGCGTGGCCGAGCGCCAGGCCGAGCAACGCAGCCCCGACGAGGTGCTCAAATCCGCCGACCAGGCGCTTTACACCGCCAAGGGGGCGGGGCGTAATTGTGTGGTCGCAGCCGGGCAAACCCGCCGTGGCGCGGTGCGCATGGAGAGCGCTGCCGGTTGAGTAATGGCGCTGTATTCAGCAGCGCTACAGTGATTGTCCACGGCCACGGCCGGCAGTAGGTTAACCCTATCTGCTGCCGGAGACATTGCCATGCCTGAGTACAAAGCTCCCTTGCGCGACATGCGCTTTCTGATCGACACCGTATTCGATTTCCACGGCCACTACGCTGACCTGGGCGCCACGGATGCCAGCCCGGACATGGTCAGTGCGATCCTCGAAGAAGGCGCCAGGTTCTGCGAAAACGTACTCGCGCCGCTCAATCGCAGCGGCGATGAAGAGGGCTGCCATTTCGATAATGGCGTGGTGACCACTCCCAAAGGCTTCAAGCAAGCCTTTGCCCAGTATGTGGAAGGCGGCTGGCACGGCGTGGCGGCAGACCCGGCCTACGGTGGCCAGGGCCTGCCCCATTCCCTCGGCCTGGTGTTGAGCGAGATGATCGGCTCCAGCAACACCTCCTGGGGCATGTACCCGGGCCTGACCCACGGTGCGATGTCGGCCATCCACGCCCACGGCACCGACGAACAGAAAGCCACTTACCTGAGCAAGCTCACCGCTGGCGAATGGACCGGCACCATGTGCCTGACCGAAGCCCACTGCGGCACCGACCTGGGCTTGATCAAGACCCGCGCCGTGCCGCAGGCGGACGGCAGTTACGCGGTCACCGGCAGCAAGATCTTCATCTCGGCCGGCGAGCACGACATGAGCGCCAATATCATCCACCTGGTGCTGGCCAAGCTGCCGGACGCGCCGGCGGGTACCAAGGGCATCTCGTTGTTTATCGTGCCCAAGTTCCATGCCGACTCCGGCGAGCGCAATGCGGTGCACTGCGGCTCCATCGAACACAAGATGGGCATCAAGGCCTCGGCCACCTGCGTGTTGAACTTCGATGGCGCCAAAGGCTATTTGATTGGCGAGGCGAACAAGGGCCTCAACTGCATGTTCACCATGATGAACCACGCCCGCCTGGGCACGGGAATGCAGGGCCTGTGCAACGGTGAAGCGAGCTTCCAGGGCGCGATCAAGTACGCCAACGACCGCTTGCAGATGCGCTCGCTGACCGGTGCCAAGGCGCCGGAGAAAGCCGCTGACCCGATCATCGTGCACGCCGATGTACGCCGCATGCTGCTGACCATGAAGGCTTTCAACGAGGGCAACCGCGCGTTGACCTATTTCACCGCGCAACTGCTCGATACCGCGCACCTTGGCAGCGACGCTGGCCAACGCCAGGAAGCCGAGGACCTGTTGGCCTTCCTCACGCCGATCTGTAAAGCCTTCATGACCGAAACCGGCCTGGAGGTGACCAACCACGGCATGCAGGTATTCGGTGGTCATGGCTATATTCGCGAGTGGGGCATGGAGCAACTGGCCCGTGACGCACGGATTGCGCCGATCTATGAAGGCACCAACGGCATCCAGGCCCTGGACCTGCTCGGGCGCAAGGTGCTGGGCAGCCAGGGCAAGTTGCTGCGTGGGTTTACCAAAATTGTGCATAAGTTCTGCGCGGCCAATGCCGAGCATGCGCAACTCAAGGCCCATGTGGCGCAACTCAATGAACTGAACCAGCAATGGGGCGAACTGACCTTGAAGGTCGGCACGGCCGCGATGAAAAACCCTGATGAAGTGGGCGCGGCGGCCATGGATTACCTGATGTACAGCGGTTACATCATCCTCGCCTACCTGTGGTTGCGCATGGCGATCGCGGCGCACGGCCAGGACGACCAAGAGTTTGCCCAGGCGAAGCTTGCGACCTGCGACTTTTATTTCAAGCGCTTGTTGCCGCGTACGGCCATGCACCGTGCTGCGGTAGAGGCAGGGAGCGAATGCCTGATGAGTCTCCCAGCTGACGCTTTCTCCCTGTAGGAGCGAGCTTGCTCGCGAAGAACGTCAACGATAACGCGTGCTTGCTGAATGAACGCGGCGCCTGTGAGTTTTTCGCGAGCAAGCTCGCTCCTACAGGAAAGCTTCCTTGTGTGACTGGTAAATACTTAACGGTCACGAACTGACCCTATGTGTCTGAAAAGTTGTTCGGGTACACTCGACGTCTGTAAAACCGATCCTATCGAATTACTTTTCACGTTCTCACGAGGTTTGCCATGGCTGATTACAAAGCGCCGTTGCGTGATATGCGCTTCGTCCTCAACGAAGTGTTTGAGGTCGCTGATACTTGGGCCCAGTTACCGGCATTGGCAGACAGCGTTGACGCCGAAACCGTCGAAGCGATCCTGGAAGAGGCCGGCAAGGTCACCGCCAAATCCATTGCCCCGCTCAGCCGCGGCGGCGATGAGCAAGGCTGCCACTGGGCGGACGGCGCCGTGACCACTCCCGACGGTTTTCCCCAGGCCTACAGCACCTACGCCGAAGGCGGCTGGGTAGGCGTGGGCGGCGACCCGACCTACGGCGGCATGGGCATGCCCAAGGCGGTGTCGGCGCAGGTTGAAGAGATGATCAACTCGTCGAGCCTGGCTTTCGGCCTGTACCCGATGTTGACCTCCGGTGCCTGTGTATCGATCAACACCCACGCCGGTGAAGAACTCAAGGCCACCTACCTGCCGAAGATGTATTCGGGTGAGTGGGCCGGTTCCATGTGCCTGACGGAAGCCCATGCCGGTACAGACCTGGGGATGATCCGCACCAAGGCCGAGCCTCAGGCGGACGGCTCCTACAAGGTCAGCGGCACCAAGATCTTCATCACCGGTGGCGAGCACGACCTCACCGAAAACATCATCCACCTGGTGCTGGCCAAACTGCCGGACGCACCGGCCGGGCCCAAGGGCATCTCGCTGTTCCTGGTGCCGAAGTTCCTGGTAAATGCCGATGGCAGCCTGGGCGCGCGTAACCCGGTGAACTGCGGCTCCATTGAACACAAGATGGGCATCCAGGCCTCCGCCACCTGTGTGATGAACTTCGACGAAGCCGTGGGTTACCTGGTCGGTGAGCCCAACCGTGGCTTGGCTGCGATGTTCACCATGATGAACTATGAGCGCCTGGGCGTCGGTATCCAGGGCTTGGCTTCTGGCGAGCGGTCCTATCAGAACGCGATTGAATATGCCCGCGACCGTCTGCAGAGCCGTTCCCCGCTAGGCGCAAAGGCCAAGGACAAGCCGGCAGACCCGATCATCGTGCATCCGGATGTCCGTCGTATGTTGCTGACCATGAAGGCGGCGAACGAAGGCGGCCGGGCGTTTTCCACCTACGTGGCGACGCAGTTGGACATCGCCAAGTTCAGCGACGATGCGCAGGCGCGCGAGCGTGCCGATAACCTGGTGGCGTTGTTGACGCCAGTTGCCAAGGCGTTCCTCACTGACCTGGGCCTGGAAACCACCGTACTCGGCCAGCAGGTGTTTGGTGGTCACGGTTACATCCGCGAGTGGGGCCAGGAGCAATTGGTGCGTGACGTGCGCATCACCCAGATCTACGAAGGTACCAACGGCATTCAGGCCCTGGATCTGATGGGGCGCAAGATCGTCGGCAGCGGCGGTGCGTTCTATACCTTGTTCGCCGATGAGATCCGCCAGTTCATCGCCGCATCGGGCCCTGAGTTGGCCGAGTTCACCAAGCCCCTGGGTGTGGCAGTAGGTAACCTGGATGAGCTGACGGCCTGGGTGCTGGACCGCGCCAAGAGCAATCCTAATGAAATCGGCGCAGCCTCGGTGGAATACCTGCATGCGTTCGGCTACATGGCCTATGCCTATATGTGGGCGCGCATGGCCAAGGCGGCGTTAGGCAAGGAGGGCGAAGAGGATTTCTACGCCAGCAAACTGGGGACTGCGCGTTTCTACTTTGCCCGCCTGTTGCCGCGTATCCACTCGTTGAGTGCATCGGTAAAAGCCGGTAGCGAATCACTGTTCCTGATGGATGAAGCCCTGTTTTAAGGGGGAAGAGGGCGTGTAAGCATTCTCTTACATGACGTGCTGCTAATCGTCCTCTATCGCCACATTGGATCCACGGCTAATCTACTTCACATGGACGTCGCGCAGGAAGCGCAAAGCAACAACACGGACACGTAGGATTCTGCCAGGACGGCGGAGTGAAATGGATGTCAGGGAAACAGTCTGCAAAGCCCCGCTTCGGCGGGGTTTTCTTTTGCCCGCGAAAAAGTCAGGCGGTTGCCGGCGGGGCATTCATCACGTCTTCCAGCAGGGTACGCAGCAACGCCACCGTCGCCTGCTGGCGTTGCACATCGCGGCATACCAATCCTACTTTCAGCGGTACCCTGGGCTCGCTCAAGGGTTTCCACAGCAGCGCCTTGCTGTTGTGTTCATCCTGGGACCGCCCAGGCAGCACGGTCGCCAAGCGGGTGTGAGGCAGGCTGTCGAGAATGCCCACCATGGTATTGAGTTCCGCCTGCACTTGCGGACGCCGCCCGAGGTTGGACAGTTGGCCTTGCCAGATCTGCCTAACCTGAAACTCTTCCCCCAGCAGCAACATCGGTAATTCGGCGGCTTGTTTGAGCGAGACTTTCTTGAACTCGCGCAACGGATGATCTTCGGGTATCACCACCTTCAACTCGTCTTCATACAGCAGCACGCCATGCAGGCCCGGCTGACGGGGTGGCAGGTAGCTGATGCCAATATCGAGTGAGCCATTGAGCAACCGCCGCTCAATCTCAAGCCCGGTCAGCTCGTAAATCTGCACCACCAGATGGGGCTGGGCCTTGCGCACGCGCTCAAGCATCTGCGGTACCAGGCTGGTGTGCACGGTTTGCAGCACGCCGATGGCCAGGCTGCGCATGGCCTGGCCCTTGAAATTGCGCAGTGCCTCGACGGCTTGCTGCATACCATCAATGAGCGGTAATGCGTGGTTGTATAAGGTGTGGGCCGCCAAGGTCGGCAACAGACGCTTGCTGCTGCGTTCGAACAGGCTGACGTCGAGGTTCTGTTCCAGTTGGCGAACCTGTTGCGACAGCGCTGGCTGGGAGATCGACAGACGCTCCGCGGCGCGACCTACGTGGCCTTCCTCATACACCGCGACGAAATAACGCAGTTGCTTGAAATCCATAAGGTTTGCTTATCGAAAAAGCTGGAAAATCGAAATGGCCGCTGGCCCCCGAGGCGCCTAGTCTAGCGCCTATTCGCAGGGCTTACAGGGCCGGATCGGACAATGAACAGCGTTTTTGTTGATAGCGTTTACATAGGCAAGGCAAAAAATCTGAAGGCCTCATTGGCAGGTGGCATCGACCAAGGTCAGGTTGCCAGCGGGGGTGAAGTGTGAACTTGTTCCGTCGCTGCGCGCCGAGTCTGGATGACCTGGTTGTGCATGCCCCGCGTGCAGATGTTTCCAGCCAGTGCCTGATGCCCACTGTGGCGCGCCCGCCCCAGGTGTTTGTACAGGGGCAGGGTTCCTGGCTTTCGGACGCTGACGACCGCGCTTATCTGGATTTCAGTCAAGGCGGTGGGGCCAACAGCCTGGGTCACAGTCCCCAGGCCGTACGCGACGCCATTGCCCAACAGATGCACACCGTGATCAACCCTGGCCTGGGTTTGCACAACCGCGCGCAACTGGATCTTGTCGATCGTCTGTGCCACCACACCTGCAGCGACCAGGCCTATTTGCTCAACAGCGGTGCCGAAGCCTGTGAAGCGGCCATCAAGTTGGCACGCAAGTGGGGCCAACTGCATCGCGGTGGCGCTTACCACATCATCACCGTAAACAATGGCTGTCATGGGCGGAGCCTGGGGGCGATGTCGGCGTCGGCTGTGGCCTGCGAAAACCGATTCGAACCGCAGTTGCCAGGTTTCAGCCAAGTGCCGTTTAACGATCTGCCGGCCCTGCATGCAGCGGTCGATGCGCAGACCGTCGCCATCATGCTGGAGCCGATACAAAGCGGCGGCGGTGTCCTCCCTGCGACAGAACATTACCTCAAGGGCGTCGAACGCCTGTGTCGTGAGCTGGGGATCCTGCTGATCTTCGACGAAGTGCAAACCGGTATCGGCCGCTGCGGCAGCTTGCTCGCCGAGCAGCAATACGGCGTGCGCGCCGACATCATTGCCCTGGGCAAAGGCCTGGGCGGCGGCGTGCCCCTGGCGGCGTTGCTGGCGCGTGGCACTGCCTGTTGCTTCGAACCGGGCGAGCTGGACGGTACACATCATGGCAATGCACTGATGGCATCTGCGGGTATCGCAGTACTCGACGCTCTATTGGAGAACGGCTTTCTCGAGCACCTACGTGAATCGGGCTTGTACCTGGCAGAAGGCCTTGCCCGCCTGGCCTACCGTTACGGCCATGGGCCCTTGCGCGGCAACGGGCTGCTTTGGGGCCTGACACTGTCGGACGATTGCGCCGCTGCAGTGGTCAAGGCCGCGCTGCACGAAGGCTTGATTCTCACTGCCGCGCAACCTGACTGCCTGCGCTTTACCCCTGCGCTGAACATCAGCAAAACCCATATCGACGAAATGCTTCTTCGGCTTGCCCGCGCCTTTTCTCGGGTGCGTACCGCTCAAGTGCAATGCCGCAAGGGCATCGCGGTGTGACCCCAGTTTCCTGAACCGTCTCGCGGCATACGCGGCGCCTCCAGCCTGATTCTTTTGGCTGGGGGCGTTTTTTTGTCTGGGTAATTTGTGGTGTGAAAAGATCGCTGGAGATTCTGGCCTGAGATGGCCCAATGCCAGAATCCACTGAACCCTCACGAACCGCCAAGGTCGATTAGCTACACGGCTCACACGAGCCGATTTTCTGGAGCTGACCCATGGACATCATTCGTATCATCATCGCCATTCTGCTGCCGCCATTGGGTGTGTTCCTGCAAGTAGGTTTCGGCGGTGCATTCTGGCTGAATATCCTGCTGACCCTGTGCGGTTACTTCCCTGGCATCATCCACGCGGTGTACATCATCGCCAAGCGTTGAGGCCCTCAGCCTTTTGCAATGAGTCTTGAGTTGCGCTCATTGCGAAAGGCAAGTTGCTCGATGGTCTGGGTGGCATGTTGGGCCTCTTCCCGCGCTTGCAGGATGATGCCGTGCTGCTCGGATTTGCTGCATACAGGGTCGGCATTGCTGGCGTCACCAGTGAGCATGAAGGCCTGGCAACGGCAGCCGCCGAAGTCCTTTTCTTTTTCGTCGCATGAACGGCATGGCTCAGGCATCCAGTCGTAGCCACGAAAGCGATTGAAGCCAAACGAGTCGTACCAGATGTGCTGCATGCTGTGGTCGCGCACATTGGGAAACTGCACGGGCATCTGCCTCGCGCCGTGGCAGGGCAGGGCGGTGCCGTCGGGTGTGACTGTCAGGAAGATGCTGCCCCAGCCATTCATGCAGGCTTTGGGTCGCTCCTCGTAATAATCCGGTGTCACGAAGATCAGCTTGCAGGGGTGGCCTTCGGCTTCCAGCTTGGCACGGTATTCATTGGTGATGCGTTCGGCGCGCACCAACTGCTCGCGGGTGGGCAGCAAGCCCACGCGGTTGAGCTGTGCCCAGCCGTAGAACTGGCAGGTGGCGAGTTCGACGAAATCCGCTTCCAGCGCAATGCACAGCTCGATGATGCGGTCGATCTTGTCGATATTGTGGCGATGGGTGACGAAGTTCAGCACCATCGGGTAGCCGTGGGCTTTCACCGCTCGGGCCATTTCCAGTTTTTGCGCGAAGGCTTTTTTGGAGCCGGCCAGCAGGTTGTTCACCTGTTCGTCACTGGCCTGGAAGCTGATCTGGATATGGTCCAGGCCGGCTTTCTTGAAGTCGCTGATTTTTTGTTCGGTGAGGCCGATGCCAGAGGTGATCAGGTTGGTGTAGAAACCCAGCTTGCGAGCCTCGCCGATCAGCTCGACCAAGTCCTGGCGCACCAGCGGCTCGCCGCCGGAAAAACCCAACTGCGCAGCACCCATTTCACGGGCTTCGCGAAATACCTTGATCCATTGTTCGGTGCTCAGCTCTTTGCCCTGCTCGGCGAAATCCAGCGGGTTGGAGCAATACGGGCACTGCAGCGGGCAGCGATAGGTCAGCTCGGCCAGCAGCCACAGAGGCAGGCCTATGGCTGGCTTTTCAGGCAAGGGTGATCCAGTGCTCAGCACGGGCGACCTCCATGAATTGCTCGATGTCGTCACTCAGCTCTGGCACACCGGGGAACTGCTTATCCAGCTCGGCAATGATTGCCGCAACGTCGCGCTCGCCGTCGATCAGGCCACCGATCAATGCGGCGCTATCGTTGAGCTTGATCATGCCTTCGGGGTAGAGCAATACGTGGCCTTTCTGAGCAGGCTCGTACTGGTAGCGATAGCCCTGGCGCCAGGTCGGTTTTTTGCTGCGATCAAAGCTCATAGGGTGATCCCTTTATGCCATACCCGCTGTTCGGTCACGCTGTGATACGGCGGGCGTTTGAGTTCGTAGGCCATGCTCATGGCGTCCAGCATGCTCCAGAGGATGTCCAGTTTGAACTGGAGAATTTCCAGCATGCGCTCCTGCCCCTCGCGGGTGGTGTAGTGCTGCAGGGTGATCGCCAAGCCGTGTTCCACATCGCGACGGGCTTGGCCCAGGCGTGTGCGGAAGTATTCGTAACCGGCCGGGTCGATCCACGGGTAATGCTGGGGCCAACTGTCGAGGCGCGACTGGTGGATTTGCGGCGCGAACAGCTCGGTCAGCGAGCTGCTGGCGGCTTCCTGCCAGCTGGCGCGGCGGGCGAAGTTGACATAGGCGTCCACGGCGAAGCGTACGCCGGGCAGCACCAACTCCTGGGAGCGCAGTTGATCGGGGTCCAGGCCCACGGCCTGGCCCAGGCGCAGCCAGGCTTCGATACCGCCGTCTTCACCGGGCGCGCCGTCATGGTCGAGCAGGCGCTGGATCCATTCGCGACGGATTTCACGGTCTGGGCAGTTGGCCAGGATCGCCGCGTCTTTCAGCGGGATATTCACTTGATAGTAGAAGCGATTGGCGACCCAGCCCTGGATCTGCTCACGGCTGGCGCGGCCTTCGTACATCGCCACATGGTAGGGGTGATGGATATGGTAGAAGGCGCCCTTGGCGCGCAGGGCGGCTTCGAACTCAGCCTTGCTCAACGGTGTGTCGGTCATTTCGATCGCTCCTACAATTCAATGCTCATGCCGTCGTAAGCCACTTCGACATTGCGCCGCACCAGCTCCGCTCGCTCGGGGGAGTCTTCATCGAGGATCGGGTTGGTGTTGTTGATGTGGATAAGCACTTTGCGCTGTTTGGGCAGTTGCTCGAGCACTTCAAGCATGCCGCCGGGGCCGTTCTGTGCCAGGTGGCCCATCTCACGCCCGGTGCGGGTGCCGACGCCACGGCGCTGCATTTCATCGTCGTCCCACATCGTGCCGTCCACCAGCAGGCAGTCACTGCCGGCCATGATGTCCAGCAGCGGTGCGTCGACCTTGCCCAGGCCCGGGGCGTAGAACAATTTGCCGCCGGTGCGCAGGTCTTCGACGATCAGGCCAATGTTGTCACCGGGGTGCGGGTCGAAACGGTGCGGCGAATAGGGCGGTGCGGCGCTGCGCAACGGCAGCGGGGTGAAGCGCAGGTTGGGGCAGGCCGGGATGGTGAAGCTGGCGTCCAACTCGATGCGGTTCCAGGCCAGGCCACCGTTCCAGTGGGTCAGCATGGTGAACAACGGGAAACCGGTGCTCAGGTCTTCGTGGACCATGTCGGTGCACCACACCTGGTGCGGGCAGCCTTCGCGCAGGCTCAGCAGGCCAGTGGTATGGTCGATCTGGCTGTCCATCAGGATGATTGCGCTGATGCCGGTATCGCGCAGGGCGCGGCCCGGTTGCATGGGCGCAAAGCCCTGGAGTTGTGCGCGGATATCCGGCGAGGCATTGCAGAGCACCCAATTCACGCCATTGTCGGAGATCGCGATGGATGACTGGGTACGCGCCTGGGCCCGCAGGCTGCCATCGCGAAAACCTGCGCAGTTCACGCAGTTGCAGTTCCACTGCGGGAAGCCACCGCCGGCGGCGGAACCTAGAATCTGGACAAACATGATCGCTCCATCAAGCACAGCTCAAAACAAAAACGCCCCGGGCGAACCGAGGCGTTGTGTCACTCAGCCAATTAACGGCTGGCGAAGTACATGGTGACTTCGAAACCAATACGCAGATCAGTGTAAGCAGGTTTGGACCAGGTCATATTCTTACTCCTATCAAGGGATGGGACGTTCACTACCAAGTAATACATATAGTCCACCTCCCATTGGAGATGTTCAGATATTGCTGCGCAATGTTACGCAATTTTATTCAAGTTAGCGCTGTCTCGGTGGAGAAAGCCTGTTGCAGGGTTGGCAACGATCACGGCGCTGCTTGCCAGTCGTCGCTGATGCGCGGCCCGTTGGCCACGCATTGCCAGCCGCCTGCGGCGTCATTGAGTCGTTGCGCGGCGCGCTGCACATCCTCGCGCGTGCACGCTTGGATCAACTGTTGAATCTGATCCAGATAACCCGACGAATGGCCTGCCAGGTGCGCATGCCAGAGCAAGTCGGCAGCTTCGTTGATAGGCAGCGTCTGGGCCGCGAACTGCTGTGCGAGGGCCTGGTTACCCAAGTCGGGACTGCGCTCGATCAACGACGGCAGTTGCCCCAGGAAGGCCTGCAACTGTTGGACGATGCCGTCTAGGGAGATGGTGGGCGACTGCACCCCAAACAACAGGCCTGTTTGGCCGTTGATCTGTCGGATGCCGCTGAACACGGCGTAGCCGATTTGCAGTTCGACTCTCAAGCGCTGGTAGAACGGCCCCTGGAGCACGTGCCCGAGCAACCGCCAGTTGGCTTCATCGGCTAGGGATTGAGTCGGCGTCGGGCAGAATAACAGTAGCGCTGCTTCGCTGGATTCGGTGCTGACTGCGTGCCAGCGCTTTTGTCCGTCAAGGACGTGAGGTGTATAAGGCACGCTTGCCGGTTGCCCAGGCAGCCGGGCCGCTGCGGCTTTGATCGCGGCTTCACTGGCGGGGGGTAGGCCAGCGCCCAGCGCCTGCCAGCGCGCGGTAGCCCATGATGCTGTTGTCTCCTGAGGCTGGGGCTGAACACCCGCGCAGCAAGCGGGCAACGCCTTGAGCAGTTCGCGGATGGCGATCATCGGCACGGGAGCGGTCGGTGGCAAAGGTTCATCCGAGTCACTCAGACACCGCGCCAACGCTTCGAGCACCGCCGGCATGGGCTCGTGGAGGCCGTGCATCTTCACTTGCCAGTCAGTGGCGATCGTTTCGCAAGACAACTCGACGCCGGCCTGGCGTGCCTGTTCGCGCAACGGCCGCAACAGGCTTTCCAGCCCGGTGGGTACCGCCGAGTCAAACCGCCACTGCAGGTACAGCGCGCCTTCGCCAGTGTCCTCCGCCAACGCCTGGCTGAAGGTCAACGCTGACAGCTCCCGTCGGCCCCGTGAGCGATCCTGGGCAAAGGTGCGCAAGCCACGGTGGGCGCTGGTTTGGCCACGAATCAGGCCCGCGCGTTCTTCCTTGGCGGGCGCACGAAGCAAAGGGTTATTGGGCGGCAGTTGCCAAGGGTGCCGGGAGGCGGGCAGGTGCAGTGAGTCGAGCATGGCCTTGAGGACTGCGGCGCCTTGTTCCGACAGGTCTTGGGCATCGTTGCGCGCCAACGCCAGGGCGCCTTGGACCTGTTGCTGGCGAGCATTGAGTAAGGCGAACTCTTCGCGTAATGCTGTCCAGTCGCTGTGTGCGAAGAAACTCAGCCAGTCGTGCAGCAACTCTTCGATCGACGTGGCCGGTTCGCGCGCGCTGCCGAGAGTGAAGTGGATATCCAGCACGGCTTGATCCGCGAATTGGTACAGCACGGACGCCTGCAGCGCGGTGGCCAGTCGTCGTGCTTGCAGCTCGGCGAGCAACCCACCGGCGGCCGAGGCGTTGAGCCAGGTGCAGAGAAACGCCAGCGCTTCCCGTGGCGCGTTACAGGTAATGACCTGATGCAGGTGTTGGCCGGCGACGTGCTGATAACGGTGTGCCGGGCCATGCATCAAGGCCGGTGGAGCGGCCTGGGGGTGCAATGGGCCGGGCGTCAGTTGGTCACTGAACTGCTGGGCCAAGGCCTGCAGGTCGGCCAGCGATTGTGGACCGGCGAGGCTCAAGGTCATCTGCCCGCTTTGATAAAAGCGTGCGTGGAACCCTCGCAAGGCATGCTGAAAGTCGTCGCTTTCCACCGGCAGGCTGTCGCGGTTGCCGGCATGAAAACCGCGCAGGGGATGATCCGCCGCCAAGCCTTGCAGCAGCGTCACTTGCTGTTGGGCCTTGGCATCCTGGGACCAGGCGATGAACTCCGCCTCCAGCACTTCGCGTTCACGTTGTTGATCGTCGAGGGCCAGGCGCGGGTGAGCCAGCATGTCCGCCAAACGCGCCAGCCCGTCTGCAAAAACCGGCACCGGCAGTTCAAAGAAGAACTCGGTGGTGCGCTCACGGGTGCTGGCGTTGACCTGCCCACCGTGGCGCTGCACGTAGGCCATCAGCCCTTCGCCGGCTGGAAAACGCTCGGTACCGAGAAACAACAAGTGCTCAAGAAAATGCGCCAGCCCAGGCCAGGCCAATGGCACGTCATGGCTGCCGGCAGCCACGTGTAAAACGGCGGCGCAGCGTTTCAAGCGTGGCGCATGGCGCAGGCAAACCCGCAGGCCATTGGCGAGGGTCAGGTGAAGGGGATGAGGGTGAACCGGCGCAGGCATGGGCACTTCCGAGGCGTGGGAAGTGCCTATGCTAGCAAACCCAATGGGTCAGGGCTTGTGCAGTGCGCCGTAGAGTTCGGCGCGACGGTCTTGCAGGTAGTGGTTGGCGGCGCGGGCGTCGACAATAGATTGGCGATCCAGGGTGCCGACGATCAAGGCTTCATCCAGGCCGGCCTGGGCAATTCGCTGGCCGTCCGGCGCGGCAATGCTGCTTTGCCCGCAGTAGCGAATCTCGCCTTCGTGCCCGCAGTAGTTGGCATAGGCTACAAAACACTGGTTTTCAAAGGCTCGCGCCCGCACGGTGACGTCCGCAACAAAGTCGAACGGCACCATATTGGCGGTGGGCACCAGAATCAGTTCGGCACCGGCGAGGGCCAGGCGCCGGGTGTTTTCCGGAAACTCCAGGTCGTAGCAAATCAGCATGCCCACCTTCCAACCGTTCAATTCCACCACCGGAAAATCATCGGAGCCGGCGCTGAACATCGAATGGTCAAGATCGCCAAACAAGTGGGTCTTGCGGTAGTTGCACAGGCGCGTGCCCTGGGCGTCGATCAACTGCACGGCGTTGTAGACCTGGCCGTCTTCGGCCCGTTCCGGGTAGCCATACAGGATCGCCAGCCCGGCACTTTGCGCCAGTTCGGCAATCGCCTGCGCCGATGGCCCATCCTGTGCCTCGGCCAGTGCGCCAACGGCTTCGGCGCCAATGTTATAGCCGGTGAGGAACATCTCTGGCAGCACCAGCACATCGGCGCCGTGTGCCTCATGGGCCAGTTGATGCAGGCGCTGCAGGTTGGCGGCCACATCCAGCGGCAGCGGCGGGCATTGGTACAGGGCGACACGCATGCTCAACTCCTTATTCTGCCAGGGCGATTGGCCCTATTTCATCGAACACGTCGCCTGGGCCTGGGTTCTCCGGGTGGGTGCTGCCACCGAAGTGGTTCATGATGCCCCATACCGCGTTGAGCGAGGTTTGTACCGCGCCTTCGACCCAGGCAGGCGTCCACGATACATCATCACCCGCGATGAAGATCCCGCGTTGTTCGGCGGGCATATCCTTCTGCATGAAGTGCGCATACATCCGTTGGTTGTAACGATAGTGACCGGGCAAGGCACCTTTGAAGGCCCCGAGGAAATGCGGGTCGGCCTCCCAGGACACGGTGATCGGGTCGCCGATGATGCGCGCCTTGATGTCGACCTTGGGGTAGATTTTCTTCAGTGCATCGAGGGCCAGTTTCACCCGCTTGTCGATAGGCTGGGGCAGCATCTTCAGCGCGTCGCTCATCCACGAGTAGGACAGGCAGATCACCCCCGGCTTGTCGTCACCGTTATCGAACAGGTAGGTGCCACGGGTAAGGCGGTCGGTGAGGGTCATGCTCATGAGGTCGCGCCCGGTTTGCGGGTCTTTGTTTTTCCAGAATGGGCGATCAACCATCACGAAGGTTTTCGAGGACTGCATGTAGCGAGTGCGATCCAGGGCCATCCACATTTTTTGTGAGAACAGGGTTTCGTCGCATTCGATCTGGGTGGTCAGCAGCCAGCTTTGGCAGGTGGTCAGCACCGCCGCGTATTCACGGGTGTCGCCATAGTTGTCAGTAACAGCAAAGCGGCCCTCGGCGGCGTGGGCAATGCGCTTCACGCCTGCCCGTGGTGCACCTCTATGCAGCGAGCTCAGGCTGGTACCGGCCGGCCAGTGGGCGCAGCGTTCCGGCACATGGCGCCAGATGCCCATGGGCACTTGGGCCACGCCACCGACGATCAAGTGTTGATGATCATCGCAGTTGGTCATCACCACGCGGAAGATTTCCAGCATGGAGTTGGGGAAGTCAGAGTCCCAGCCGCCGGTACCGAAACCGACCTGGCCAAACACCTCGCGGTGGTGGAACGACAATTTGGCGAAGGCTTTGGAGGTGGCGACGAAGTCGTAGAAGGTACGGTCATCCCACAGCGGCACGAGCTTGTTCCACAACTCTTTGAGGCGCGGCACGTCGCGGTCGCGGATCGCCTGCTGGATATCGCCGAACTGCGAACCGGCCTCCAAGGCGTCGGCCCAGGCATCGGCGACTTCCTGGAACAGTGCCGGTAAATCGGAGAGTTTTTGCGCGTAGTGAGTCTGGCCTTCCAGGTCGATCACAGTGCTGCCGGACGCCGGCGTCAGCGGGTTGGGAAAGGGCTTGGTTTCCAGTCCTAGCTTGTCCACGTAATGGTAGAACGCCGTGGACGACACCGGGAACCGCATGCCGCCCAGCTCGGCGATGATGCCTTCGGCGCCTTCAAAGGCCTGCGAGCGCAAGCGGCCACCCATCTTCGAGGCTTCATACACCACGGGCTTGAGCCCGAGTTTCATCAGCTCGTAGGCCGCCACCAGGCCCGCGATCCCGGCGCCGACGATCGCCACTTCGGCGCCGTGATTGGCCGCAGGAATACTGCCCAGCCCGGCGGGGTGTTCGATCCAGTCATCAAAGGCAAACGGGAAGTCCGGGCCGAAGATGGTGATGGGTTTCTTACCGTCGCCCGGGTGGCGATTGGGCTTGCTGAGAGTGCTGGACGGAATGCTCATGGCTGACCTTACTGACGGCTCGGCGGGAGGAGGGCCCGTTGAGTATAGGAAAAGATGGCAGCCAGTTTAGGGAACGTTGCGCGCGTTAATAAGGCGCAATATGTCGTCGGATTGCGCTAGTTTTAGTCAATGTGACGAGTTAAGCGGTCAGATTGGTTGTCCGCGATCCAATTTGTTACTGAGGATGATCGAGGTGGTGGTTTTCTCCACGCCGTCGACACTGCCGATCTGGTCCAGCAATTGGTCCAGTTGCTCCGGCGAATCGGTGCGCAGCCAAGCCACGTAATCGAACTCCCCACTCACCGCGCACAGCTGCTGCACTTGCGCCATGGCGCTCAGCCTGCGCAATACCTCTTTGCCGGAGCGGGGTTGCACGGTAACGCCCACGTAAGCCTGCAACCCACCATCCGCAACGCGCTGGCCCAGGCGCACGCCGTAACCGGTGATGACCTGGGTTTTCTCCAGGCGGGCCAGACGCGACGTGACGGTGGTGCGGGCGATGCCCAACTGCCTGGCGAGCATGGCCACGCTTTCACGGGCGTTGAGCTGCAGGGCGGCGATCAGTTGGCGGTCGATTTCGTCTAGGACGGGCAAGGGGGGGCTCCAGTGCGGGGGCAATGGGCAAGCATGGTACAGGCTTGGCCTGGCTGAAAGAACCGTGATGCCAGATACGCAAAAGCCGCGCAATGCGCGGCTTTGAGTGTGGTGGGCCCAGTAGGACTCGAACCTACGACCAAGGGATTATGAGTCCCCTGCTCTAACCAACTGAGCTATAGGCCCTCAGTAGGTCGCGGATTATAGCGATGGTTTGTTCACTGTGCCATCCGAAAAATCCTTGTGCCGTGTACGAAGGAAGCTGGCGGCAAAAAGCTCCGGCGGCAGGGGCAGGCTGACGATGTAGCCTTGCATCTGTTCACACCCCTCGCTTGCGAGGAATGCTTGTTGTGCCGGGGTTTCCACGCCTTCGGCGATGATGGTGAATTGCATGCTGTGGCCAAGGGCGATGATGGCGCGCACGATGGCTGCATCGTGAGGGTCGTCGGGCAAGCCGCGGACGAAGGATTGATCGATCTTGAGGAAGTCCAGGGGCAGGCGTTTGAGGTAGCTGAGGGACGAGTAGCCGGTGCCGAAATCATCGATTGCCAGCTGTACACCCAGGCGCTTGAGTTGGTGCAACACCGCCAGTGCTTCTTCGGCTTGGCTCATGATGAAGTTTTCGGTGATCTCCAGCTGCAGGCAGCCGGGTTCGAGGTGGTAATCGCGCAGCAGTTGTTCGATGCGTGACAGCAGGTTGGGGTGACGCAGTTGCGCGCCTGCAAGGTTGACCGACAGGGGGCCGAAATCCTCGAAAGCCGCTTGCCAGGCGTGCAACTGCCGGCAGGCCTGTTCCAGTACCCAGTCGCCGATTTGCAGGATCATGCCGTTCTCTTCGGCCAGGGCAATAAAGTGCTCGGGCGGGACCTCGCCCAAGGTCGGGTGGTGCCAACGGATCAAGGCTTCGGCGCCGATCAGTTGTTGGGTGACCAGGCTGCGTTTGGGTTGGTAATACAGGCTCAATTCTTCACGTTCGATGGCGCGGCGCAGTTCGTGCTCCAGCGCTACGCGTTCATTGGCCTGGGCGGTCAGGTCGCGGGTGTAGCGCTCGACCCGGTTGCGCCCCTTGGCTTTGGAGCGATACATCGCGGCGTCGGCATTTTTGACCAGGGTGGCGACGTCGGTACCGTCTTGCGGATACAGACTGGTGCCGATACTCGCGCTGATGAAGAACTCATGCTCGCCGGCCTGGAATGGCGGGGTAAAACAGTCGAGCAGTTTGTTCGCCAAGTGCTGGGCGTCGCTGGCCTGTTGCAAGCCGGGCAGCAGGATGATGAATTCGTCGCCGCCCAAGCGAGCAACGGTGTCCACGTCCCGCAACTGCTCCTTGAGGCGTACGGCGATGTCTTTGAGCAGCAGGTCGCCAACCGGGTGGCCGAGGCTGTCGTTGATGTGCTTGAAGCGGTCGAGGTCGAGAAACAGCACCGCGCCCTGTTTACCACTTTCCTGCTGGCCGTTGAGGGCGGCCTGCAGCCGGTTTTCAAACAGGGTGCGGTTGGGCAGGCCAGTCAATGGGTCGTGGTGGGCCTGATAATCCAGGCGGGCCTGGGCCAGCTTGAGGCTGGAGATGTCGGCAAACACAGCAACGAAGTGCGTGACCAATTGCTCGCGGTTACGCACAGCGCTGATGGTCAGCCAGCTCGGATACACCTCGCCATTCTTGCGGCGGTTGGAGATCTCTCCTTGCCAGTGGCCATAGGTCGTCAACTGGTGCCACATCGCCGCATAGAACGCGCTGTCGTGCAGGCCGGAGGCGAGCAGGCGCGGGGTATGGCCAAGGGCTTCAACCTCGCTGTAGCCGGTTATCTCCGTGAAGGCGCGGTTGACGGCGCTGATGTTCTGCCGTGTGTCGGTGATCAAGACGCCTTCGGCGGTGCTTTCGAACACCGTGGCGGCCTGCTGCAGTTTTTCCTGCATCAACTGGCGTTCGGTGATGTCCCGGGCGATGGTCAGCATGCAATCTTCGTCGCCAATCGGCAGTGGGCGGCTGGACACTTCGCACAGGCGAATCTGGCCGTCGGCACGACGGATATGACAGATGAAATCGCGGACAAAGCCGTCGCGCTGCATCAACTCCAGCATGTGTTTGCGTTCGTTGAGGTCGACCCAGATGCCTAGGTCCAGGGTTGATTGGTCAAGTGAGGAGGCGCTGGTGAAACCGGTCAGGTGGCTGAAACCTTCGTTCACTTCAATCAGCAGGCCATCTCTTTGGCGACTCAGTAGTAAACCGTCGGGGGAAGCATGGAATGCCTTGGCGAATTTCTCTTCGGAGGTTTGCAGCTGCTGTTGGGTTTCCTTGAGCTCGGTGATATCGCGCACCACTACCACCAAGGCTTCAGTGGTATCGAGTTGGAACGGCTCAGCTGAGATCAGCCCGGTAAATGCCTGACCATTGCTGCGCAGAAAGGACATTTCCAGGTTACGGATACTGGTGGTCTGTACCCGCTGCAGCAAATCCGGACCGACGCCCTGAATGCCCCATATATTCAGATCTGAGGCGGTTTTGCCCACGACCTCATCAAAGCTCAGGCCAATCTGGTCCTCGAATGCCTTGTTGACCTCCAGCAAACAACCATCAGACAACCGAGCAATCACCAGGATGTCCGGGCACTGCTGAAACACCGAGGCAAATTTCTGCTCGGACAGTTGCAGGGCTTCTTCGGTGCGCTTGGCTTCGCTGATGTCGATCATCAGGCCGCGCAGCACCGGCTCGTGGCCGTGTTCGATCAGGCTGACAATGTCACGTACCCACAGGCAGCGGCCATCAGCGGTGATGACCCGGTAATCAATACTGTGATCACGGTTGGCACGAGTTTCCCGATAGCAATAGGCCTCGGCGCGGGTCAGGTCAGCGGGATGGATGATGTTGCGCCAGAAGCCTGGAATCAGCCAGTGGGCGCGGGGATAGCCAAGCAGGTCTTCGGCATGGGGCGACACATAGCTGTAGGTGAAGTCGCTGATGCTTGCTTCCCAGGCGATGGCGGACAAGCTCTCCACCAAGCCGCGATAGTGGTACTCGCTGCTTCGCAGTTCTTGCTCAAGGGCGACCCGACGGGAAATTTCCGAGCTGAGCCGGCGATTGATCCGAATGACGATCGCCAGCACTGTACTCAACAGCAGCACCGCTGGCAGGCCGTACGTGAGCAGGTCAGCCCAGAAGGTGCGGTGATCGGTGAAGCTGCCGACCCAGTGTTGCTGGATCGCATCAGTTTCGGCTGAACTGAGATCGGCGAGGACTTTGTCCAGGATGCCCACCAGGATTTTTTCATCCCGCGGGACACCCATCGCCAGTTGGTAGCGGTAAGGCGTTTCGCCGCTGACGTACAGGCCGTCGAGCTTGAGTTGGCGCAGGCTCCAGACGCTGGAGGCGAGGTCGCCGACCACGGCATCCACTTCATCGGTGGCCAGGGCTTGCAGCGTCGAACTGACGTTGGGCAGGGCGACCAGATTCAGGTCCGGATGGTGGGTGCGGAGCAATTCATGGGGGGCGTAGTTCTCCACCACGGCAATTTTCAGCCCGTACAAATCCTTGAGGCTGCGTGGTTTCGCGCCGCCTTCATGGGCCAGGATGACGATGGGAAAGTCGAGATAGGGGCGTGTGAAGGCCAGGAAGTTTTGGCGTTCGGGGGTGGACATAATGCCCGGCAGCAGGTCGAGCTGATTATTGCGGGCTTGTTCAAGCACTGCGGTCCAGTTAACTGGTTCGATCAGTTTGATTCGCACACCCAGGCGGTCCTGGAGCAGGCGTACGTAATCGGCTGCCAAGCCCTGATATCGGCCATTTTCATCGCGATATTCAAAAGGTGGCCAAGACGCATCCACGCCTAGGCGCAGCTCCTGATGGTCCGCCAACCAGCTACGCTCATCATCCGTAAGAGTCAACGCGCCAGCCGTTGCGGTCCAGGTCAGCAGCGACAGCAGTATCACGGTCGGCAATCTGGGCATAACGGTCTCGTTATGGCACGGGGAATGTCTCGAGTGTAGACGGGCATTGCGAGGGTGGGGTGGTGCGGGGCAGTTAATCTGTCAAAGCAATCGGTAGAAAGCAAACCCCCCGGCCTGGGCCGGGGGTTCTGGTATCACTCGTCGAGGAAGGAGCGCAGATGCTCGCTTCGCGTCGGGTGGCGCAACTTGCGCAGCGCCTTGGCTTCGATCTGACGGATCCGCTCACGGGTCACGTCAAACTGCTTACCGACTTCCTCAAGGGTGTGGTCGGTATTCATGTCGATGCCGAAACGCATGCGCAGTACCTTGGCTTCACGGGCAGTGAGGCCGGACAGTACGTCGCGAGTCGCTTCTTTCAAGCTCTCAACAGTGGCGACATCGATTGGCGACTGCATGGTCGAGTCTTCGATGAAGTCGCCCAGATGGGAGTCTTCGTCATCACCAATCGGCGTTTCCATGGAGATCGGCTCTTTAGCGATCTTCAATACCTTGCGGATTTTATCCTCAGGCATTTCCATGCGTTCGCCCAGCTCTTCCGGAGTCGGTTCGCGACCCATTTCCTGCAACATCTGCCGGGAAATTCGGTTGAGCTTGTTGATGGTCTCGATCATGTGCACCGGAATACGGATGGTGCGGGCCTGGTCGGCGATCGAGCGAGTGATCGCCTGACGGATCCACCAGGTGGCATAAGTCGAGAACTTGTAGCCGCGACGGTATTCGAACTTGTCCACCGCCTTCATCAAGCCGATGTTGCCTTCCTGGATCAGATCAAGGAACTGCAGGCCACGGTTGGTGTACTTCTTGGCGATGGAGATCACCAGACGCAAGTTCGCTTCAACCATCTCTTTTTTCGCGCGGCGGGCCTTGGCCTCACCGATCGACATGCGACGGTTGATGTCTTTGATTTCTGCAATCGTCAGGCCGGTTTCGGTCTCAAGCGCGGTCAGCTTCTGCTGGCAACGGATGATATCGGGCTGCAGGCGACCTATGGCTTCGGCGTATTTCGCCTTGCCCTTGGCCAGTGCGTCGCTCCAGCTTTCGTCAACTTCGTTGCCCGGGAACTGGCGCAGGAAATCGGTACGCGGCATGCGCGCATCACGCACACAGAGCTGCATGATCGCACGCTCTTGGGCACGCAGACGCTCAAGAGCACTGCGAACACGCTCAACCAGGCCTTCGAATTGCTTGGGCACCAGCTTGATCGGCATGAACAGCTCAGCCAGGGCCACCAGCTCGGCAATTGCCTGCTTGTTGCCGCGACCGTGCTTCTTCAGGGCCTTGCGGGTGATTTCCATTTGATCGGAAACCGCACCGAAGCGCTGGGCCGCGATGACCGGGTCTGGACCGCTTTCGGCTTCTTCTTCGTCGTCGCTGCTTTCAGCTTCGTCGTCGTCGGAGTCGTCGTCCGCTTTTGCGGCTTTCGCATCAACAGGCGGCGGTACTTCGGCGGCAGGCGGCGCAATGCCGTCGTCCGGGTCGATATAACCGCTCAGGACGTCGGACAGGCGGCCACCTTCGGTGGTGACGCGGGTGTACTCGGCGAGAATGTGGTCAACCGTGCCAGGGAAGTGCGCAATGGCGCCCATCACTTCACGGATACCCTCTTCGATACGCTTGGCGATTTCGATCTCGCCTTCGCGTGTCAGCAGCTCGACGGTACCCATTTCGCGCATATACATGCGCACAGGGTCTGTCGTGCGGCCGATATCGGTCTCTACTGCAGCCAGCGCGGCAGCAGCTTCCTCAGCGGCGGCCTCGTCGGTATCAGCGTCGGCCAGCATAAGGGAATCCTTATCTGGCGCGACTTCGAATACGTTGATCCCCATGTCGTTAATCATGCGGATGATGTCTTCCACCTGCTCAGGATCTGAAATATCCTCAGGCAGGTGGTCGTTGACCTCCGCGTAAGTCAGGTAACCCTGCTCACGACCAAGAAGTATCAACTCTTTGATACGAGACTGCTGTTGCGCTTTTCCGGACATAACACCCTATCCACTGAAGGTCTTGGCGGGCAAAAAACAAGCCGAGGATTATACCCGAGCTATGACCTCACACGCCAGCTGAGGTCGGGTTTGATGCGTAAACATTCTGTTTTAAGAGGTCGCGCATCTGTTTTGCTATCTGAATCTGCTCTTCAGCCGATAATCCCGGCTGCCTTGCTCTCTTGATAAGTTCATCGAGGGTCTGAGTGTGTTGACCCGCGGATAACCTATTAATGGTGTCTAAAAACTGTTGTTCAAGGTTGTCGCCGTCAATTAGCCACTCCTTTTCCGCCAGTGCCCGCAATAAACGGCCCTGTTCCGTGCCATGCCAGCGAGCCATCAACTGGATTGAGTTTAGCTTAGGGTTTTTCTGCACGGCTTCGATCAGTGCGATAAGCACCTGAGCATAGGTATTGCTCTCGTTGGCAAAGTGGTCGGCACTTTCAACCTTACCGGCCAATTGCGGGTGATGAATCAGTGTGCGCAGTGCAATCAATGTGGGGGCTTCCACCGCTACGGGCGTGCGTGGTGCGTAGGCTTCATCGCGATCACCGCGTTTGCCGTTTTTGCTCCAGGGCTTTTTGTCCCACTTCTTGCCGCCGGCGCCGGGCTTCTTCGGCGTCCATTCCTGTTGGGGGGCGAAGGCCTCCTGAGGTTGGTGGAAGTCGGCATAGTCCGGCATGGCGTCGTAATCCATGCCGGGGTCGTAGGCTGGCGGTGCATCCTGCGGGGCGCTGTGCACCAGCTGGCTTACGGCTTCACCGCTTAAACCAGTGATCTCCAGCAGGCGCTGGCGCATCAGCGTGCGCAAATTAGCGCCCGGGACTTTGTCGATCAGCGGCGCCGCGAGGGTGGCCATATGGGCCTTGCCTTCGAGGGAGCGCGGGTCGGCTTCTTCGGTCAGCTGCTGGAAAAAATAATCCGCCAGCGGCTGCGCATGTTGATTGATACGTGCGCGGAACGCGTCGGTACCTTCCGAGCGCACCAGGGTGTCCGGGTCTTCGCCTTCAGGCAGGAACAGGAAGCGTGCGCGGCGCCCATCCTGCAGGCTCGACAGCGTGGCTTCGAGCGCGCGCCAGGCGGCGTTGCGGCCCGCCTGGTCGCCGTCGAAGCAAAACAGCACGCTGGGCACGACGCGGAACAGGCGCTTCAAATGTTCTTCGCTGGTGGCGGTGCCGAGGGTCGCGACCGCGTTGCGCAAGCCTTGTTGGGCCAGGGCGATCACGTCCATATAGCCTTCAACCACGATGATCTCGTCGAGGTTGCGGTTGTTCTTGCGCGCCTCGAACAGGCCGTAGAGTTCCTGGCCCTTGTGGAACACCGGGGTCTCCGGAGAGTTCAGGTACTTGGGCTTGTCGTCCCCGAGTACACGGCCGCCGAAGGCGATGATGCGGCCACGGCTGTCGCGGATCGGGAACATCACCCGGTCGCGGAAGCGGTCATAGCGCTTGCCGGTCTCGGCGTTTTCCACCAGCAGGCCGGCATCGATCATGGCCTTTTGCTGGAGGGTGTCGCTGCTCAGGTGTTTATACAGATTGTCCCAGCCCGGCGGAGCGAAGCCGAGGCCGAAGTCCCGAGCGATTTCGCCGGTGAGGCCGCGCCCTTTAAGGTAATCGACAGCGGCCTTGCGCTGCGGATGGCTCTTGAGTGCCTGGCGGTAAAAGTCGGCAGCAGCGGTGAGCAGCGGATACAGCGGCGAATCGGTGGGTTGCCGCGGTTTGTGCGGCCGGCCACTTTCTTCGCGGGGCACTTCCATGCCGGCGGCTTTCGCCAGGTCCTCGACAGCCTGGGGGAAGTCCAGGTTGTCGTGGTCCATCAGGAAGCCCAGGGCATTCCCGCCCGCCCCGCAACCGAAGCAGTAATAGAACTGCTTGTCGGGGCTGACGCTGAAGGATGGGGTTTTTTCTTTATGAAAAGGGCAGCAGGCGGTGTAGTTTTTGCCGGCTTTTTTCAGCTGTACGCGTGAGCTGACAACATCGACGATGTCGGTGCGGTTCAGAAGGTCGTCAATAAAGCTCTGGGGAATCAGCCCGGCCATGGCGTTCTCGTCATCACTGCGTGTAAATGAGGGCCCGTGACGTGTTCAAGCGCACGTAAGGAGTGCTCGATCATCATCGTCTGCATGGGTCATCAGGGAGTGTATCTGCCGAATATTTACTGAGGATAGTTTCTGATCAGTCTTCGGCATGGAAATGTTGCCCGGGCGTCCGGTCTAGGCCAATGGCGGCCTCGGAAACGCATCGTTGGGCACAGCCGATACAGTTGATCGTCTGTTTGAAGAATAGGTGTGCTCGTCAGTAGCCTTGTTAGGCTCGTCAGAAGAGACGTGCACCGCTGGCAAAAGAGCCAGCCCTGACGTGTGAAGCAGTGTCTCGGTCGCATGTGCGGCGTCGACGGTGAAGCATCAAGCGATATCCGCAAATGCCAACAGCCCGGCTGAGGGCCGGGCTTGGCAGAAGCTTGCTACGAACGTCTGTGTATTAGTACAGACGAACGGCGCGGCGCTGTTCGCGCTGAACTTTCTTAGCGTGACGCTTAACAGCGGCTGCTGCTTTGCGCTTACGCTCAGAAGTTGGCTTCTCATAAAATTCGCGGCTACGAACTTCAGCCAGAACACCGGCTTTTTCGCAGGAGCGCTTGAAACGACGCAGAGCTACGTCGAAGGGTTCGTTCTCTTTTACTTTGACGGCTGGCATCCAGAGCTACCTTCTTTCATTACCGGGAATCAACGTTCTCGTCGCAAAAAATTCGCGGCTGAGGTCGTCGGTTTTTAAGGGTTGCGGATGTTAACCCCTCATTGCCCGGAATGCAAAGCCTCTGATCGAAAACCGCTAGTCGGGAGGGGGAGTGGCGACTATTATGCGCGCCTTCGAATTCAGCCTCTACAAGGCGCAAACCCATGCTAGTACTGGGACTTGAAACCTCCTGCGACGAAACCGGAGTCGCACTATACGACAGTGAACGCGGGCTTTTGGCCGATGCACTGTTCAGTCAGATCGACCTGCATCGCGCCTATGGCGGCGTGGTGCCGGAGCTTGCCAGCCGCGATCACGTCAAGCGCATGCTGCCGTTGATCCGCCAGGTGCTGGATGAAGCCGGCTGTGTGGCAACCGAGATCGATGCCATCGCTTACACCGCCGGCCCCGGATTGGTCGGAGCCCTGCTGGTTGGGGCCTCTTGCGCCCAGGCGTTGGCGTTTGCCTGGGGTATTCCTGCCCTTGGTGTGCACCATATGGAAGGCCATTTGTTGGCGCCCATGCTGGAAAAAACACCGCCGGAGTTCCCGTTCGTCGCTTTGTTGGTTTCGGGGGGGCATACGCAGCTGGTTCAGGTGGACGGGATCGGCCAATACACACTGTTGGGCGAGTCGCTGGACGATGCCGCCGGTGAAGCGTTCGACAAAACCGCGAAGATGATGGGACTTAATTATCCGGGTGGTCCGGAAATCGCCCGCCTTGCCGAGAACGGCGTTGCCGGTCGCTACACCTTCCCGCGGCCGATGTGTGATCGTCCTGGCTTGATGTTCAGTTTCAGCGGCTTGAAAACCTCTGCCTTGAACACCTGGCAGCAGAGCGTCAGCGCCGGGGACGACGGCCAGCAAGCCCGTTGCGACATCGCGCTGGCGTTCCAGCAGGCTGTGGTGGAGACTTTGACCATCAAGTGCAAGCGCGCCCTGAAACAGGCGGGCATGAAGCGGCTGGTGATCGCGGGCGGCGTCAGCGCCAACAAGGCGTTGCGCAGTTCCCTGGAAAAAATGCTCGGCGACATGAATGGCAATGTGTTCTACGCACGCCCTGAGTTCTGCACTGACAACGGCGCAATGATCGCCTATGCCGGTTGCCAGCGCTTGCAGGCCGGACAGCACGAAAGCCTGGCGATCAGCGTGCAGGCGCGCTGGCCGATGGAACAATTGCCGCCGTTGTAAGGTTCAAGGGCGCCGAGTCCAGGCGGGATATTTAAAAATGCCGTTCGCGCCCGGCAAACAGGTCGCGTAGATTGCCGCGGTGGCGCCAGACGATCAGCAGTGTCAGCACGCTCATCGGTAACAGCGCTTGCGGTTCCTGCCAGGCCAGCAACGGCAGGGTCAGCGGCGTAGCAATCAGCGCGGCCAGCGAGCTGGTACGGGTCAGGTAGAACGTCAGCAGCCAGGCGAGCATGGCCAGTAACGCCGCAGGAGGGTAAATACCCAGCAGAATGCCGGCCGCCGTGGCTACGCCCTTGCCGCCGCGAAAGCGGAAGTACAACGGGAACAGGTGGCCCAGGACGGCACACAGGCCCACCCAGGCTTGCTGTTGCAAGCTAAGGCCGACGAGGCTGGCGATGAGCACGGGCAGCAGGCCCTTGCAGACGTCGCCCAGCAAGGTCAGGACGGCGAGTTTCTTGCCGGCCAGGCGCAACATATTGGTGGCGCCGGCATTGCCTGAGCCACTCATTCGCGGATCGGGGTTTCCCGTCAAGCGGCTGAGCAAAATGGCGAAGGACAGCGAGCCGAGCAGGTAGGCGAAAATCGCCAGTGACCAAAACATGCTAACTATTCCGGGCGAGGACGCCCTGATTCTAACGGGGCATCGCGCCCTTGTCGTGCTGCGGAGAAAAGTGCTTGGACAGAGTGTTTATCGAAGGCCTGGAAGTCGACACCGTGATCGGGGCTTACGACTGGGAGCGCGGAATCCGGCAATGCCTGCGCCTGGACCTGAGCTTCGCCTGGGATAATCGCCCAGCTGCGGCCGGTGATGACCTGACCCTGGCACTGGATTACGCCAGGGTGTCTGCGCGTATCCAGGCCTTTGCCGAGCAGTCCCAGTACCAACTGGTGGAAACCTTTGCCGAGCGTCTGGCCGAAGTGCTGATGAGTGAATTCCAGATTCCCTGGCTGCACCTCAAGTTGACCAAGCCCGGCGCGGTGCCGGCTGCCAAGGGCGTGGGCGTGGAGATCGAGCGCGGATGTCATTGACTCAGGTTTACCTCGGGCTTGGCAGCAATATCGACCGCGAGGCTCGTCTATGTGCCGGCTTGGATGCGTTGGCCGGTTTCTTGACGGATATGCGCTGTTCGGCGGTGTTCGAAAGCCAGCCGGTGGGGATCAAAAGTGGGCCGTTTTTCAATCTGGTGGTGTCGGCTTATACCGACCTGCCGTTGATGGAGTTGGATCGTCGTTTGAAATCCATCGAGGCTGACAATGGCCGATACGCGCCAGACCGCAAAGGCCTGCCGCTGGATATCGATGTGTTGTTGTATGGCGATCTGGTGGGCAATTTCGATGGCTTGATCTTGCCGCGAGCCGAAATCCTGAAAAACGCCTTTGTGTTGTGGCCGCTGTCGATGATGGCGCCGGACCGTATGCACCCTGAGGCTGGCAGGACAATGGCCGAATTATGGCGAGACGCGCAGATTGATCAGGTATTGGCACCGGTTGCGTTCGAATGGCAGGGTCAGCCACTCACGCCACGAGCTGTTTTGTAGGAGCCGAGCTTGTTATGGCGAGGGAGCTTGCTCCCGCTGGGCTGCGCAGCAGCCCCATTATCTTGGGAGCGCTTCGCACTGGAGCGCCAGCCCGGTCCCGCGGGAGCAAGCTCCCTCGCCACAACGGCCATCGCCTAAGGAGAGGGGTTTTCCTTGTAGGCTTTCAATGCGCTTAACCGTTCGCGCTTGAGCGCATCGCCCAGTTCGGGACCTTTGAAACCCTTTTCTAGCAGCGGCGCGACCGGCACTTCGCGTGCAGCCTTTGCCGCTCCGCGCAAATAATCGGCCTGTGGATAACTGCGCTGTTCAAAACCCTTGCGGCCACGGGCGTCCATTTCGCAGGCCACCACGAACTCTTCAAAGCGTTGTGGCCGACGGTACACGTCGAAGCTTTGCAGCAACTCCAGCAATGTCGAGGCCTTGAGCTCAAGCGCACGATGGCCGTGGGTATGATATTGCCCCACCAGCAAGGCCAACTCCTGGCAATCCCTCGGCACCTTGAAACGCTCGTTCACCGCTTTGATCAGCTTCAAGCCGCGATGTTCGTGGGCAATGTGCTGCGGCAACTTATCCACAGGTGTCAGGCCCTTGCCCAGGTCGTGCAGCAGGCAGGCCCAGCGCACGCTCAGCGGTTGCTTGTGCAGGGCAGCTTGTTCCAGCACGCTCAAGGTGTGCACGCCGGTGTCAATTTCCGGGTGGTGAGCTGCGGGCTGCGGCACGCCGAACAGCGCATCCACCTCCGGCATCAAGGTTTTCAGCGCGTCGCAGTCACGCAGTACTTGGATAAATACCTGGGGTTGATCTTCCATCAGCGCCCGTGAGATTTCCTTCCAGCTACGCTCGGGGGTAAGGGCCTCCAACTCGCCGGACTCACTGAGTTGGCGCATTAACTCCAGGGTCTCAGGGGCGACTGTGAAGCCAAGAGGCGCATAGCGCGCGGCGAAACGCGCAACGCGCAGTACACGGAGGGGATCTTCGGCGAACGCCGGAGAAACATGCCGTAAAATATGCGCTTCAAGGTCGCGTTGGCCCTGATAAGGATCGGTCAGGTTACCCTCGTCGTCCTCCGCCATGGCGTTGATGGTCAGGTCACGCCGAATCAGGTCTTCTTCCAGCGTAACGTCGGGGCTCGCATGGAATATAAAGCCGCCGTAACCCCGGCCATTCTTGCGTTCGGTGCGAGCAAGGGCGTATTCGTCACCGTTCTTCGGGTCGAGAAATACCGGGAAATCGGCGCCTACCGGTTTATAACCCTTGGCGAGCATCTCTTCGGCCGTCGCGCCAACGACGACGCGGTCTATATCGGTGACCTTGATGCCCAGTAGGCGATCACGCACGGCGCCGCCGACTTTGTAGATTTTCATGAAAAAGCCTCCATTAGCGGCACAGGATAACGCCTGAGCTTGGCCAATGGAGGCTTTGCTGTTTCAGAGATGAACGACGGCCATGTCGAGGCGGCCGTAGTCGTTGTCGTTATGATCGCTGCGCGGTGGCACATGATGGGTTTTCATCACTTGGTCGCCCTGAAGGGTTTCCAGATGAATATCAAAGCCCCAGAGCCGATGCAGATGCTTGAGCACTTCCTCAGTGGATTCGCCCAAGGGTTTGCGGTCGTGCTGCTGGTGACGCAAGGTCAGCGAACGGTCGCCACGCACATCGATGCTGTAGATCTGCACGTTAGGTTCGCGGTTACCGAGGTTGTATTGCGCGGCCAGGGTTTCGCGAATGATGCGGTAGCCGGGTTCGTCGTGGATGGCGGGTACGACCAGATCGTCCTTGAGGTCGTCGTCCAGGATACTGAACAGCTTGAGGTCGCGGATCACCTGGGGCGACAGGTACTGCAGGATGAAACTCTCATCCTTGAAGCTGCTCATGGCGAACTTGATGGTCGAGAGCCAGTCGCTGCCGGCGATTTCCGGGAACCAGCGGCGATCTTCCTCGGTGGGGTGCTCGCACATGCGGCGGATATCGCGGTACATGGCAAAACCCAGTGCATAGGGGTTGATGCCGTTGTAATACGGGCTGTCGAAGCCTGGCTGGAAGACCACGCTGGTATGGGACGTGAGGAACTCCATCATAAAGCCGTCAGTGACCAGGCCCTCGTCGTACAGGTCGTTCATCAGGGTGTAATGCCAGAAGGTTGCCCAGCCCTCGTTCATCACCTGGGTTTGGCGCTGTGGATAAAAATATTGCGCGATCTTGCGTACGATCCGCACGATTTCACGCTGCCAGGGCTCCAGCAGCGGTGCGTGTTTTTCCAGGAAATACAGGATGTTTTCCTGAGGTTCGGCGGGGAAGCGTGCATTGTCTTTGTCGCTGTTCTTGTCGGCGCGCTTGGGGATGGTGCGCCACAGGTCGTTGATCTGTTTCTGCAGGTGCTCCTCGCGTTCCTTCTGGCGCAGGCGCTCCTCTTCGGCGGAAATCGGATAGGGGCGTTTATAGCGGTCAACGCCGTAATTCATCAGCGCATGGCAGGAGTCCAACAGGTCTTCTACCGCATCGATACCGTGGCGCTCCTCGCACTGCATGATGTATTGCTTGGCGAACACCAGGTAATCAATGATCGAACTGGCATCGGTCCAGGTTCGAAACAGGTAGTTGCCCTTGAAGAAACTGTTATGCCCATAGCAGGCATGGGCTACTACCAGCGCCTGCATGCAGATGGTGTTTTCTTCCATCAGGTACGCGATGCACGGGTCGGAGTTGATCACGATCTCGTAGGCCAGGCCCATCTGGCCGCGTGTGTAGGACTTCTCGGTACTGAGGAAGTGTTTCCCGTAGGACCAATGGTGATAGCCCAAGGGCATGCCCACCGAGGCATAGGCATCCATCATCTGTTCAGCGGTGATGACTTCTATCTGGTTGGGATAAGTGTCCAGGGCATAACCCGCCGCGATACGGCTGATTTCCCGGTCATAGGCCTGGATCAGTTCGAAGGTCCACTCGGAGCCAGTGGAAATGGGTTGGCGCTTGTTCTCTTTTTTGGCGGTCATGTCACTAACCTGCGCTGGAAGAGTTCACGGAAGACCGGGTAGATATCGCCGGCCGAGACCAGTTGCTGCTGAGCGAACGTGTCGGCAAAGGCTTCGCCGATGCGCTCGTATTCGAACCACAGGGCCTGGTGCTCACGGGGGGTGATTTCGACGTAAGTGTAGTACTGCACGAACGGCATGATCTGGTTGATCAAAATGTCCCGGCAGATCGGCGAGTCGTCGTTCCAGTTATCGCCGTCGGAAGCCTGTGCGGCATAGATGTTCCACTCGCTGGCGGGGTAGCGCTCGGCCATGATCTCCTGCATCAGCTTCAGTGCGCTGGAAACAATGGTGCCGCCAGTTTCCCGCGAGTAGAAAAACTCCTCTTCGTCCACCTCTCGCGCGCTGGTGTGATGGCGGATGAACACTACGTCAATCTTGTCGTAGTTCCGTTTCAGGAACAGGTACAGCAGGATAAAGAAGCGCTTGGCGATGTCCTTGGTGGCCTGGGTCATGGAGCCGGAAACGTCCATCAGGCAGAACATCACAGCCTTGGAGCTGGGGTTGGGTTGCTTGACCAGCAGGTTGTATTTCAAGTCAAAGGTATCGAGGAACGGCACGCGGTGGATGCGCGCGCTGAGTTTTTCGATTTCCGCCTCTATTTCCTGGATATCGCCGAAGTTGTCCGGTTCTTCGCGCTTCAAGCGTGCCAACTCTTCCTTGGCCTGCTTGAGTTTGGCGCGGCTGCTGCCGGACAGGGCGATACGCCGTGCATGGGCTGAGCGCAGGGTGCGGATGATGTTGATGCGCGACGGGTTGCCCTCGTTGCTGATCCCTGCGCGTACGGTCTTGAAGGTATCGGTGCCGGTCAGGTTGCGTTTGACCAGGTTGGGCAGTTCGAGGTCTTCGAACATGAATTCGAGGAATTCTTCCTGAGTGATCTGGAATACGAATTCATCCATGCCTTCGCCAGAGTTGCCGGCTTTGCCCGGACCTTTGCCGCCGCCACCGCCTTGTGGGCGCTGGATATGTTCGCCGGTGGTGAATTCCTTGTTGCCGGGATGCACCACGGTCTGTTTGCCGCCGCGGCCATGGTGAAGCACCGGTTCGTCGATGTCCCGTCCGGGAATGCTGATTTGTTCGCCATGCTCCATATCGGTGATGGAGCGGCGGCTGACGGCCTCTTCTACCGCCTTTTTGATGTGGTCACGGTAACGCCGCAGGAAACGCTGACGGTTTACCGTGCTCTTGTTCTTGCCATTGAGGCGTCGGTCGATCACATAGCTCATGGGGAGCCCTCCGGGCAGCTTCACGTTACAAGCTTCAAGCCGCGGGCTGGAAGCTTAGAGACAAGCGGTCAACTGCCAGGCCGGATACCTGGCAGTGCGCGCTTGCCGCTGCCTTACTGCGATTTGCGAACCCGCAGGTACCACTCGGAGAGCAGTCGTACCTGTTTGTCGGTGTAGCCTCGCTCGACCATGCGTGTGACGAAGTCGTTGTGTTTTTGCTGATCCTCCTTGCTGGCCTTGGCGTTGAAGCTGATGACGGGCAGCAGGTCCTCGGTGTTGGAAAACATTTTCTTCTCAATGACCACCCGCAGCTTCTCGTAGCTGAGCCAAGTGGGGTTCTTGCCGTTGTTGTTGGCACGGGCGCGCAGTACGAAGTTGACGATTTCGTTGCGGAAATCCTTCGGATTGCTGATGCCGGCGGGTTTCTCGATTTTTTCCAGCTCTTCGTTGAGGGCCACGCGATTGAGGATTTCGCCGGTTTCCGGGTCGCGGTATTCCTGATCCTGGATCCAGAAATCGGCGTACAGGACATAGCGGTCGAAGATGTTCTGGCCGTATTCGCTGTAGGACTCCAGATAGGCGGTCTGGATTTCCTTGCCGATGAACTCGATGTAGCGCGGCGCCAGGTATTCCTTGAGGAAGCGCAGGTAGCGCTCACGGGTTTCGGCCTGGAACTGCTCTTGTTCAATCTGCTGTTCCAGCACGTAGAGCAAGTGCACCGGGTTGGCGGCAATCTCGTGGGGGTCGAAGTTGAAAACCTTGGACAGGATCTTGAACGCAAAGCGCGTCGACAGACCGTTCATGCCTTCGTCTACACCCGCCGTGTCACGGTATTCCTGGATCGACTTGGCCTTGGGATCGGTGTCCTTGAGGTTCTCGCCGTCATACACCCGCATTTTTGAGTAGATGTTCGAGTTCTCCGGCTCCTTGAGGCGCGACAGCACGGTAAACTGGGCAAGCATCTTCAGAGTGTCCGGCGCGCAATGGGCCTTGGCCAGGGAGCTGTTGAACAGCAGTTTGTCGTAGATCTTGATTTCGTCGCTGACCCGCAGGCAGTACGGCACCTTGACGATATAGATCCGGTCGATGAAGGCTTCGTTGTTCTTGTTGTTGCGGAAGGTATGCCATTCCGATTCGTTGGAGTGAGCCAGCAGGATCCCGGTAAACGGAATCGCCCCAAGGCCTTCGGTACTGTTGTAGTTACCTTCCTGGGTAGCGGTGAGCAGTGGGTGCAGCACCTTGATCGGGGCCTTGAACATCTCCACGAATTCCATCAGGCCCTGGTTGGCCCGGCACAGTGCGCCCGAATAGCTGTAGGCATCGGCGTCGTTCTGCGGGAATTCTTCCAGCTTGCGGATATCGACTTTGCCCACCAGCGCAGAAATGTCCTGGTTGTTTTCATCGCCCGGTTCGGTCTTGGCCACGCCGATCTGGTTGAGGATCGACGGGTAGAGTTTCACCACGCGGAACTGGCTGATATCACCGCCGAACTCGGCCAGGCGCTTGGTGGCCCAGGGCGACATGATGGTGTTGAGGTAGCGCCGCGGGATACCGAAGTCTTCCTCGAGGATCGCGCCATCTTCCGTGGCGTTGAACAGGCCCAAGGGGGACTCGAAGACGGGCGAGCCCTTGATCGCATAGAAGGGCACCTTTTCGATCAATTGCTTGAGTTTTTCCGCCAGGGACGACTTGCCGCCGCCGACCGGGCCCAGCAGATAGAGGATCTGCTTCTTCTCTTCCAGGCCTTGGGCGGCATGGCGGAAGTAGGAAACGATCTGGTCGATGCATTCTTCCATCCCATGGAAGTCTTCAAAGGCCGGATAGCGGCGGATCACCTTGTTGGAAAATATCCGCGACAGGCGCGAATTATTGGCGGTTTCCACCAGTTCTGGCTCGCCAATCGCCAGTAGCAGGCGTTCGGCGGCAGAGGCGTAGGTGCTGCGGTCCTGCTTGCACAGCTCGAGATACTCCTGAAGCGTGAGTTCTTCCTGCTGTGTGGACGCGAAGCGTTGTTGGAAGTGGCTAAAGATACTCATGACGTCGTCACCTCGCTCGATACGTGGAGCCGACGCCGGATCAATCAGTCGATGCTGGCAGTCATTGGCGCACGCCAATGGCTGTTTTCCCCCCAGAACACCCTGAAACGTTACCGATGACCCGTACGCCGGTGTACCGGCTCTCCCCTGATTCGGATGGCCTGCGCTTAAGGATAGTTCGGAATCCGGGAGGTCAAGGCGCGATGCGCAATTAGTTTGGCTGCGCCGTTCGTCAGAAACGGCGCAAGCCCAAGCGTCACGCGGGGTAGCGGGGTGTGAAAAAAATTATTGCGAATCGCCTGAAGAAATTTCCGCAGGATAGGTCGTACGCCACAGCTCAAACCCGCCGTCCAGGCTATAGACGTCAGAGAAACCCTGGCTGATCAAGTACGCGGCTGCGCTCTGGCTGGAATTGCCGTGGTAGCAGGCGACGATCAACGGCGCATCGAGGTCGGCGGCGCGTATGAAGTCGGCGATGTTGACGTTGTCCAGATGCTGCGCGCCGCTGATGTGGGCGGCGGCGTAAGTAGGCTGGTCGCGGATGTCGACGACTACAGCACCTTGCTCGCGCAGGGCCTGGGCTTGTTCGGGGGGGATACGTTTGAATTCGGTCATGGCGGGCTCCTATGGCTTGGTGGCGGCCGGCTGGGTAATGGAAAGGGGGGATTCGCACTGGCAGTCGTGGCGCTCGCCCGTGTCGATGTTCATCAGGGTCATGGCGCCGCCCCACACGCAACCGGTGTCGAGGGCGAACACGCCGGGCTCATCGCACTTGCCTTCCAGCGCGGCCCAATGACCAAAGATGATCTTCGTGTCACGGGTCTTGCGTTCCTTGTAGGCGAACCAGGGCTTATAGCCGGGGAGGGCGCTGTCGGCACCTTCCTTGCTCTTGAGGTCCAGTTTGCCTTCGGCCGTGCAGAAGCGCATGCGTGTGAAATAGTTGGTGATCACTCGCAGGCGGGCGACGCCGGTGAGCTCGTTGTCCCACTTCACCGGGTCGTTGCCATACATGCCGTCGAGGTAAGCGGTGTACAGGTTGTCATCGGCCAATGCACTTTCAACTTCGGCGGCGCACTTGAGGGCTTTTTTCAGCGTCCACTGCGGCGGGATACCGGCATGCACCAAGGCCATGTTGCGGTCCTCGTCGTAGTGCATGAGTTTTTGCCGGCGCAGCCAGTCGAGCAGTTGAGCGCGGTCCGGGGCTTCGAGGATTTCCCGCAGGGTGTCACCTTTTTTGAGGCGCTCGATGTTGTTGCCGGCGGCAAGCAAGTGCAGGTCATGGTTGCCCAGCACGCATACCAAAGAATCACGCAGGCTATAGAGGTAGCGCAGGGTTTCCAGGGACTGGGGGCCGCGGTTGACCAGGTCGCCCACCAACCACAAGCGATCATTTGCGGGGTCGAAGGCTACGCGATCCAGCAGGCGCTTGAGAGGGGCCAGGCAGCCTTGCAGGTCGCCGACAGCATACGTCGCCATCAGTGCAGGGCTCCTGGCACGGCCAGGCGGAAGGGCTTGATGATTGCATCGAACAGTTGGCCGTCAGTGGCCTTCATTTGATACGAGCCTTGCATGGTGCCGACCTTGGAGGTCATCACCGTGCCGCTGCTATAAGTGTGGCTGGCGCCGCTGTCGATCAACGGTTGCTGGCCGACAACGCCTGCCCCGCGCACTTCCTCGACCTGGCCGTCGCCATCGGTGATGACCCAGTGGCGCGACAGCAGCTTGGCCGGCACCAGCCCGTTGTTCTTCACTGTAATGGTGTAGGCAAAGGCAAAGCGGTTATGTTCGGGTTGCGACTGGTCCGCCAGGAAGCGGGTGACGACGCTGACGTCTATCTGATAGCGAGGGTCGGACATGCAAGAGGCCTTAAAAGCGAAGGACAGCAGATGCGGATCAGTCTAGGCCAAGAGGAGGGCGCTAGGCCAGACATGTGTCGGGCAGCCGGCAAGCGTTATCGGTATAACGCGGAGCAAATGTGAGAGCGGGCTTGCTCGCGAAGGCGGTGCATCAGTTACACATTTGGTGACTGATACTGCGCATTCGCGAGCAAGCCCGCTCCCACATTGGATTGCATCGAGTTCTTACGGCCTATTCCACTACGGATGCAGGCTGGATGGCAAGTTGGTCGGCCAGGCGTACGAACGCGGCCAGGTCCAGTTGCTCGGGGCGCAGGCTTCCATCAACGCCGGCAGCTTCGATCTCGGCATTGCTCAGCAGGGCCTTGAGGGTGTTACGCAAGGTCTTGCGGCGCTGGTTGAACGCTTCCCGCACCACTCGTTCCAGCAGTTTGTGGTCCTTGGCCGGGTGCGGCAGCACGGCATGCGGCACCAGGCGCACGATGGCCGAATCGACCTTCGGCGGCGGGTTGAACGCGCCCGGACCGACGTTGAACAGGTGCTCCACGCGGCAGTGATACTGGACCATGATCGACAAACGACCCCAATCACCACCGCCAGGGCCTGCGGCCAGGCGCTCCACCACTTCCTTTTGCAGCATGAAGTGCATGTCGCGGATGATTCCGGCGTTGTTCAGCAGGTGGAAAATCAGCGGCGTGGAAATGTTGTACGGCAGGTTACCCACCACCCGCAGGCTGTTGGGCGCAGCGCCAAGGCTGTTGAAGTCGAACTTCAGCGCGTCGCCCTGGTGCAGGTTGAAGTTGGCTTTGCCGGCGAACTGCTGGTTGAGGATCGGGATCAGGTCCTTGTCCAGTTCCACGACGTCCAGTTGCCCGCCGCTGGCCAGCAGGCCCTGGGTCAGCGCGCCCTGGCCTGGGCCGATTTCCAGCAGGCGGTCTTCTGGCTTGGCGTGGATTGAGCGCAGGATGCGATCGATCACGCCAGCGTCGTGCAGGAAGTTCTGCCCGAAACGCTTGCGCGCCCGGTGTTGGTAATGCTCAGTCATATACGGGTCTCGGCCATCTGATAGGCGGTTTCCAGGGCCACGTGCAGGCTGCCGGTATCGATCTTGCCGCTGCCTGCGAGGTCCAGGGCGGTGCCATGGTCGACGGAGGTGCGGATGATCGGCAGGCCCAGTGTCACGTTGACTGCGGCGCCGAAGCCTTTGTATTTCAGCACGGGCAGCCCCTGGTCGTGGTACATCGCCAGCACTGCATCGCAGTGCTCCAGATATTTGGGGGTGAACAGAGTGTCTGCAGGCAATGGGCCGCGTAGGTCCATGCCTTCTTGGCGCAGGCGCTCTAGTGTTGGTTCAATGATGTCGATTTCTTCATGGCCCAAGTGGCCGCCTTCACCGGCGTGGGGGTTGAGCCCGCAGACCAGGATGCGCGGTTGGGCAATGCCGAATTTGTGTTGCAGGTCGCTGTGCAGGATGCGCGTGACACGCTCCACACGCTCGGCAGTGATGGCATCGGCGATTTCACGCAGCGGCAAGTGGGTGGTCACCAGCGCCACACGCAGGCCACGGGTGGCGAGCATCATCACCACTTGAGCGGTATGGGTCAGTTCCGCGAGGAATTCGGTATGGCCGGAAAAGGCGATGCCGGATTCGTTGATCACGCCTTTGTGCACCGGTGCGGTGATCATGCCGGCAAAGTCGCCGTCGATGCAGCCTTGGCCCGCACGGGTCAACGTCTGCAGCACGAATGCCGCGTTGGCCGTGTTCAACTGCCCGGCCACCACCTTGGCCTGCAGCGGGGTGTCCCACACATACAGGCTGCCAGCGGGGGCCGCCAGGTCGGGCCAGTTGCCCGGCGCCACCTCCAGCAGGTTGACGGCCACACCCAGCTGCGCGGCCCGCTCAAGGAGCAGGTCGCGGCTGGTAATGGCAATCAGGGGGTGTGGCTGGGGTTGCGAGGCGAGCAGCAGGCACAGGTCTGGACCAATGCCGGCCGGCTCGCCGGGTGTCACTGCGAAACGCTGGGGTTTCACTGGGTTGCCTGGTCGGTGCCTGTTTGCTCGGCGCCTGGCAGCTTGTTCTCTACATACGCTTCGTCACGGATCTGACGCAGCCAGGTTTGCAGCTCTTCGTCGTATTTGCGGTTACGCAGTACGGTCAGGGCTTGCTGCTCGCGGGCCTGGGTGGTGTTATCCGTGGCGCGACGGCCAAGGACTTCCAAGACATGCCAACCGTATTGGGTCTTGAACGGCTTGGACAATACGCCTTGTGGCGTGTCGGCCATGACCTGCTGGAATTCGGGCACCAGTGCCCTCGGGTCGATCCAGTTCAGGTCGCCGCCGTTAAGGGCAGAGCCTGGGTCTTCCGAGAAGCTTTTAGCCAGGGTGGCGAAGTCTTCACCGCTTTCAATGCGGTCATAGATCTTCTGGGCCAGTTCCTTGGTTTGTGTTTCGGTGCGGATTTCGCTCGGTTTGACCAGGATGTGACGAACATGAACTTCGTCTTTCAACGAGGTTTCGCCGCCGCGACGTTCCAGTAGCTTGAGGATGATGAAACCACCCGGGGTTCGGGCTGGCTGGGTAATGCCGCCGACTTCCATGGCGCTCAATTCGCGATCAAACGGAGGTGGCAATTGAGCCGCTTTACGCCAGCCCATGTCACCGCCTTCGAGGGCGTTATCGCTGCCGGACTGAGCAATGGCCATCTGGGCAAAATCTGCACCCGCTTTCAGGCGCTCGTAGATCGCCTGGGTTTTAGCGGCGGCGGCATTGAGCTGCTCAGAGTTGGCCCCGTCCGGGGTTGGAATCAGGATATTGGCCAAGTGCAACTCTTCGGAGAGCTGCATCTTGCCCAGGTCCGAAGCCAGGAAGTTCTTCACTTCCTGCTCGGACACCTGAACCCGTTCGGCCACACGGCGCTGGCGCACACGGCTGATGATCATTTCGCGCTTGATCTGGTCACGGGCGTCCTCATAGGACAGGCCATCGTGGGCCAGGGCTGCGCGGAACTGATCAATGCTCATGTTGTTGCGTTGAGCAATGGTGCCAACAGCCTGGTTCAGTTCCTCGTCCGAAATACGGATGCCGGAACGTTCGCCAATCTGCAGTTGCAGGTTTTCGACGATCAGGCGTTCCAGTACCTGAGATTCCAGGACGCTGGTCGGTGGCACCCCACCGCCACGTTTGGCGATGGTCTGCTGAACTTCCTTGACCCGCTGGTCCAGCTGGCTCTGCATGATCACGTCGTTGTCGACGATGGCCGCTACTTTATCCAGCTGTTGAACTGCGGCGTGTGCCGAAACAGTACCCAGGAACAGCGCGCCCAGCACTAGCGGGCGCAAACACTCAGAAAGCTTTGTCTTCACGTTCACGATAACCTTCAATGCCTTTGTCGAGGAAGCTCTCTACCTTGGCGCCGGTCAGGCCGCCGAGTCCTTTGAGGACGATCTGGAAGAAGAGCCCGTGGTCACCCTTTTCGTTGAGCGGGGCGATCTGGCTGTACTCGTCGTTGGAAACCCAGTAGCGGTTGATGACGCGCAGTTTCCAGCAGCAGTTGTCGTACTCGAAACCACCGAAGGCTTCCAGGGTGCGGTTGCGTGCATAGTCATACTGCCAGCGAGTGATCAAATTCCACTGCGGAATGATCGGCCACATCATCGAGAAGTCGTGTTGCTGGATTTTGTAGTAATCCTTCACGTAGTTCTCTTGACCTGGCGTGCCGTAGTCCCCACCGAACTGCCATTTGCCGGTCAGTTGGTTGTAGACCACTTGGTCATTGCGGTAGCGATAGCCGAGGTTGACGACCTTGTTCGGGTTGTCTTCTGGCTGATAGTGGAACATCGCACTACCGGAGCGTGGGGCATGGCTTTCGGTGTCCCAGTTGTAGTCGGCCGTGGCGCGCCAATCGCGGTTGAAGCGGAAAGCGTATTCCAAAGCGATAGGCGAAACGTCGGAGCGTGCATCGTCGCGGTCAGCAGCCAATACACCCGGCAGTTGAACTTCGCGATCCTTGAAATACAGCGCCTGACCGACGGAAACTCGCTGGCGTTCAAAGCCGTTCTCTTCGATCCAACGGCTGGTTACGCCAAGGGATAGCTTGTTCTCATCACCGATTCTATCCGAACCGCTGAAACGATTATCGCGGAACAGGGAGGAGTAGCTGAACGAGTACTCACCCGTGTCGAAGACCGGAATATCGCTTTGATCTTTATTCGGAACATAAAGATAGTAGGCGCGAGGCTCAAGCGTCTGGTTGTAATCCTTGCCGAACCAATTGGTCGTGCGGTCAAAGTAGAGGCCGCTGTCGATGCTGGCAATCGGGACTGCACGGTCTTGTGAGCTTTTGAATACGCCGCCGGCGTAAGGAGCGGCCCCAGGCTGAGCTGCGGCCAGTTGCGCGGCGATAATGTCATTCTTGCCTTTGCTATCCAGGTCAAGGTCATATTTGGTGTAGACGTATTTGAGCTTCGGCGTAATAAAGCCATAGCTCCAGTTCATTGGGTACTCTACAGCGGGTGCTACGTTTAGGCGTGTACCGTTCGCACGGGTCAGGCCGCTTACGTAGTTATCCAGGCGCCGTTCACCGATAGTGCCATCGGAGTTGAACGGCCCGCCGTCTTCATTGACCACATTTCCGTTTCTGAGGTCCCGATCGAATCTTACGGCTTCTGTCTCGTAGGAGAAGTTGAGCCCCCCCGGATGATACGGCAGCTGACCATTAAAGGTGATCTGCGGCAAGCGGTCATACGGAGTAATCTGGGAAATCGTTGCCAGTTGATAGGACTGCAGGTTCACCCGAGCTTGATAGCTATCACCGCGGTAGGTAACCGAGCCTTGCTGGTTCAGGAAGTCCTGGCTCTCTACGCCTTCCTGGTACGACTTCAAATCCTGGAAGTAGAACGGATCACTGATCTTGGTGTAATCGACCTGGGTCGTCAGACGCGAATCCAGCCCACCTTTATGCTGCCAATTGAGCATATATCGGGTCTTTTCGTAATCAGTCTGCTTCTTCCGCTCGTCGCTATCATCATTGAGATACGCCCCACCAAACTGCCCTTCACTCGACTTGGTCAGATAGCGGAATTCGCCCTCCATCAACAAGCCGCGCTTGGTCATGTACTGCGGGTACAACGTGGCATCGTAGTTCGGTGCCAGGTTGAAGTAGTACGGCGTTACCAATGTAAAGCCAGTCTCACTGCCGGTGCTGAAGCTCGGCGGCAGGAAGCCGGATTGACGACGGTCATCGATCGGGAAGTAGATGTACGGGGTGTACAGGATCGGGATGTTCTTGACCCGCAACGTCGCGTTGGTCGCCGTACCGAAACCGGTGGCCGGGTTCAACGTAATGTTGTTGCCCTTGAGCTGCCAGGCGTTGCTGTCCGGCTCGCAGGTGGTGTACGTACCGTCCTTGAGACGGATGATCGCGTTTTCTGCACGCTTGGCGTACAGGGCGTTACCGCGGATGCGTGACTTGTGCATCACGTATTCGGCGTTGTCGATCTGGGCGGCACCGGTGTCGAGCTGGACCTGGGCATGGTCACCCACGATCAGGGCGCCGTTATCGCGCAGGCGCACCTTGCCATTCAGTTCGCCACGGTTCTCCGCCTGGTACAGGCTGGCTTCGTCCGATTCCAGCTGCATGCTGCCCTGGCGCATGACCACGTCACCGGCCAGGGTAGCGACCTGCTGCTCCTGCTCGTAACGAGAAGCCTTGGCGCCGATGAAGGTCGGCGCATCGCTCTTGTTCGTCTTGTCGTTCATGCCAGGACGAGTCGGCTCGATGTAGGCGCCGCCGCAGTAAGGGCCGGTTTCGGCCAGCTGTGCTGCGGTCAGCTTGTCGCGAGGTACCCAGTCAAGGTGGCTGTAGTCGGCACTGCGCGAACGCAGGCCACGGCCCTTGGCTTCGGTGACCAGCATGGTCTTGGGTTCGGCGTCGACGCTGCCGCCAGCTTTGCCTTGCGGCGTGCTGTTGGCCGAGCTGACGGCAGCACCGTCATGCACCGGGCGCGGTGGCAATGGGGCGGCGGCGGTCTTCGGCGCGCAATCCCAGGCACCCGAAGCAGAGACTGAGCAGTCATACTGTTCCGCGGCGACCACGAATGAGGTGGCGAAAGGTTGCAAGGCCAGCAGACTGCCGGTTACCAGCAACGGAAATTTTCTACGAAACGCGGGGGATTTCAATGCCATCTTATTAGTCCGGGCTTCCTGCGTGCCATCTGCCCGCGGTTTGGGCCGCACGCCTCTCGATGGTCTGAAAAAGATGCGTGATAATAAAGCATGCCCCGCTTGACGGCTAGCGCCGTCGGAGACCCTTGTAATGCCCGAGCAAGATCTACGTTTACAACAGCTGGAAGTCTGGCTGGATGAGCAGTTGCCGATCCTCTTCAACGCTCAGGACTGGGGCCCCGTGCCCCCGGCCACATTGACCGCGGCCAGCAGCGACGCGAGTTTCAGGCGTTATTTTCGATGGGAGGGCGGTGCCCATACGTTCGTCGTCATGGACGCGCCACCCCCCCAGGAAAACTGCAAACCTTTCGTCGATATTGCGCATTTGCTCGCGAAATCGGGAATAAATGTGCCAAAAATTTATGCAGAAGATTTGCCCCGTGGCTTTCTTTTGCTCAATGACCTGGGCAGAAAAACCTATCTGGACGTGATTGACGGTGAAAATGCTGATCAATTATTTGCCGATGCCATCGAAGCGCTGCTGGCTTTCCAGCAATTGCCGATGGATGCGCCGTTGCCCAGCTATGACGTGGCCTTATTGCGTCGCGAGCTGGAACTGTTCCCGGAATGGTACGTGCGTCGTCACCTGGGCATCGACCTCGACCCTGAGCAACAAGCCCTCTGGCAACGTGCCAGCCAGCAGTTGATCGACAGCGCCCTGGCCCAGCCCAAGGTGCTGGTACACCGCGACTACATGCCGCGCAACCTGATGATCAGTGAGCCGAGCCCCGGCGTGCTGGACTTTCAGGACGCGGTCTACGGCCCAGTGACCTACGACATCACCTGCCTGTTCAAGGACGCCTTCCTCAGTTGGCCCCAGGCCCGCGTGCGTGAATGGCAGCGCGGCTATTGGCAGCGCGCCGGGCAGTTGGGGATTCCCGTACAGGACGACTTTGAAGAGTTCCTGCGTGCCAGCGACCTGATGGGCGTGCAGCGTCACCTCAAGGTTATCGGCATTTTTTCGCGTATCTGCCACCGCGACGGCAAGCCACGCTACCTGGCCGACGTACCGCGTTTCTTTGCTTATATAGAAGCGGTGCTGGCCGACCGACCTGAGTTGAGTGACCTGGGCGAATTGCTCGCCAGCCTGCGCGAACCTGCTGAGGCCAGCGTATGAAGGCGATGATCCTGGCGGCGGGCAAGGGCGAGCGCATGCGCCCGCTCACCCTGCATACGCCCAAGCCGCTCGTGCAAGCCGGCGGCAAGCGGCTGATCGAGTATCACCTTGAAGCCTTGGCGAAGGCCGGTTTTACCGAGATCGTGATCAACCACGCCTGGCTCGGCGAGCAGATCGAAAGCTACTTGGGCGACGGTGCACAGTTCGGTCTGCGCATCCGCTACTCCCCGGAGGGTGAACCGCTGGAAACGGGGGGCGGCATATTCCAGGCATTGCCGCTGTTGGGCGACGAACCGTTTCTGGTGATCAATGGCGATATCTGGACGGACTACGATTTCACTCAGGTCAAGCAGCCGATCCGGGGCCTGGCGCACTTGGTGATGGTCGACAACCCTGCGCACCACCCGTCGGGCGGGGATTTCTACCTGGATCACGGTGTGCTTCATGATGCCGCGCCCGGTGCCGATAACCTGACCTTCAGTGGCATTTCAGTGCTCGACCCCAAGTTGTTCGCGGGTTGCAGCGCCGGTGCCTTCAAGCTGGCCCCGCTGTTGCGCGAGGCGATGGCCAAAGGTCTGGTAACGGGGGAGCACATGGCGGGACGCTGGGTGGATGTGGGGACGCTGGAGCGACTGGCGCAGGTCGAAACCTTGCTGACAGCGGGGCAGTAGGATGTTGTGGCCAGGGACGCTGATCGGCGCCGGAGCTGGCTTTGCCATTGCCAGTATTCCGGGGGCATTGTTGGGGGCATTGCTGGGGCAGGCCTTGGATCGTCGCTTGCAATTGCACAGTTGGGCGCAGTTACGTGAACGCCTGGGTGGGCGTCCGGCCTTGCGCAACGACGAACTGTTGTTCGTGCTGCTGGGACGCCTGGCCAAGAGTAATGGCCGGGTTGTCGATGGGCATATCCAGCAAGCGCGCCAGGAAATGCGCGCACTGGATATGAGTGAGCCGGCCCAGCGCCGCGCGATCAGCGCCTTCAACCGTGGCAAGTCCGGCAGTGACCGTGTACGCAGTTACCTGCGGGTGCTCAAGACGCAGCCCCATGCGGCGGAAGGCGTGCTGCGCGCCTGTTGGCGCATGGCGTGGGCGGACGGTCGGGCGGATGCTGCCGAGCGCGACCTGATCGACCAGTGGGGCAAGTGGCTGGGCTGGACGCCGCAACAGCTGCAGGCATTGGCGACCGATTACGCGCCGGAGCGCAAGCCAGTGGCCAATCGTGGGGGGGCCTATCAGGAGGCGTTGCGTATCCTGGGGGTGACGGCAACCACTGAGCCTTCGGTGATCAAGCACGCCTACCGCCGCCTGCTCAGCCGTCACCATCCGGACAAGATCGCCGGCACGGGAGCCAGCCCCGCGCAAGTGCGGGAAGCGACTGAACGAACCCGTGAGTTGCATAACGCCTATGCGCTGATTCGCGAGCGGCGCGATTTTCGTTGAGACTATCGCCACTCAACTCCATCTGGGAGGGGCAAGCCCTAATTGTAGGAGCGAGCTTGCTCGCGAAAAACTCCCAGGCGCCGCGTTTATTCAGGAAGCACGCATTATCGTTGACGTTTTCGCAAGTTCGCTCCTACAGAAAGCGATGTTGCCCCCGATAGCGGAGTGTCAGTCTGCGCCGCCCTGTGGGCTCAACCAGCCGCGAACCCTGCGGTATAACTGCTCTTGCTCTGCCGCGCTATTACCGGGCAACACCGTGAGCGACACCTGTTTATAGCTGTCATTCTTCGAGCGCTTGGCCGCCTGGCGTCGCTCCTGAGCGTTTTTGCGGTCCTGGGCGTCTTCTTGATAGAACACATCCGCCGTGGGCACCTTCAAGACCGGCGCCAGTTGTTGCAGGTCTGGTTGGCGAGCCGCAGGCGTCTTGCCGGCCACCATCACCAACCTCTGCACCTGGGAGGGTTGTTTCTCGCTCAGGTAGCGTGCCGCCCACCAGGCCCCGGTTCCATGGCCGAGCAACACCACACTGCGGGCGCTTTGGGTCTGGGCGAAGGCGACGGCGGCGTCGATACGGTCGAAGATGCGCTTGGCGTCGGTCTTGTCCTGCTCATCCGCCCCCGGCACCACCGCCGGGTCAGTGCCTTCGGCCTCGGCACTGGCGGCCTGTTCGACCGGCTTGGCAGCGGTGCTGCCTTCCTTGCTGCTGGTATCGACCGCCGCTTTCGGCGGTTCGATGAGCCGTGGCGGCAGGGTGTCCACACTGACGTCAGGCAATGACAGGCTGAGGGTGCCCCAGGCGGCGTCCGGCAACTTACGCCGCAGAGGCGCGATTGCTTGCGGCCAGTCCGCGTTCTCCCCTGCACCTGGTATGAGGATCACCACACCCTCGGCTTCGGCGCTGTTGGCGGGTTTCCACAGCGCCAGGAACGACTCGCTACCCGCCTGCAATTGCTGTTGCTCTTGCAGCGGCACCTGCCGTTCGAGCGCACTGGCTTCTTGCTGGCTACGCTCGGGCAAGGCCTGGCGTTCAGCCGGTTTTTCGACGGCAGGCGAGGGCGCATCCTCGGCCTGAACAGGCAAGACACTGGTAAACAGGAGTGACAGGCACAGTGCTGGCAGTGCCGAACGGTGAAGAAAAAGCATCGTTGATTCCCGGCCAGAAGTGATTCCAGCAGCCTAATGGGTTGGTCGGTATTTGTCAGGGGTATGAGGCGTGGTTCTCGTTACCAACAAGCTATCGGCGGTTTGTTGGCTGCCTTGATGGGCGCGGCGCGACCATTCAACCAGTGAATGGCAGACAACACGCCAGGTGCGGCTATTCTTGTGCCAGCCCATCATTCATAAGAGGCCGCGCACATGAGTACTTCCTCATTCAAGATCGCCCACAAACTGCTGACCGGTGCAGGTGCCATCGAACAACTGGCTGCCGAACTCACGCGCCTGGATGTGGATAATCCGTTGATCGTCACCGACGCCGCGCTGGTCCAGTCCGGTACCGTGGCGCTGGCCTTGGAGCATCTGGGTGACCGAGCCTACGAAATCTTCGACCGCGTGCTGCCCGATCCGGAAATTGCCATCGTCGAAGACTGCATGCGTGCGTACCGCGAAGGGGGGCATGACGGCCTGATCGGTGTGGGCGGCGGCAGTGCCATCGACATCGCCAAGAGCGTGGCGGCCTATGCCGGTTATCACGGCGCGCTGGCGGACTTGTTTGGCGTCGATCAGGTGCCGCGCAAAGGCCCGCCGTTGATCGCCATCCCCACCACGGCCGGTACCGGCTCGGAGGTGACCAATGTGGCGATACTGTCCGACAAGGCGGCACAGCTGAAAAAAGGCATCGTCAGCGATTACTTGCTGCCGGACGTTGCGCTGATCAGCCCGCAAATGACCTTGACCTGCCCACGCGGTGTCACGGCCGCCAGTGGCGTGGACGCCTTGGTGCACGCCATCGAGTCCTACCTGTCGCTGAATGCCTCGCCGATTACCGACGCCCTGGCCATCGGTGCGATCAAGCTGATTGCCAGCGCGTTGCCCAAGGCTTACGCCAACCCGGCCAACCTGCAGGCCCGTGACGACATGGCCACCGCCAGCCTGATGGCCGGCATGGCCTTTGGCAACGCTGGCGTCGGTGCCGTGCATGCGCTGGCGTACCCGTTGGGTGGGCGCTTCAACATTGCCCATGGCGTAAGCAATGCGCTGTTGTTGCCGTATGTGATGCACTGGAACAAATTGGCCTGCGTCGAGCGCATGCAGGACATCGCCCAGGCCATGGGCGTCAATATCGCCGGGCTGAGTGTGAATGACGCTGCTGACCAGGCTGTAGCGGCGATGACGCGGCTGTGTGCGGCGGTGGAGATCCCGTCCGGCCTGCGCAGTTTCGGCGTGCCCGAGGACGCCATCCCGGCCATGGCCAGTGAAGCCGCAGGCATTGAGCGCTTGATGCGCAACAACCCGCGCAAGCTCAGCGCCGCCGATATCGAAAAAATCTACCGCGCAGCTTACTAACCGTTGAGATAGGTCACGGTGCGCGCAGCAAAGCATGAGGTATACAATGCGCGCCATCGTGATTTAGCTCAAAAAAGGTGCGTCATGCAGCCCTTCGTCATTGCTCCATCGATTCTCTCTGCCGACTTCGCCCGCCTGGGTGAGGAAGTGGACAAGGTGTTGGCCGCCGGTGCCGACTTCGTGCACTTCGATGTCATGGACAACCACTACGTACCCAACCTGACCATCGGCCCGATGGTGTGCGCCGCGTTGCGCAAGTACGGCATCACTGCGCCGATTGATGCGCACCTGATGGTCAGCCCGGTGGACCGTATCGTCGGTGACTTCATCGAGGCGGGTGCGACTTACATCACCTTCCACCCAGAAGCTACGTTGCACGTTGACCGCACTTTGCAACTGATCCGCGAAGGCGGCTGCAAGGCGGGTTTGGTATTCAACCCGGCTACTCCGTTGAGCGTGCTTGAGTACGTGATGGACAAGGTCGACATGGTCTTGCTGATGAGCGTCAACCCAGGCTTCGGCGGGCAGAAGTTCATCCCTGGTACTTTGAACAAGCTGCGTGAGGCCCGTGCGCTGATCGATGCGTCGGGGCGTGACATTCGCCTGGAGATCGACGGCGGGGTCAACGTCAACAATATTCGTGAGATCGCCGCAGCGGGTGCCGATACCTTCGTGGCTGGCTCGGCGATCTTCAACGCCCCGGACTACCAGGCTGTCATCGACAAGATGCGTGCCGAACTGGCGCTGGCGCGTCCATGAGCGGTTTTGAGCAGTTGTTCCCCGGCAAATTGCCACGGCTGGTGATGTTCGATCTGGACGGTACCTTGATCGACTCGGTGCCTGACCTGGCGGCCGCGGTGGACCAGATGCTGCTCAAGCTGGGGCGCAAGCCGGCAGGGGTCGAGTCGGTGCGCGAATGGGTCGGCAATGGCGCACCGATGTTGGTGCGCCGGGCCCTGGCCAACGACATCGATGCCACGGGTGTGGATGAGGTAGAGGCAGAGCATGCCTTGGAACTGTTCAATGCCGCTTATGAAAGCAGCCACGAACTGACCGTGGTTTACCCCGGTGTGCGCGACACCCTCAAGTGGTTGAGCAAGCAGGGCGTGGAAATGGCCCTGATCACCAACAAGCCGGAGCGCTTCGTTGCGCCGTTGTTGGACCAGATGAAAATCGGTCGCTACTTCCGCTGGATCATCGGCGGCGATACCTTGCCGCAGAAAAAACCCGACCCTGCGGCGCTGTTTTTCGTAATGAAAATGGCCAATATTCCGGCATCTCAGTCGCTGTTTGTCGGCGATTCACGCAGTGATGTGCTGGCGGCCAAGGCGGCGGGCGTGCAGTGTGTGGCCTTGAGTTATGGTTACAACCATGGCCGGCCGATTGCGGAGGAGTCTCCAGCGTTGGTCATTGATGACCTGCGACTGCTAATCCCCGGTTGCTTGGGCGCTGGCGCTGAGATAACGTTGCCCGACATTGATTCGTCCCCTTCTGGAAATTCCATCGTGGTGGTCACTCGCAAACTCTGGATGAAAGTCATCAAGGCCCTGGCCCGCTGGCGTTGGCGCGCCTGACTGATCCTTGCCGCGTTTGCGGCACGTTTGCCTACCTGACTGTTTGACCCTCACACCACGAGGCACCTCATGACCCGCGAAGAATTCCTGCGTTTGGCCGCTGCCGGCTATAACCGTATCCCCATGGCTTGCGAAACCCTGGCCGACTTCGATACGCCACTGTCGATCTACTTGAAGCTGGCCGACGAGCCCAACTCCTACCTGCTCGAGTCGGTACAGGGCGGTGAGAAGTGGGGTCGTTACTCGATCATTGGCCTGCCATGCCGCACGGTGCTGCGGGTACACGACCATCATGTGAGCATCACCCATGATGGCGTGGAGATCGAAACCCATGACGTAGAAGATCCGCTGGCTTTTGTCGAAACCTTCAAGGCGCGCTACAACGTGCCGACCATCGCTGGCCTGCCGCGCTTCAATGGCGGCCTGGTGGGGTACTTCGGCTATGACTGCGTGCGCTATGTGGAGAAGCGCTTGGGCAAATGCCCGAACCCGGACCCGCTGGGCGTGCCGGATATTTTGCTGATGGTGTCCGACGCGGTGGTGGTGTTCGACAACCTCGCCGGCAAGATGCATGCGATTGTCCTTGCCGACCCTGCCCAGGCTGATGCCTTCGAGCAAGGCCAGGCCAACCTGGAAGCGCTGCTTGAGAAACTCCGCCAGCCGATCACCCCGCGTCGCGGCCTGGACCTCAGCCGCCCACCTGCGGCCGACCCGGTGTTCCGCTCAAGCTTTACCCAGGATGACTACGAGCGCGCCGTCGATACCATCAAGGAATACATCCTCGCCGGTGACTGCATGCAAGTAGTGCCGTCGCAACGCATGTCCATCGACTTCAAGGCGGCGCCGATTGATCTGTACCGCGCACTGCGTTGCTTCAACCCGACGCCATATATGTACTTCTTCAATTTTGGCGACTTCCACGTCGTCGGCAGTTCGCCGGAAGTGCTGGTGCGGGTTGAAGACAACCTGATCACCGTGCGCCCGATTGCCGGCACGCGCCCCCGTGGCGCGACCGAAGAAGCCGACGTGGCGCTGGAAGAAGACCTGCTCAGCGACGACAAGGAAATCGCCGAACACCTGATGCTGATCGATCTGGGGCGCAACGACACCGGGCGTGTCTCGGAAATCGGCTCGGTGAAACTGACCGAGAAGATGGTCATCGAGCGGTATTCCAATGTGATGCATATCGTGTCCAACGTCACCGGCGAGCTGAAGGCCGGGCTGACGGCGATGGACGCACTGCGGGCGATTTTGCCGGCGGGCACATTGTCGGGGGCGCCGAAGATCCGTGCGATGGAAATCATCGACGAACTGGAGCCGGTCAAGCGTGGTGTCTACGGCGGCGCCGTCGGGTATTTTGCCTGGAACGGCAATATGGACACCGCCATTGCGATCCGCACTGCCGTGATCAAGGATGGCGAACTGCATGTGCAGGCTGGCGGCGGGATTGTGGCGGACTCGGTGCCGGCCCTTGAATGGGAAGAAACCCTGAACAAGCGTCGTGCGATGTTCCGTGCCGTGGCATTGGCAGAGCAAACGCCACAAGACTGAAGCTGGAATAAAAAATGTGGGAGCGGGCTTGCCCGCGATGGCGGTGTGTCACTTGAGATATTCAGTGACTGATCCACCGCCATCGCAGGCAAGCCAGCTCCCACATTTGTTTTGCGCAGTATTTAGAAATCCAGACTGACCCCGACATTGATGCCTTGCTGGGTCAAATTGTCATCCTTCCTCAGGTTATACGCCGCGCGCAGTGCCAGGTCCTGAGTCAGCTTGTGGCTGACACCCAGGCTCAAGCGGTCAGAGTTACTGCGAGGCGTATAGCCGTCCAGCTTGAAGTCGATTCCCTGGACGCTGTTGAGCGAAATGTTCACCTTCTGGGTGTCATTTTCAAACTCATGCTCGTGTGCAACTTCGCCAAAAACCTGGGTTTGCGGCGCGATGCGGTAGCTGCCTTGCAGGCCGACGCCCAGGCGCTTGGAGTCGCGTTGTTGATCATCAAAGGTCAGGGCGGTGGAGCGGCTGTTTTTCTCCGAGTAACCATTGACTTCAACCCGCGCGTAATCGGCGCTGATGAACGGCGACAGGTGCCAGTCGCTGCCCGGTGTGGCGATGTCATACCCCACGCGGCCGCTCAGTGCCCAGAGCCAGCCATCGGTATCACCTTTCTCCGAGCCTTCACTGACACCCAGGGCGAACTTGCGCTTGAGGCTGTCGAAGTCCAGCTTGCCGCCGGTCAATGCGGCATCGGCCCACCAGTGATTTTGCTGATACTGAGCGAAAGCCGTGCCCATATAGCTGTTGAGCTTGTAGTCCGAATCATTGGCACCGGCTTCGAGGGTCTGCCGATACAGGCCAGCGGCAACGCCCACGCGCCAGTTTTCATCGAGCCGGTAGCTGCCACCGATATTCAGGTTGTAGCCGCTGCCGTCGCCACTGGCCGAGCTGCTCTGATCATCGAAATCCAGGCGTTGGCCGCCGCCGGCCACTATGGCGCGCCATTGGCCGACGGCTTGCCAACTGCCGTTGTCTGCTTGCCATTGGTTACGCACCTCGTCCTGGTGGGCGCGCAATGTGCCTTGGGCCATTTCCGGCAGCAAGGTCAGTTCCCACGGCGCGGCGAGTAGCGAATAGGCGTAGTCGGCAATCAAGCGTTGCCCGGCCACAGTCGGGTGGACCGAGTCGTTGTAGATCAGCTTGGTCGGGTCCGGATTGGTACCGCCGATGCCGTAGGTTGGGTTGGCGGTGCAACTGTTGCCGCTGAAGCAGGTGCCGGTCAGGTTCTGGCCGGTGGCGAGGCCGAAGCGGGCCGGATCGGCGAAAGCCTCGTTCAACAACAGCGGGATGTTCAGCGGAATAACCTGCGCATCCACTTGTGACAGGCGCTGTACCAGGGACTGGTTGAAAATATTGCTCAGGGCCGAGGTCGATGCTTGCTGTGGGGTGCCGTTGATGGCCGGCGTCAGCCCCAGGTCGGGTAGCATCCAGACCATGATGTAGCGTGCGCCGGCTTGTTGCAGGGCCTGGGCGCTGTCCGCCAGACGCCCACCTGCGGCGACCGCTTGAGCGGGGCTGAGTACCCGGCCTTGGAGGAAGTCGTTGCCCCCACCGGAAAGGAAGTAGAGCGCGTTCGGGTCAGCTCTCCCACCATTGGCCGGCAAATAGCCCTGCCGGCTGCGCAACACGGTGCCACCACCGGCATTGCCGGGGGGAATCGCAGCATCGGAGACTGAGGTAATAGAGTCGAGGATATTGTCTGTACGGTAACCACCCACTGCCCAGTTGTTCCCGTCTGGCAAACCTTGGGCTGCGCGAACGGGGGAGGTGGAGGCATTCAGGTCATTGGGGGCTACCCCCAATTTGGCACCCAATAGGGTTGAGGAGACCAGGCCGTACTCACCCTGGAAGTTCGCCCCGGTTCGATTGGTAAAGCGCAACGTGGCACCGGCCGAACCGTCGGGAAACTGGCCTGCATCAGCCAGGCTGTCGCCGAAAACCACCATGGTTGAATAAGGTGACGGGGCTGCGAACGCCTGGGCGCAGGCCAATGACAGGAGGCAGCCGGCAAGGGGCGTGAAAAACGCTGGTCTGAGCATGCAAGATTCCATTCGGTTGTTTTTATGTTGGAAGTGAAACACTAGCAAAATTTCTAGCATTTTCTGTAGGGAGATGTGGAATCTGCCTACGTTGGCCCCCGTATTTGCGGCTCCATATTGCACCGCTGGCGAGCCTACGTTACTGTGCCTGAACGTATGAATGAGACCCTCCCCGTGTTGATCATCAGCAAACTCTTGATGCGAGTAGTCAAGGCACACGCCCGTTGGCGTTGGCGCGCCTGACATTTTTCTCTGCCGGCCTGGCCGGACCTGTACCGATTTGCCTTCTTCACCCGTTGCCTGACGCCCCTTGCCAACTCACCCTGGCAACCGGAACGTGTGTCTGGCAGCGGGTCACACTCTTGGAAGGCGGTCATTTGAAATCAGTGAATTCAAGAGGTTTGAACCCACATGTTGCTGATGATTGATAACTACGACTCCTTTACCTACAACGTTGTGCAATACCTGGGCGAGCTGGGTGCCGAGGTCAAGGTGGTGCGCAACGATGAACTCACTGTTGCCGAAATCGCCGCGTTGAACCCCGAGCGCATCGTCGTCTCACCTGGCCCGTGCACGCCGACCGAGGCGGGCATCTCTCTGGAAGCTATCCAGTATTTCGCCGGCAAGCTGCCGATCCTGGGCGTCTGCCTGGGCCACCAGTCCATCGGCCAGGCGTTTGGCGGTGATGTGGTGCGCGCGCGGGAGGTCATGCACGGCAAGACCAGCCCGGTGTTCCATCGTGACCTGGGCGTGTTCCACGGCCTGAACCTGCCGGTGACCGTGACCCGTTACCACTCACTGGTGGTCAAGCGTGAAACCTTGCCCGAATGCCTGGAACTGACCGCCTGGACCCAATTGGAAGACGGCTCGGTCGACGAGATCATGGGCTTGCGTCACAAGACGCTGAACATCGAAGGGGTGCAATTTCACCCTGAATCAATCCTGACCGAGCAGGGCTACGAGCTGTTCGCCAACTTTCTCAAGCAGAGCGGCGGCACGCGCTAAGGACTTTTCATGGATATCAAGACTGCCCTGAGCCGTATCGTCGGCCATCTGGACCTTAGCACCGCGGAAATGAGCGATGTGATGCGCGAGATCATGACCGGCCAATGCACCGATGCCCAGATCGGCGCCTTTATGATGGCGATGCGCATGAAGAGCGAAAGCATCGACGAAATAGTCGGTGCGGTGTCGGTGATGCGTGAGCTGGCGGACAAGGTCGAGCTCAAGACTCTCGACGGCGTCGTCGATGTGGTGGGCACCGGCGGTGACGGTGCGAATATTTTCAACGTGTCGACCGCCTCATCTTTTGTGGTGGCCGCCGCTGGTTGCACCGTCGCCAAGCACGGTAACCGTGCAGTGTCTGGCAAGAGCGGCAGTGCCGACTTGCTGGAAGCGGCCGGTATTTACCTGAACCTCACGCCGGTGCAAGTAGCGCGCTGCATTGACAGCGTTGGTATCGGCTTCATGTTTGCCCAGTCCCATCATGGCGCAATGAAACACGCTGCCGGCCCGCGTAAGGACCTTGGCTTGCGTACCCTGTTCAACATGCTCGGCCCGCTTACGAATCCGGCCGGTGTGAAGCACCAGGTGGTAGGCGTGTTCAGCCAGGCGCTGTGCCGGCCGCTGGCCGAAGTCTTGCAACGCCTGGGCAGCAAGCATGTGCTGGTGGTGCATTCCAAGGATGGCCTCGACGAGTTCAGCCTGGCGGCGCCGACCTTCGTGGCGGAGCTGAAGAACGACGAGGTCACCGAATATTGGGTCGAGCCCGAAGACCTGGGTATGAAAAGCCAGAGCTTGCACGGCCTGGCGGTGGAAAGCCCGGCAGCTTCGTTGGAATTGATTCGTGATGCCCTGGGGCGTCGCAAGACCGAAAACGGTCAGAAAGCTGCGGAGATGATTGTGCTCAATGCTGGCGCAGCCCTTTACGCCGCTGACCATGCCTATAGTCTCAAGGAAGGTGTCGCCTTGGCCCACGATGCGCTGCACACCGGCCTGGCTCGTGAGAAGCTCGAAGAGCTGGGAGCATTCACCGCCGTATTCAAGATGGAGAATGAAGGATGAGTGTGCCAACTGTTCTGGAAAAGATCCTGGCCCGTAAGGCTGAAGAAGTGGCCGAGCGCCGTGCCCGGGTGAGCCTGGCCGAGTTGGAAGCGCAGGCGAAAAGCGCCGAGGCACCACGCGGCTTTGCCAATGCCTTGATCGCCCAGGCCAAGCTCAAGCAGCCGGCCGTGATCGCCGAGGTCAAGAAAGCCTCGCCGAGCAAAGGCGTGATTCGCGAACACTTCGTACCCGCTGAGATCGCCGTCAGTTACGAGAAGGGTGGGGCAACCTGCTTGTCTGTGCTGACGGATATTGACTACTTCCAGGGTTCCGACCCGTTCCTGCAACAGGCGCGCGCTGCGTGCAAGCTGCCGGTGATCCGCAAGGATTTCATGGTCGACCCGTACCAAATCGTCGAAGCTCGTGCCTTGGGTGCCGACTGCGTGTTGCTGATTGTCTCGGCATTGGATGACGTGAAGATGGCCGAGCTGGCGGCCGTGGCCAAGAGCGTCGGTCTGGACGTGCTGGTCGAAGTGCATGACGGCGACGAGCTGGAGCGCGCATTGAAGACCCTCGATACTCCGCTGGTAGGCGTCAACAACCGTAACCTGCATACCTTCGACGTCAGCCTGGAAACTACCCTCGACCTGCTGCCGCGTATTCCGCGCGATCGCTTGGTGATTACCGAGAGTGGCATCGTCAATCGCGCCGATGTGGAATTGATGGAAATCAGTGGTGTGTACTCGTTCCTGGTGGGCGAGACCTTTATGCGCGCCGAGAACCCGGGGGCGGAACTGCAGCGTTTGTTCTTCCCGGAGCGCGGTACGACGATCAGCGGTTCGACACTAGACTGATTTGAAATACGCTCGGAACTGTAGGAGCTGGCTTGTCTGGATAGCGGCGGGTCAGCCAACCTCTGTGTAGCTGACACACCGCTATCGCAGGCAAGCCAGCACCCACATTGGTTTTGTGTTTATTCAGGTAGGTAGGTGTTCGATGCTCCAGCCCGTGATCATGACTGTCGAAGCTGGCCTTGCCGCCGAGCAAGACCTATTGGCAGCCGTTTGCGCGGGTGAGCAGGCATTCGGATTGCTGTTCTGGCAGCCCAGTGACCAAGCACTGGTCATGCCGCGCCGTTTGAGCCGGCTGCCGGCATTCGCGGTGGCGAGCCAGGTTTCGGCCGATGCGGGTTGGCCGGTATTGCTGCGTGAAACCGGCGGTGAGCCGGTGCCGCAGTCCGGCGCCACGGTCAACATCGCCCTGGTCTATGCCCCACCGCGTAGCGAAGGCGACCAGGGGCGCATCGAAACCGGCTATCAGCGCTTGTGCCAACCGATCTGTGATCTGTTGATCGAGTTGGGTGGCGATGCGTCCGTCGGCGAAATTGACGGTGCTTTTTGCGACGGTCGTTACAACGTCAACCTCAATGGCCGCAAAATGGTGGGCACTGCCCAGCGTTGGCGACAAAGCGGTGGCCGCCCGGTCGGGTTGGTGCACGGGGCGATGTTGCTGGAGAATGATCGGGAGGAATTGATTGCGGCGGTCAACCGCTTCAATCAAGCCTGCGGCTTGGAGCAGCGGGTTCGCGCCGATAGCCATATCGCACTGCACGAAGCGTTTCCCGCGCCGGACGCGATCAGTCGGCTCGACACGTTGTACCGGCAGATGCTGACTGGCTTCCTGCCGGTTTAACGGGTACCAAATACCACCATTGTCTTGCCTTTGACATGCACCAGGTTGCGTTCTTCCAAATCCTTGAGCACGCGGCCGACCATTTCCCGCGAACACCCGACAATACGTCCGATCTCCTGGCGCGTGACTTTGATCTGCATGCCGTCGGGATGGGTCATGGCATCGGGTTGCTTGCATAGCTCCAGCAGGCAGCGAGCGACGCGGCCGGTGACATCAAAGAACGCCAGGTCGCCGACTTTGCGGGTGGTGTCACGCAGGCGCTGGGCGATCTGGCCGCTCAGGGCGTACAAGATGTCCGGATCATGCTGGGCCAATTCGCGAAATTTCGCATAGCTGATTTCGGCCACTTCGCACTCAACTTTGGCCCGTACCCAAGCACTACGTTCCTGCTCTTTGCCTGCTTGTTCAAACAAACCCAGCTCCCCGAAGAAGTCTCCGGCGTTGAGGTAGGCAATGATCATCTCACGGCCATCCTCATCCTCGATCAGAATGGTGACTGAGCCCTTGATGATGAAGAACAGGGTTTCTGAGCGCTCGCCGGCGCAGATGATGTTGTGCTTGGCCGGATGACGTCGGCGCTGGCAATGCAGCAACAGCTTGTCGAGGTTCTTGATCTTGGGTGTGGGAGTAAGAGCAACCATGGTTGTATCCCGAAAAGACTGCGCGGTGTCGTTGGCGTTGTTTTTATCCAGCGGCATCTCATTGATATACGCTGTACAAGTCATGGCAATGCGCCATTCATTTGGCGCCAGCTTACCAGACACCTTCTGTCGCGATTAGCCAATTTAGCGGGCAAACGCTGTCATTTATCGATTTTATGCAGGGCGCTGCTGTTTCAAGGCCCTGTGCTAAGCTGGCGACCCTTTTTTAGCAGTGGAGTCTGGGCGATGAAGGCACGCATCCAATGGGCGGGCGAAGCCATGTTCCTCGGTGAGTCGGGCAGCGGCCATGTGGTGGTCATGGATGGCCCGCCGGAAGCCGGCGGTCGGAACCTGGGTGTACGCCCCATGGAAATGTTGCTGCTGGGGGTGGGCGGTTGCAGCAATTTCGACGTGGTCAGCATCTTGAAGAAGTCCCGGCAAGCCGTGGAAAGCTGCGAAGCCTTCCTGGAGGCCGAGCGCGCCACTGAAGGCCCCAAGGTTTTCACCAAGATTCATATGCATTTCGTGGTCAAGGGCCGGGCGCTGAAAGAAGCCCAGGTCAAGCGTGCCATCGAGCTGTCGGCCGAGAAGTACTGCTCAGCATCGATCATGCTGGGGGCCGCGGGCGTGGTCATTACCCACGACTACGAAATCATCGAGCTGGGTTGATTGCAGCAGGCAAAAGAAAGGGCGCTTCGAGCGCCCTTTTTTCGGTTCAGATTCGATAGGTGCTTTTGGTCATGACCTTGGCCAACAGGCTCATGCCGAACCGTACCGGGGCTGGAAAGCGGAAGCCGCCCGCGTCCAGCGCGCTCTCTGCGTGGTGTTCTTCATCGATGCGCATCTGCTCAAGAATGGCCCGTGACTTTTCGTCTTCGGCCGGCAGTTGCTCCAGGTGTTCGTCCAGGTGCTTGCACACCTGATGTTCTGTCGCGGCCACAAACCCCAGGCTGACTTTGTCGCTGATCAGCCCGGCAGCCGCGCCGATACCAAACGACAAGCCATAAAACAGTGGGTTGAGCACGCTGGGATGGCTGCCCAACTGGCGGATGCGTTGTTCGCACCAGGCCAGATGGTCGATCTCTTCCTCGGCCGCATGCTCCATCGCCGTGCGTACCTGTGGCAACTTGGCGGTCAGCGCCTGGCCTTGGTACAACGCCTGGGCACAGACTTCGCCGGTATGGTTGATGCGCATCAGGCCAGCGACGTGACGGGTATCGGTGTCGCTCAGCTGTACATCCGGCTGCACGATGGCGGGCGAGGGACGGTAGGGCTGGCCGCTGAACGGCAGCAGGGTGCGCATGGCCATGTCGGCTTGCAGCAACAGACGGTCAATCGGCGAGTAGTGACGTTGGGTAGTCATGCTGACCTCCGGGAAGAATCTCGGCGGCCAGTTTACCGCAAGAGAGCGTCCAGCGTTTGTGCTGAGTCAATTTGCCCTTGTGCACTCAGCCCGGTGGCCAGTTCATCTGGCGCTGACCCAGCACGTGCATATGGATGTGGTAAACGGTTTGCCCGCCGTCTTCATTGCAATTCATCACCACACGAAAGCCTTTTTCGCAGCCTTGTTCCACGGCCAGGCGTTGGGCGGTGAACAGGATATGGCCGGCCAGCGCCTTATCGTCCTCGGTCAGGTCGTTGAGGGTACGAATGGGTTTTTTCGGGATAACCAGGAAATGCACTGGTGCCTGCGGGGCGATATCGTGAAAAGCCAGGACTTGGTCATCTTCATAGATGATCTTCGCCGGTATTTCCCTGTTGATGATCTTGGTGAACAGAGTATCCACAGCTGTATCTCCATCGTGAAAAGTGAGGTGAGTGTACGTAGGCCATCAGCGTGGGCAATAGGCCTTGTTGATGGCGCCGGCAATTTTGCGAGTGAGCCAGCGTGGGCTCAGGCGTGGGCTGAACGTCAGCCATCGATTGCGGCGCCCGGGAATGATAATGGCCTTGTTCTTTTCCAGCGCCCGCACGGTGTAGAGCGCGACTTCTTCCGGGCTCATCAGCTGCTGGCTGCGGTCGAGTTTCGCCGTATCCATCTGCGCGGTGCCGAAGAATGCGGTGCGCGTGGGGCCGGGGCACAGCACTGAAACCTTGATGCCGCAGGTCTTCAATTCTTCACGCAGCCCTTCGGAGAAGTGCAATACGTAGGCTTTGCTGGCGTAGTAGCTGCTCATCCACGGCCCAGGCTGGAAGGCGGCGACCGAAGCCACATTGAGGATTTGCCCGCCGCCATGCAGGGCCATGGCATTGCCCAGTGCGTGGCACATGCGGGTCAAGGCCAGGATGTTGACCTCGATGAGGTCCTGCTCGGTCATCCAGTCCTGGGCCAGGAACGGCCCGCTGGTGCCGATGCCGGCGCAGTTGACCAGCAGGTCGATCTGTCGCTCACCCTCTTCGAGATCCAGCAAAAAGCCGGACAAACGCAGCGGCTCGCCCAAATCACAGGCACGAAACAGCACCTCGACGCCGAAGCGTTGGGTCAACTCCAATGCAATGCTTTCCAACTGATCACGCTGGCGGGCCACCAGAATCAAGCTACGGCCGCGCCGTGCCAAGGCCTCGGCCAATGCCAGGCCGATGCCACTGGAGGCGCCGGTGATCAGAGCGTAACGGGTCATGCCTTTCTCCATCGCAACGCCACCGGCCTATGACAGTGCGTCACAGGCGGCGGGCGTTTCTTCACTGTTCTGGAGAGTCTACAGGTTCGGCTGCATCGTCAGCACTTTGCGCTTCGGCTTCGTCAACGATAGCGCTTTGATCGGCGTCTGCGTCGGAGGTAATGGAGCTGCTTTCGTAGCTGCTGTCCATGTTGGCTTCAAGCTGGTCCAGGTAGCCATTCATGCCCAGGGTGACGACGATGATGAGCATCAAGGGAATGAACGCCAGCCACAGCGAGGCCAGGATTTTCACCGCAGTGGAGTTGCGTGGTGGTGGCGCGCCGTACTGGTTGGCGCCCGTATTGCCTGGCAATACCAGCAACAACAGTGGGAATACGCTGTTTACCAGCGGAACCAGGTTGAGCAGGTACAGCCAGCCAGACCAGCCCAGGTCATGCAGGCGCTGCACGCCGATTTGCACGCTCACCACTACCAATGCCACAAACAGCGCGAAACCCAGCAGCGAGCCAATAATGATGGCGATGGTTGGCGAGGCTGTCGCCACCGCGAAGCCCACCGTACTGATGATGCCCGCTGCCACCAGCATCGCGACGGTCAGTGCCAGCGTCCAAGCCAGGTAGCGCAGGCGCCCGATGCGCCCGTGGATGGTGAACACCTTTAGGGTGGCGAACTCCGGCAGGTCGTCGCCAACTGCGGCGCGTGGCGGTGCATAAGGCGACGCAGCGGCGCGGTCAGAGGTTGACGAGTCCGTCTCGTGGGTTTCTGCAAGGTTGAACGCCACGGGTTGTTCGGCCTCGATGCGAGCGTCGATCCCGGCATTGTGCAGTGCCGTGAGGTAAGTTTGCGCGTCGGGCTGGGACAAGTCGCGCTTGAGCGCGACGGGGCGGCCGGTGAAGAGTTTTTCGATTGCTTCAACATCGCTTTTGAATAGTTCGGCGAGGTTCAGCTTGGCGGTGGTGCTTTCGACACCTGGGCGCAAGGCTCCGTCAAACACAATCTTGAAACGGCTGTCGCTCATGCGGGCATCCTTGTCACTTAATCAGGAAGAGTATGCAGGCCTGTCCAGTTGGCAGGCCCTGCAGTGGGTCAGCGTGGCCAGCGCAGTTGCGCGGCGTGCTCGCGTGCTTTGCGGTATTCGGCATCCAGGCGCGTTATGAGCTTATCCACAGTGGGTACATCATTGATCTCACCGACGCCTTGTCCAGCAGACCATACAGTTTTCCACGCTTTGGCCTCATCGCTCAATGGCTTGAGCTTGGAACCGAAATTGACTTCACCCTTGCCTTGAAGCGCAGCAAGGTCAAAACCGGCATTTTCCAGGCTCTGGCGCATAAAGCTTGCAGGTACGCCGGAGACTGCAGGAGTGTGCACGATGTCGGCAGCGCGGGATGTGAGCAGCATCTCCTTATAGGCATCCGGTGCCTGACTTTCGGTGGTGCCGATAAAGCGCGTACCGAAATATGCCAGGTCTGCCCCCAGCATCTGGGCGGCAAGAATTTCGTGCCCATGGTTAAGGCAGCCCGCCAGCAGCAGGGTTTTGTCGAAGAACTGGCGAATTTCGGCAATCAGCGAAAAGGGGCTCCAGGTGCCAGCGTGGCCACCCGCGCCAGCGGCTACGGCAATCAGGCCGTCTACGCCGGCTTCAGCGGCTTTTTCCGCATGGCGTCGGGTAGTAACGTCATGAAATACCAGGCCGCCGTAGCTATGAACCGCGTCCACCAGTTCCTTTACCGCACCGAGGCTGGTGATGACGATGGGCACCTTGTGCTCGACGCAGATCGCCAGGTCAGCCTCCAGCCGCGGGTTGCTGTTGTGCACGATCAGGTTCACGGCATAGGGCGCAGGATTGTCCAGCAGCGCCAAGCCCGCTTCGATTTCTTCCAGCCAGGCCTTGAAGCCGCTGCTTTCGCGTTGGTTGAGCGCCGGGAAACTTCCCACTACCCCGTTGCGACAGCAGGCCAGGACCAGTTGCGGATTTGAGATCAGAAACATCGGCGCGGCCACCACGGGCAGGCGCAGACGTTGTTCCAGCAGAGCGGGCAGCGACATTGGAGGTTCCCCGAGTAATTGACGTTAGAACGGTTTGACCACGACCAAAATTACGATAGCCAGCAATATCAGAACCGGGACCTCATTGAACCAGCGATAAAAGACATGGCTGCGGGTGTTTTCGCCACGGGCGAAGCGCTTTACCTGTGCGCCGCACATGTGGTGATAGCCAATCAGCAGGACGACCAGGGTCAGCTTGGCGTGGATCCAGGCCCCCGACTGGAAAATGCCGGGGTTGAGGGCCAGCATCCAGATGCCGAAGACCAGTGTGGCAACCATCGCCGGGCCCATGATGCCACGGTACAACTTGCGCTCCATGATGCTGAAGCGCTCCTTGCTGACGGTGTCTTCGCTTTGGGCGTGGTAGACGAACAGGCGCGGCAGGTAGAACAGCCCGGCAAACCAGCAAACGATGCTGACGATATGGAAGGCTTTGACCCATAGATAGAGCATTTTAGTTATTCCCAGGTTCACGGTAGCGAAGATAGTAGTGGCTCATGCGCCCGTACGTCACGTTGACGGTTGTCGCAGGACGATACGGCCCCTATTATCGACGGCTTTCCAGTGGGTTCGTTGAGGGCAGGTTTATGGTCAAGGTCGGTATCGTCGGCGGCACGGGTTACACCGGTGTCGAATTGCTGCGTCTGTTGGCTCAGCATCCGCAGGTTGAGGTGGTGGTCATCACTTCCCGATCCGAAGCCGGGCTGGCCGTGGCCGATATGTACCCGAACCTGCGAGGCCACTATGACGGTCTGGCGTTCAGTGTGCCGGACACCAAGACCCTGGGTGCCTGCGACGTGGTGTTCTTCGCCACGCCTCACGGTGTCGCCCATGCTCTGGCCGGTGAGCTGCTGGCGGCCGGTACCAAGGTTATCGACTTGTCGGCAGACTTCCGCCTGCAAGACGCCGATGAGTGGGCCAAGTGGTACGGCCAGCCCCATGGTGCGCCGCAGCTGTTGGAAGAGGCGGTTTACGGCCTGCCGGAAGTCAATCGCGAGCAGATCAAGCAAGCGCGCCTGATTGCCGTGCCGGGTTGCTATCCGACGGCGACGCAATTGGGCTTTCTGCCATTGCTGGAGGCTGGCTTGGCGGATGCGTCGCGCCTGATCGCGGACTGCAAGTCGGGCGTCAGTGGTGCGGGCCGTGGTGCGGCGGTAGGTTCGCTTTACTCCGAAACGTCGGAAAGCATGAAAGCCTATGCGGTAAAAGGTCATAGGCACTTGCCGGAAATCCGCCAGGGTTTGCGTCGCGCTGCCGGCCAGGATGTGGGGCTGACCTTCGTGCCGCACCTGACACCGATGATCCGCGGGATTCACTCCACGCTGTATGCGACCGTCACCGATCGCTCGGTAGACCTGCAGTCGCTGTTTGAAAAGCGTTATGCCAATGAGCCGTTCGTCGATGTGATGCCGGCCGGTAGCCATCCGGAAACGCGCAGCGTGCGTGGTGCCAATGTGTGCCGTATTGCGGTGCATCGTCCGCAGGATGGCGACCTGGTGGTGGTGTTGTCGGTGATCGACAACCTGGTCAAGGGCGCTTCGGGCCAGGCGGTGCAGAACATGAACATCCTGTTCGGCCTGGACGAGAAGTTGGGCCTGTCCCACGCGGGGATGTTGCCTTAACGCGGGCTCACCGTTGCGCAAAAGGCCCGTTGATCGGGCCTTTTGCATTTTTAATGGTCGCTGGGCGGATTGATATACCGTAACAATAGTTGACCGCTTTTCTAGGAGAAGCGGATAATACCGGCCATTACGCATATGGCGGCGCTACGCCGGGAGATTATCAGCATGAGCGTTGAATCCTTCACCCCCACGGCTTTGCAATTCACCCACGGTGCTGCGCACAAGGTGAAGAGCCTGGTCGATGAAGAGGGTAATGATCGCTTGAAGCTGCGCGTATTCGTTACGGGCGGCGGTTGTTCAGGGTTTCAGTACGGTTTTACCTTCGATGAAGATGTGGCCGATGACGACACTATCGTTGAGCGCGAGGGTGTGAGCCTGGTCGTGGATCCGATGAGCTTCCAATACCTGGCAGGTGCCGAGGTGGATTATCAGGAAGGTCTGGAAGGCTCGCGTTTCGTGATCAAGAACCCTAATGCCACCACGACATGTGGTTGCGGGTCTTCGTTCTCGATCTGATCGGTAGCAGATACAAAAACGCCGCTTGGCTTTTACGGGCCAAGCGGCGTTTTGCTGTCTGGGGTCAGGCGGGGTAGATCGCGCCAAGCACTCGAAGCCCACGTGCGCCAGTGACGCTGGGGCGATTGGCGGCGATGCCTTCCAGGCAGCAATGTGCCAGCCAGGCGAAGGCCATTGCTTCTACCCAGTCAGGATCTACGCCGTAGGCCGCTGTAGTGCTGACATGAGTGGAAGGCAGCAACGTTGTCAGCCGGCTCATCAGTGCCCCGTTATGGGCGCCGCCCCCGCAGATCAGCAAGGTTGTTGTGTCAATCTGGGCGCTTTGCAGGGACTCGACGATGGTCAGGGCGGTCAGCTCCAGCAGGGTGGCCTGTACGTCTTGGGGTTCAAAGGCGGGCAAACGGCCAAGGTGCTGCTGCAGCCAGGCCAGGTTGAACACTTCGCGGCCCGTACTTTTTGGGCCTTTGGTCATGAAGAACGGATCGCTGAGCAACGTATTGAGCAGTTGGGGTTGGACCTTGCCGCTGGCCGCCCATTGCCCGTCCCGATCAAAGTGTTCGCCGCGCTGCAGGTTAATCCAGGCATCGAGGAGGACGTTCCCCGGGCCGCAGTCGAAACCGGCGACAGGCTCGCCCGTCTCGATCAGGCTGAGGTTGCTGAACCCGCCGACATTCAATACCGCGCGATTGCCCGTCTGCTCGCCGAACAAGGCTTCATGAAAGGCTGGAACCAATGGAGCGCCTTGGCCGCCGGCAGCGACATCGCGGCTGCGGAAGTCGCTGACGACCGTGATGTCTGTCAGCTCGGTGAGAAGGGCGGGGTTGCCGATCTGAACGGTAAAGCCTCGGGCGGGTTCATGGCGAATCGTCTGGCCATGGCTGCCAATCGCCCGAATGTCCTGAGGCTTGAGGTTCTGTTGAGCCATCAAGGCGTGGATGCCTTGTGCAGCGAGCGTTACCCATTGTTGCTGGGCGATTGCCGAGCGGGCGATTTCATCCGGGCCGCTGGCGCATAGGCTCAGCAGTTCTGTGCGCAAGGCGTCAGGCATCGGGATGTAATGAGTGGCGATCAGATTGACCGCCGCGCCTTGTTCGATAAGGGCGATATCCAGGCCGTCGAGGCTGGTCCCGGACATCACACCGATATAGAGCGGCATACCTTAACGCTTCGCCGAAGCCAGCATGGTGGAGCGCTCTTGATCCATGCGTGCCATCAGCGGCTGGCTCTGCTGCATGAAGCGCGCGCGTTCGGCCTTGGCAATCGGGTCAGCCATCGGCAGCTTCTGGCCCAATGGGTCGACGTGTACGCCGTTGACCTGGAACTCGTAGTGCAAGTGCGGGCCGGTGGAGAGGCCGGTAGTGCCGATGTAGCCGATCACTTGCCCCTGTTTCACGTTGCCGCCAGTCTTGACGCCCTTGGCAAAGCCTTGCATGTGGCCGTACAGCGTGCGGTAAGTGTTGCCGTGCTGGATGATCACCGTATTGCCGTAGCCACCCCGGCGCCCTGCCAACAAGACCTTGCCGTCGCCCGCCGCTTTGATTGGCGTGCCACGCGGCGCGGCATAGTCGACGCCCTTGTGTGCGCGAATTTTGTTCAGAATTGGATGCTTGCGGCCCATGGAGAAACGCGAGCTAATACGAGCAAAGTCAACGGGGGTACGAATGAAAGCCTTGCGCATGCTGTTGCCATCAGCTGTGTAGTAGCTGCTGTTGCCTTGTTTGTTGGTGTAGCGCACGGCGGTGTAGGTTTTGCCGCGGTTGGTGAAGCGTGCAGACAGGATGTTACCAGTGCCCACGACTTTTCCGTTGGCTACTTTCTGCTCGTAGATCACGTCGAACTCATCGCCTTGACGGATGTCCTGGGCGAAGTCGATGTCGTAGCCAAAAACGCTGGCCATGTCCATGGTCATGCTGTGCGACAGGCCCGCACGCGCGGCCGATTGCGACAGGGAGCTGTTGATCACGCCATGTACGTAGGCGGAACGCATGACGGGTTTGGTGGTGATTCGGTTGAATGCGAAGCCTTTGGCGCCTTTGCTCAGGCTGATGCTTTCCAGGTCGCTGATACTGGTGTGCAGGTTGTTCAGCTGGCCGTCTGGCGTCAGCTCAAACTCGAGCTTTTGGCCACGTTTGAGCTGAGTGAATTGCTTGGCTTGCTTATCGCTGGCGAGCACTTCATTTACAGCAGCGGCAGGCAATCCAACCTTTTCGAACAGGGTAGATAGTGTGTCGCCTTTGCCCACGATGACTTCGCGGTGCTGGGGATTCTTGGCTGCGGCTGCCGCAGGTGCTTCCTGGGTGGCTTGTTGAGTGTCTTCTGGAGTGCTTTCGATCTGTGCGAAAGGTGATTCGGCCGGAGCATTTGTGGCTTGTTGAGCGTCGGAAGCGTCTTGATCTTGTGTCAGTTGTTCAACTGGGCTTTCCAGATCGAGGCTCAGGGATGTTCGTTTGGCTTCAACGTCACTGGAAGGGAATACCAGCAGTGCCAGGCTGAGAAGGGCGGCGATACCACTTGCGGCGAGCAGGTGGGTCTTCGGGTAAAGCGGCGGCGCTTTAGACGGTTCAGTGGTCATAAGTAATTTTGACTTTGAAGATGAAATGGAAAAGATGAATGACATGATGAAGATGAAATAACTGTATAAAATATAACCAAATCATCTGTGGCGCAAGCTCGCGAACGCTGGGCTTGCTGAACGGTGTCCGTGCGCAGGGCAAAACTTGTAATTAGTCCCTGATCTTGTATGGTTGGTTCCCTTTTGAATCTGAGCCTTGCGGGTCTGTTATGAAGTCGGTTGAAGAGCAGCTAGCGCTGATAAAACGTGGTGCGGAAGAACTGTTGGTCGAGGCCGAGCTGATCGAAAAGCTCAAGCGTGGCCAACCCCTGCGTATCAAGGCTGGCTTTGATCCGACTGCGCCGGATCTGCACCTGGGTCATACCGTGCTTATTAATAAGCTGCGTCAGTTTCAGGAGTTGGGCCATCAGGTCATCTTCCTTATAGGTGACTTCACTGGGATGATCGGTGATCCAAGCGGCAAGAGCGCTACGCGCCCGCCGCTGACTCGTGAGCAGGTGCTCGATAATGCCGAGACCTACAAGACCCAGGTATTCAAGATCCTTGATCCAGCCAAGACTGAGGTTGCGTTCAACTCCACTTGGATGGACAAAATGGGGCCGGCAGATTTCATTCGTCTGACGTCCCAGTACACCGTGGCACGCATGCTCGAGCGCGATGACTTCGACAAGCGCTACTCGACCAATCAGCCAATCGCCATCCATGAGTTCCTTTACCCGCTGGTTCAAGGGTACGACTCGGTGGCGCTGCGCGCGGACGTTGAGTTGGGTGGCACCGATCAGAAGTTCAACCTGCTGATGGGGCGTGAATTGCAACGCGCCTATGGTCAGGAGGCTCAGTGCATTCTGACCATGCCGCTGTTGGAAGGCTTGGATGGCGTCAAGAAGATGTCCAAGTCTCTGGGGAACTATGTCGGTATCCAGGAAGCACCAGGTGTGATGTACGGCAAGTTGGTGTCTATTCCGGATGCGCTGATGTGGCGCTACTTCGAGCTGTTGAGCTTCCGCTCGATGGACGAGATCAATGCGCTGCGTGCGGATGTCGAGGCGGGCGCTAATCCTCGCGATGTGAAGATTAAGCTGGCTGAAGAAATCGTTGCGCGTTTCCATGGTGAGGAGGCTGCGGCCAGCGCTCACCGCGCGGCAGGTAATCGCATGAAAGACGGCGAGCTGCCTGACGATCTGCCGGAAATTGAATTGACTGCTGCTGAGGCGATGCCGATTGCGGCTGTGCTTAATAAAGCTGGCTTAGTGAAGAATTCGGCGGTCGCGCGTGATCTCTTGGGTTCGGGCGGTGTACGTATAGATGGTGAGGTGGTTGATCGCACCTTTATATATGAGCTGGGCGCGACTCACGTTTGCCAGGCGGGGAAGAAGGCATTTGCGCGTATTACGCTCAAATCCGAACAAGTCTGAAAATAGGTGTTGACGGCGAATTATAACTGTCTATAATTCGCCCCACTTCCGGCGCAGTCGAAACGGAAAACTCTTTGGTAAACAATGAGTTATGAAGTTTTCGGCAGCAAATTGCTTCAGTTCATCGAAGCCAGAAGGAAGTTGAAAAAGAGGTGTTGACAGCAGCGTGTAACGCTGTAGAATTCGCCTCCCGCTTACGAGAGATCGCAAGCGCAAGTGGTTGAAGTTGTTGAAGAAATCTTCGAAAACTTCTGAAAATAA